>JAKFUF010000122.1 GCA_021732845.1 Planctomycetaceae bacterium | reverse complement strand
GCAGGGCGGGCTCGGCGGTGGCGGCGGTGGCGGTGGAATCGGGGTGTTCTCCGTCCCTCCAGAACGGACCGCACAGATCCCGCTGACTTCCGTGTGCCTCAACCACGGGAAGGGCGAACCCAAGCCGACCATGACCTACCGTCTGGTCAAGCTGGAAACCTACACGAAGGACCCCATTCTGCAGGAACTGCTGACGATGGTCGGTACGGGACAATACGACTCCCGTTCGGCCCAGGCCGCGACGTGGTACCTGACCGACAAGATGAGCTGGGAAGAACTGGCCGCCAAGAAAATTCGGCACGTCGGTGGCACTCCTGACGAGCCGTATTTCACTTACGAGCAACTGAGCCGCGCTCAAGCGATGTTGGGAACGGCCCAGGGCCGCGCGTTGGAGAAGAATAAAGACAATCCCCGCAAGCCCGAGAAGGCGCTGTAGAAGCCTCGCCGCAACGGCGACAATGTGAGATCGGATCCCGCCCGGCGATGTTTTCGCCGGGCGATTTCATTGACGGCGGCGGGAAAGACCATTCTCTCCGTCGATGAAGTTTGAGTGAAGAGCGTTGGGGTCAATTGCCCGCTTCGCGCCGTCGATGTAACATGATTTCCGCTGGTGACTCTTGTCGCCAGACGATGCCCGCCATGAGATCCCAGTCTCAAAGCCAGCTTGAGGCATACACGGCACCCGGTCTAATCCCGGTGAGCTGACGTGGTCAACAGGTTTTGCAACACAGTCTCAATCTCAATCGTGCTTCCATGAACGACTCGAATTCAAATCCGCAGACTCCCCCCGGAACTCCGCATTTTGACTTCAGCGATCTGCTCGAAGCCACCACGCTCGAAGAAACGAATCTGGCGGAAGGGCACGTGACTGAACCGGCTCGGATGCGGCCCATCGAAGAAGCCACGATTGAGGATTTTCAGTTCGGCGATTCATCGCCGCCGACAAAGGCGAATCTGGCGGATCAAGCCACCGAGTCGGTGAACGCTTCCGAATTTCACCTCTCCAACCTCGATAGTCTGGGATTCGCGCTGGAAGAAGCCAAGGCCGGGGTGGTGAGTTCAGAAGCCAAACTCCGCGACGAAATTGTTTCGGCCCCGCGGCCGGCCGGGACTGTCCGCATCAAGCGTTCAAAAATTGGCAGCGGTCGCTTTGGCGCTCGCCGCCGCGGTGGCGACGAACAGCAGAAGCCGATGGAAAGCGCTGCGACCACACAGGCATCGCCAGTCGAACACAAGGAGGCCGCACCCGCCAAAGCGCCCGCCACGCTGCACCGCCATCCCACGTCCCGTCCGGCGACCCATCGCGGGCCGGCACCCAAATCCGCCGCCACTCCAACCGGCAAGGCCAAGGCGAAGCCCGGGGTGGCTCGGCCTGCCAGCGGACATGATGCGGTCCTCGAAAAGAATGTTCGCGCGGCCCTGCAGACTTCTGGAATTGCCGCTCTGATGGCTTTGGACGTGTCCGTTCAGCGTGGCGGTGTCTCGCTGACCGGGGAGGTCGAAAGTGCGACACAAAAGCAGATGGCCATGGACCTGGCACGGGGTGTCCGCGGCGTGGCCCGAATCCACGACATGCTGACCACCGCGCGGGCTCCAGAACCCGTCGCGCCGGCCGTGGCTGCCGTCTCCGCCCCAGTCGCTGCGCCAATGCCTGCCGCCGCTGCTGCGGAGGCCGAGGCGAAATACGCCGCCGCACAGGCGGAAGCGAACGCCGCGCGGCTGTCCCAGTTCAAGGCCGAGCAGGCCCGGCAGGAGCAGATGCGCCGCAGCCAGACCAGCCGGTCTTCTGGTTCTTCGGGCGGTGGGATGTCCTTCGAGAATCCGTTCAAGAATGTATCCATTCCCGGTGGATGGGGAACTGTTGCCGGAGTGGTCGTCGCCGCTGTCGCGATCTGGTATTTCGGTTTTACCGGGAGTGGCGGGGCACGCATCCCAAAACTTCCCGTGTCACCCGTCACCGGCAAGGTTCTGTTCGACGGCAAGCCTCCGGTCGGGGCCATCGTCCGGATGATCCCAACCGACCCAAAAATGCAATTGATTGTCGGTTCGTCGGTGGGAACTGTCGAAGCTGATGGAACTTTTAAAGTAAAGACCTATTCCCCCGGAGATGGTGCCCCCAACGGAACCTATAAAATGGTGTTCTTCTGGTATAAGCCGGACGATGCGGAAAAGGAGAACAATCAGTTGCCATCGACCTATGCCGGACCCAACAAATTCCAGGCGACAGTGAACGGCAGCACGACCCTGCCGACCTTCGAACTGAAGTCGGACGGTTCGGGGCCGAGCTGAGGCCGATCGACTGCAGGAGCATCCACCCGAACTGAGACCGCGAAATAAGCCACGAATGTCTGCAAGTGCCATGGCCCGCTGATGACAAAGCCCTTCGAGGATGATCTGAATTCTCTCCCTCCCGCCGCCAAGCCACGCCCGATGTTGGGGGTGATCGTCGGGGCCGTCATCGGTGTGATGGTCTTTGGCGGCGTTGTAGTGGCAGTCATCGTTTTTTGGTCGATGGCCGCGCCGCCACTCTCACGCAAGCTTCCCGTCTTTCCAGTGAGCGGCAAGGTGCTGCTCGACGGGGTCCCCGCCGAGGGGGTCGTGGTCCGTTGCATCCCAATGGACCCACAGGTACAGAAAATCGTCGGTTCGTCCGTGGGTGTCGTCGAGGCCGATGGCACATTCAAGCTCAAGACCTACCCCGGCAGATCGCCCGACGGCGTCCCCAAGGGTGACTACCTCGTGGTTTTCTTCTGGTTTAAGCCTGACGACCTCCAAGAACAATTCAATTTGCTGCCGGCGGAGTATTCCCGGCCGAATCGGTTCCAGGTCCACGTTGACGGTCCGACAACCCTGCCGCCATTCGAACTGAAATCCGGCAAGACTCCAGCCGGCAAAGCTGAGGGTGTTCCTGCGGAACCAGGCCCCAACTGAAGGTGTGCCCCGGAAACTGCCGGGTGTTCTCCGACGCGGCTGAAGTTGTGCGGTCCCGCGCGCTGTGCTGCGCACACCTCCCCTGATATGCTCCGGCACACAATGCTGTCGTGAGTCCAATCAGCGTGTCCTGAAGGTGTCATCAGGAAAGGTCGTCCGAGATGTGGAACAGGGTCCTTGGCGGATTGGTGGCCGCCGTCTGCCTGCTGGCATTGCTGACGATGAGCCAATGGCAGACGACACCGCTCAAGGTCTCGGGGTTCATTGAGGCGAATGAGATTCGTGTGGGCTCGCGGGTTGGCGGCCGCGTCCGTGAAGTGTTCGTTGACGAGGGCCAGTTGGTGACAAAAGGCATGAAGCTCATCAGCTTGGAACCGTTCGACTTGGAAGAGCAGGCGGCCCAGGCCGAGGCGGTGCTGAGCCAGCGGCGGGCGGAATTGGCCAAGCTGGAAAATGGCACTCGCCCATTGGAAGTCGCCCAGGCCGAAGAACGCTTGAAGCAACTGTCCGCCGTCCTCAAAAAACTCCGGAACGGTCCACGCGAACAGGAGATTCGCGCCGCAGAAGCGGCACTGGAGCAGGCGACCGCACAGTTGAAGCTCGCGTCGATCAAACAGGCTCGCGTCGAAAGCCTGCTGACGAAATCGGCCGCCACCCAGGAGGACATGGATCAGGCCAACAGCGAACTCAAGGTCACCAGTGCTTCGCAGCAGGTGCGGCAGGCTGAATTGGATTTGCTCAAAGCGGGAACCCGCCCTGAAGAGATCGAAGAGGCGCAGGCCCGCGAGAAGGAAGCCAACGAGGCTTGGGAACTCCAAAAGGAAGGTTACCGGCTGGAAGAGAAGCTGGCAGCCCGTGCAGCCGTCAAGGCGGCGGAGGCAGCGGTCGCGGCGCTCCAGCGGCAACTGGCGGAGCTGACCATCACATCTCCGGTGGACGGATTGATTGAGGCGGTGGAAATCGAACCCGGCGATCTGGTCGGAGCCAACACGCCCGCTGTCTCCCTGATTGATTCGCACGAACTCTGGGTTCGGGCCTATGTCCCTGAAAACCATCTGGGGATCGCGATCGGCAACAAGGTGCCAATCACCGTCGACAGTTTTCCTGGTCGCGAGTTTGTCGGAAGAGTGACGTTTGTGGCCCGCCGCGCGGAATTCACCCCCGGCAACGTGCAGACCCCCGAAGACCGTTCCAAACAGGTGTTCCGCATCAAAGTCATGCTGGACGAGGGACGCCGGGAACTGCGGCCCGGCATGTCCGCCGACGTGTGGCTCGGACGCATCCAGACAACCGAAAGCGAGCGGAAACGCCCATGAACCCTCCGCCGGAAAACGCCATCGTGTCGCCGCGGCCAGCGGGTTCACCGGTCATTTCGGTGCGGCAGTTGTCGCGGCATTTCGGCAAACTTGTGGCCGTGGAGGATGTCTCGTTCAACGTCGCGCGGGGTTCGATCTTTGGCCTCCTTGGCCCCAACGGCAGCGGCAAATCGACCATCATCCGCATGCTGTGCGGCGTTCTCGAACCGACCGGTGGCTCAGCCAGCGTCCTGGGCTACGATGTCCGCCGCGACCCCGAAGCGGTCAAACGCCGCATCGGCTACATGTCGCAAAAGTTCAGCCTCTATGCCGACTTGAGTGTCCGTGAAAACCTCGAATTCTATGGGCGGATCTATGGCCTGGACCCCGAACGCCTCGCCAGACGCTCGAAGGAAGTCCAGGAACTGACATCGATCAGCGACCGGCTGGACCAGCTTGCCGGCACCTTGTCTGGCGGGTGGAAGCAACGCCTGGCGCTGGCCTGCGCGTTGATCCATGAACCGGATGTCGTGTTTCTCGACGAGCCGACGGCCGGCATCGACCCGGTCGCCCGCCGCGACCTGTGGGATCTGCTGTTTGATCTGGCCGGCCGCGGTGTCACGCTGTTCGTCACCACGCATTACATGGACGAAGCCGAACGCTGCTCGGACGTGGGCTACATCTACATGTCGCGGCTGATCGTGTGCGGCAAGCCTGAAGTACTGAAGCGACTCCCCGCGGTCACCCCGCCCGGGACGCGGCGATGGGAGGTGGAGGTGCCGCACCCCGCCGAAAGCCTGTCGCAACTGCGGCATCTTGCCGGTGTCCGTGATGCCACTTTGTTTGGTCAGGCGATCCATGTCCTCGTGGATGACACCTTGGCCGAACCGGAGATGATTGAGAAAATCGGCCTGACAGCGGAAGCAGTCGCGATCCGTCCGATCGAACCCACGTTGGAAGATGTGTTCGTCACGCTCAGCCGTGCCGCGGAATTGAAGGGGGCCGAAAATGTCCATCCTGTCGTTCCCGGGCATCAAGACGTTGATCCACCCGTCGCTCCGGAGCCAGTGGTCTCTCTCCCCGACTCTCAACAACGCCAGACGCGGCGTGCCGGTGACGCAGGTGATCCGCGGACCCAAAAATCCACCTGGAGCACTGGCCTGCTGGCGATCCTGCTCAAGGAGTTTTCGCACATCCGCCGCGAACCCTCGACGCTGATCTTCATGTTCGTGGTGCCGGTGCTCCAAACGATGATTTTTGGCTTCGCCATCGACACCCAGATCGAGCATATCCCCACGGTGGTGTACAACCTCGATGGCCGGCGGCCGAGCCTGGAACTGGTGGAGGCCTTTGGCAACACGCGGACATTTTCCGTGACTGGCCGGGCCTTGTCCGAAGAGGAGTTTCGCCGTTCGCTGACATCGGGAAACGCCAAGGTTGGCATCACCATTCCCGCCAACTACACCGACCAGCTCCTGCAGGGGCAGCAGGCGGAAGTGCAGGTGCTGATCGACGGCAGCGATTCCCAGGTCGCGACCACCGCGCTGCAATCGGCAAACTTGCTGGGGCTCAACCTGTCCATAGGCATCGCCAAGGGTCTGGCGGACAGCCTCCCCCGCGTGCCGGCCCGCAACGCGATTGGCCAGGCAGCGCTGCCGGTTGAGATTCGCTCACGCCTGCTCTACAACCCCGCCCTGGAAAGCTCGCATTTCTTCGTCCCCGGCCTGGTGGGGATCATTCTGCAGCTTGTGACCCTCTTTCTCACGTCGTTCGCCATTGTCCGCGAACGGGAATTGGGAACGCTGGAGCAACTGTTCGTCACGCCGGTGGGCAGTGCGGGGCTGTTGTTGGGCAAGCTGATCCCCTATGCCATCGTGGGGATGTTTGAAACACTGATCGTGCTGCTGGTCATGGTGTATGTCTTCGGCGTGCCCATCGTTGGCAGCCTTCCATTGTTGCTCGGATTGTCGGCCCTGTTTTTGGTGTGTGCCCTGGGACTGGGTCTGCTGGTCTCGACCTTGGCGAAGACCCAGTTGCAAGCGATGCAGTTCGCCTTCCTGATCATGCTGCCATCGGTCCTTTTGTCGGGGTTTATGTTTCCCCGGGCGGAGATGCCATGGCCCATCTACATGGTCGGCTTCGCCATCCCCGTCACCTATTTTCTCGAGATTCTCCGCGGCCTGGTGCTGCGTGGCGCGGATTTTATTGATCTGGTTCCGCACATCGTCGGACTCACGATTTGCTGCACGGTCATTCTGACACTGAGCCTCGCGCGGTTCAGAAAGCAACTGGCTTGATGCGGCGATCAGGTGTTCAACCCCTCCTTCGTTCGACTCCTATTGTGCATGCCATGGATGTTCACCGGATTCACCTGCGCGGTCCGTGGGAATGCCGCGTTCCATGGAATTCGCCCGAATCAATCACCGTCAAAATGCCGGGTGACGCCGCGGCACAACTGCCCGGAGTCGGAGGCCGCGTGCGGTTCGAACGCCAGTTTCAGTTCCCCGCCCAGCTCACTGAGAAGGAATGGGTGGACCTCGTGTTCGACGGAGTCGGCAGCGCTGGCACGGCAGAACTCAATGGCGAATCGCTGGGAACGCTGACCTCCTCAGATTCGCCGCAGCGGTTTGCCGTGACGTTCAAGCTCAAGAAGTCCAACCGGTTGGTCGTGGAATTAGAGTTGTCGGGATACGGAGAAACATCAATCGCCCCGACGGGCCTCTACGCACCCGTGGCTCTCGAAATTCGGGGATAGGATTTTCGATTTTTGATTTTCGATTGGTTTTTTCGCGTCAATCTTCAATTGAGCCGGGGCTGGGCTTGCTCGATGACTTTCGCCCCTCCTCTCAATCGAAAATCATAAATCGAAAACCCCTCTCAAGGTACGTTCAACAGCGGAAAATTCTTCGCGATCAGCGTCTGGTAGCCACTCATGCTGTGGTCACCCACCGCTTCGATGACGACCTGGCTGGTGCGTTCGCGGGCCAGGTCTGCGAGGCTTTTTCCATCGCCCGTTCTCTTCCGCAGTTCCTTGAGTTGAGCCACGACCTGCAGTGCGGTTTGCAGTTGCAGGGCCAGGCCGGTGGTGGACATGATCCGGCCGCGGCTGTCGAAATGAATCAGCCGGCCGAAGTGCCGGTAGCCACGGACTTCGGGAACCAAGGGCACGGGATCCTTGTCGTTGACGAAGCGATAGAGCGATGCCGGATAGATCCGGCTGAACATTTCGTTGCCGACCATCGGCTGGCCGAATGTAAACACCTCCGGTGATTTCAGCAGGTCGTGCAGCCGGAAGCCGGCGATGACCGCCATCGCCGCGCCCAGACTGTGTCCGGTGAGGATCACCTGTCGGCTGCCGATTTGCAGTGGAGTGAGAAGCGTGCGAATCTGGCTCTGAAGGGCATCGAACGCCTCGTTAAAACCGGCATGCACCCGGGATTCGGCATTGGGTTCCGTGGGATAGGGGGCAAGATCGATATTCCGCTTCCAGTTCACAATCTCGGTGGCTATCGTGCCCCGAAAGCTCACCACCACGTGGCGGTCGTTCTGAGCCACGAATCCACGCAGCTTTTTGTCGGGGTGCTCGAACGGCTGCCCCACCAGTTCCAGATTCAACTCTCGCCACCCGGGGGCATCGGAGATCGCTCCCGCCTGATAGGCCGCCAATGAGCAGCCGGCAGAAACCTGGAGCGCCCGTGGATCGAGATCGGTCTGTGGTGAGAACATCCGGCACCTCCCTGTGCTGTTGACTGATGCCCATCGCGACCCCCTCGACCGCGACGAAGCCTCTCAGCATGACGCAATGATGCCAAATGCGCGACCAAATAGGAATACGAATGCAGCGACCGTGCCATTCGACTTAAATCGACACTACTTTTCGGGCGCGGTTTTGATCCAGCAGCGCAGCATCTCGGCCACGCTCCAAGCCTGAGCACAGCAGCCGCGGGCGGTGAAAGGAGATTCCGCGTCGAAAACTTCGCTCACCGACCCGATGCAGGCATGGTCCAGGTGTTCCTCGAGGCCGTCCAAGAGCTTCCGTGCGCCAGGCCGGTCATCGGGGTTGGCGCGGAGCCACGCGTCGATCATGGGACCGATCAACCAGCCCCAAACGGTCCCTTGGTGGTAGGCGGCATCGCGTGTCCGCAGGTCACCGTGATAGGTCGACTTGTAGTCCGGGTCGGACGGGGCAAGCGACCGCAAACCGACAGGTGTCAACAGCCGGTCGCGGACCGAATGCAGCACTGGCTTCCAGTATTGTTCATCCAGCACGGCATTGGGCAGCGCGATGGAAAAGATCTGGTTCGGCCGACAGGCCGGATCGTTCCCCTTTTCGCCATCAATCACATCAAACAGAATCTTCTCGTCGGCATTCCAGAACCGCTGGTTGAACGATTTCCGAATCAGCTCGGCCTGAGTGGCGTAACGGGCCGCATCTCCCTTGCCCTGCTCCTGACCCACCCAGCGTTCCAGCAGGCGGACGGCGTTGTACCACAGGGCGTTGATCTCCACTGCCTTGCCGCGCCGGGGCGTGACCACCCAGTCCCCCATCTTGGCGTCCATCCATGTGAGCTGGTAGCCCTCACGTCCCTGGCGGAGCAGTCCGTCAGCCGGATCGACGCCGATGTTGAACAGCGTCCCAGCCATGTGTTTGTCGTAGATCTCGACCAGCTTGGGCAGAATGATTCGCAGGGTGGCCAGATCCTGCGTCACGGCGACATAGCGATCGAGAGCATGGAAGAACCACATCGACGCATCAGCCGTATGGTAGAGGCCTTCCTTCTCGCCTTCGGGGAACATGTTGGGAATCAGACCGTCGCGGACATAATGGGCGAAGGTGCGCAGGATGTAGCTGGCTTCGACATTCCGCCCGGTGGACAGCGTCAGCCCTTCCAGGCTGATCATCGTGTCGCGGCCCCAGTCGGTGAACCAGTGGTAGCCGGCGATCACCGTGCGGCTCTCGTCGCCCGTGGCTTTGGCGAAGGCCATGTCTTCCAGTCGGCCAACCGGTTTGATGATGAATTGGTCGGCAGCCAGCGTGAGTTCGCCGCCGATGCCGGCGCGTGCTGCCGGCGCGGCGGCCGTCAGTAGCCGATCCCGGCGCATGTTTTCGGCTTCCAGCGCGTCGGTGCTGGAAAGGGAGAAGATCGTCTCCCAGGGTTCCGTGGACGCGGTCAGCACCGCTTCATGGGTCTTGGAAAGGTCGAACCGAAAATAGCCGGGGCTCCACAAGTCGCCCGTATGGTCGTAGCCACGGCTCTCTTCGATGCGGTACAGAATCTCCTTGAGATACCGCCGCTCGACGGTGAACGCCTGGCGGTTTCCCGAGGGGGAAAGACGCAGCGTTGGCAGCGTTGGCAGCGATGCTCCGGCCGACAGTTCGTACTTGTCGTCAATGCAGCGCAGCTCAAATGTCGACGGCAGGGGCGAACTGACGTGGGCGTCGTGCGAGCGGAAGTGGACCGTGGGCAGCAGTTTGAGCCGAAGCGTTCCCTCGCCTTCGATCAGCCGAAAGATGAGATGCGTTGTGTTCTGGTGCCGGGGCATGAACAGCCGCTTCTCGATGATGTGCCCGCGGATATCGTAGCGCCAGACCGGCAGTCCGTTCTCCAGACGGAACTCAGTCAGATAGGACGCGCTTGGCAGGTTTGGGCGCGGCCGCTTCGGTTCGGCGTTCCGCAAATGCTCTTCACCGCTGATCATGGCGGTCGTCCCATCGGGAAGCCGCACCATTTCCGACACGTGGTTCAGCATCATCATGCGGCCCAAAGGAGCCGGCATGGCGGCAATCAGCAGGCCGTGGTACCGCCGCGTGGCGACGCACGCCAGCGTGCCCGACGCATACCCGCCCAGGCCATTCGTCACCAGCCACTCACGTGTCAGCAGGGACTCATCTTCACTGTTGCCTGAGGGCTCCCAGGGAATTGTCCGCACGAGCTGGGTCATGATGGCTCCGTCTCCGCGTCTGGAGTTGTCGGTGTCTCGATCTTGCCGGGCTTGTGCGAGGCCGTCAGCAGGACGGCGGCATGGCCAGGCAAAAACCAGTTATCGTCACGCACGAGGGGGCGGTTTCCCAAGCCCCCATACAAGGGATCATCGCTGCACCACAGTGTCTGCCAAGCCTCTCCGCCAGGCTCGGCCAGCAGTGGTTCAGGGCAAGGGTCCAACGGCAGGTCGCGACCCAGGTTGACCAGGAGCAGGCGGTCAGACTCCTCACCAAAGAATCGCAGCAGCAGGGCCTCCTCCCCCAACACCGCGCCATCGAAATCGCGTGATTGCCGCGATAGCACAGGGTCCTTCCGGCGGAGCCACAACAGGTCGCGGTGCATTTGAAGTGTCGGCGCGTGTGTTTCGCATTCGTCCCAGTCAAGCTGGCAGCGTTCGTAGGTCTCGCGCTCTGCGGGAATCGGAACGGAGTCCTGCATCCCCTCGGTGGCCAGGCTGGGGAATTGTGAGAGGAATTTGAGCCGCCCCTCCGCCACCAGTTTTGCCAATTCCGGCTGATGATCGGCGAAATAAAAGAACGGGCTCGAGGCGGCAAATTCCTGACCTTGAAACAGCATTGGTGTTCCCGGTGCCAGCAGCATCATCGCGGTCATCGCGCGAAATGTGCCGGGATCGGCCAGTTGATGACACCGCTGTCCGCCGCCGGAATTGGCGATCTGATCGTGGTTTTGCAGGAAGGTCACGAAGTTGGCGGGATTCGTGTGGCGGGTCGAAGTCCCGCGCCGCTTCTTCTGCCACTTGTACCGCTGCCCCTGGTACAGATAGCCCCATTTGAATGCCGAGATGAATTCCTGGGGCGTACCTTTATAGTCGGTGTAATACGCCTCGGAATGCCCAGACAGGGCAACCATTGCGGTGTGATGCAGGTCGTCGTTCCACAGGGCGTCCATCCCATAACCGCCGGATTCAAGCGGCATGACATGGCACACTTCCTGAGGCTCATTCTCCGCGACCACAAACGTCGACCGCTTGCCTGCCGTCGTCCGGACTTTGGCCGTGATCTCCGCCAGAATATGCGGCGTGGTTTCGTCATGAATGTCCTGGGTGGCGTCCAGTCGCAACCCATCCAGGTGAAATTCATCGATCCAGTAGGCGGCGTTGGACACTGCGAACTCGCGCACCGGCTGGGACGCGCGGTCGTCAAAGTTGATCCCCTTGCCCCAGTCGTTCAGATGCTTGTCGGTGGTGTAGGTCTCACTGAATTCAGCCAGATAATTGCCATCCGGACCAAAGTGGTTGTAGACGACATCGAGAATCACCCCCAGTTTCAGCGAGTGGGCGCGGTCGACAAACCTGCGAAAATCATCGGGCACGCCATACAGCCGTGACGGCGCGAAGTGGTTCACCCCGTCGTAGCCCCAGCCAAACTGGCCGACGAAGTCAGCCACCGGCATCACTTCCAGCAGGGTGATCCCCAACTCCGCCAGGTGCGACAGCCGTTCCTCGGCAGCCCGCCATGTCCCGGCCTTGGTGAAGGTTCCGATGTGCATTTCATAAACGACATGCGGCTGGTCGGCGGGCGCGCCGGTCCATTGCGAGTCATTCCAGTGGTAGGTGTGCGGATCGACAACCTGCGAGGGGCCGTGCGGCCCCTCGGGCTGGAACCGCGAGGCGGGGTCGGGGAAGAGCTTCGACTCGTTATCGAGCCGAAATCGATAGCGCATCCCGGCCTGGCCGTTGGCCGCCACACCCGAAAAATAACCTTCACCATCAGGCTCCGGGGTGAGGACCAGTTCCGTCGGTCCGCGGCCCGCTTCCATGACCACTGTGACCTGCTTGTGCTTGGGCGCCCAAACGCGAAAGCTCACACCCGCCGAGGAAACTTCCGCCCCAATGGGATAACGTCGATTGACCAGCCCCATGCTGCACACTCCTTTCGCAGGCACGCATTCGCTTGCGACCGCGTCACAAGCCGCCCGCTGCACCTACTGTAGATGGCCCGTTTTTGAGGCTCACTCTCAGCCGTTTGCCCCTGCTGAGATGAAATGCGCGATGGACCGTTGAGGAATCACTTAGCAATTCACATGCCGCGCGCTGCTGGCGAGTGGGCAGCACAGTGCGCAGGGGCGAAGCAGAGTCTCAGCACTGCCGCCAGGGATCGGCGGTGCGTAGTGTCCGCAGACATCCCGCTCGAATTGCGATCGACTTGCTTGCCAGTCGGACGACCAGACACGAGCCGGGCTACGCATGTTGCGATTGCGATCGAAGCACAACCGCTTCATTGGCTTGCGAGCTGGTCGACACGGCACTGCCGCGCGTTCTATTCTGGAAATTCCTGACCAAACGCCAGCCGCATTTGCGGGTCTGGCTTGTGTTCGAACTCCTTGAACAGCAGGCTGGGCTGAATGTCGTGGTTGTTCTGGTACTTGTCGCTCTGGTACTCCGTGATGTCGCCACAGACGGTGTGGTAGAACATCTGGCAGATCGGCACACCGGGGTAGATGCGGATCGGCTTGATCGCAAACATTTCCAGCGTCCAGTGCCCTTTGAAGCCGACATCACCGAAGCCCGCGGTCACATGCACGAACAGGCCCAACCGGCCGATGGAGGACCGGCCCTCCAGCATCGGCACCAGGTTGTGGGTTTCAGTCCGTTCCAGCGTCCGCCCCAGGTAAAGCTGGTTGGGGTTGAGGATGAACCCCTCTTCGGGAATGGTGTACCGGCGGAACCGGTTGGGCCGCCGCATGTCGAGCACAATCTCCTCGTAGACCAGCAGCTCGTCATGCAGGCGGAGGTTGTAGCTGTTGGGGTTGAGCTGCGCGGGATTGAACGGATCAATGACAATGTCCTGGCCCAGGCGGGATTGAATCTCGTGGCCGGTCAGAATCATCGGAACGCCGTGTCGTGGGAGAGATGCGGGGATCGAGGGACTCTGATTACACGAAATCCGCGCCGGTTTCGCAACGCCGTGCCAACCACTGTGGGCAGCGGCCGCGAAATTTCGGATCGCAGCAACAATATTCCCTCGGCGCTGAGCGATCGGAGTGGCTTCACAGGGTTCCGATTTTCACGGCTCTTCACCGCGAATCTGTCTTGCGTCGAAGTCACGTCGATCGCCCTCACGCGTTTTCGTGTTCTTCGTGCCATTCGTGGTGGTTCAAAGAACCAAGAGACCGCGATTTGGATCCGGTCGGTCCATTCGGGAACCGAATAACCACGAAAGGCACGAAGAACACGAAAGATCGAACGATGAGCCACACAAAGCGGCGCAGGCATCGTACGGTGAGCAGTTGAACCACGAATCTTCATGAATCTGACGAATTTCACGAATCTCGTTGACAAGGATCGGCGTGCGGGGAGCCTCTTCAACCGCACCCTTGGTCCTTCTCCGTTCCTTACCAGTGTTCAATCGGCCCATTCGGTGTTTTCATCTCAATCGTCGGCCGCGGACTGGTGCGTTCGCCGTGCCGGTCACGAATCTGGTGTACGATCTCGTCGAATTCTCGGACGCTTTCAAACAGCCGCAGCCGCGATTCGAGGTCCTCCGGAATTCCCAGCCGTGCGCCGTACCAGGCGGCAAACTTGCGGAACATCAGGCAGCTTTGAAATTCCCCATGCTGCTCGACCATCAGGTGAAAATGCCGGGACAGAAAGCAAAGCTGCTCTTCTCCCGGCGGCACAAACGCCTCGCCGGCCGCATCTGACACCGTGTCCGCCAGTGCCATTCGCTGGAAGATCCACGGATCGAGCAGGGCTCCGCGACCGATGGCGATCCCGTCGCAGCCGGTGAACGCCTCCATATGCCGTGCGTCGGCCACCGTGCGGACATCGCCGTTGCCGATTACCGGGATCTTGTCCACCGCCTCGACCACATCGCGGATGCCCTCAAGCTGAACCTGCCCCTGAAACCCCTGCTGCCGCGTGCGGCCGTGGATCGTGATCGCCGCCACGCCCAACTGTTCAAACTCGCGGGCCAGAACTGGAGCCGTGATATGCTCGCGATCCCAGCCCAGCCGCATCTTGACGGTGACCGGAATGGACACCGCCGTGACCACATGTTCCACCACCCCACAGGCCCCCTGAGGATCGCACATCAGCCGCGCCCCGCCGCCGTTGCCAGTGATCTTCGCCATGGGGCACCCCATGTTGATGTCGATCCCCTGGTAGCCGTGGTCTTCGAGCCACTTCGCCGCCCGAATCAGCGAGGACACAACCCCGCCATAGACCTGGACGGACAGTGGATTGTCCTCCGCGCAGGTCGCCACCAGCTCCCGCGCCCATTTGGAGCCCGACACCAGATGCGTGGCTTGCACCAGATCGGTCGTCGCCAGTCCGACCCCGCCCAACTCACGAATCACCCGGCGAAACGCCAGGTGCGTGTATCCCGCCAACGGTGCCAGAAAATACCGCGTGGCCAGCGTCCGCGATCCGATCTGCAGCGACCGCGCGCGGGGCTCGGTCAATGGCGGGCAGGGAAGCCGGACAGCCGGCGCGGGAGGTGCATCCAGGGCAGGAACGGAGTGCATGGTCCCGTCAGAATCGCAGATTTCTGGAGGCGGTGCCAGAGGCATCTGCTCTCGCATTCGACAGGGTGGGGACTTGATCATTGACGGAGCGATTTCCGGCCACGGCGGGAAGACTCTTGAGACACGGTTGCCACTCAATTGACGGATGGCGCTGCGTGACCGGGCGGCGTTCCAAGTCGCGGTCACAGCATTTCGTGGGCAATCAAATCGTCGTACGTCTCCCGGCGGCGGATCAGGCGGTGGGTGGCTCCGTCCACCAAAACTTCTGCGGCGCGGGGGCGGGAGTTGTAGTTGCTGCTCATCGCCATGCCGTAGGCCCCGGCGCTGAAGGTGCACATCAGGTCGCCCCGCTGCATCGGCGGCAGAGCCCGGCCTTTTGCCAGGTAGTCGCCCGATTCGCAGATCGGACCGACGACATCGGCCAGTTCGCAGCCGGCAATTTCGCCTTCGTAGTCAGCGGGCGGGTCGATGCTGGGCTTCACCGGCCAGATGCGGTGGAAGGCGTCGTACATCGCCGGGCGGACGAGGTCGTTCATCGCCGCGTCTTGAATCACGAACAGCTTGCCGCCTTCCCGCTTGGTATAGATCACGCGACTCACGAGGATGCCCGAGTTGCCGACGATGAACCGGCCCGGTTCCAACGCCAGGCGGCAGCCTGCCGCCTGAATGGCCGGGACGATTACCTTGGCGTATTCCGACGCCGGCAGGGCTTCCTGCTTGCGGTAATGAATGCCAAAGCCACCGCCGAGGTTGACCCAGTTGATGTCGTGACCCTGGCGGCGGTATTCCGTCACCACGTCGACCGCCTTCTTGACCGCTTCGGCGTACGGTTCGGCGGTGAGAATCGGCGAGCCGATATGCATGTGGATCCCATGCAGGGCCAGCCGCTTGTCGGCCAGCACCTTCGCGGCGAGCTGCGAGGCCCGCTCGATGTCCATGCCGAACTTGTTGCCCTTTTTGCCAGTGGTGGTTTTGGCGTGCGTCTTGCCATCCACGTCGGGGTTGAGCCGCAGGGCGACGGGAGCCACGATCCCCATCGAGCCGGCGACGGCGGCAATGGCGTCCAGCTCCGCTTCGCTTTCGACGTTGAACATCAGGACGCGGCTCTCCAGCGCGTACCGGATCTCCTCGTCGGTCTTGCCCACGCCGGCGAACACGACCTTGCTCGTGTCGGCTCCGGCCTTTTTCACGCGGTGCAGTTCGCCACCGGAAACCACATCGAAGCTGCTGCCGGCCTCCTGCATCACCTGCAGGATGCCGAGGTTGGAATTGGATTTCACCGAGTAGCAGATGACCGGCTGGACCGCGGCGAACGCCTGCTGAATCTGCGACAGATGATGCAGCAGCGTCCGTTTCGAATAAATCCAGACCGGCGTGCCGTACTTTTCGGCCAGCGCGGTGACAGGGACTTCCTCGCAGAACAACTCACGCTCGCGGTAGTGAAAATGGTCCATGGACGTACGGCTCTGTTGCTCGAAACCAGCTTGAAAAATGGGAAGACTCTACCATAGACGCCGCATGCGGCGACGGCAAGGAATGGCCTCCGGTGAGTCACGACGGGTCGGTCCTCGCTCACCGGACGGCTTGCGCCGTGCCGCTACAAAGTTGGTGGTACGGCGCAAGCCGTCCGGTGAGCCTCGGATCTACCCGCCCGCTGCTGCGCCCCGTATACTTCCGGTTGGAGCACGCTGGCAGTTCGATTCATCACCAAATTCTGAAACATCATGGCCCGGTCACTGCGCGGACATTTTCTGGTGGCGGGTCGCCGGCTGCGCGACTCGAATTTCTTCCAATCAATCGTGCTCCTCGTCGAGCACAATTCCGAAGGGGCGATGGGGCTGGTGGTGAACCGTCCCACGGAGACCACGGTCCACGAGGCGCTTTCCGGGCACTTCGACCTGCCCGAGTCTGACGAACTGGTCTACTGGGGCGGCCCGGTCACGGAGGACGCGTTGTTCATCCTGCACAATGTCGCCGCTGCGGACAGCAATGAAGCTGCACTGGTTCCCGGATTGTATGTCGGCAGCAGTGCCGAGGCGTTCGCCGATGTCGTCCGCCGCATGATTCAGGGCGAAGATGGGGCGAATTTTCGGGTGTTCCGTGGCTGCGCCGGCTGGAGCGCGGGGCAGTTGGAAGGAGAAATCTCCCGCAGCGACTGGCTCATCTGCCCCGCCGTGGGCGAAGTGGTGTTTCATCCCGACCCGTACGCTGCCTGGCAGGATGTCTGTGAGAACATCCGCACGTCAAATCCTTTGAAGGAGGGTGTGGCGAACGACCCGCGCTGGAATTGACGAAAGTTGACCGGTCACTCCGTGACCGGGATCGAGTCACGGAGTGACTCGGCTACTCTGACGGGCGTGGCTTTCATCTGTTGCAAATGCCGCGCGATCTTGCGGGCGGGATTGGAGAGTGGCAGATCGCCGAATTGTTCCGGAGATACCCAGACCTCACTGTCCGTTGAGACTCGCTTGGCTTTCACGACCGTGGCATGAAAGCAGCGCAGCGTGATTTGGTAGCGCGTCACGCTGTGTTTGAAGGTCAGCAGCGGATTCAGTGACTTCAAAGCAAGCCCCGTACGCCGTGCGGCCTCGGTGGACATCCAGCTTTCGTCGGTCGAATCTTCGTGGCTCTCCGGCGGACTGAAGCGGACAAAGTCCCACAACCCCGCCCACCGCTCTCCATGCTGCCGTTTTCGCAACAGGTACTGTTGACCACACGAGACCGCGACGGCGTATTCAGTCACCAGCGTGATTTCCGGCCGGCGGGCACGCTGCGGGATCTCGTCTTGCAGGTTCAGAGAGTAGGCCACGCAGCAGGTGCGGACCGGGCAGGTCTCGCAGGCCGGTCGTTCGGGCGTGCAGACCGTGGCTCCCAGATCCATCAGGGCCTGGTTGAATGGTCCAATGTCCCTGGCGGGCAGCACCTGTTCGGCAAACTCCCACAACCGCCGCTGGCCAATTGTGGTTCGCGGATCGTCGCGGTACCCAATCAGCCGTGCGTACAGCCGCAGTGTGTTCGCTTCCAGAATAGGAGCCCGCAGCCCGAAGGCGAACGACGCAATCGCTCCCGCAGTATACCGGCCAATGCCCGGGAGCATCTGCAAGGCCGCAAGGTCACGGGGAAACTGGGCTTCGTGCTGAGCCACGAGCACCCGTGCGGTCTTGTGAATGTTCCGCGCCCGGCTGTAGTAACCCAATCCCTCCCACAGCCGCAACACCTCGGATTCGTCGGCGGCAGCGAGCGTTGTCAGGTCAGGAAAGCGCTTCAAAAACCGCTCGAAATACGGAACGACCGCCGTCACGGTCGTCTGCTGCAGCATGATCTCACTGATCCAGACCCGGTACGGATCCTCGGCGGCACGCCACGGCAGATGGCGGCCGTGATCGCGGTACCAGTGACGCAAAGCGCGACGGAAGGATTGGAATGGGAATTCGGTGGCCTTTAATGCGGCGGCGGCGTCAGTCACGCCGGCACCGGCAACCGTTCATCCCGCGCTAGCGGTGGCTGCGGCATGCCGCCGGTCAGCACGATGACAGCCTCAATCAGGATCAACAGGCCCAGCACCGCCAGCAGGCTGGCGACCCAGGGGACGGGGCTGGCACTCAGGGCGGCATAGTTTCCATTGGCAAACGCAGTGACCAGCGGTGAGATCGTCCGCATCAGCGCCCACATGCTCATGACGTACATGAACACGCAGGGAATTCCGGTCACGAACAGGACCCAGGTGGCACGGCGGGTCCGCCACAGCCAGACCGTGACGCCCAGAAGGGTCAGCGCGGCCAGAAGCTGATTACTGGCACCGAAGAGATTCCAGAAGATCGCATACAGCGGCTTTTTCGCGTCGGCTGGCTGGCCAAGCAGGAAGGCCAGAGGCACGCCGGCGGTGAGTCCCGTGGCCAGCCAGCGGCCGGCGGCACCCTGCATTCCGGTCAGTTCCTGCAGAATGTAACGTCCCAGCCGGGTGCAGACATCCAGGGTGTCGTAGACGAAGGTGGTGAAGGCCATCAGGCCGAAGGAGACGGCAAAGGCCGCGGAAATCTTGTAGGGCAGGCTCAATGCCGCCAGCCCGCCGTTGGCCACCTGCAGGAAGCTGCCGATGCCCTGGGCGTACACGTGATTGGGACTGACAGGCCATTTGTTGATCAACGGGTCGTTCACGCTGAGCCGCATCACGCAGCACAGCGAGATGATCGCCACCATCGCTTCGAGCAGCATTGAGCCGTAGCCGATCACCTTGGCGTCAGACTCCCGGCTCAACTGTTTCGAGGTCGTGCCGGAGGCGATGATCGAGTGGAATCCAGAACAGGCGCCGCAGGCGATGGTGATGAACAGAATGGGGAACAGCGGGCTCACGTCCTTGGAAATCGGATCGGTGAACTCCCAGCCCTTGAACATCGGGTAAGCCGCGGTCTGACCGCCGAAGATCACCCCCATCATTCCCGCCGCCAGGGCGATGTACAGGAAGTACCCCCCAAGGTGGCCGCGTGGCTGCAGCAACAACCACATTGGCAGCACGGAAGCGATCAGGCAGTAAACCAGCAGGGCCGTATTCCAGGTGCGTCTGGCACCCGCCGGGCTCAAGTGAAACAGGCTGGCGACATCGAACGGCATGTACTGCCCGGCCCAGATGGACAGGCCCACCAGCGGCAGGAAGATCAGCGTCGCCCAGCCAATGGAGAGCTTCGTGTACCGCAGCAGGAGGCCCATGAGAATCGGCAACGCCAGATACAAGAGCGACGACGTGGCGATCCCGCCGCCGGAGACAACCTGCCCGTTTTCGAGCTTTTGGTCCCCGATGAAGGCCGCGGCCGTCACGTCGGTGAAGGCGACGATGATGTAGACGAGGGCGAGCCACACGAACATCAGAAACAGCACGTAGGAGCGCTTGGTCATGTGGTCGCGGACCACCTCGGCAATCGACCGGGCCTTGTGGCGGATGGAAGCCACGAGGGCGGTCATGTCATGCACGCCGCCTATAAAGACCGAGCCGACGAGGATCCAGATCAGTGCCGGCAGCCAGCCGAACATCACGCCCGCCAGAATCGGCCCAACGACCGGACCGGCGGCGGCGATGGCTGAAAAATGCTGGCTCAGCAGAAATTTGGAATCGATCGGTTCGTAATCGACATCGTCGCGCATCGACACGGCCGGCGTGGGCACGTCGTCGCGCAGCCGCAGCAACCGCGCCAAGAGAGGGCCATAGGTCAGGTAAGCCACGGTCAGGATGACCGCGGACAGGCAGGAGATGGCGAGCAGGCTCATGCGGACACACCGTGGCTGCGGGAGGCAGAAGAAGTTCGAAGTGCCGGCACAGCCCGGCGGGATCAAAGGGTGACTATAACAGTTGGGGAAAAGCGAGGAAATTCAGAGTTGTGCTCGCACTGGCGGCGAGCGGGCCCGGGTGACTCGGGACGCTCAGACTGGTATTGGCTGATTTCAGACCTGAAACTAGGATTCCGCACCATTGGGGGGGCGAACTTGAGTCTATTTCTCAGGATTCCGCCTTTTAAGCCGAAGGGATCAAGGCCCGCATTCTTGCTGGTGGAGTTCTCATGCAACAACGCGACACCAGCTCCGCCATCGATATGCGGCAAGATTTCCGTTGGATCGAGGACAACTCTGCGATTGATCCGGATGACCGGAACGAACGGATCGATTCCAGACTCAAGCGGCCGGCGACCCTGGCGATTCCCGACTGGATGACCCGCGATGAGCAGGCAGCCGAAGTGGCCTTTGCAGCGGGTGACTACACCCGCGCGGCTCAACTGGCGGAGTCTGGCGAGCTGAAGGGCTGCGCCCTGATTCTCCTGGGGATTCACGAGCAGGGGCTGCCACTGGTGGAAGGCCACCCTTCGCCCCGCGCCCGCTTCTTTGCCGCGTTTGCCCTGTGGGGGCTGGCCCATGACGCCCGCGCGACGGCGCTGTTGTCAGGGATCATCGACCCTGTGTATGGGCCGCAGGCAAGGCACCTGGAACAACTGATCCGCCGGCCCAAGATCCGCATCCTGCTCCAGGGACGGGACGATCCCGGATGCCCCGACTATGACATCGTGGGAGCGTTCCGCTCCATACCCCAGGCCGACATCAAGACGGTGGGATACTGGAGCGGCTGTGACGTGGTGATCGACCACACGACGACCTTCGACGAAGTGATGGCGGCGCTGCCGGCCGGATGGATGCCCGACCTGTTCCTGTCGCACATGGTCGAGGACTACCCGCCGCCGATCGGCATTGAAAAGGCTCCGTTTCCGACGATCTGCCACACCCAGGATTTCGACCGCCACTTTCATCACTGCGGACATTTCCTCAAACAGTTCGACGCCACCATTGCCCTGGGCAGTGCTGACCATGATGACTTCCGCAGACTGACGGGATCGGCGGCATTCGTCTTTCCCAAGCTTCTGGGCGTCGGCAAGAGTCCCCGTGGCTGCGGTGGTCCGCGCCGCGACATCGACGTCTTCGTGTCTGGTTCATTGTTCACGCTGTCCCGGCAGAAGGCCCAGTACCTGTTCGATGTCTCGCAACTGCCCGCCCAATACCAGGTGGAAATGCTCGAGGGCTACACCTCTCCCGAGGACTACTACCAGCGGCTGTCACAGGCCAAGGCGACATTCACCTATGTGCATCGCTGGGGGCTGATCAACGGCCGGGCCATTGAAGCGATCAGTGTCGGCACCTGCGCCGTGTATCAGGAAGGCGGAGAACTGGGCCTGTTCCTGTCGGAGGAAGAGGGGGCGATCCCTTATCAGCCGCACAACGCGATGGATGTGCTGACGCGGGTCATCGAGCAATGGGACGACAAATACTGCGCCTACGCCCGCAACGGCAGCCGCCGCGTGGCCAAGGTGTTCAGCCTCGAGAACTGCATCGAACGGTACTACCACTTTCTGGCGTTCCTGCTCACGCAGAACCTCCAGAAGCATCAACGCGCCCGCGAGCCGGTGTTCTCTGAAATGCGTTGGCCCAACCGGTCGCCCGAGCGGATCATGGGGGCCTTCGAACATTCCGTTCCCAAACTGGCAGCCTTGCAGGCCGGATTCCGCCAGCGCTGGCAGGACTCGGAACGGTATGAACACCTCGACGCCGTGGGGGAGTCGTGGCTCTACTCGTACCTGCTGGAGAAACGCTGTCCACTGCCGCCGGAACCGGTGGAGACCGCCGCTCGCGAACCCGTCGTTGCCGCTCCGACTCCGGAAGCACCACAGCCGCCCGTCGGCCTTCGCCGCCGCATTGCCCGCAAACTCGGCCGGATTGGCCGTCGATTTCCAGGCGGGTCGCTGCTGGTCCGGGTGGCGAGAAAGCTGGCCGGCTTCGAAGTCAGGCAGCCGACTGTGCAGCCACGCGCCGTTGAGCCACGGTCACCGGACGAGCCGTGTGAGGCGATCGAAGCCGTTGCCGAGCCGCTGTCTGCCCGCGCGGCGAAGTGCCTCGGCCAGTCGATTTCGCGCTATCAACGCCTGACCCGGCTTTATCCCGATCGAATGGCAGCGCTCTTTAACCTGGCGCGTCTGCACCTGGAGAATCGAGACGAGGCGGCCGCCGCCGAAGCCTTCGAACGCGTGCTGACCGACCACACGCTGCACTACAAGGTGAACGACCTGCTGTTCTGGCGTGAATTCCAGGACGACTCGTTCGCCTACGAGAAGATGATGCTGTCGGTGATGGAGCATGTGAAAGATCGAAACCACGGACACCTGCGGGCCATTGAACGGATGATCCGCGACAGCGCGCTGTTGTCACTGGCAGGCATCCGTTCCCGCCTGGAATCGCCCGCCGCCGCCCGCCGGTTGTTCGAGCAGCACCCGTGCGACGCCACCGAGTTCCCCGCCCTGTGGCTGTCGTACGCACTAGTTCATTCCGAGGGCGGAAACCACGCCGAGGCCGCCCGCGGCATCCGCGAAGCGATCCGACTCGACCGGGCGATTGTCACATCAATTCCCGCCACCCTCCTTCGCGAGATCGAGTCCGCCGAACCGCTGGGAGAAGTCGCCTCCCAACGAAAAATGCTCGGCATGCGCCGCGCTGCCTGAACACAGGATCACGGGCCAGTATCACTGTCGGGCACCGCGCAGGGCCAACTGCGCGCCGCGGTTTTTCGGAGAGTCACCATGTGGGTCCATTTCTTCGTGGGCAATCATGATTCTGTCGGGCAGCTTACGCTGCACGACATGATTCAGTGGTTCGAAGCCGGTTTCCGGGAACTGAACCATCACGTCACTGCCGGGAGCACACTGGCACCAGGCGCGATCAACCTGATCTGGGAGAACTCCGCCTGCGGTCATGCGGCGGCACTGAAAGAGAGCGGAGTGACTTACGGGATCGTGGGCACCGAGATCCCTGATGGAACGGGTTTCAACTGGAGATCGGATCCACCCTGGCCGGAGCGGTGGCGGGCCTTCGAAGAACTCGCGCATGGGGCATCCTTCATCTGGTCGATGATCGAAAACTCCGTGGTCGACTACTCCCGCTTCGCTCCCACGGGCTTCATGGAGCTGGGTTATTCCGATCTGTTGATCCCCTATCAGGCCCGCTGGGACCCGGAGTTCGACTTCGGGTTCTATGGACTGCTGACCCCACATCGACAAGCGGTGCTTGAGGAACTCGGCCGCTATTGCAAGATCATCACCCCCAAGACGATGCTGCTTCCCAGCGAGTTGTCCGCATTCATCGCTCAATGCCGGATCGGGATCAACTTTCGACAGTCAACCCAATGGCCGATTCCTTCTCCCACGCGGCTTGGCCGGCTATTGCATGCGCGGCGGGGGGCCGTCTCGGAATACGTGCCGATCCCAACACGGCAGGGACACTGTGCCGCCATCGCGGGGGCGACCGATAATTTTGCCCAGTACTGCCTGGAGCGACTGGGACGCGATTGGAAACAGGACGCCGAAGACTCCCTTGAGCGCTATCGCACAACAATGCCGATGAAGGACATCCTGGAACACCTGCTTGACACAACCATCGCGGGGAACCCGCGGGTCGCCAGACGCGCGGCGAGGACGCCGGACCAAACACGAACGGAGTGTCGGCCACTGATTCGTGCTCCGCAGCCAACCTTCGTCGAGATGTACGATTCGTTCAACATCGTCCAGCTCGGCTCCGCCCTGGTCGCCGTGGCTCAGGAATGTGGAGGACTTGATGTCGACGCAATTCTCTCTGGCCGCGTGCCCAAGCCTCCCGAGGATCTGTTCGTCGTCCTGGCCGCACCGCTGGAACAGCTCAAGGCGCGGATCAACGAACTGCAGGCCGCGAAACAGGAAAATCTAAAGTCTCCGCGAATCGTTGACAGCTACCTGGGGTTCAACATTATCCGTTGGAAGGAGGAATGGGTTGCGGTGGCGCAAAGCCTCGGCGCGCTGGATGTCGTCGCCGTCCTTCAGGGCAAGATTCCCGCTCCCGCGGGGGACTTATACCTGATCGCGTCGAGTCCGCAAAACCAGTTGCGACAGCGGATCGAGGCCCTCTGCAACAACACGCTGCTGCGAAACCTTCCCCCGCAACTCGTCGAAGCATTCCAGGGCTTCAATATTGTCTACTGCAGCGGCGAGTATGTGGCTGTCGCACAGACGTTGGGGGCAGTCGACGTCCACGGAGTTGTTGATGGTCGGCTCCAGTCCCCTCCCGCAAAGGACTTCATCCGCCTGCCACCCTCTCCAGATCAGCTCAAACAGACAATCCTCCGATCCTTGCCACCTCGAGCCGTTGGATAGTTTGCTGCCGATTGATTTGCAGGATCATGGATAGTCAGGTACCAAGTCAACTGTTATTCTGCCGCCCAAGTCTGATGCCAATTGGGCGTATGCAATGCAAGAACGCCGCTCGAGTCGAAACGCCCCATTACTGCCAGACCGATGGATCGAAATTCGGAGAGTCTCCCCAATGAAGTGAGCAGGACGCGCCGCCTGGCCAGCCGCGCGTGGTGGTCAACTCAGCAATGGCAACCAGGATGTCGCCGTGATCTCATTTACATGCACGTCTCTGTCTCCAGAACGCCTGCTGGAGTTCGCCATTCATCTTGAGGAGTCGATCGGAAAGACTCCCTACGAATTGGTGGTGGTCTCGCCCGTGCCGGTCACCGGCCCCAATGTGCGGCACATCCAGGAACACGGGAGGATTGGCAACCTTCCCGCGCACGCGCTGTCCTTTGCCCATACGGTCGGAGATTACATCGTCGCCCTCAGTCCCGACACGCGGTTCGTGGACAAGAATTTCGGCGAGATTCTGGTCGATGAGGTGCGTCGCCGCGAAGCCGCCTGCTTTCCGTTTGCCGGCGGAATGTGGATGTACATGTCGCAGCAGATCGGCACGGCTTATGGCCTGTACTATGCAAATTTTCCGGCCGTCTCCAGAAGGAGTGTCGACCACGTCGGCGGATGGTTCGACCCGACCTATAAAGTCGGCTGGGGTGATGTGGATTTGGGGATGCGGATCTGGCTCGCGGGCGGCAAATGCGCGCCCCTCGAATCGGTGCGCATCATGGAGGAGACGCGGCCCGAAGTTGGGGAGGCGTCGCGGTTCAAGTTCAAAGGCGGTTCGTGGGAGGCCGATTTTGAACTGTTCAAGTCGCGCTATCACCACCGGCTTGGCCGCTATTTCCAAAAAGAATTCCGCGAGATCAACTATAACTACGATGCATCGTATCTGAATTTTGAGCGGACCTTTCAGCACAATCTGCCGCCGTCCGTGGTGTTAGGCCACGCGCAGCTTTGTGCGGAGGCGGATGTATCCCAGGTGCGGCCGAAGACGTCGAGCATTGCCGAGCCCCCTCCGCCAAGCCCAGAGGCCGTTGCCTCATCAGCACCCGTTGCCCTTGAACCGGCAATGAACACCAAGCCGCTGGTGATCGGCGCGCCCCGGACGGGTTTCTCGCTGCTCATCCAGATTGTCGGCGGCATTGAAAGCTCTGCGGGGCCTGCCGCCACACCGCAGCCCGTGGTCAACAAGTGCGTGGAAATGTCCAGTGCGTATCTCACGCAACTCTACACCCGCGAATTCGCGCGGAGGGGTGTTACGTCGGACCTGATCTACAATGGTGAGTTTCACCTACTGGTCGGCGGGCCGAAATGGCTGGACAAGCAGAATCCCGAACTGGCCAGCTTCCGCAAGTACTTCGGCGTTCGCGGCAGCGGCGACTTCCTGATGACCACCACGCATCCGCGCGAAGTGCTCGATTACTACTCCGTGGTTCATTCGCATACCGCGCCCGCGCTTTGGCCGGACCACCCGCATTTCGGTTCGTATCGCCGGCTGGCGTCGATCCGCAATCCGATCGGAACGGTCAACTCCGCGTGCTTTTCGCTGAATGCCATGGCCAGCGAGTACATTCAGAGGTTTCTGCCGGAGGCCGACGAGACCTACCTGCGGCAGCGTCTGGCGCTCTACAAATTGACCGACCTGGAGTTCATCGCCGGCCTGATTCGTTTCCTGCGCGATTACCTCGACGAATTTCTCCCTGTGCAGGAACGGTATGCCGTCATGCGCTGGGAAGATCTCATCACGTCGCCGGTCTCGACGATCCAGGCCGTGGGGACTGCCCTCGGTCGAAGTGTCTCGCCGGACATGGCACGCGGCATCTGGCGGCCGATGGACCATGTGAACACGATGGAGCATCACAAGCACAATTTTCGGCAGGGGAAGGGGATCGTGGGAGACTGGAAGAACAGTCTCGTCCAGGCCCATATGGATTTGTTCCGTGAACACGGGTTCGACCGCTATCTGACCGCGCTCGGATATCCGCCGATACCAGATCTCAACCCAAAGGACTATTCCCCGTTTCAACGGCTGGTGGCGGAATACATTGGGCGCGGCGAGGTCTACCGCAGCACGGGCGATGCCGACCTGTTCGGATTTGCCTTCAACAAATCGAACATCGACGCCAGCAAATTCAACTTCAAGTCGTTTCCCAAACAGTCCTGCACCCACGTCGAGCGGTCGACCGTTGTTAATGACGCGCTGGTCAAAGCCGTCGCGGAAGTTGCCGATGTAGGCTGCAGCCATGTGAACCGCCTGATCCGGCGGGCGATCGAGGTCGACGCCGACGGTTTGAACCAGCCGGCAGCCCTGCGGGAATTGACCAGGGAATGGGAACAATTGTGGAAGCCACTGCTGCATGACGACCCGAAGATGGGCCGCGTCTGGCATCGGCTCGAAACCGCGTTGCAACGCTGCGCATAGACCACTGGGAACCAACGGACATGACACGCTTCCTCGTGACGACTCCCGGACTCTCCGCGACCCGGTGGGTGAGTTTCGCCCTGGCGCTGCATCCACAAGTGTACGCGGCCCATGGCAAGTTCGCGCTGCATTCGCTGGACAGCACGCATGCGGCAAGCTCACGCAGGAGTGATCAGGATTCGTTGACCCACGGCAACGAACTGCGGGACTTTTACCTCAACAGCTCGCTGGAGGAGGTTTTCGCGGCCTATCGCGCCGCCGCGCCCCAGTCCACGGTGCATGGCAGCGTCCACTCGTTCACGATTCACGAACTCCAGCGCCGGCAGGCCGCCGGTGAATCTCTGGACGGCATCCAGATCATCAATCTCACCCGGCACCCGGTCAGCTATATCGACTCCCACATCGCGCTGGTCCGCTCGGCGGAGCAGCAGCCGGATCTCGCCGCACACTACCGGCAGCTCCTGAAGGACGCGGTGGCTCACTGCCCGGAAGCCCGTCTCGTCGAATGCCCCGACCCCATGTTGGGTCTGGCCACGGTGGTCAGTTGTTTCAGCGCGTCAAGCGCCGCCCGGGACCTGGCCAGCAGTCCGTGGCCCAATGTCTGCATGGAACAGATCACCACCGATGTCGAAAGCCTCCGGCAATTCTGCGAATCGCTGACCGGCCTGAGCTACGCCGACTGCGACCTCGCGGGACATGTGGCTCAGGGCAGCATGAACAGCCACCGCAAGGGAAAGGGCTTTGCCAGTGCCCAGGAGATTTTTGGCCACTGGCCACCCTGGCAGCGCGATCTGTATGCGATGTTCATGTCCCCCGAACTGCAGGACCAGTGGCTGTCGCTCGGGTATCCGTCTGTCAGTCTCGGTTCCACAAGAGCGGCCACGGCCTCGACCACGGAACTTGTGCCGCCCTCGGCTTCAACGCTCCGCTGTCTGGGCGACTTTTCTGGAGAGTTGGGGCTGATTGCCGAGCGCCCGCCCGCCGAACTCACCGACTCGGGATTCTGCGGTTACAACCTGTTGACGACCAGCACGGGTGCCATTGCTTTTGCCGAGTCGCTGGGGCCGGTGGACTGGCGAACGGTTCCGCAGCGCAGCCTCAATCTCTGGCAGGCCGAGGGAAAGCATCTGCAGGCTCCATCACTGGAAAAACTCCGCGCCGCGATCGTCTCGTCGTCCGCGAAGCTGATGGACTCGGATCATGCCGGCTACAACCTCGTGAGGTTTCGCGGCGCTTATTGGGCGATCGCCCAGTCTTTGGGGCCGCTGCACCTCTCGGAGGTCAGCCCAGAACAGTGGAAAAAGTGGGAAGCAAGTGGTGAGGTTCTCAAGTCCGCTGAACTGGATCCACTGTATGTGCTGCTGGACCAGCACGCCGCGCCGCGGCTGGTCGAGTCCATTGGGCAGTTCAACATCATTGCCTGGAACAACAAATTCCATGCGCTGGCCCAGGGTCTGGGAAGTGTCGATCTTTCCCAGCTCTCAACCGAGAGGCGGCAAGACTGGATCGAAGCCGGCCAGTACCTGGCCGGAGCCACCCTGGACGAACTGCGGGCAAGCCTTCAGCCGCGTCTCTGTGAGTCGGGGTACATTGGCTTCAACCTGATCGCGTTTCGTGACCGCAGCCTCGCGCTCGCCGAGATCCTGGGTCCCGTCGACCTGCATGCGGAACAGCCGGGACAACTGGCGGAATGGAAGGATGCCAACCTTTGCCTCGAGAGTGACTCTCTGGATCGGCTCAAGACGGAAATTCAGACACGAGAACCAAAGCTGCTGGTGGAGGACTACCTCGGCTTCAACATCATCTCCGGCGCGGGGCGGATCATTGGAGTTTCCCGGGACATCGGCGGCGTCCGGCGGTTGGATCTGATCGGGCCGCAGGTCAAGACCTGGATCGCCTGTGGCCAGTGGGTCCAGGGACGATCGATCGCCGAAGTGCAAAATGCCATCCAAATGATGCCGGCACTGGTGATCCGGCAAGACTTTCTCGGGTGGAACCTGATTGGCTGGCGCGGGCGGTTTTATGCCATCTCTCCGGTTGACACGCCAAACAACGCGGCGGATCTGCCCAGCCGTTTGGAGCGGCTCTATGAAAGCGGCCAGTGCCTGTGGGCGAAGTCCCTGTCCGAAATCGAAATTCTCTGCCAAGACAGAAGTTTTTTGGAACTTAATTGCGAGAACGCCAACCTCCATCGCCAACTTGCCGAACTTCGCGGCCGGCTGCAGCAGTTGGAAGCCACCGTTGCCAGGGTCCCGGCCGTACGAATTCTCACTTTGTATCGGAGGATCCGCTCCAAACTGGGACGGGTGGCACGCGGGATCCGGCGCCGGCTGCCTCTGAGACGCGCGTCTTAGCCACGAAGTTCACGCCTTGCGGATAAAATCCGCCGCGAAGCTGCGGATCTGGCGTCCGTTCAGCACATGTACGAGCCGGAGTTGCTGGACGGTGGCCTGGCTGAAGTGGCCCAGGGGGACGTGGACCAGTTTCTTGCCGAACCGCCGGGCCATTCTTCGCCAGCCCGCGCCGGGAGGCGACTCGCTGAGGATGGCGACGTGGCGGAAGTCGCTGTGCAGGCAGCCAGCGGCGACGAGGCGGTCCTCCAGCGTGTTGCAGAAGTCGAGGCGGCGGTCGCTCCAGATGTCGGGAATCGGCCGGGGCGGAAACAGAAACATCGCCGCGCCATAAGTGGCCAAGCCGATGCCCGGGCCGACCATTTCCTGGTGGAAATCCGTGGCAAAGAACGCCAGGGTCGACTCCTCTTCGTGCTCGGCGTGCCACGTGGTCCGCCAGGGGTAATCCCGCGGGTCGGCGGGCTCGTCGAACAGCATCACCACACAGTCCAACCGCCCGCGTGTGGGCGGGTTGACCTTCACATACAGGTCTCGCGTGTGCCAGTTGCGCAGGGTCTCGCGGATGTCGAGCCCATCCATTAGGCTCGTGGTGAATTTCTCACTGCGGGCCAGGTCCGTGCCGATGATGGTCAGCGCCTTGTCGCGGACGTGGGTCCGGAAGCGTTCAATCACCTCGTCTTCCGGCGGCCAACTGCACTGCGAGTAGGGGTTCCATTTCATCTGCCATTCGTGCTGCTGCTTCCGCTCCGGCTTGGGCGTCAGTTTCAGGGTGCGCCAGGTGATCGGCGGGCCGGGCAGGCGGCATTTCATCCGCACGGCGGTGCCGTCGGGCAGACGCCCGCGCGTCATCCCGGCCTGCAGCGTTTCGTAGGGCAGTGCTCCGCTGAAGGGGTAATCGCGCACGGTTTCGGCCAGGGCGACGGCAAAGCGGTCGCCGGCAATCTGCTGCGCGGCCACGACCAGCGTGTACAGGTCGGGAGTCATCCGCCGCTCCATGAGCGACAGGTTGCGGACGTACTTGAGGAACACCGAGAGCAGGTGTGGTGTCAGCTTCCGCCCGCGGTTCTTCCCCTCCTTCTTGTACCGTTCGCGCGTGGCCTGCAGCAGGGCCTTGATGCCGTCAACCGACAGATTCTCGTCATCGTCCAGTTCCTGCCGCGCCAGTTCATACAAACCGGTGATGAATGGCAACTCACCCAGCAGGAACAGCAGCGTCTTCGGGTCCGCCGCATGGATTTCGGGATCTTCGACTTCGTCGTCCTCCAGCGTGGCTGGTGTCCGGTCGGAGTATGCCTCCCGGATCCAGGGCCAGTCAAGCAATGAGCAGACCAGCAGCACCGACTCGTGTTTTTGCTCCAGGCGGTGGAGTTGTTGGGCCATGTGCCGCACACGCTGCTGTCCCTGTGCGGGGGGGCGAGGGATTCCCGGCAGCAGGGCCGCGGCAAACTTTTCCAGTGACACCTGCTTGAGCGCGTAGGGATCGGGCAGGATGGCTCCCACCGGTTCAAACACGGCCGTTTCCAGGTCGATGAACCGCCGCGGGATGCGCTCTTCCAGGGCGACTCGCAGCGCCGCGATGACCGGCTGGCAGGGATCGACCGGCACGTAACTGACCGCCGGGTCGTCGTCGTCCGGAGCCTCGGGTTGATCCGGACTCCACGGCCGGGGCGGGGTCAAAGGTTCTCGCTGGGTGACGACCGTGATGGCGGGCAATGCGTCGAGGGCCTGTTCGACTCCCGCCTGGAATGAAGCTGGCAGAGGGACCGCGAGACAGTCAAATCGCCGCGAAAGCATCACCCGGCGGACTTCCAGCGAACAATCGCCGCTGCCATGAATGATCGGCAAAACGGCAATCTTCGGGCTGATTTCAAGAAACCGCGACATGCTCTGGTGCTGCGCCAGGACGGCCGGCGACTGAACCGCGCCGGCATCCTCTTATTCTTGCAACTTCACACAGACCCGACCAGTTGCTGGTTCGATCCGCGAATTGACTCACAAGCTCCTGTTTCGATTTCAGCGGCCTTCACGCAGCCGGTCTCCCAGGAAATTGTCCAGTTCGGGAATGTCGTAGATTTTCTTGACGACGGCCTCGACATCGTACTCCACCCGGCGGAAGACAATTTTCCAGCCACGGCTTTTCACGATCGACGGCAGGCCGAGGCTGGCTGGCGGGTTCTCTCCCGGGCCATACAGGATGACATACGACGAGCGCCAATTGCCATCGCGTGGCTGACCGACCGAGCCGACATTGACCAGGGCTTTCTCCTCGCCGTACTCGTAGCGGAAGTCGATTTCGTTTGGCGGCAGGAACTTCAATCCAGCGGTGAACACGCCCGGAACGTGCGTGTGGCCCTGAAAGCAGTAGTGTTCGACGAGGGCAAAAATCCGCCCCATCTTCAGTTGGTTGTAGATGTCCTCGGGAAACACATACTCGTTGAGCGGGTTGCGGGCGGAACCGTGGACGTAGAGGAACTGCCCCTCACGGTGCGTGCGGAGCATCTCGTTTTCCAGAAATGCCCAGCGGTCCTTGCTGGGGCCGTTTTTTCCGCCCTTCTCAAGCTGGGCGCGGGTCCAGTAAACGGCCTTTTCAGCGGAGGCTCCGAAGCCTTCGGGATCATGCAGGACCGCGGCGTCGTGGTTGCCCATCAGGCACATCTTGCAGGACATCACGCGGTCAAGACATTCAAGGGGATTGGGGCCGTAGCCAATCACATCCCCCAGGCAGTAGATGTCGGAGATTTTCTGCTGCTTGATGTCCGCCAGGACGGCTTCCAACGCTTCCAAATTGCCGTGAATGTCACTGATGATCGCCTTCACGGGTTGCCTTTCTGCGAAGTTGGTCCGGGCATTTCAACTCAGTGTAACACGGCTCGCCATGGAAATGACAAACAACCCGCACATGTTTCCCCGACAAATCATGGGAGCCGCCGGTCAGACCTGTGATTTGGTTTCCGCCACTTTCCGCGACACAACCGCCAGTTCATCGCGGATATATTCGGACAACAGCGTGAATGCGGCGGATTCGCGGGGGCCGGCGGTTTTCTGAACCGGACCCTCCAGGGCGGCCAGTTGCCGCAGCAATTCCTCGGCGGGCAGAATATGCACGCGGCTGGCGAGGATGGCGGCCTCCACCACGGCATGCTTCGCCCGGTTGAATCCGAACAAGTCCCGGATCTTTCCCGTAAACACGACGCGGGCATCAATGTCGGTCCGGGACTGAGAATCGTCAATCACCTCTGCGTCAAATTCGTACCAGCGGCAGGCATCCGCCAGCACGCGGCCTTCAATCAGGTTCGCCGCGAAGACCGCCGGCGCGACATCCAACTGGCCGATGGTGGCCCGCGCGAGCAGCAGCACGTCGTCCACCACGTGAAAGACTCCCGTCGGACGCTGCAACAGATTCTGGTAAGTCTTGGAGGTCTTGTAGGGCCGAAACCGAAACCAGGTCAGGGATTCGTCGACGATTGGTCCCATGGGAGCAATGTTGACCATGCCCTCTTCGTTCATGGTCGTCACAAGGCCTTCAAGAATCATGGCGGCAGGTCTCAACACGGTCGCGGGCAGGCGATAAGCAATTTGAATGCTGTCGCTTCATCGTATGCGGAAACAGTCTCTCCGCCTACCGAGACGAGCCCGCCGACGTCGGCGGGGGCGAGTGCCTTCCTGAGTGTGCGCGGAGATCTGGTCGGCAAACACCAGACAGGGGCTGTTCTCCCGGCGGCCGAAGGTCACACGCCTGCTGCTCGTGATCTGGCGCAGCAGGCGGAAACATCTCACCCGCGTCAGTCGCGCCGGCCCGGCTGGCGCGCTGCGATGCCCGATCGGCGGCGGTTGTCCCATCGCACAAACCAAAATGTGCCGGCCAGCATGCCCACGGCGGAGGCGTAGAGGGCGACGACCGGAGCGGCGGCCGCCAGCGAGAACTCGGACTGGGTCTCCTCGGAACTCCTGCGCGGCGCCGACTGAAAGGTGTTCATCATCAGCGGCGGAGGTGCTGGCGCCGGCAGGCTGATCCGTGCCTCGGAGATCGGGCGGTTGACGTTCAGTCCCACCCATTCCCACGGCTCGGACTGCGCGGAAGCACCGATGATCGCTTCTCCGCGGTACGGCATCCACAGCGGCTTCCCTCCCGCCAGGCTGACGGATTGGAATTCGATGGTGCGGTTCTGAAACGGATTTTCGCCCAGGTGGTCGGCCCGCAACGGCAAATACCCATGCGTCGGATCGAGATACAACCGCGTGACAACCGGCTGGCCGGCGGATTGGGAGTTGACCGGGAGTTCGAGCCGCACGACCAGGCAGATCTGACCATGCAGACTCTCAAACCCTTCCGGAACCGCATGCGGAGGGCACAGGAACCGTGGCAGCCAGTCGCCGTGCGCATTGCTCCAGACACCCCACATCCCTTTCTGGACCCCGCTCCGCACCATGCTCGGACTGCCCGTCACGATGTTGACGGGAGAGCCCTGTCGAAAGCCGGCCTCGAACGACTGGGTCCGCGTGCTGCCCCGAATGGAACGGGGGCGAAAACTTGCCCCATTCATTTCATGGTAGGTTTCCATCCACAGGCCGTCGCCGCTCCACAGCCACTCTGTCTTCGTCTGCATGCCGCCCATGCTATTGGGGGGAAGGTCGACCGTGCGCATGTAGGACAATGTAAACTCGACGCTTCGCAGTGTGGCCAGCCACTGGGCGAGTGCCTCCTGCGCCGCGGCGTACTCCTCCGCCAGCCGAACCTCCTGTTCGTTCTCCGGCGGTGGCGGCTGCACGGAGTCGCCGCCCTCCGCGCCAACAATCAATGCCAACAGCAGCACGCCACCCCTGATGAGAAGCAGACGGCAGTCTGATGCATGCATGGGGAATCCCTGGCCAGGTTGAAGTGCGGAGTGAGGCCGAGCGCACGTGCCATGCTATGGCCTGCCGCCGGAAACGCAAGGCTTCAACGGGGCTTGACCGCGCGTGGCTTGCGCACCAGGCCGGCGGTGACATCCAGATCCCAGCCGGCAAAGCGTCCGCGGTGAAACGATTCCCAGGCCACCGCCGACATCGCCGCGTTGTCGGTGCAGAGACTGAGCGGAGGCACGATCACGTCAATGCCACCAGCCCGCATCTCGTCCAATCGCTCGCGAAAACGCGCGTTGGCCGCCACGCCTCCGCCGACGCACAGCGTCTTCAAGCCGCTCGCCTCCAGTGCCTGGCGGCACTTCGCCACCAGCACGTCGACCACTGCTTCCTGGAACGAGGCCGCCAGGTCAGCCACGCGCTGCCGCGGAATCTGAGCGGCATCGTACGGGGCGGGAGGCTTGCCGGCGACTTCGTACAGCACGGCGGTCTTGAGGCCACTGAAGCTGAACTCCAGCCGATCTTCTTTTAGAAACGAGCGCGGGAAACGATAAGCCCGCGGATTACCCGTGCTGGCCGCCTGCTGCACGGCGGGACCGCCCGGAAACCCCAGACCCAGGATGGCAGCCACCTTGTCAAATGCCTCGCCCGCCGCGTCATCAATGGTCGAGCCGAGCAGTTCAAAGTCCACCGCCTCGCGGCAGTGATACAGGTTGGAGTGCCCGCCGCTGACGACCAGCCCGACCGCCGGGAACACGTCCCGCCGCGCATGCAGACGGCACGCATACAGGTGGGCTTCGATGTGATTGACCGCGATCAGCGGGATCTGCAGAATCATCGCCAGGGTCTTGGCGGCGGTGAGCCCCACCAGGAGCGAGCCCACCAGGCCGGGGTTTGTCACCACCGAGATGGCGCACAGATCCTCCAGACGGGTTTCGGCTTCGCGCAGCGCTTCATCCAAAACAGGCAGGATCCGTTCCACATGTGCCCGCGAGGCCACCTCTGGAACAACGCCGCCGAACCTCGCGTGGAGTGCGGTCTGCGAAGCCACGACGCTCGACAAGACCCGCAGGTCTTCGTCGACAATGGCGGCGGCGGTCTCGTCACACGACGATTCAACGCACAGCAGCCGCCGCGGGCGGGTGCCCGCGCGGCTGCTGAAACCGAAGGAAGTTTGTGGCACCTCGTCAGGCATCGGCTCAGACATCAGATGACGACGATGAACGGCCGGGCCGGGCGGGGCAGAATCTCACGCCGCAGCGCCGCTTCCCCTTTGTCGGTCTTCTTGTCGGAATCCTTGGCCTCGCCGTCCTTCTTCTCTTCGGGCTTCTTCTCAGCCTCAGGCACGTCTTTCGCGGCCAGCTTGCCCGTTATGTATTCCAGCGCCTTGTTGAGCTGCGTGTCCACGAAGTCCGATTTGTCTGGGGCGTCTTCCTTGAGGACATCCCGGTGGCGACGGAAGTCGTTGTACTTGACCAGTTCATCATTGGAGAACTTGATGGCATAGCCTTCATTCGGCATCACGCCCCACTCATCAGTCTCCAAGGCGTCTTTGAAGCGATGAATGTTTTTGCCGCTGGGGCGGTGGTAGCTGGCGGTGGTCAGCTTGAGCGCGCTTTTGTTTTCTTCCATCTGGATCACATTCTGGACGCTCCCCTTGCCCCAGGTCCGCTCTCCCACGACCACGGCGCGGTTGTGATCCTGAAGTGCCGCGCTCAGAATTTCACTGGCGGAGGCGCTGTAGCGATTCACGAGGACAGCCATCGGAAAGTTCGGGTAGGTGCCCTTTTTCCGGGCCTCAAACACCCGTGGCTCAGTGTTGCGGCCCTTCGTGCTGACGATCACGCCCTCTTCCAGGAACATGTCGGCAATGTCCGTGGCGGCCTGCAGCAGTCCGCCCGGATCATTGCGCAGGTCCAACACCAGGGCCGTCATCCCTTGCTTCACCAACTCGTCGAGGGCCTTTTTCAGTTCGGAGGTCGTCTCCCGGCTGAAGCTGGTCAGGCGGATGTAGCCAATCTTCTTTTCCTTGTCGAGCATGAAGTCCCAGGTGCCATCCGGACGGTAAACGTCGCCCAGAACGGTCTTCAACTGGATCTTGGCCCGGGTGACGGTCAACTGCTCCGTCTTCATGTCAAGGTGTCGCACGTTGACCTTCACCGACTCGCCGATCGGACCCTTCATCAGCTTGACGGCATCCTCCAGCGTCATGCCGTTGGTGGTTTTCCCTTCGATATCCAGAATCATGTCGCCAGCCTTGATGCCCGCCTTGTGCGCTGGCGAACCGGGGAGCGGCGAGGTGACGGTCAGGCGATGATGCACGGGATCAAGCTCAACCTGAATGCCGATGCCGCCGAACTCCTGTTCGATGACCTGCGTGAACTGTCCCAGTTCATCCGGGCTGATGTAGTTGGAGTACGGATCTTCGAGGGGTTCGAGCATGCCCCGGATGGCGGCCTCGACAAGTTTCCGGCGGTCGACTTCCTTCACATAGTTGCGTTCGATCTGTTCGAACGTGTCGGCCAGAATCTCCATCAACCTGTAGTATTCTTCATCCTTGGTCAGGGCCGGCGCGGCTGGCGTCGGTTTGGCATCGTCGGCATGCAGCCGGGTTCCACCGGCGAGCATCGTCGCCAACACTAAGCTCAGTATCCACTGACGTCCGGACATTCCCGTCTCCCGTCGATGTGAGAGTTCGCCGTTCATTGAGTACAGCAATCTGGTTGCCACAGTCCTCGTGACCTCTTCGCATCTTAGAGAAACGCCACAAACCCGGCAAGCTGCGCTTGTTGTTGCATGTGACCGCGGGCGTACGTCGCTATTCGCGCGTTGCAATGGTGATGTTAAGAATGGCGTTGGGAAATCGGCGGAGTCCGCGTCATAAGCTCAAGGGAGTGCTAGGGATGGCGAAACGGTTTACAGGTCGCGCGAAA
>JAKFUF010000215.1 GCA_021732845.1 Planctomycetaceae bacterium | reverse complement strand
TTCGTCGTCATTGCACCCAGGGCTCCGTTGGCGTTGCCAACTTCGCCCTGGGCTATCGAATTCTGCCCCCTTGGGGCTGACGATGCGACACTAAGGGGTGTTGGGTTTCGGGCAAGCCCGCGCCATGAAAATTCGTGGTCAAATTTCTGACCATCCGGTCCAAGGACCGTGCCGCCTGTCACGGGAACTTTCAATTTGTCGGCTTGGTGCCCCACTTGATCGACTTGTCGCTTTGCCGCCGATGCTGCTGGACGGCGGACATCAGGGCCCGGATCGAGCTGGCGTAGTGCTTCAGGCACAGCGAATACTGGCGGTCCAAGAGCGCGGCCTTCGCCGCCTTGAACGCCAGGTCATGCTCTTCCCAGTTCACCGTCCAGCCCTCTTCGTGCGCGTTTTTCTGTAGTCCCGATTCCACGCGGGCCAGGTCGCTGACAAACTTGGACGTGACCTGGGCAGAGGCCGTGCGGTAGGGTGTTCCCGCCGAGACGGCGGCGAGAATGGGTTCCCGCCGCTCGCGGCGAAACCGCAGCCAGCAGAGGATCAACGCCCCCATTCCCACGACCGCCAGAGCTTCGATGTAAACGCCTTCGACCGGACGGTCGAGCATCGCCGCCGCCAGCCCTGTGACGAAGGTCACACCGACGGCCAGGAATCCGGCCAGCCAGCCCCAGCCATACTGCGATTCGCGGACAGGAGGTTCCGGCGGAGGCAGAGCCACGGCACCCGGCGGTGGCTCGCCGACCCGCGCGATCAACACCGTGATGTTGTCGGACCCGCCACGCAGATTCGCCAGGTCGACCAGCAGCCGGCAGGCGGCTGGCGGCGGAAGTTCAGCGGCGATGGTGCCGATCTCTTCATCCTTGAGCAGTCCCGACAACCCATCGCTGCACAGCAGATAGACATCCCCTGGATGGATGACATACGGTCCCTCGACATCGACCTCGACGGTCGGCTCTGGCCCGAGGCTGCGGGTGATCACATTGCGGGGTTGCTGCAGGAAAATCTCTTCCGGCGACATCCGCCCCTGACGCAGCAGTTCCCATTGCAGACTGTGATCAAACGTCAACTGTTCAATGCGACCGCCACGGATCCGATAACAGCGGCTGTCGCCCACATGCCCCAGAATCGCCCCGCGGGGCGACAGCACCAATGTGGTGCAGGTCGTTCCCATGCGGGTGAAGTCGCGGTTCTGCGTGCCCCGCTCGTGAATCGCGCGATGCGCCGTGGTGATCGCATCCTGCAGCGCAAACTCGGTGGCTTCCTCGGTGGACTTGAAGAAGGTGTGAGGGATGGTGTCGGCAGCCAGCTTGCTGGCCAGTTCGCCAACCGCGTGCCCGCCCATGCCGTCGGCGACTAGAAACAAATGGCCACGCCGCTCCCAGATCTCGCGATCTGGGGCGATCTGAACGGCGAACGAATCCTGGTTGTTCCGTCGCCGGAAGCCAATATCGCTCTGCACCGCGTATTCGACCTTCTGCTCCCACAGCATTACGGAGCTTTCAATTCAAATCGTTAGCACCCCCAAGGAATTTGATTATAGGGCCGACTCGCGTGTGTCGTCACGCGGATTCCTCAACTTTGCGCCGTCAATGCCTGCCATGCTGGTCACGGGCCGCCAGAACGTCTCATTCCGCGCCGCCCACCAGTTCACTGATCGCCGCCCGAACCCGTTCCTTCACGCCCGGCGGCATGGCGTTGATCTCGTCATCGGAGAGGCGGCCGTCGCTGTTCTTGTCGAAGGGTGCCAGGACGGCTTTGTAATCGTCGGGAATCGGCACGCCGCCCGCCTGCTTCATGTTGTCGACAGGGAAGCCTCCGCCAAAGATCAGCCCAATCCGCGCTCCGCGCATCATTGCCAGGGCGGTCATTGAGGCGTGGTCGGCCGTAGCCACGGTCAGGCCGCAGAGACACATTTCGTCGGTGGTCTGTTCGCCCCAGCGAACCATTTTCGGCGGAGAGTTGGGGTTCTTCGGGTTGTCCTGGGAGTTGTCGTAGAAGGCTTCCAGTTCCAGCTTCGTGCCCTTCTTGATGGGAATCGGCGTGGCAAATCCATATGCACCCTGCCAATTAAAATCCCAGTCCTTGATCCACAACAGAACCTGTTTGTTACCGTCCGGCGCGGTCGCCGTGACCTTCATCTCTCGGCCAATCAGGTGCATGTGCGGAGAAATCCCAATCGCCAGAACATCCGCGGGAACCACCGTTTCAGTGGTCACCCTATGTCGGGCCTCGCCGGCCGGAATCTTGAGCCTCGTCTGGATCATCGGAATGCCCAGGACCACCTGGCTGGGTTTGGCTTTGGTGAAGTACACGCCAAGCTGCGACTGATCCTGCTCTTCCTTGCCCCACGGGTGGTAATGCACCTGCATGATCAGTTGTGAGCCCTTCTTCACAAACCGACCCATATCGGCGGGAAACCGCATCGGCGTGGCTCCTGGAGCCCATCCGCCCAAGCTGCCTGTGGGCAGGATTCCCGGTCCGCCAAAGCTCTCATAGCCCGGTCCTGGATCCGCCGCATCCTTCTTCTGCCCCTGCCCCAGCGCATCCAGATACATGATCGCATGATGCACCACGCGGCGGTTGCCGGGGCGAAATTCCACCGCTTCGACATACCGGTCTTCGCTGAGGTTCATCGGCAGCACGAAGCAGCGGTAAATATCGTTGCCGTCCGCCGGAATCGTGAACGATTCCTCCATCTTCAGGATCATGTCGGGCTCGCCCAACTGCCACCCTTCGGCAAACTTGGGAGCCTCGGGCAGATCCTTCGGGTCGCCCTCAGGCGCGCCGGCCTTGGCCCAGGCCGCCAGCTTGGCCAGATCCTCTTCGCTCAGCCGACGTTCGTCCCGGTACTGGATGTGACCCGCTTCGGCCTTCCACGGCGGCATCCGTTTGTCGGCGGTAATCTGCACGAGAAAATCCGCCCGCTTGGCGGCGTCCTGATACTTCAGCAACGAGAACGGCCCGACTTCGCCGGGCCGGTGACAGCCGGCGCAGTTCTTCCACAGAATCGCCGCAATGTCTTTGGTGTAGGTCACATCCGCAGGCTTCGCCGTCTCCGCGACAGCCATCCGTTGGCCAACCATGCCCGACAGCAGAACCAGCACTGCCACGGCCTTCACGTTGAAGCGATTCATCAGGTCTCTCACGAGGAACAGACGGCACGAGCCACGGGATCGTGCGGGAGTATACCAACCTGGAGGCGATTCGGTTTCGGCGGTGTTGTGTGGCAGAAGATTTCTGCGTCACAGCCATCGTCTGCGGATGAGTCGAATGACGGTTCCGACATGGATGACGGTTCATTTTTTGTTCGGCTTCCTTTCCAGATGCCGGGTCTTGCCGGGCAGCTTGTCTGACGGCGGCGGTGCCGACGGGATCAGCCGTGCCTCCCGGCGCAGCTCCTCGCGAAGTTCCTGTTCCGTGGGCAGGTAGAGCTTGTACCGACTGGCAAAGATCTTCCGGGTTTGTTCCGGTCCCAGCGTGTATTTCACCACGGCGTCATTTTTGTCGGTGCAGAGGATCAGCCCGAGCGTCGGATTGTCGTCATCCGAGCAGCGCTCCTCGTCAAAGTAATTCACATAGAGCTGCAGTTGCCCCCTTGCAAGACTCCGGGACACCGCCAGCGGATCGGGTGCGAGGCCTGCCGAGCGGATCCGCGATAGGTGTGCCGGAGTCGTGCAGTACTATCGAGGTCGCCGTGGGTCAGCTTGCCCACCTTCAAGTCGATCAGCACATAACATTTCAGGACGACGTGATAGAAAACCAGATCGACATAAAAATGATCTCCTTCCAGCGTGATTCGCTCCTGTCTGCCAATGAAGGCAAAGCCTCGGCCCAGTTCCATCAAGAACGCTTGCAGGTTGTTGAGCAGCGCGGTTTCCAGGTCGGATTCGACAAGTTTTGGCGATTCGGGCAGGCCCAGAAATTCGATGACCAGCGGATCCTTGAAGATGTCCGTGGGATGGAGGATTTCCTGCCCTCGCGTTGCCAGCCGCCGCAGCCCCGCCTTGTCGCGGCTTTTGGCCAGGCGCTCAAAGAGCAGGCTGTTGATCTGCCGTTCCAGTTCACGGGCTGACCAGTTGTTCTGAATGGCTTCGATCTCGTAAAACCCGCGGGCCAGTTTGTCCGCCACCTTCACGAGGTGCCGATACAATGACCACGACAGATTGGGATGGAGTTGCCCGGCCTTCCAACTCTGGTCACACACTGTGTGACTAATCTGATCCTGTCCACTGGGAGAGACGCGGTTCCCCCCGTTCTCCACGGGCGATCCCAATTGGTCACACAGTGTGTGACCAATTCCAGGCGGCAGGAGTGCGGGATAAATCAAGTAGAACTGACGGCACAGCTTCAAGCTTGTTGGACTGAATCCGCCGCCAAATTCAGCCTGCAACTTCGCGGAAAGTTCATCAATCAGCCTGCGTCCATAGCCTGCCTTCTCGCTCCCGTGCTGCTCCTCTTCAATGATCTCCCGCCCAATCAGCCAGTTGGCCATCACCTGTGTGGAGTTGACCGTGCGCGCGACGTTCGTCCGTGCAGAATCCAGAATTCCCCGGATCCGCCCGTAGACGAGTTCGGGGCCGGACGGTCGGCGCGGAATGGCCTTTTTCCTCATGCTGGCACCTCTGTGGCTCGCCCCAATCCGCGACACGCTGGTGGCCGCGGCGGATTTTTGACCTGCAAGGCTGTGTCCGGCAACGAGAATGCCAGCAACGGCATGCGGGGCACATCGGGTCGGAACAGTGGCTTGGCTTCGACTGGCATTGGCGCACGCCCTGACGACTGGCAATCGAAATCGCAATTGGTGCGTCGCGGAATGCGAAGCCGGGCCAATTGCGGTGAATCCGCACGATAGCGGCAACCGGGGACGCCAACAATTCAGGATCATACGTTGGTCGCCCGTCGTTGATGGTCGCTGTCGCCCACGTTCCGCCGAGGTTTGCAGATTTCAACCACGAGCCGCCAGTCGGAGACCCCACCGAAAATCCTCCTTCGAAAATCGAAAACAGCTCGATCTGGCATTCGCCATTCCCGTTAAGTCTAATGAAGGAATCCCGATGGGTTGCGCGGGTCGCCATCCATCGTCCCGCCTTTTGGTCCCCGCCGGAATTTGTGCAGGACTCCATATTCATGCTCGTTTGGCGCTCGTTTCTCCTTCTGGCTGTCACGACAAGTCTTGGCCTCGTGGCTTCCTCCGCGCGGGCTCAGGAGCGGGTGGACTACAACCGCGACATCCGGCCGTTGATGTCCAACACCTGCTACAAGTGCCACGGGCCGGACCAGGCGGAACGCAAGGGTGGGCTGCGGCTCGATGAGAAGGCGGCGGCCACCTCCAAGACCGAGTCGGGTTCGATTGCGCTGGTGCCTGGCAAGCTCGACGAAAGTGAGATCTACGCCCGCATCACCAGTGACGACCCCACGCTGAAGATGCCGCCGCCGGACAGCGGCAAGACGCTTTCGCCCCAGCAGATCAAATTGTTCCAGCGCTGGATCGAAGAGGGAGCCCACTGGCAGGAACACTGGTCATTTATTACGCCACAGCGCCCCGTCGTGGCGGTGCCGGCTCAGGCGAACTGGGTTCGCAACCCGATCGACAGTTTCATCAAGTTGCGGCTCGAAAAAGAGGGGCTGCAACCCGCCCCCGAAGCGGACAAGTTCACGCTCATCCGCCGCGTGACGTTTGACCTGACGGGCCTGCCGCCCACACTGGCGGAAGTTGAGGCCTTTCTCGCCGACAATTCTCCGGACGCCTATGAAAAAGTGGTCGACCGGCTGCTGGCTTCGCCGCGGTTTGGTGAGAACATGGCCCGCTACTGGCTCGATGCAGCGCGGTATGGCGACACGCACGGCCTGCATCTCGATAACGAACGGTCGATGTGGCCGTACCGCGACTGGGTGATCGGGGCGTTCAACCGCAACCTGCCGTTCGACCAGTTCACCATCGAGCAAATCGCGGGGGACCTGCTTCCCGAAGCCACGCTGGAGCAGAAGATCGCCACCGGCTTCCATCGCTGCAACACGACCACCGGCGAAGGCGGCTCGATCGACGAAGAGTTCTACGTGCGGTACGCGGTGGACCGGGTGGAGACGACCGGCACGGTCTGGATGGGGCTCACGCTGGGCTGCGCCAACTGTCACAGCCACAAGTACGACCCGATTACGCAGAAAGACTTCTTCCAGATGTTTGCCTTCTTCAACAGCCTGACGGAACGGGCGATGGACGGCAATGTGCTGGCACCCCCGCCGGTCATCAAAGTGGCTGCCGCCGAACAGACCGCCGAGATGGAGAAGATCAAGCAGGAGTTGACCGGCCTGGACCAGAAAGTCATCGCCGAACTGGGCAAGGTGGGTTACGTCGACCCCAGTGCCGGCATGGAGATCAAGCCCCTGGAACGCCGTGACTACGTGTGGGTCGAAGATGATGTGCCAGCCGGTTCCAAGGCGGAAGGCAATACGCCGTGGCAGTGGGTGGCCGCTCCGGAAAAGTCCGTGTTCAGTGGCTCACGCTCCCACATTCGGACCGCGACGGGGCTGAGCCAGCACCTGTTCACGGGAGCCACGCCGCCGTTGAAGGTCGGCGAGGGGGACAAGCTGTTTGCCTACGTCTTCCTCGATCCGCAGAACCCACCCAAAGAGGTGATGCTGCAGTTCAATGACGGCTCGTGGGAACACCGCATCTACTGGGGCGACAATGCCATCGAATGGGGTGCGGTCAACACGCCTGCCCGCGTCAACGGCGGGCCATTGCCGCCAGCGGGCGAGTGGGTGCGGCTCGAGGTCGACGCCGCCAAGGTCGGCCTCCCGGCAGGCGCGATGATCAATGGCTGGGCCTTCACACAGTTCGGCGGAACCGTCCAGTGGGACAAGGCGGGGATCAACACGCTGACCCCGCAGGACAGCATGCCATTCGACTCCCTGCTCGTCTGGGAGAATTTTCAAAGGGCGATCAAGAGCAACGCCGTGCCGGCCAATGTCAATGAGATCGTGAACCTGGCCGCGGACAAACGCAGCCCTGAACAACAGAAGACGCTGACGGACTACTTTGTCGAGTTCGTCTACACCGGAACAAAACCCGCCTTCGACAAGCTGCACCGCCAGCAGGCCGATCTCAAGAACAAACTCGCCCAAGTGGACGGGTCGATCCCCACCACCATGATCATGCAGGAACTGGACACACGCAAGGATGCCTTCATGCTCGTTCGCGGGCAGTACGACAAGAAAGGCGACAAAGTTTTGCCCGGCACCCCGGCGTCTTTGCCGCCGCTGGCCGCAGAGCCTGAGGGCAAACTGCCGACTCGGCTCTCCCTGGCGAAGTGGCTCGTCGCGCCGAACCATCCGCTGACCTCCCGCGTGATCGTGAACCGCTACTGGCAGCAGTATTTTGGCACCGGCCTGGTGGAAACCGCCGAGGACTTCGGTTCGCAAGGCCAGTGGCCTTCGCATCCGGAGCTGCTCGACTGGCTGGCGACGGAGTTCATCGGCCGTGGCTGGGACATCAAGGCGATGCAGCGGCTGATGGTCACCTCCGCCACCTATCGGCAGTCGTCCAAGGTCTCGCCCGAGAGCTATCAGAAAGACCGTTCCAATCGCCTGCTGTCGCGCGGTGCCCGCTTCCGCTTCGACGCCGAAACCGTGCGGGACAATGCTTTGGCCGTCAGCGGCCTGCTGACCGAACGTGTGGGCGGCCGCAGCGTGAAGCCGTACCAGCCCTCTGGCCTGTGGGAGGCGATCGGGTTCACCGGCAGCAACACGGCCAACTTCGTGCAGGACAAGGGTGACGCCCTGTACCGGCGCAGCCTGTACACCTTCTGGAAGCGGACCTCCCCGCCGCCCTCGCTGTCCACCTTCGACGCCCCGTCGCGCGAAGCCTGCGTCGTCCGCCGCGCGCGGACGAACACGCCGATGCAGGCCCTCGTGCTGATGAACGACATCCAGTATGTCGAAGCCTCGCGTTCGTTCGCCGAGCGGATCCTGAAGGAAGGCGGCAGCACCCCCGAAGCCCGCGCCACCTTCGCCTTCCGCCGCGCCGTGGCTCGGCCTCCCAAGCCGACGGAACTGGCCGTGTTGCTCAACACCTATCAGCAACACCTTGCCGAGTTCCAGCAGGACAAGGACGCCGCTCTCAAACTGATCAGCGTGGGCGAAGCCCCGCGTGATGCCACCCTCGACCCCAGCGACCACGCCGCCTGGACGATGATCGCCAACCTGTTGCTGAATTTGAGCGAGTCGGTGACGAAGGGGTGATGGTTCTCAGAGAGCGGCTTGGAGCAAGTGTCCGGTCGTCTAAATCTGCTCTCCCAAGCGGGCCGTTTCCACGATGTGATCGGCGTGGCGGGAGGGCTCTGGTCCGCCAGAGCCGCGAGCAACAGGCTGCTCCGGCTTTTGAAGGAAACATGAGCCACTTGCGAGAAAGCCGACCAAGGAATCAGCGCGCACTGTTCACCGCGGCCCAGCAGGAGCTGGAGCCCTCTCACCACATCGCCCAGCGAACAAAAGTGCTGCGGTCTGGGCTGAGGCTCAAAGCAAAAACTCCCGCAGCCGCGCAATCAACCGCTCTCTCGCGTCCTCAATCACGTAGTGTCCGGCATCGGGGAATGAGAGCGACTGGGCCTCCGGGAAGCGGCGTTGGAACTCGTCGCGGAAGTGGGTGGTGAAGCACCAGTCGCGTTCGCCCCACAGGAGCAACATCGGCTTGCCCTTGAGGGTGGGCAGGGCGTCTTCCAGAGCCACGAGGTCGGCATAGCTGGGGTGGGACGGGGACATGGGGATGTCCTGCACGAAGCGGTGGATGGCCACGCGGTCGTGCCAGTTGCCGTAGGGGGCGATCAGCCCCTTGCGGACGGCGGGGGGCAGGCTGTCGCGTTTGCTGACCGCCATGGAGAGCGCCGCGCGGGCGAACAGGTTGAAACCACGGACTCCAATCGCGCCAAACAGCGGCCAGCGGCACATCGCGATCCGAAACGGGATCCGCTTGGAACGAAACGCCGCGGTGTTGCACAACACCAGCCGCTCAAAGCGGTCTGGCATGCGGACGGCGGTGCCCATGCCGATGGCTCCACCCCAGTCGTGAGCCAGCAGCGTGATCTGCTTCAGGTCCAGTCCGGTGATGAACTGCGAGAGGTTCTCGATGTGCTGCCGCAGCGTGTACTCGTACTCCTGTGGCTTGTCCGAGAAGCCACAGCCGATGTGGTCGACGGCGATCACCCGCCGCTGGCCCGACAGCGACTTGATGACGTTGCGAAAGGCAAAACTCCAGGTCGGGTTGCCATGCACGCACAGCACCACCTCGCTGCCGTGGCCCTCGTCGACATAGTGATACTTGAGGTTTCCGAGCGAAAAGAACCGCGATTCAAACGGGTATTCCGCCTCGAAACCAGAGCGGGAATGGGGGGTGTCAGGTGAAGCAGGCATACGATTTAAATAGCGGAACGCAGAGATCGGCTGCAAGCGACTGCTTCGCGGACATTCCGTCGCCACGCATGTGAACCCGCAAGAACCTGAATTCGCAACTGGTGTGGTTTACACAGAATAATTTCAAATTTCAGATTTCAAATTTCACAGTCCTGTGCGGCCAAATCGAACTGTCTGGCGCGGCACAATGCCAGATGCAAGACGCGCTCTGCAGATCGAGTGTCGGCCAGTGGTCATTTTCCTGTGAAATTTGAAATCCCATGAAACTGAGACGCCCGACTTTTGTCGGACACGTCAAGACGGGCTTCAACGGACCCGACACCAATTGCGGGGGGGGCAACACTCCCGATGGGCCGTTGTTCACCCCGCACGCAGCTTCAGGCTGGCGATGGCGGCGATGGCCAGGAGGGCGGCGGTGATCCAGAACCGCGTCACGATCTTGGTTTCGTGCATGCCCTGAAACAGGAAATGGTTGTGCAGCGGGCTGCATAAGAGGATGCGGGTTTTGGTGCGGCGGTACCACGCAACCTGAGCCACGACGCTGAGGGTTTCGATGAGGAAAATGCCGCCGACGATCGCCAGCAGGATCTCCTGCCGGGTCACCAGGGCAGCCAGGCCGATCAGCCCGCCCAGGGGCAGTGAGCCGGCGTCCCCCATGAAGACCTCCGCCGGATGGCAGTTGAACCAGAGGAATCCCAGCACGGCCCCCACCATCGCCCCCAGGACGACGGTCAGTTCTCCACAGCCGGGCATGTAGGGAGTGCCGAGGTAACCCGCCAGTTGCTTGTGTCCGCCGAGGTAGGAGAGGGCGACGAATGCCGCGCCGGCAAACACCATGCAGCCGGCGGCCAGGCCATCCAGCCCGTCGGTGAGGTTCACGGCGTTGCTGCTGTAGACCAACAGCAGCATGCTCCACCCGACAAACAGCGGCCCCAGCGAAATGCCAAACGCTCCATACGGCCAGAGCAGTTCCAACCCGTGCGGCCGCGTGCGGTGCTCGACGTACAACAGGGCCGAGACCACCAGCGACACCACCAGTTGCCCCATGAATTTCTGTCGAACCGTCAGCCCCTTGCGGGTGGTGCTGAGCTTGATCCAGTCGTCGAGCGTGCCGATCGCGCCCATCCCCAGCGACAGCAGCATCGCCAGTTGCACATAGCGGTTGGACAGGTTGCCCCACAGCAGGACGGCCGTGAACATGGCCCCCATGATGAGCAGCCCGCCCATCGTGGGGGTGCGTTCCTTGGCCTTGTGGAGTTCGTTGAGCCGCGCGGAATCGCTGGCGATCCGTTCCCGAAAGCGGCCCTTCAGCCAGCGGATGGCCGCGGGGCCAAAAATCACGGCGAGCAGAAAGGCGGTGAAGCTCGCCAGAGCCGTCCGCGAGGTGATGAACACCCGCGTCTCGGCCGCCACGTCCGCCGGTTCGAGATGCTCCAGCAGATGTCCGTATCGATGCAGGAGCCAAAGGAGCATTTATGAGGAAGCCTGGAGTGAGCGCGGCGGGCGTGGTTGCACCGGGGAGCCGCATTCTCAGCAAAACGGCAAGATCAATCAATGCGCAGTTTGTTCCGGCCTGTCCGCGCTCTGGGGTTCATCCGACGCCAACAGCCGTTCCGGCCTTTTGAGACAGGATTGAAAGGATGAGAGAGGATAAGAAAGGATGAGAGAGGATAAGAAAGGATGTTCACCTTGAAAGCTGTCACAAACAAATCCTTTCCCATCCTTTTCATCCTGTCCAACAGCTTGACTCGCCTTCGACGTGACGGTCCGATGCTGGCGCATCACGGGGCTTTCAGCAGGTTGTCCACCCGGTAGAGGCTGCCGTCAAGCGTTCCCACCAGCACCTGGTCGCCCACAAGCTCTGGTCCGCAGGCGAGGGCCTGGCGAAGGTCGACCTGTTTCACTGGCTTGCCCGCCGCGTCAAATGCCGCCACATGCCCACTGAGAAACGCGAGAATGGTCTCTGGTCCGCGCTGCAGCGGCGGCCCGGCGAGCGGGCCATGCGTCAACGGAAGCTCCGGCTCCGGGGTCAACTTGCGCTGGGCGGCATCAACCGCAAACGTCAGCAGTTTTTTACCAGCCAGTTCGACAAACACCGAGCGGCCGCTGGATGACAGGCGTGTCGCCGCCTGGGGAAGCGGGATCTGTTCCAGTGGCTCCAGCGAACTGGCATCCAACAGGGTCAGTTTTGGTGTGGAGTCCACGACCACCAGTCCACCCCCGGCGAGGACCGGCGGCAGATCGACCGGCACTTCGGCATCCCAATGAGCCACGTCTTCGAGGTGCGGCACCGCCGTTTCGATCGCCTGCACCCGGCAGACACGCCCATTGGCGTTCGTGGCGAGCACCTGGGTGGCGTCCAGCGGGACCAGACCGCGCCAGGCTGGGGCCGCATCGCCGGCAAAATCGACGAGCAGATCCTGCAGCGCGGGCTTGCCCGTTGGGCGAAACTCCAGCTTCAGTTTTCCAGCGAGAGGCAGCAGCCAGCCGCCCGCGAGCAAGACCGGCGCGGCCTGCAGTGGTTCGGACAGTTTCAGCGGCCGCACGGGTGACTCGCCGCCGAGCTGAAACAGGCGTGGCTCGGCACCGCCGAGCCAAACCGCGAGCGTGCCATCCGCCAGCTTCGCGGCCGACAGGGGTGACCGGTTTGCCGCCGGCAGGGGCAGCGCGCCAAGAGGCTGCATTTCAAAGCCAGCAGAAGTCAGCCGGTCGGCATTCAGGCGGAAGACATCCCCCGTGGCGGTGACCGCCAGCGTGGCGGGGGGCGGGTTCGGGCCGGCGGGCGTTGCCTGTGCGGCCAGCGCCAGGACAGTTCCGCCGAGAGTGACCTGCCAATTGCTCAGCATCTGCTCACGGTTGGCCTCCGTGATGGTGACCGCACGGCAGTAGGGCAGTCTGCGGGCGACAAACAGGGCCTGACCGACCGCCTGCAACGGCTGTGAGCAGATTCCCTCGGCCAGGGGCTTGCCTTCGGGAACAATCACGTCCTTCGTCAACTGAAACTTGCGGAGACCGGTGCTGGCCATCCACATCTGTCCGTCAGCCGCGAGGGACAGATACAACGGCGCGGGGGTGGGGCTGGGCACCCGGTACTCGGCGATGGGAACGAGAGACTTTGCATCGTCACTCTCGACGACGGTGAAGGCGCGGATTTGTTCCGGCCGGGAGGGAACAAACAGCACATTGCCGCGGACGACACAGGGTTCACGAACCTGCCCCGAAGTCCGCACCGAGATGGGAATCTCCACCGGTGGCTGGTCGGCGGGGACCATCTTGAGCAGATGCAGCTTCGCGCTCTGCAGGCGGTCGTTCTCGGCCAGCAGCAGGTAGTTCCGCAGGAGCAGGCCGGGGGCGACAATGCCTCCCGGCCCATGGCCGAGGTAGACCACGCGCTCGCAGGCCAGCGGCCGGCGGGTGAGGATGTACAGGACGTTCTCGCGTCCAACGACACACATCCGGTCTTCGGGAGTCAGCACCGGCGGGCCACCGATCCCTTGAGAAAACCGGACCCGGGCCGACAGCTTGCCGGTGTCGAAATCCAACTGCAGCAACTGCCCGAAGGCCTTGGGCTGGGCGGCAGGTTTCTCAGCGTTCTGCTCGGCATTCTTTTCTGCGGCCTTGTCGAGCGCGGGTGACGGGGCTGGCTCCGTCAAAGGCTTGGTCGCCAGATAAATCTGGCCTTCGTGCACCAGCGGGGCACCGACCGGAATACAGTCCAGCGGTTGACGCCACTGGAGCTTGCCATCGCGGCGGTCAATCAACGCCAGTTCGCCGTTCTGGCTGTCGTAGAGCAGCCAGCCGGGCACGCGGCCGTTGACCTGTTGCGGGAAGAACGGCGGGTCCAGGCCGACGACCCGGCGAAACTTGATTTCGCCGGTCATGCTGTCCAGCCCCACGCAACTGTCCTCGACCATCACGCACACCACCTCGCCGGCCGAGGCCACGTCGCTGCGTTCGCGGGCGCGGCGCGCCAGCATCAACGGCATGCCCGGTAGCGCATGGTCGTCGGTGCGGGCTTCCCGGCTCAGGGGCTCGCGCGTGTCGAGCGTCTGCTCCAGTGCCGCCGACTTGCCCAACCGCTCGCGCAGCACCTTGGAAGTGCCCGACGTTGTGGCCAGTTCCGGGTATTTGACCAGCAGGTTTTTATAGGTCTGCATCGCCTCCAGGGGCTGCGTGGCGGTCAACTGCTTGTCGATCGCCGCGACGGCCGTGTCGAAGGTCTCCTTGCGGCGGACGCTGTGTTCCGCTGTCCGCCGCAATTCGGCCAGTTCCGCGACGAGCTTTTCATTCTTGGCGGAGGGCTGATAGCGGTCGTACAGGTCGCGGGCCTGGTCAGAAACCAGCAACAGGGGCCGAAGCCCCTGCCTGTCGGCGGACTGCGCCGCGCCGCGGGTGATCTTTAGGGCCATCGTGCGGACGAAGCCACGGACGGGAGAGTCCTCCGGTTCGAATTCCGGGCGGTCGCGGTTGTCCAGAACCAACTTGTTGAGCGCGTCCAGCCCCTCCTGCCAGTTGGCCCGTCCGGAGATGAGCAGTTCGACCGTGGCGGTTCCGATGGCGGCGCGGGCTTCCTCGACGCGCGCATCGTTGGGGAACTTTTTGATGAACTGTTCATAGGCGGTGATGGCATCGGCATACTGCGAATGGATTCGCGCGTTTTCGGCCAGCGTGAACTGCTTGCGGGCCGCTTCCCGGCCGAGGATGAACCACACGGTGAGCGCCCCCAGCAGCAGCGCCAGGGTGCCGCCGGTGAGGATCATCACCATCGGCGAGCGGGCCAGCTCCTCCTCACCCGGCCGCCGGGGCGGGCCGGTCAGCGACTTTTTGAACTTTGCAAAGGTGGAACTCTGGCCAGGGTCGGGCTCCGCGGCAAATCTTGGGATCGGAATGCGGGCGGACTCGTCCGAAAAATCTCCAAACGAACCGCTCCCTTGGAGACTTGCGAAGGCCGCTGAATCGGCGGAGGGGATCTGCGCTGGTGCAAACGGCGGAGCGCGAGGCGGCTCGGTCGGCGGCGGAACCACGGTTGTTTCGCGAACCGGCAGCCACGCCGGCCGGTTGTCCACGGGCGCCTCTGGCGGCGGCATGACAGTCCCCGGCAGCTTCAACGGGGTGGCCTCTTCAGGAGATTCCGCGCCGGGCGCGTCAGCGGGTCCGGCGGGCCGGCGGGGAGCCAGCGGCGTCTCGCCGCCGACCCGCGCCTGGCGACCGGGGGAGAGTTCCGCGGAGTTCGACCGTCCGTCCATGTAACAGATCAAGGTGTCGCCCACGCGCACCATGTCGCCGGGGCTGAGCTTGAGGGAACTGACGTTGATGCCGTTGCACAGAACTCCATCGGGGGTTGCCGCCGTCAGCAAACAGGAATTGGCCTTGTGCGTGAAGCGGCAATGGATGGGAGCCACGTCCTCCTGATCGATCTGAATGTCCGCCATGGCCATTCGTCCGACCAGGATTTGCGTACCCGGCGCCATTTCACAAACGTCGATCCGGCCATCAGCGTGACGAATCTCAAGCGCGGACATGAACAACCTTCTGCGATGAACAAAACGCAACTCACATTGCGGAATTCCAGCAGGCCAATTGTGGTTCTGACGCGCCCAAGGCACGCGCCGTCCTCCATCGGCAGTTGACCGGAATTTCGCAGGGCTATTCAGCGGCTCAATCTTAACACCGCACAAATGCCGAAGGTACGCGCGGATTGTGACGGGACTGAAATACTGTACGCGAAATGCCGAAAACCCACCGATCCACAGACATTGTGTCTTGCGAGATCTTGGCAACTGCTGCATACTCCATGAATCTTTGTGGACAAATTCGGCATTCTGGCGAATCTGTGATTGGGTGTGGGACACCATGCGGTGTCGCGGCACCAATCTGACCTTTGCGGCAAATTCAGAATTGTTTGAGTCTCACGAGTGTCCTCTCTCGGGTGATCGTATGTGCAGGCATTGCTGTTGGCGGCGGGGTTTGTTGATTGGTGTCCTGTCATGGACGGCGTGGGGCACTCCTTCACTGGCCCTGGCCCAGCCCGAGGGTGCGGTCTTTGAAGTTCAGGCGGTCCCGGCAGAGGGCGCGCCTGCGGTTGCCGCACCACAAAAGATGCCGCCTGAAGGCAAGCCGGGGCAGCCGGGAAATCCCATGCCCGGCGCAACCGGTGCGCCTGGAGCAACACCACCGGCGACGCCTCCCGCAGGCGCGCCCCCGGCTGGCGCGGCGGCCCCCGCCGGTCCGCGGTCGCGTCCCACCAAGCCCGTGGCTCCGGCGGACCCGGAAGAACTCAAGGTGGTGCCGGATGCCGAGCAGAAGATCCGCTTCAACTTCAAGGGTCAGCCCTGGCCCGATGTGCTGGAATGGTTTGCGCGAATCTCGAAGTTGAGCTTCGACTGGCAGGAATTGCCGGGCGACTTTCTCAACCTCCGGACACAGCGGAGCTACACGCTCGACGAGGCCCGCGACCTGCTGAACCGGCACCTGCTCGACCGTGGCTTCACCCTGCTGCTGCAGGGCGAGGTGATGACGGTGGTGAACATCAAGAAACTCGACCCGAGCCTGGTGCCCCGCGTCTCAGTGGAAGAACTGGCGAAACGCGATTCGCATGAGTTCGTGAAGGTTCAATTCACTCTCAAGAATTTGCTGGCCGAAGCGGCGGTGGAAGAACTGAAGCCAATGCTCAGTCCGAACGGCAAGATCACGCCCCTCAAGGCGACCAACCGGATTGAAGCGATGGACGCGGCGGTCAACCTGCAGGCCATCGCCGAAGTGCTGGCGGAAGAACAGTCCCAGGAAGGTCCGAAGCGGCTCGTGCGTGAGTTTCGCCTGAAGCACACCCGCGCCGCCACCGTCCATGAACTGCTCAAGCCGCTGCTGGGACTGGACGCGCCGGCGAATCCGATGGCGGGCATGACCCCCGAACAGCAGCAGCAAATGCAAATGCAGATGCAGCAAATGCAGCAGCAGCGCGGCGGACCGCAGCCGCCAGGCGGCGCGGCGGGTGGCCCCACGAAGATTCGCCTGGTGGTCAACACCCGTGACAACAGCATCCTGGCGAACGCTCCGGCAGACCAGATGGCGATCATTGCCGAGGCGATTGAAACGGTGGATGTGCCCGGTGCCCGCGGCGGCGACCTGATGCAGAATCTGAACCGGATGCAGGTCTACAGACTGAATTCCCTGGACGCCGAGCCACTGGTCAAGCTCCTGCAGGAGCTGGGAGATCTCGACCCGGAGACAGAGTTGAAGATCGACAGCAAAAAGCGGTCGATCATCGCCTATGCGTCACTGGCCGATCACATGACGATCCGCATGCTGGTCCAAAAGCTGGACGGCAACGGCCGCAGGTTTGAAGTCATCCGCCTGCGGCGGCTGGGTGCCGACGTGGTGGCCAACACCATCCAGGTGATGTTCGGCGGCGAGGAGAAGAAACCGGCCCAGCAACGCAACCCGTTCTATTACGACTTCCAGCCGTTCGGCATGGGCGGCAACAAGTCGGACAGTGACGACCCCAGAAAATTCAAAGTCGAAGCCGACACCGAATACAACCGCCTGCTGTTGTGGGCGGATGAATTGGAACTGGCGGAAGTCCGCAAACTGCTGGTCAAGTTGGGAGAGATCCCGCCTGAAGGCGGCGACAGCCGCACCACGCGGGTGCTGGACGTGCAGGGCGAAGAGGCCCAGGAGTTCCTGAGACGGCTCAAGCAATCCTGGCCCGATGTGGCTCCCAACAAGCTCCAGGTCGACCCCGAAGCCGAAGTCATTCCCGAGGAGGAACCCGCGCGGCGCGCTCCGCGAGCAGCCGCCAAACCGGCTAAGCCACGGCCCGCCAAAACAATTTCGGCCCCGCCCACGGACGCACGGAATGAAAAGCCGAAAGCGCTGGTGCCCCCGAAATTGGTCCGGCCCGCGCGGATGCTGACAAACGCCGATGAACTGGCGCAGGTGGACGACGAAGATTTGGAGGTCCCGGACGACACCCCGGTGAAGCCTGTCCCGCTGGATCAAGGGCTTCCCTCCGCAACCGAAGAGACCGAGACTCCCGAGGCAGAAATGCCGGCCGAGGAAGTGGAGGAACCGGAAACCACGCGGCGCGGGACCGAAGGACGCCCGCCGGTCGATGTTCTGCTGGCCCCCGATGGGCGGCTCATCATCCGCTCGCAGGACACCCAGGCGCTCGACATGCTGGAAGAGATGTCCGCCGAGCTGATTCCGCCGCGAAAAGACTACAAAATCATCCAGTTGAAGTACCCCAGCACGTGGGCTTATGGGGTGGCGGCCAATCTCAAGGACTTCTTCGATGAAAAAGCCAAGGACGAAAAAAACGCCCGTGGCCGGACCATCATCTATGATTATGGAATGCTGCCGCAGCAGGGTGATTCGAGTCCGAAAAAGCTCTCCAAGCGCCGACCGCTGAAGTTCATCTCGGACTCCGACACCAACAGCATTCTGGTCGTGGGCGCGGATTCCGAACAAATGAAGATCATTGACGATTTGGTCGCGATCTATGACCAGCCACCGGCCCATGAAACCAAGTCGGAACGGCTGACCAAGCTGGTGACGCTCAAGCATGCCCGGGCCAAAGTGGTGATGGAAGCGGTCAAGGACGTCTACCGCGACCTGCTCAGCTCGAACGACAAGGCCCTCGCCGGTGGCCCGCAAAAGCAGGAGGACAAACGGCCCGCTGGAGACAACTACACCTTCATCTATGGCGGCGGCGACGATGAGAAGCCGGAGACCCCCATCAAGTTCAAAGGGCTGTTGTCGATCGGCATGGATGAACTCAGCAACACGCTGATCATCTCCGCCTCGGAGCGGCTGCTGGAAAACGTCATGGAAACGATTGAATCGCTGGACCGTGTCGCCCAGCCCCGTTCCACCAGCATGCAGGTCCTGCGGCTGTCGGGCAAAGTCGATTCGACATCGCTGCAGCAGAAGCTGCAAAAACTGATGGGCAAACCACCACTGGCCCCAGGACAACCCGGCCAGCCAGGGCAGCCCGGCCAGCCAATGCGGCAGGAGGCACAAGAGCAGCAGGTGGGCTTTGGCGGCGGGGAGTAAGGACCGCCGCAACAATAACTGTGATATTTATCTCCCTATCCAGCAGCGAACGCCATCAAGGACAACGGATGAAGTTGGTGGTGAAGTCGACAGGCCTGGCAAAACGGTGCGGGAATCGTACGGTCATAAATTAACCACGAATTTTCACGAATCTTACGAATATCACGAATGATCAACTGGCAAGGCTTCGCGGGTGACGGAATCCTGCGCGTTGTTATTCGTGACATTCGTCGTATTCGTGAAAATTCGTGGTTCCCCCTTCTCGTTGCCTAAGACCAGCCTTCGGTTAGCACCTTGAAGCGTGCTTTATTCTTTGTCCGGTACTTAGTAGCGTCCGGTTCGTGGCGCTGGCGTCTTCCGATGATCCACCAACCGGGGGCTAAGGCCGGCTAAGGCCCTCCGGCTCATTGGCTGTACGGCTTGTCAAAAGTCGACAGTTATTCTTGCCGCGGTCCTAAGGACCGTCTCCGAGCGGAGCCGTCGCGGAACCAGTCGCGGAACCAGTCGCGGAACCAGTCGCGGAACCAGTCGCGTCGCGCGTCGGGTTCGCCAGGAATGATCCTCGCCGTTGGCCAGCTTGAATTGCTGGCCAGACCTCAAAGGTTGAACACGCTTCCTTCACACCCCGGCACAACCTCAAACGGCGGGTGCGTCTCTTCGATGGCGTCGGCGATCAGCTTGTCGAGGTCGGCGTCGTTGTGATTCGGGTCGTGGTGAAACGTCGACAGCCGCCGGATCTCGCACAGCCGCCCAAAATTGATCGCCTGTGCCAGCGAACTGTGACCCCAGCCACAGTGGTCCCAATACTCCTGGGAGCTGTACTGGCTGTCGTGGATCAGCAGGTCGGCGTTGGCGGCCAGATGCGCCCCGGAGGTCCATTCGAAGGGCATGTTGGGGAAATGTGGATTGCCCAAGGCCGGCTCATGATCCGGCATGAAGGTCATCACCTTGCCCTGGCCATCGGTCACCCGATAGCCGACCGTGGGGCCGGGATGGCAGATCAGGTCGGCGGTCACGCGGAATTCACCAATCTCCACTTCGCCGTTGGGAATCGCGTGGAACGTCGCGTTGCAGGGGAGTTCGCTGAGATGCACGGGGAACAGCGGCGGCGAAAGGTAGCGTTTCAGCCGCTCCTGCAGGCCCATGGTCGCGCTGGCCGGTCCCCAAATGTGGACATTGACGCCCGCGCGATACAGCGGGGCAAAGAACCCCAGCCCCTGCACATGGTCCATGTGCAGGTGTGTCAGCATGACATCCACACGTTCCAGTTTGGCTGGCAGGGACGTCCCCAGGCGGCGAATACCCGTGCCGGCATCCAGCACCAGAATCGTGCCCTCGCGTCCCCGCACACCGATGCACGCCGTGTTCCCGCCGTAGCGGGCGGTTTCCGGTCCCGGTGTCGCCAAGGATCCGCGGGTGCCCCACAGCGTGACTTCCATGCTAGGCCACCTCCCAGAAAATGCTCTGCACTCCCAGGAATTCCCCTCCCTGAGCGATAAACGGGACCGAGGTCCAGTTGATGTGCCGCCAGTGTCCATCCGGACTGCGGAGCCAGATGATCCGCGAGATTGGCTTTTGCTGCGTGATGGCGATGACCAGCGGCCATTTTTCATGGGCGATCGGCTGCCGGTCCTCATCGGTCACGGCGAATGCCGCGCCCCATTCATTGGCCGGCATTTCCCCGGTCTCTTCGAACCGCTGGGCCAGAATCACCTCAGCCGGCTCGTTGTAATAAATCAGCGTGCCGAGCGTGTCGACAATGATGATCGGCATGGCCAGGCTGCTGGCCAACTGCCGTGCCAGAATGAGCTGAAGCGGTTTGGGAGAGGAAATGGCAGATCTCCGGCAAAAATCGACTCTCAAAGCCAACCGTGGTCCAACAGATGTGGGCTTTGTGCAGCTAAAGTGCGGGGCGGCGGGCGTGCGGTCAGGCTGAATCCACAAGGAATCCGACTCCCCAAACCCTTATATAACTGCCAGCCGCAGATTACGCGAGATTGACCTGCAGGCCGCCGGCAACCAGTGGATGGGAAAGGATCTGCTGGCGACAGCGTTGAATGAAAGCATCCTCTCTCATCCTGGCTCAGATGAACTGGCGTGCCCCACACAAATCCGTGACGGTCGGCAAATCTCACAGCCTTTGCAGCGGCGTCGAACTGGCTGCTGCATCTCGGCGGTGCGGGACGCAGCTTTCACCCCGCAAATAAAATGCTCCAGCAAGGCATTTTACTGTGAAATTTTAAATCTGAAATTTGAAATTATTTGGCGTTCGTTCTTCAGAACGCCCGCCCCGCCGAACCTATCCCAGAACATGTCCGCAGACATGCTGCGCACTGGGCAGCAGCAATGCGGCGGGGGCGGCATCCAGCAGGCGCTGCAGTTCCCGCTCGTGGGTCATGCGCGAGACGAACAGGGAGTCCACCGCTTCCGGGTGCAGGTCGCTCAGCAGGTACAGGTGTGCCCAGTCGGCGGCCATGGCGAGTTGGCTGGCGGCAATCCAGTCGGGCGGCGTGAGCTGCCGCAGCGGTTGCAGGGCGTCCCGCGGACTGCGGCTCTCGCTGATCAGCCGCATGCCGGCTCCGAGCGTTCCATGCAACTGGGAGAGGATGACGATTCGCCCCCCCTTCGTCACCAGGCTGCGGGCGGCGGCCATGGCGGCCCCCACCTGGTCCCAGCCATGTCCGCCAGCATCGGCATCGACGGCACAGACCACCACCGGCACACGTTCCGGAGTTTCCACCAGCCAGTGCTTCGCCAGCAGTTCCTTCCCGGCCTTGGCGACGGATTCGACCGCGCCGGCCAGCACCGCAGCCACGCCCGAGCCGCCGGCCGGCACGACCTGAATGGAGAACTGGGCTCCCACGAGCCACGCGATCTCGTCGATCTCTTGCCGCAGCGGGCGTTCGTCGTCGGGGTCAAGTTCGCTGTGGGCCATTCCGTGGGCATGTGCGATCGCGGCCGCCGAAGACAGACCGGGGTAGAAGACGCTGCCGGTTCCGCGAAACCCGATCACCGGGTCGTATTCCATTCCGCCAATGGAAACGACGACATCCGCGTTCAGCAGATCGCGGGCGAGGTAAATCCTCTCGTTGCGAGCGGTTGTGGCGAGATATCCCAGTTGCGTCTCGTCGGTGGGGTCGTGGATTTTCCAAGCGACGGCTTCTCGCAATTCTGGCGCAAAACTGCCGCGCGGATCTGGCGTTTCCCCCGACAAGGCAGCCGGTTGCAGAATGGTCACTTGGTCCGGCGCGACTCCCCGCTGCTGCAGGATGGGCAGAACCTCCCCCAGCACCAGGCCTGCTTGCGGCGTGTTGCGGTCCAAGGCCAGCACCACCCGGTCACCCGGTGTGCACAACTGCCCCAGCGGGGGGAAGTCGAGGGGATGCTCGAGGGCCGAACGCACTGCCTGCGCAGGGTCAGAGATCGCCGGCGGCGCAGTCCGAACCACATGCGCCCGCTCGGGATGCAGCTCGACGTGGCACACGCCCGTCGTCCCAAAATGTAACTCCGCCTTCGCCATCACGCAGTGCATCGCCCATGGGAAGAATCTGTCCTCGGCCGCCATCGTCGCGAGTGAACGTCTTTCGTCTATAGCAGTTCAACGTGGCAATTCAAACCTTGGGCAGGCCGAGTTCACGGATGACCAGCCTCAGCCGGAGGCATTAGCCGGCATTAGCCCCCGGTTCGGTGAAAAAGTTCGCATTGGCAACGCCGACGAACCGGACGCTAAGGATCGCGACAACAATAACATGGTGAAGTTGCTTGGGATGGACGCCGATTGAGGGCAGATTCATCAGCCGGCACGCGTTAGCGCGCGTTGGCGTCCGGTTCGTGGCGTTGGCGTCTTCCGATCATCCTCCAACCGGGGGCTAAGGCCGGCTAAGGCCGGCTAAGGCCCTCCGGCTCATTGGCTGTGCGGCTCGTCAAAAATCGACAGTTATTCTTGCCGCGGTCCTAACAAGAGCGGGCGACGCTCGTTGTTCGAAAGCACTCACCGGACGGCTTGCGCCATGCCGCTAGAACGAAGGCTACTTAGCGAGGGCTTCCATGTCCCTGATGAGCTTCAGAATCCGATCGAATGTCGCTTCGGCCTTTTCATCCTGCAGCAGATCGTTGAGATCCTCGATCGTGACGAGTTCCCGCCCGGCGTGCGCGTTGAAGGATTTCACGGCGGCGCGGCGGTGCCAGCCACTGCTGATTGATGTGCGTGGGCGGGTGAACAGCACGCGGGAGCGGTTGTCCTTCCACAGCTCGATCAGAAACGTGCGTTTCTCGATCGACAGCGGCTTCTCGCCCAGGGCTTCCAGGATCGAGAATCGAACGTCTTCCAGGGTGTTGCTGTCTTTTTCGTCAAAAAACTGCTGGAGCAGGAACGGCTTGTTCGCCGGCAGTCCGACCCGGACCAGTTCGCGAGCCACATAGCCGCGAACGAGGGCTTCTGGCTCCGCCCCAAGCGCCCGGCGGAGGTAGCCGCCTGTGGTCTGCGGATCGTCGAGAGCGTCCAGGGTGGCCGCGGGCAATAGCCGCGAAATGCCGATCAGTGTGGCAGCGCGGGCCGGCCACCAGAATGGCGGATCGGGCGCGTCGAGCAACTTCTGAAGCCGTGGCACATCCTCGCGGGCAAACGCCTGTTCGGCGTTGAGCATGACCCGCGTCACCACCCGGGTCCGCAGCTCGCCCGTGTTCCCCTGCGCGTCGACCCAGTCGACATCACCCCAGGGGCGACCACCTTCCAACAGGGCGAACAGTTCGTCGTTGGTCAGACGAGTTTGCCAGGGGGGATCGAAGAACCGATTTTCCGGGAGGGCCAAGTCATGGGTTCCAGTTTTCGTATTCTTCGCCAGCAGCACAACCTTGGCCTCCGTTTGAGGGTCCAGCGTTGCCAACTCCGCGCGAACGGTTTTACGCAACTTGTCGAACGCCGCCGACAGTGCTCGCTCAAACGCAACCGGATCCGCTGCGGCGAGCCGATGGACAACAAATTGCGTCTGGTCGAACTGTCTCTGCAACTTCTGCTGCCAGTACCAGAAGCTCTGCCGCGTGTTGCCGTGCTTTGCCACCCAATCCTTGAACGTCGCGCGGGTCACTCGGTCCCCTGTGATTTCCTGCAAGGCCCGATCGACATGTTCGCCGAGCGTTGGCTGCCGCCAGAAGAGGTCGAGGCACAGCGGGTCTTCTTCCGGTGCCGCCCATTGATTGGGCCATCCATTCGCCCAGACCGGCAACTGTTTCACAAAGATGGCGGATGTGGGTGACTCGGCTGAGAAATGTCCCGTGTATTGACTCGCTAAAAACTCCAGATCGGCGGGATCATGCAGGGTGGCGAGGGCCTCAATGGCCATGGCCCGAATTTCGGGGTCATGATCCTGAACAAGGGTCCGCAATTCGGCCTGGTTTTCTTCCGTTGGCCAGCGCAGTTCCACGGTGTCGGCCAGCAACAGCCAGCTCGCCGAATTGGGTTGGATGCTGTCGCGGAGCCACGTGCGGGCGCAGATCAGCCGGACAATGTGGCTCTCGCGTGGATAGACCGGAGAGCGTGACGCATAGCCGCCCTTGGCCATCTGCTCGGCGGTTTTGGGATCCGTCACCCCCTCGGCCTTGGAGACAAGCTCGGCGCTGACTGCCGCTGCCCGTTCGAGCCTGGCGCGGGTTGTCAGAGCTTTTCCCTGTTCGAAGGCTTCGGCAAACAACTTGAAGTTGGCCGCACGCCGGGCGGCGGCATGTGCCCGTGCCGCCTCCCTCGTGTCGAAGGAAAGAGTTTTTGCAGGCGCGCGGCTGCGGGTGAATTCTTCACGAGTGATGATGCCATCGCGGTTGGCATCCAACTGTTCGAACTCGTCGGCCCGTGACAGAGCCAGCGGAGCCACGAGCAGCGCAAAGATCCCCAGGCCGAATTTCATCATGGTTCACCACCCGTGTCGAGCAAAGCCTTCTGCGCTCGGAGGAGTGCTGCCGCTCGTCTATGGGAAGACTTTGCTCCAAGCCGGCCTTTTGTACTGCCTGGCAGGTTTTTTTAACTTCTGGACGATGGACAAACCGCACGCCCGTAGTGCAGAGTCCCGAAAACCACCGAGATGAACTCGGTGGGGTTTGGAATCTTTTCAGCCGCGGCTTACCCGGAACGGGACTTAATACCGAGCCAGATCGGTGGCTTTCTTTAGATTCAGGCCAGTGACGATTTTCTGCGCTTCCAGCGTCATGAACCGGAGTTCGCTGCCGATGGCGATGAACTGCCAGCCTTCCTCGATCCGCTGCTTCACTTGTTCGATGGTCTGGACATGCAGACCGACGGGCGTGCCGACTTTCTTGCCGGCGGCGAGTACGCGCTGCAGCATTTCTTCCAGTTCAGCGGGCGACGGGTCAATTCCGTCGGGACCGCGCATCTGCGCCGTCAAATCGTTCGGGCCAACGAAAATGGCGTCGACGCCCGGCAGACTGTAGATCGCTTCGGCGTTCTGGACCCCTTCTGGGGACTCCGTCTGGAGAATCACAGCGATTTCGTCATTGGCATGCTTGAAATAGTCTCCGGCGGTGCTGTCGTAGTTCAGGGCGGCAAGGCCGCCACCGATCGAGCGGTTGCCGGTGGGCGGATATTTGGCGGCGGCGATGGCCACCTTGGCTTCTTCGACGGTGTTCACCATCGGCACCACGATCCCGTGCGCGCCGCCATCCAGCACCCGCTTGATGTTCTCGTGCGTGCCCCGTGGCACACGGGCCAGGGGGACGCAGCCGGCCTCGGCGATCGCTCCGAACAGGGCGGAGGCCTGGCTGATGTCGATCGGCGAATGTTCGAGGTCGACAGTGAGCCACGGAAAGCCGACGCGTGCCATCACGCGCGTGGCATACAAATCACCGCAGGAGAGCCACGTGCCGACCTGGGGCTGGCCGGCCTTGAGTGCCGCCTTGACGGGGTTGCGTTTCATGAGAAGCGTCCAGAATTGGTGTCGCCACGGTTTCAGGCGATCAACCGACAGGGGTGGGGAAGCTGGAGGGCCAACGAATCAGAGAGCGGCATCGTACTCGATTACGGACCATGGGCGTAGCGTGGAGAATGGGACCAGGCGGAGGTGAGAACAATCAACAGCCGCTCGAGGTGGATTCGCAGGTCGCTCCCGGAACGCAGTTCGGAGGCGTTGCGGAAGGCGAAGGGACGCAGCGATTCGGGCAGGTCCCTTTTCGCCGGCATGGTGGCGGCATCGGTGTGAGAGAAGTTGGTCCGCCGAGACCCCGCGCTTTTGATACAAGTTTTCAAGCAGTTCAATCTCCGCGGCGGACAGCGGATTGGAACTTCGCACGATCGAAAGTGCGACTTCGCTCAACCGGGAAACTGGAAAGATTTCATGATTGCGCAGCGTGGCCGGGACGACGGCGTGGGTTGAAACATCGGAGACCGCATATTGAGTTCAGACAAGTACGCAGGACAGTCGTTGATGCTGATGGCTTTCTTCGATCTGATCATGCCAGGAATCGGGTCGACATCGACATGGCACACGTGAACCGATCCAAGCACGTCTGGCCAAAGCAAACGAGACCGATGTTTCCATCGGCCTCGCATGATTCGATGTCATCTGTTGCTTTGCAATCAGACGACTTTAACCCCTTCGGCGCATGGTCCCTTGGGACCCTGGCCGACCTTGTACGAGACATGCTGACCTTCGCGCAGGTCGTCGTAGCGGACACCTTCGAGAGCGGACATGTGGAAGAACAGATCTTTGCCAGTCCCCGTGTCGATGAACCCGAAGCCCTTCTCCGTCAGTCGCTTGATGGTACCTTCTGGCATCCTTCACATCCTCAATCAGAAAACTCAGTGTTTGTGCCCGACACGACGGGTTCAGGCGGTTCACTCATTGACTCTACACTTGAGAAATCGATTCTGTCCAGACCGGTTTTTTCATTTTGCCACTGTCGCTGCCGCAGTGCGGCACGGTCCGAATGGGAGCGACCCGCCGACCGAAATGAGTCGCCAGACTCACTGGATTTTGAACAGCTCGACGATGAAGTGCAGCGTGGCGTTGGGAGGGATGCTGCCTCCCGCCCCGCGTTCTCCGTATCCCAACTCGGAGGGAATCTCCAGTTCAATCATCCCGCCCTGATCGATCAGTTGCAGCCCCTCCTGCCAGCCTGGAACGACACCACTCAGCGGGAAGGAGGTGGTCTCGCCACGGTCGTAAGAACTGTCGAACTGCGTGCCATCGTCGAGGGTGCCGCGATAATGTACGGTGACTTCGTTGCTGAGCCTGGGCTTCTTGCCATTGCCCTTGCGCAGGATGCGGTATTTCAGCCCTGATTTGGTCGTCGTGAACTCCCGCGGAGCATCGGGGTCTTCCTTGCCCGGCAGGTTGGGGGGCGGGAGGTTTGGCGTGATCGGAGGGGCCGAGCTGACCGGCGTCTCATGCGGACTCATCTGGGGCAATGGCGGGCAGCCGGTCAGGCTGGTCACGGATCCCACAATCAGAATCCAGAGAAATACCTTACGCATCACGTCATCCTTCTTGAGGCTGAGAACAATCTGCGGAACTGCAATTTTGGTGACCTTCCCTGGCGACCATCATACTGTACGCGTTTCGGCCTCGGGCTGTTGAATGCGGTACTGACGCTGCAACTGCCGGAGCAGGTCGGCGCAGTCCTGGGCGACTTCGGCAGGAATGGCATCCCAGCAGGTTCGCGAAAGCACCTGGGCTTCGTAGTAGCCCCGGTAGCCAGCCTGTTCGAGCTGGACGATGATGTCCAACAGGGGAAGTGAGCCACGCCCGGGAAGACATCGCGTCGGTTTGCCCGCCAGATCGGCCTGACTGTCGCACAGCGCCACGGACCGGATGAAGGGCACCAGTTCTGGCAACCGGGCCAGGAGTGCGGGTTCGTGCGACAATTGATGAGTGTCGAACAGCAGGCCAAGTTGCGGGTGGTCGCACTTGCCCAGCAGGTCGAGGGCCGCATCCACCGTGTGCAGGAACGTCCAGCGTTTCCCCTCGTTGCGGGGCACCGCCTGCAGGCAGAGGTGAATGCCCAGTTCGCCCGCCATGTCGCCCAAGGCGCGCAGGGCATCGCTGACCAGGCGGCGGGCATGGTTGTGCGTGAAGCGGGCGCGCGGCCCGGTCACGATCGTCAGCGAGGCGGACTCCAACTCGGAAGCCGTCCGCAGTGCCTGTTGGGCATCGTGCAGGGCTTCGCGGTAAGAGAGTCCGTCGGCTCCGGTGAACCCGCCCGCCCACGAGAGGCTGGAGACGCGCACACCAGAATCGCGCAGCAGGTCAACTGCCCGCTCTTCACCATATTCGATCAGCTTTTGACGCCAGACCCCCAGTGTGCGGAATCCGGCCTGTTGAAGGGCCAGGACATCATCGATGAAAGACGCGCGGAGCGTCGTCATCTGGTTCAGCGACAGTCGCGACAGCGCGATCCATCCACAGGCTGGAGCCGGTGAATCCTTTCCGGCAGCGGTCATCGGGATGTGCGTGTTCAGTCGAATTCTCCTCCACAAACCCACGTCCTGCCCAACCCTTTCGCCCTGCGGAGTGACCCACACTCAACGGGACGGAGAATCAGGCTGGAAGTCGGTGACGGAATCCGTGCTCCCAGCCGAGCCCGGAGAAATTTGCCTGGAAATGATCCTAGAAATGCCCCTGCGGCCTAGTGCCGCACACCTGCTGCTCACTGCTCCTGAACCTCTCAACCCAACAGCAGCGAACTACCCACGCGCGTTGAGCTTGACCGAGGGGTCATCGGCGACGTTGACCCACACATGCACATGCGGCACACCCCGGAAGTGCCAGACAAACGCCGGCCCCTCCAGACGCCATACATCCCACTCGCCATCATCCCCCAGGTCGACCGATTCGCCCTTCGAATTCTGACGATAGTAAGACAGGCGGCATTGGTCGAGCCCACCCTGCGCTTTCAGTGCCTGCAGCACTTCGTCCTGATCGGAGGTGCGGTACGGTTCCAGCAGCGACAGCAGCACCTTCTGCGCAAACTCCTTCTGGTCGCTGCTCAGTTCGCCAACGGCAAGGCCGGGAATCTCTCCCCCCTTGCCACGGAAGGCGACCTGGCTTTCGCCGGGGGCCGTCAGAATCAGTGCCTTCTCCCGCTGGGTGCCGTCCAGCATCTTGAACAGGCCGTTCGCCTTCTGGGCGAGAGGCCAGTAGACATTGTCGGGGTGTCCCACCTGCTCGTTGAAACCCGAGGCGGCATGGCCGTAAAAGATCGGCCCGCCGAAGGCCACATGCTCGCTGCTGTCGCCATCGCAGCGGATGGTGCAGTGCCGGCCGGTCATCAGGAATTCGAACTTTCCCGTTCCCGGTTCGCCAAACAGGGCGATCGTCTGATGCAGCCCGTAGCCGCCGGCGTCGTCCCGAAGCTGCTTCTCAATCCGGTCATGCCACTTCGGGTTGTACAGACCCAGAAAGATCGCGCGGATGATCTCCTGCTGATCTTTTGTGAAGAATTTTCCGGAAATGTTGAACTGTTTTTCGTCGACCACGTTCCAATTGTTGGAGACGTGGGTCCGGAGCAGGCCGCGGTCGTCGGTGTGGTCCCAGGCGAAGCAGATCTCCTCGCGCTGCGGCATCGTCAGCGAATCATACAGCGCCTTGACCAGCGCTTCGGGCTTGGGCTTGGCTGGCTCCTCGGCGTGGCTCAACCCCGGCAGGGCCGCCGCCGCCGCAGAGAGGGAGACAACCCGCACGAAGTCGCGGCGGTTCATGCCCCCCGCGAAGCTCGGAGGGGGGGGCGTTGGTTCGCAGTCGGGGCAGTTTTTTTCAGGTGACATGGGCAGCTCCTGCGTTTGAAAATCCAGTCGAACCCGTTTGCTTCAACCGCGCTGCAGTATGATGACATTGCCCAGTGAACGCCAGCAAGAGACGTCGCCCGGCGTGGCTTGCCCGACGTCCGAAAAGTTAACTTGAAGCCCGTTCCGGAACAATGCCCCGGGGCTGCCATTGGCGATGGCTGCGTACATTGCAGGGAATACCCTGACACCCGCTGCGGTCGAAGAGTTTTATGCGCAGCCGGCATTCCCAGCACGAAACAAACGCACGACTGGATCGACTTGGGAACCGGAATGCCTCCGACACGAGAAATGTCGGAGCTGCCGTCGAAGAATACGGGGAATTCCGTGAAGACACTCCAATCGCCCGGCGGTGAATTGGAGTTTAATGCCGAGGTCGTGTTTGTCGACCGAATTCTTTGTGCACGCCACGAGCGCTGACAGGGGCGCGGCTTCGCTGGTGGGGCCAACGCGATCGTTTTCGTAACAGGTGGCGCAAATCCTCGCATCGAAGTTCGCTCCATCTGCGCGCAGACAGGCGGCGCTCCCCGAACCGCCCGACCTCTGATCCACCGGCGGGCAGGCACGGCCGACGTTCGAGCTGCCCGCCAGAGAGAGGGGGCGCGAGACAGGTTGTTCTCGTGGCGACGGCTTCGGCCGACGCGGCCATCAACTGCCGGCAATTTGGCCGTGGCCTGAAGGCCACACCACGGGCGCCGACAGGGGGCGCGGCAACAACTGGGGTCGGGCATTCAAATTTCAAGATTGGTGCGATGTTCAGGCGGTCCAGGCCATCCATGAGCCCATCAATTTTGAAATTTGAACACCCGACCCCGGACTCACCGGCGGCCAGGCGCAGCCCACTCTCGAACGGGTTGCCACAGAGAGGGGGCGCGATGCAGGCTGATTTCGTGGCGTCGGCTTGAGCCGACACGGCCATGACGAGCCGGCAACCTGGTTTTGGCCTGAAGTCCACACTACGGGTGCCGACAGGCGGCGCTGCCACCAAACCGTCCAAGCCCGCATCAGCGTCAACCATCAACCGTGGCTCAGCATCTCCATTTTCCTCCGGCATATTGACCGCCCCGTCCACAGCCACAGCCCGCAGCAACCCGTTGATGTCGCCAACTTCTGCAGCACTCTCCGTGACCAGCGCAGCCGCCGCAAGCTGCTCCGCCCACAAGTCGTGCTGCCGGCCACGGCGGCACTTGGCGAAAAACGGTCCTTCTGGATCCAGGTGGCTCAAACAGTACATCACCGCCCACGGCTCGCCGCGGTCCAGCGCGACGACCAACCGCCGGCTCATTGCCTCTGCCAAATCCAGCCGTGGCACACCCTGCGCGACCGGTTGAGCCACGCGAGGCGCGGAAAACGACAGCATCTCCACCGGCTTTCCTGTGACTGCCGCAACAGCGGCCTTCACGCCAGCCCGCGCTTGAAACTGCAGCGCCCACGCCTCCCCCGCGGCCACCGCCCCTTGCAGCCGTTCACCGGCATGGCGGATCAGCACGCTCCGCGCGCCATCCCGCCAGGCCCGCAGACGCTTCGAGCGGGCCACGCGCTGCACCAGCGACGCCAGGGTCAGCCCCACGGAGAGTGCGGCACAGGCCAGGACCCCGAAATTTTGGCACATCGCCTCAAACAACTGGCTCTCCGTCACCCTGCCGCCGACTCTGGAAACGCCCATTCTCATCCCCAATGCACTGATATACCACAGTTCATATCACAGTACGATACGAACGTTCAGAGTGGACGTCAATAACAAAGTAGAATCTTTTTAAAAACTTTGGTCAAAGATATGCAATCCGTGTCGTGGTGAAGGTGATGAAACACGGCACGGGACGGGGATGGTGTTCCACGGCGGCCCATGGGGCGCTTGGGACCGGGCCATCAATCAGAGTGGATTTTGCCGGTCGACTCTGACACGAGAAATATCGGAGCCACGATCCGTGAATCCCGAGAATTCCGTGGAGCCATTCCAATCGCGCGGCGGTGAGGTGAGTCAGTTTCAATGCCGAGGCAAGAACTCTCGCCTGGAAGGCCTGATGCGGCGAAAAGGTATTTTACTGTGAAATTTGAAATCTGAAATTTGAAATTCCATGAAACTGAGACGCCCGACTTTGTCGGACACGTCAGATTTGAGATCCTCAGGCGGCGTCCCGGAATCGCGCAAGGCCGTTTAGCGTTTGACCGCGGCGGCCTTGCCACGGTCCTCGGGGAGGAGCCGCTGGAAGCCGATCACGCAGATATCATCGCGCTGGTCGCAGTTCTCGCAGAAGGTTTCGATGTCAGCAATGAGCTGCTCGCCCACCAGATCAATGGCTTCGGGAGCCCGCGCGAAGTAGTCCAGCAGCCGGCGCGATCCGTACATGTCGTTCGCGGGGTTCATCGCCTCGGTGACACCATCGGTGAACATCAGCACGCTGTCACCGGGGGCCAGTGTCACCTGGCTTTCGTGATATCCGTAGTCGGGCTTCACACCCAGCGGAAGGCCCGATTCCTTGTCGCCGATCTTCGTGACTTTGCCCGACGCATCGCGCCGCAGCGGGGGCAGATGTCCGGCGTTGACCATTGTCAGCACATGTGTCCGCGGATCCAGAATCGCGAGGATCATCGTCACGAACCGGTGCCCGACGCCCCCGGCCACCAGCCCATTGTTCAGGCCGTCCATCGCCCCGGCGGCCGTCGGCCGCGAAAGGAGTTCATAGCGGGCGGAGGCGTACATCCGGGCCATCAGCAGCGCGGCGGGGACGCCCTTGCCGGCCACGTCGCCCAGAGCCATGGCGACACGGCCATCCGGCAGCGGCACGTAGTCGAAGAAGTCTCCGCCGACGCGGTAGGCCGCCTCGTAGAAATCGTAGAACTCGTAGCCCGGGAGATGCGGTCGTTCGGTCGGCAGAAACCCGAGCTGGACCTGGTGGGCAAACTGCAATTCCCGTTCGAGGTCCCGCTTGTGCATGACGGACGCGTGCAGCCGCGCGTTTTCGACCGCCAGCACCGCCTGCGCGGCGACACTCGCCAGCACATCCAGGTCATCCTGGGAGAACTGTTGCCGGGTGTCGCGGGTGTCAAGCTGAATGACGCCCTGCGATTCTCCCCCATGGCCGACGAGCGGCGCGCACATCAGTGAGCAGACCCGCATTCCGTAGACGCTGTCCGACTTGGAAAACCGCTCCGCCTGCACATCCTTCTGCACGTCGGTGCTGAGAATCGCCTGCGCCGACTTCATCGCCTTGTGGATGATCTGGCTGCTCAGCCGGTCCGACTGTCCCGGATCGTCCCTCCGGTTCTTCAGCGCCTCGATGTGCAGCTCGCTCGAATCCGGATCCTTCAGGACAATGGCGCCGCGGTCCGCCTGGGGAAAGATGTGAAACAGCCCGTCCAGAATCCGCGGCAGCACCTGCGTCAGGTCCAGCGCGTTTCCCAGGGTCTTGCTGATTTCCAGCACGGCCCGCAGTTTCGCCTCGGGACGCACGGCGATCCGCGGATGCCGCGTCGAGGCGACATCCAGCGTGGAGATGATCGACGACCCGTCCAGGGAGTCGGGGTCGATGTGGTGCGACTTCCTCTTCCCCGGCGCGGTGTCGGTGTCGAGAAACTCCTTGATCACTTCCTCGCCGACGGTGGCCGCCCGCTGGTCCGTGCGGATCTCCTCGGGCTCCAGTTGCCGGCGGGAAATCACTGTCGACGACTGTTCGGGTGTGCCACTCGTGCGGAACCGGAACGCCATCTCGCACACGCGGATCTCGTCGTTCTCCTGCAGTTCCACACGTCCCTTGACCGTCTTGCCGTTGATCTGCGTCCCGTTGCGGCTGCGCAGGTCCTCGACGTAATACGCGCCATGGTTCTCCAGAATCTGCGCATGGTTGCGGCTGACGGCGGCATTGTCGATCACGATGTGGCAGGTGGGATGCCGCCCCATGACCATCCGTTCGCCCAGCAGCTCGACAATCTGGCCGGGGCAACTCCCGGAGATCACTTCAAGGATGGCCACACTGTCTCTCCCAAAAAACTGTCACACCTTCTGCCGGGCCGGGCGCACGTCCACTTGTCGCGGCTCGGCCACAGGCAGGGTCGCCACCACAACTTTAGTCGGTCTCGGGGGGCTTTCCGAGAATCTTTTCCCAACCCTTCTCGGCCTCGTTTTGAAGCTGCGCCTGGTTCACGGTCAGCGTCTTTCGCACCACTTCCTGCATCCTTGAATCCAACCGCTCGAAGTGGGGCTTGACCTTTGTCAACAACTCCTGCGAGCGGCGATAATCTTTACGGACCGTGAAGATGGCCGCTTCGCCTGCCGCTCCGAACGCCTTCGCCACGGGGTCGGCCGGAACACGGCTCAGTGTTGCGAACTCCGCCTGGGCTTCGTCGTACCGCCGCTGCACGAAGTACAACAGCGCCAGCTTCTCCCGCGCCCGCTGAGCCACAAGTCGTTCGTTGGGAAACCGGTCGATCACCGCCTGCCAGGCCGCGGTGGTGTTGACCTCCATGGCGTACAGAAACTGCTCCGTGGCGGTGTCCTTCGGGGGCACGTTGGCCTGGCGGGTAACGGGCAGCTTCAGCGGATCCGGAGTGCGAAAGGCCCAGCCCAGCCCGGCGCCCACGCTGCCAAACAGCAGCACGGACAGGAAAAATGTGAGGGCATGCCGCCGGAGCGAGCCGTCCAGGGACTTCCACAGCACCGGCCCCAAGTTGCTCCCCCGGGCGGCGGTTTTGGCCGGGCTGCCACCGGTTGGCTCGCTCTGCGCATTCGACCCTTCCTGCTTGAGCCGCTTCAGGTCCTTCAGGACCTCCTGCGCCGACTGGTAGCGCTCGCCGAGGGGCTTCGCCAGCATCTTGTGGACGATCTTGCACAGCAGCGGCGGCAGTTCCGGCCGCAAGGACGACAGCGCCTCGGGTTCGTTCTTGACGTGCTGAATCGCCACCGACAGCGCTGTTTCGCCGCGGAAGGGTGGCCGCCCGGCCAGCAGGTAATAGCAGGTCACCCCAAAGGAATAGATGTCGCTGCGCGAGTCGAGCTTCTGTCCGTTGACTTGCTCGGGGCTCATGTACAGCGGCGTGCCCACCGTCGTGTTTTCCCGCGTCAGGTTCAGGGGCTCCGCGCCCCCCTGCGTCAGTTGTGCCAGTCCGAAATCGGCGACTTTCACATCCCCCTTGCGGGTGATCATGATGTTTTCGGGCTTGATGTCGCGATGCACGATGCCGGCTTCACCGGCCGCCTGCAGCGCCGCGGCCACCTGGCGCATGATGTGCAAAACAACGTTGAGTTCCGGCGGCCCTTTGCGTTGGACGAACTCCTTCAGATTCTGGCCCTGAACGTATTCCTGGGCGATGTAGTTCACCCCGGAATCGCTGCCAATCGTGTAGACACCAACGATGTTCGCGTGGTTCAACCCCGCCGCCGCCTTGGCCTCCGTCTCGAACCGCTTGATCTGCACCGCGTCGGCCAGATACTCGGCCCGCAGCACTTTCACGGCCACATTGCGTTTGAGGCTCACCTGCTCGGCCAGAAACACCTCCGCCATGCCGCCGCGCCCCAGCCGCCGAATCAGGCGAAACTCGCCCAGCAGTTGCGGAACCTCGTCCTCCGTCTGTGCGTGCGCCGAGTCAACCGGCGCCGAAGCGGACGGATTCTTTGCAGGACGGGCAGGCTCGCCCGGACGATCAGCCATGTTGGACGCCCCTCTCCTGCTCAATGTGCCGCTGTTTTCAAAACCTGCCGGCGCACAACCACGGACACCCTGCCAACCGCCGTGTTCGTCGCCAGTCATGCCGGTGGCTTGAGTGCCCCTCTGCGACCGCTTCTACAGTTATACCGCATTTTTGTTCGCCAGTAATGCCATTGTGGGGAAGTGTTGCATCAATTCTTGCCGATGCCTTCGCCGGAATGCCAGTGTCGAGATGGTTTTTCGCCGGCTGCGACGCTGGTGGCGAAGCAGGAACTGACTGGACGCTCTGGGGCATCAACCGTTATCACGTTCAGACTGCTGATCGATTGTGCGTCCATGTGACATTGGCTGGCTTGACCGAGGATTTGCAGTGCATCCCCCCACAACCTTGCGGGCTCTGAAGCAGGACGGCGTTTTCCAACTGGAGTGGCCAGAACTGGCCGTTCGATTGCCGTTCAAATACGTCCGCTGCCAGTGCCCCTGCGCCGGATGCATCGACGAACACACCGGCCAGCGGATTCTGGATCCAGCGACCGTCCCGGACAGCATCCAGCCCACCGGGATGAGTTTTGTCGGCAGTTACGCCGTAAAAATTGTCTGGACAGACAGCCACGCCACGGGCCTTTACACCTGGGAACACTTGCGGCAAATCGCCGAGCAGTTCCGCGCGGAATAAGCTCCGAGTGAACGATCCCCGCCGCGGATGATCTCACAGCGGGAAGTGTTCTTCCGACACCTGCACGCGCCGCAGGGCGCGTCGATCGATGCTGATTCCCAGACCCGGACCTGGCAGCTCCCGTCCGCGACCTCCCCGGCGGAACGAGACATCTTCATTGGTCAGTGGCTCCCGCACCAGAAAGCGGTCGTAACTGCCCTCCACTGCGGTCAGGCCGCTGACCGAACAGGCGAAGTGTCTCCCCGCGGCGGAGAGAATCCCCGTCTCTCCCACCTGGCACCCCAGTTGCGCGCCCAGGCCGTGAGCCCGCGCCAGCGCGGTGATTCGCAGGGAACGAATGAATCCGCCGCATTTGGAAAGCCGCACGTTGAACTGGTCGCACAGTCCGCGCTCAATCGCGCGGTGGGCGTCCTCCAGGCTGCACAGCGATTCATCAAGCATGATCGGCGTGGGCAAGGAGCGGCGCAGCGCAGTCAGTCCGTCGACGGCACCATGTGGCACCGGCTGTTCGATCGACTCAACGCCAAAGGGCAGCAATGGTGCCAGACGGGCCTCCAGTGTGTCACAGGTCCACGCTTCGTTCGCGTCCAGCCGCAGCCCGAAATTCTTTCCCAGCATCCACCGGTACCGGGCCAGCGTGGCTCGATCATCCCGGCCCGAGATCCCGACTTTCACCTTCCCCTGCCGAAAGCCGTAGACCTTCACCTTCCAGGCCCGCACCCACTCGCGCCAGGGAGCCATCGACGTCAGCACCACGCTGTACCGCACCTCGGTCTGCCGGCTCCGCAGCGGCAACGCCTCGGGCAAAAGACCTGTCACGGCCGACAAAGCAACGCCCTCGGCCTGCGCGCAGGCATCGAGAACGCTCAGTTCAATGGCACACCGGGCGGCATTCCCGAAGCACTCGCGCCGCGGACTGCCGCCAACATTGGCAAGCTGCGGCAGTTCAAACCGGTCACAGCGCTGCACCGCATCACGCAAATCCGTGATGCCCCCGCCAAATGCGGAGAAATCCGCCGTACGGACATGCTCCAGCGCCGAGTCGATGGTTTCGCCCGTCACATACTCGCGCGGCAGCCCCTCTCCCCAGCCCTCCGTCCCGTCCTCCAGACGGCAGCAAACGAGCAGCGTCTCGTTCTGATTCCGCGAGTGCGACGCATGGCGGATTGTCCGCTTCAGCGGAATCCGCACGTGGTACGCAATCAGTTCAGCGATCCGCATGAGATCTGACGTGTCCGGCTCACTCAATTTCAAATTTGACGTTTCCGACAAAAGTCGGGCGTCTCAGCTTTATGGAATTTCAAATTTCAAATTTCACAGTCTGTGCGACCACATCGAACTATCGGCCACGCATCCACGGCGAAGGACGTAACTCTCGCCCGGAAGGGCAGATGTCGCGAAAAAGTATTTTACTGTGAAATTTGAAATCTGAAATTTGACGTGTCCGACAAAAGTCGGGAGCCTGGACAGCGGTTCGTTTGGGCGCTAACGTTTTAGCCGGTGATGGATTTCTGACAGCAGTGGCGGTGGCTGGAGCGGCACGATGCGGCACATGGTGGATCC
>JAKFUF010000213.1 GCA_021732845.1 Planctomycetaceae bacterium | reverse complement strand
GTCTTCCCAGGTCCTGATTCGGCGACCCACTTGGTCATCTCCGCCAGGACCGCCTTGTCGACGGCATGGCCACGCTGTGTGGTCTCCTGCATCGCCCACGCCACCGTGGCAGCGTGATGGCAGGACACACACTGGTGCTCGTCGCGCCAGGCGACAGCGTCCTTGGCGAGAAACGCCAGCCCCCGGTCAATCGCCGCCGTGACCTGGCCGGGCTCCACCTTGGAGGGCTCATCTGCTCTCAGTGCGGCTGGACCAAGCACCATCACTGCCAGAAACACGGCCATGCAGCACCAGACCGCGCCGCGCATTGAGCCGCTTGTGTAGCATCGACCGGACCTGAGAGCCTTGGGTGACATGATCCACGCCCGGAATAAGAATTAGACAGGATTGGAAAGGATGAGAGAGGATGACAAAGGATTTTGTTGCTGACGGCCGGGTGAACAGATCCTTTCTGATCCTTTCAAATCCTTATTCATCCTGTCCCAACTCCCTGAAAACCTGCGGTGACTCACCACTCAAAACTCAACGCCGTAGCGTTCCGTCATGACTCGGCGGATGGCGATGGTCGAGTCGTCCAGTTCGCGGAGTTGGTCCAGCTTGTCGTTGGCGGCGGCCGCCCGTTCGACGCGCAGCCGCGCGTCGTAGTTGCTTTCGGTTTTCGTGGAGCTGTACGCGTTGCCGTAGGCGTTCCCATAGTAGCTGTACCAATAGTTCGGGCTGCGGGTTTCCGAACCGGCCTTGATCCCCACGCTGCGAAACTTGGCCGACTGGATCCGCAAGCGCGTCGAAGTCTCTATGCCATAGTCCAGCAGATCCTTGTCGACGTGCAGGATTGGCAGTTGGTCGATCTTTTTCGCGTAACGGTCGTACCACAGCCCGTGCTGTCCGGACGAAAAGTTCTTGATATTCTGCGGATCGCGAAGTTCCCCCAGCAGGCTTTGGACCGACCGATAGTACCGCAGCGAGGCCTGGGTCATTTCCTTTTTGGGATCCGTTTCCGGGGTGGTTGTATCGGCAGACTCTGACTCGTGGATCAGGCCTGGCGAGGTGTCGATCAGGCTCATGATCTTCCGCAGTCCGCCGAGCGACAGGTCGCCGGAGAATGTCACCGACTTTCCGGAGACCGCGGCTTCCCAGGCGGTCATGTCTTCAATCCGGGCACCGCGGCGGTCCAGCACCTCCAGAAAAAGCGGCTTGGCAAAAGATTTCAGCGACGATGCGTCTTCCTCAAATTCGATGGTCACCAACCCCTTCGCCGTGGCTCCGAAACGGACTTCGAGCCGCGCCCCGCGCAGAGTGGCCAGCGTGCTGGCCAGTGCCGGGAACTGCCGCTCCGATCCGGCGAGCGAGCCGAAATTCCGAATGCGTTCCTCGGCCGTCTCCGCCGAGATCCGATGCTCCAGGTCCATCGACAGCGACAGCGGATAGCTGCCCATCGCCGCATGCGCGACAGTGGCGGCCAGGTAGGGCGAAAGTTCTGGGACGCCCGTCGCGCGGCTGGTCACGGCACGAACGACCTGGGGACGGTTCGCGGGAAAGGAGTGAGCCACGATTTTGGAGGAGACCGGGTACAGGTACGCATTGGCCGGCAGCAGTACGGCGTCCTTGACGCCGAAATGCTCCAGCTTGCCGCCTTGTTCATCGGCGATCTTTTTCAAGGCGATGGGCCGGCTCGACTCGCAGACGAGCATCTGCCAGGCGGGCACCGGCTCGTCGAAATCGGAGAACGACGAGGCCAGCACCGCCTTGTCCACCATGGGCACGGGAAACAGCCGCTCGCGCACTTCACGGGTCGCGGCATCGCCATCGAGAACTTCCCGTTTGAAGAACGCGCTCCCCCGCACCGACTTGGCGTTGATCAGAATCAGCACGTTGGGGTCGCTGCGCAGTTGTCGGAGCAACTCGTCATAGGGGCCGGCGGCGGACAACGGCGTCGCCAAAAAAGCACAGACTGCCAGGAAACAGGCCGAGCGCAATGCTGCCATGGTAAGGCCCAGGATTGAGAGGATGGGAATGCCGCTGGAGTCTACACCAATCCGACCGCACATTCACTTCACCGCCGCGCGCAGCTTTTGGTCGAGTTCCACCATGGGCAGCTGGTTGACCTGAAGAACTCCCTCGGAATTGCGGTCAAGATCCGCGATCAGGCCGATCACGATCGAAAACGACAGCGCGAGGAACAGGCTGACGATGAGATCGCGCCTGCCTGCCATGCCAAACTGATATCCCACGCCCGCCATCGACAGCGTCGAGATCACATACAGCGACATCCAGACAACGCCGGGGATGTGATACTGGCTGACGACCACGCGCTTGGTTTGAAAGTCGATCACCGTGTTCAGGGAGTCCACGAACAGGGCGGTTGTTTCCGAACTGCCGTCCCGCTTCACGACCCGGACCGCGATTTCCCACAGTTCATCCTGCAAAATGTCCGCCCGCACCAGCACCTGTGGCAGCGTTTCGGGCTTGTGGGCCAGTTCGGCCCGCAGATGCACGTATTCACCCAGCCGGTCGCGGATGGCGCCGCGCTCCGCATTGGGAAGGAGGTCCGCCCGCAGATGGCAGGTGCCAATCGCATTGACTTCATCCAGAAGCAGTTGCCGCCGTGCATCGAAGCGCGAAGCCGCCAGCCCAAAGGTGAACGCCAGCAGAAACCCCAAAAGGCCCAGCGTCCCGCCGATCACGGAACTGATGGGGACTTCGGGCGCGCCGGGCTCCCGCCGTTTTTTGAAATAACTGGCGACGCGGAACCCAAATTCGATGGAGGCGAAGACCAGGAGCAAGGTCGCAGCCACGAACATCGGCAGGGGCACGAATTCAAACCACGCGCGACTCATCTGAATACTCCGGTGACCACTCGTTGAATGGTGTTACGGCTTGGCCACGGCCGTCAACCAGAAAGTTTCGAAGCAGGCTCCGAAACTGGCCGGGGTGCGGACGAGCCGCCGCAGTTCTTTCGGCTGGCTGGTTGTCCCCACGATCTTGATCCGCCCGGAGAACGCCGGGCCGGTGGTGGTGAAGGAAAGTGTGACCTTGGCTGCGGTAGCCCCGGTCGGTTCGGAAGTGACGGGAGGAGCCACGACTCCCGGCGGCAGGTCCACCGCCTGGATTACGATGGGGCCAATGGCACCGCCCGGCGCGGCCCGGCGGACGACATTGACGACGAACTCGGTCGGCTTGTCGGGGGCGACCACCACATTGTCGGCGGCCCCCAGCAGTTCAAAGTCTGGCTCTTCCGCGCGAACGGTCAGGCGATAGAAGCACCGCTGGCCATCGGCACCCTTGCCCGCGCGACGGTTGCGGTCCCTGATCTTCAGGATGTATTCACCCGTCTGCGTTGCCGCGTGCGTGAGCAGGGTTGGTGCGGCGGAACCTGGACTGTCGTTTTCCGCCACCACGGTCTTCCCGGTCGGCTCCAGCAGGCTGAGCACAGTCTCCAACGGAAAATCGAGACTGCGGGATTCGACCGCGATGACATACTGCTGTCCCTGCGTCAACTGCAGCCGAAACACATCATCCTGCCGCGGAGTCTGCATCCAGCCGGTGGCGGCGACAGGCGGCATCAACAGCGGCGGATTGGCCGGATCGGGCTTGGCCACGGTCGGCAGGACGGGATGTGACACAACCCGCACGCGGGCCGCACCGGCCATGGCAGGATTGAAGGCAAAACCCAGCCGGACATCGAACGGGTTTCGCACCTCGGCCTGTGGCTCAATTTCCAGCAGTTCCGCCAGCGAAGCCCCGCCGAAGGGCACGACATTCAGCTTGGTGCCGGCAGGAACATTCCATCCGTAGGCATCGACACTTGCGGGGTCGAACTGCTCGCCCGTGGCCAAGACCGCCATCGGGATCGTGTGCGTCACAAAGGCCCCCGTGGTCACAGTGAGCCGGTAGATGAAATTCTCGCCACCCTGCAGCGCGATGGTCGTATTGGGGGTCGAGGAGAAACCAAACACGCGAACGATATGCCTCCCGGCCTTTTTGGCGGTGAACGCGAGTCGTGGGTCGAGGCCCACATCGTCGTGATTCTCGGCCAGCACCACGCCCTCGGGCGATGCCACCTGCAGGATGGCATCCACCGGCGAGCCGATCCGTTCGTTGGCGTCGAGGGAGGCCACCAAGGTCTGACCGGCAGCCAGTTCGACGGCAAACCCGTCCACGTCCGCCCCCTTGAGCACGCCATTGATCGTCAGTTCGCTTCCGGGAAGCACCTGCGGCGCGCGGTGGGTATCGTTGGGCTCCACCTCTTCGATTTCCTTGAGGTTCCCGATCAGAAACGGCAGCGCCGGCGTGGCTCCTTCCGCATTGTGCAAACGGATCCAGATGCGGTCGGCCGGCAGATCCGCCGGAATTTCGATTTCCAACTTGCCGGCATCTGTCCCCGGCACGACCGTGACGCCCGGCGCATTGACCGCCAGCGGCCAGGTGGGTCCAGACTTGCAGATCACCGTCACCTTGGTGCCGCGCTGCCCGCCGGCGGGAAAAATGTGCGTCAGTGTCGGCGGTGCAGCGAAGACGTTGGTGCTGATCACGAGCGCTGTCAGAATTGCCAGCAGTGGCAGGGTGCTTCTCACCGCGGCATGTGAATGCTTCATCAACATGAATGACTTTCAGCAATAGTTTGTACGTAGAATGGACTTCCTAGTCCGTTCTCGAGTGACTGGCGTTTTGTCTAGATCCATGGCCAGGGAAGGCGGATTTACACCACAAAAAAACGATTGCTCAGCGAAGAAACAGGTGATACGCACGGTTCTGCGTTTCGTCGACGCCGGGGTACCCCAGCGTCTCGATGAATTCCTGAAACGCCGGCTTCTCTTCGTCCTGGACCTGAATGCCCACGAGGATGCGGCCAAAATCAGCCCCCTGGTTGCGGTAATGGAACAGGCTGATGTTCCAGTTGGGATGCATGCGGGACAGGAACCGCATCAATGCTCCAGGACGCTCCGGAAACTCGAAGCGGTACAGCAACTCGTTGTGGGCCAGTCGGCTCCGACCGCCCACCATGTAACGCACATGATCTTTGGAAAGTTCGTCATCCATCAGGTTGACGGAGTCGAACCCAGCCTGTGCAAACGCGGCGCAGATGCTGGAGGCCTCACTGCGATTGCTGGTTGACAGGCCAACCAGCACATGTGCTTCGGCCTCAGCGGAAATACGATAGCTGAACTCGGTGACGCTCCGCTGGCCGATCGTGTGGCACAGCTTCTTGAAGCTGCCCCGCTCTTCGCGAATGGTGACGGCAAACAGTGCCTCGCGCTCCTCGCCCGCTTCGGCCCGCTCGGCGACAAACCGCAGCCGGTCAAAATTCATGTTCGCCCCGCAGGTGATCGCCACCAGCTCCTTGCCGTCAAGGGCATTCGCCGCAATGTACTGCTTCATGCCGGCAATGCCCAACGCTCCGGCCGGCTCGAGAATGCCGCGGGTGTCTTCAAAGGCATCCTTGATGGCGGCGCACACGGTATCGGTGTCGACGAGGACGTAGTCGTCGACGAGTTCCCTGGTGAGGCGAAACGTTTCCTCGCCAACGAGCTTGACCGCCGTGCCATCCGAAAACAGCCCGACATCAGGGAGTGTCACACGCTGCCCGGCCTTCACGGAGCGGACCATCGCATCGGAGTCGGCTGCCTGGACGCCGATGATCTTGATCTCGGGACGCACGGCCTTGATGTATGCCGCCACGCCAGAGATCAGCCCGCCGCCGCCAATCGCCACGAAGATCGCGTGAATCGGGTGCTGATGCTGCCGCAAAATCTCCATGCCAATCGTCCCCTGGCCGGCGATCACATCTGGATCGTCGAAGGGGTGGATGAAGACGTATTGGTGCTGCTTCTGCAGCTCCATGGCGTGGGCGTACGCATCAGAGTAACTGTCGCCATGCAGCAACACTTCTCCGCCCAGGGCCTGCACCGCGTCGGACTTGAGTTTCGGCGTTGTGACTGGCATCACGATCACCGCGCGGCACCCCAGCTTGCCGGCGCTGAGGGCGACCCCCTGGGCATGGTTCCCCGCCGAGGCACAGACGACTCCCCGCTGCAGTTCTTCGGGGCTCAGACGCACCATCTTGTTATAGGCGCCGCGCAGCTTGAAGCTGAAGACCGGCTGGGTGTCTTCGCGTTTGAGCCACACGCTGTTGCCGAGGCGGCGGGACAGCTTGGGAGCCAGTTCCAGCGCCGATTCCTGAGCCACCTCGTAGACGCGCGCGGTCAGTATGCGTTGAAGATAGTCGAGGAGCCACTGTTGCATTTGTTCGCGAATGACCTGATGACCAACCCTGTGGCGACACGCCACCGCTGGCACAACCTCAGCAAAATCCCATTGGTCGTCGTTGGCGACCAAAGAATCAATATATCGCCGAAGCACCGGCGGCGGCAGTGCGCCGAAAGGGAACAATTTGAAGCCACAGCGGATGTCGAGGCGTCAGAGGTGCTTACTCCACGACCAGGCTGAATTTGAGCCATGGAATTTGAGCTACGGATGAGACACAGATTGAACACGGATGCGGTCGACAATCCCATCCTGGCAATTCCGTGTTTCATCCGTGGCTCCTCAAGATCTGTGAAAGCCGCCGTGGCATTGCGTAAATGCCCCGGCTTCCGAAACATTCTTGGACAAAACTTGGGAAGCAGTCACTCTTAAGTCGTTCGCTCGCTATTCCTGCCGGAGTCAGACACACTGGCGGTGGCAACCATGGGACCGGATCGAGGAGAGGCGATTGGCCGTCAGAACCGCACAAATTGAGCGAACCGCCTCTGATGGCGGCCGCGCGTCCCGCAACCCAAAATCGGCCATCTCGGGTTTGCCGGATGCCGCACGTGAAACGCCACCCGACCACCCGCCGGGAGACGCGGCGTTTTACCGGTGGCTCGGAGCCTCGATCCTGCTTCTCGCGGTCGGGGTGACCTTTCAACTGGGGCTGCTCGTCTATGCGATGTATGCCCTGCTCGGCATCCTGGTGATCAGCCGGTTTCTGGCCCGCGAATGGGTGGAGAACCTCAAGGCCGAGCGGGAATGCAACCGCTTGACGGCCGAGATCGGCGACACGGCGGCGTTTATTGTGACCGTCCGCAACACCGGGCGGCTGCCGGTTCCGTGGGTGTTGCTGGAAGACTCGCTGCCCGCCTCCGCCCTGCAGCAGCGGCCCCCACGAATCAAGATCGACGGCAAGCGTTCGGCAATTTTTCAACTCGTTCCTGGTGGCCGCAAGTCGCTGCGGTTTCAGGTGCAGTTCCTGATGCGTGGCTACTACCAGATTGGCCCACTGCTCTACGAAAGCGGCGATCTGTTCGGCCTCCATCGCCGCTACCGCGTGGAAACCGATCCGGCGTTCGTCCTCGTCTACCCGCGCGTCGTTCCGCTGCAGGGGTACGACCTCTCGTCACGCCGGCCCGTCGGTGAAGTTCGGCTCGCTCACCGCCTGTTCGAAGACCCGACCCGCATCGCCGGGATCCGTGAGTATCAGCTTGGCGATGCCTTCAACCGCATCCATTGGCAGGCCACGGCCCGGACGGGAAAACTGCACTGCAAGGTGTACGAGCCCTCGTGCGTGGCCGGGGCGACGATCCTTCTGGACTTTCATCAAGCCACGCATCCACCGCGGTTTGAGCCACACCGCTCGGAGCTGGCCGTCACGACGGCTGCGTCGCTGGCCCATGCGGTGTATCAGCTTGGGCAGCAGATCGGCCTGGTCACCAATGGCCGCGACGCGGCCGACCGCGTTCGCGAAGAGGGTTATCGCCACGAATTTCGGTCCCGAGCCACGGCCCAGGCCGTGGCTTCCGCCGAGTCGCAGAACAGCCGGCTGCGGCCGGTCATCGTGGAAACCCGCCGCGGGGCCGAACAGTTCACCAGGATCCTGGAAACTCTGGCACGGGCGGAACTGACCGACGGCCTGACGCTGGCCGAATTGATCGCCGAATCCTCCAGCCGCCTGCCGCGCGATGCGACGGTGATCGTCATTCTGGGGGATGTCGCCCCGGAGGCGGCGCTCGCGCTGGGAAACCTGCGGCGGCAGGGGTTCGCGATCACCGCCATCCTCTGCCAACCCGAGCCCGAGCGGTTTCACGAGGCCGCCGGATCGCTCGTCGCGGAGCGGATCGACGTGCGGCGCATCGACAGCGAAGCCGAGATCAGCTCCGTCTGTTCCTTACAATTGGCGGGGCTTTCTGGTTAAGGCACTCCTGTTCAATTCCGATGTGTCGATGGAAGGGTCTTTGGCATCGAACATGCCCGCGGTGTTGAAGTTGTGAAAATATGTTATTGTTAAAAATTACGTCTTAAATTTGAACTTACATCGAATTCAAAGACTCGACTCTTGTCGGAAGCGTCAACTTTGAAATTGACTTCACACTCGGCACTGAACTCAGATCCTCTCACCTCAAATGTCCCAGGAGTCCAAACGATGGCCGTGAAACCCATTCCCGATGGTTACCATTCCCTCACCCCGTACCTGATCGTCAAGGGCGCGGCCGCGGCGATTGAATTCTATAAGACGGCGCTTGGAGCGGTGGAGCTGTTCCGGATGCCGATGCCCGATGGCCGCGTCGGGCATGCCGAGATGCGGATTGGAGATTCCATCCTCATGCTGGCGGATGAGATGCCTGAAATGGGGTTCCACGGTCCGCAGGGAAGCCCGCCCGTGAGCCTGATGCTCTTTGTGGAGGATGTCGATACGCTGTTTCCCCAGGCAGAGGCAGCCGGAGCCACGGTGCTGCGGCCCCTCAAGGACCAGTTCTACGGCGACCGCTCCGTCACGGTGAAAGACCCGTTTGGACACGTCTGGACCCTCGCGACCCACAAGGAAGACATCCCGCCGGAGGAGATGGAGAAGCGTGCCGCGGCGGCGATGGCGGAAATGGGCGGGTGTGGGGACGAGAAGCCGCAATGAACCAATGACAAATGTCACAATGACCAATGAGGGCTTGATTGGCCAGGCCTTGGTGTTGATCCACAGGGTTCGAAGGCATGATTTCGGGACACCGACTGCGGGTCCGCAACGCGCGATGGCGATCCGGTCCGCAGCGGTGTTCGAGGATCATGGCCGGAGCTTCCGCCCACTAGCAAATCCCTCAGTCTTCGTTCGAATTCGGCGGACCGCTTCTCAATTTTCGCCCCGGACTTTGTAGTGTATAAGCTTTTCTGGCGTATCAATCAGCAGCAGCAGCCAGGCCGGGCCTGGCGTAAATCCCTTCGAACCTTGGGCAGGCACCAATGATTCATGTCGGCGTGGCCGTTGTCGAATACCGTGGAAAGTACCTCGTCGGGATGCGTGCCGCTGAGGGGACGCTGCCTGGGGCCGCGGAGTTTCCCGGTGGCAAGTGTCGGGAGGGCGAGAGCGCCGCACAGGCGGCTTGCCGCGAATGCCTGGAGGAGACCGGTCTGGAAGTGATCGCCGTGGACCTGCTGATGCACCGGCAGTTTACCTATCCGCACGGAGCGTTCGATCTGCAATTCTGGCTTTGCCGCCCGTCGCCCCGCGCTGTTTGTGGAGACGATCACCAGGGATTCAAATGGGTCCCCCTCGTGGATTTGGCCAAGCTGGAGTTCCCGGAAGCGAACCGCCCGCTGATCGCCGCGCTGAGCCAGAAGCGATAAGTGCCGGGTGCTCCAATGCCGATCAAAAATTTAAAAATCCCCACTGGTCGGCATTGCCGAGTCAGTCAAGATCGTCAGGGTCCCCGGATTGACCGGCAAGGGGCCGGATGCGAGCGACTGGATCGCGCAGGGCGGAACGAAAGCCGACCTGGAGGAAGAACCGCCGGACTGGGCGGGTGATGAAACACCACGGAAGAAGACTTCAAGGTGGCCGTGGGGGCGAAACGCAACACGCACGAAGCGCGACGGCCAAACGCAGAACCCCTAGCATTGCTAGGGGGGGTGCGGATGTTTGCGACTTGTTGCAAAGATCAAAAATGGCGGGGACAGGATTTGAACCTGTGACCTCGAGGTTATGAGCCTCGCGAGCTACCAAGCTGCTCCACCCCGCGTCACTGTCCGACAGCATGACTGCTGCGGTGATCGAATCATAGGGGAGATCGGCAGCAGTGTCGAGGCACCTTGAGCGTGTATTCTGGGAATTCTCAAAAGGAGGTAAGATTCCCGCGATCGGGATGCATTGATCAATGACTGGCAATTCGTAGGGCAATCATCCGGATGGCAGCGGCAGTCGCCAGTGTTCGCCTTGCCGCTCGCCATCGGCAGGAGCGCACAGGTCCGCAGCGCACCGTGGCGAATGGGAACCCATGTTGGCGAACAGTGGATCGGAAACAGCAAGGGTATTCCTTTCCGCTGGTACCTGGGAGTGCCGCGAACCGTGGCGGCAGTTGGTTCAACGACGCGCCCAATTGCCATTTACCGCTGCAAAACTCGGCCACAATCAACCAGCCACTGCGAACTGGGTTAACATGGAAAATGTGCGGCTCGCGGCCAATTGGATTGACCCCAGATCGGAGACGGGCGATGGCAACTCAACGCCGGTTGGTGATTCTCGCAGTCGGATTGGTGTGTGTTGCCGCAATCGCGATTCCCGTGGCTCGGCTCGCAAGCCAATGGATGGCGATTTCCGCGCTGGAGCGGGACACAGTCTTCATGGAGATCGAGCCTCCGTATGTGTCGCGGTGGATCGATGCGGAATGGCCGCACAAGCTTTGTGGCACAGTTCGCGCCGTGGAACTGGAAGGGCAGGCCACCGTTCAGGATGCCAGATGCCTCCGCTCGCTGCGCGGACTGCAGGTACTGATCTTCGACGGTGCTCCAGATGCGGCCTGGTCGCTGCTGCCCACGCAGTTGACGGAGTTGCATCTCACCCGCGGTGAGAACGGCTTGAGCCCGACCGCCCTCAGGCAACTGGCCGAAATGCGGTTGCTGAAACGGTTGTCGATCCACAGCGGCCCGCCCTGTGATGAGGCACTCGTTCAGGCCCTTGAGAAGCTGCCGCGGCTGAGGGTGTTGGAATTCGGTGGCATGACCGTCCCACAGGCGCACTTGCAGAAGCTGCTGATGGACCATCCGCAGCTTGAGGAATTCGCGATCCGTGGCACGGCCAGTTTCACCGATGCGGATGTCGAAGTGATCACCCGGCACAGCCACATTTCAAAGCTGTCACTCCAAGAGAATCTAAAGCTGACGGAGGCCTGTCTGCCATCGCTGGCAGAGATGAAGTCGCTGCGAGAATTGTTCCTCGATCTCAATAACGAGGAAGACTCCGTTCGGGAGTGGTTCCTCAAGCGTCGGCCGGATCTGACGGTGAATCCGCTTCAGGAACTGATCTACTCACCATGATCCATCGCAGTAACTGTCACTGGCATGGTAATCGACGCTGGACCTTTCATTCCGTTCAGCACTTCTCGCGTCCACAACAGCGTTCCGTCTCATCCATCGCCGCTGCTTGATTCGTGCCGTTTGGCGGGTTACAAGGATGTGGGATCGCCAATACGTTTCGCCTCGAAAATCTCGGGTTAGGGAGTGCGCATGTCTCGTTTGACACGTCGACAGTTCGTGCAGACCTCGTTGGTGGCTGCAACGGGGATCGCCATCGGCGGGACACGGTCTTCGGGCGCGGTGGTCGGTGCGAATGACACCATTCGCGTGGCGGTCGCCGGGATCAATGGCCGCGGCAAGTCGCATGTCAGCGAACTGCTGGACCAGAAAGGCGTCCAGATCGTGGGGCTGGTCGATGTGGACAGCCGCACCTTCCCATCGCAGGTCAAAGAGATCAAAGACAAGACCGGCGTCGAACCGAAACTGTTCCGCGATGTTCGCGAGGCGTTGGATGATCCCAACATCGACGCCCTGACGATTGCCACGCCCAATCACTGGCACTCGCTCATGACCATCTGGGCCTGCCAGGCGGGCAAGGATGTGTATGTCGAGAAGCCGTGCAGCCACAACGTGCGTGAAGGCCGGATGGCGGTCGAAGTCGCCCGCAAGCACCAGCGGATTGTGCAGCACGGAACGCAGGGCCGGTCAAGCGGGACTTGGGCAAAGGTCGCGGAAATCGTCAAGAGCGGGCAGTTGGGCAAACTGCTGGTCTCACGCGGCCTCTGTTACAAAAAACGCGACAGCATCGGCTTCAAGAAAGAGACCAATCCGCCCCCGGAGGTCGACTTCAACCTGTGGCTCGGGCCGGCACAGGAAATGGCCTACCATGCGAACCTCGTCCCCTATAACTGGCATTGGTTCTGGGAACTCGGCAACGGCGACATCGGCAACCAGGGTGTCCATCAAATGGACATCGCCCGCTGGATGATCCCCGGCGCGACGCTGCCTAAAAGTGTGGCCAGCGTCGGCGGACGGTTCGGCTATGAGGATCAGGGCGAGACGCCAAACACTCAGGTGACGGTGATGGATTTCGGCGACACGCAGCTCATCTTCGAAGTCCGTGGGCGGCCCTGCGAAAAGTATTACGGCGAAATGGTGGGGAACATCCTGCACTTCGAAGAGGGGATCATCGCCGGCGACCACTTCTACGCGAAGGGCAGCAAAACGGCTGGTCCGCTGCCGAAAATTGAAGCCACGCGCGGACCTGGGAAGGGCCACTTCGGGAACTTCATCGAAGCCGTTCGCACGCGGCAGCAAACCGCGCTGAATGCCGACATCCTGGAAGGCCACTATTCCAGCGCACTGTGCCATCTGGCGAACATCTCGTACCGGCTGGGCGAAGCCACGGCGTTTGAGCCTCACGCGGCCGAATTCGACAAGGGGGCATCGCTCGAGACGCTGACACGGATGGAAGAACACCTGATGCACGACGTCAAGTTGAACCTCAAGGATCAGAAGCTGAAGGTGGGACGCAAGCTGATCGTCGACGCCACCAAAGAGGCGTTCGTCAACGACCCGGCCGCCGACAAACTGCTGACCCGCGAATACCGGCAGCCGTTCGCCGTGCCGGAGAAGTTGGCGTAGGAAGTGTCCGACTGAAGGCGTGTCGCCAATCTCGTGGAATTTCAAATTTCAGATTTCAAATTTCACAGTAAAATGCTTTTTGCGGTACTCGCTCTGCGGGGCAAGAGTCGCCGATCCGCACCGCTGAGGATCAACCGACAGTTCGATGCCGCTGCACAGACTGTGAAATATGAGATTTGAAATTTGAAGTTCACTTTTGCCGGAGCTGCCCGATGCCCAAGAAATCTGTGCCGTTGACCTGTCCAGGATGCAAGACAGAGAAGGCGGTTGGGGTGACGTACTGCACCGCCTGTGGAATTCATCTGACGGACAACGACGCCACTGCGGCATTGACCAACATGGCGGCAGATCAGCGGCTGGCGAGGGGCAAAGCCAACGCCAAAGCCATGTCAGCGGTCAAAAAAGCCTCGTGGTTCAACTGGTTTTCGTGAGCCGCCGAACCGATTGCGGGGTTTAGAAATTGTTCGGCCGGCGCGAAGTCCGGCCAGAACGATTTCTCATTTCCCGACACCCGCACTCTGGCGATATGATGAATGGGACTGCACGCTCCAATCTGGACTGGCAATCCAGACCGATGCAGGCAGGTGGCTCCTTTTCACGATGGCAGGGCACGCGGATGACGGACAGATTTGCAGGGATGATTGGAATTGACCTGGGGACCACGCTTTCCTGCGCGGCCTACCTGGCCCGCGATGGGGTGCCCACCACGGTCCCGAATCGTGAAGGCGATCTGCTCACCCCCAGTGTCGTGCTCGTGGAGGACAATGGAGTCATCGTCGGACGCGAGGCGAAGCGCACCGAATGCCTTTACCCCACCCGCACCGCGGTTTGCGTCAAGCGCGACATGGGGAACGAATATTTCTCGCAGCCACTGGGGGGCTTCGATTACCGGCCGGAAGTGCTCTCGGGGATCATTCTGCGGCGGATCAAGGCTGACGTGGAAACCCGGCTGTGGCCCGTTGACGAAGCCGTGATCACCGTGCCCGCTTATTTTGATGACACGCGACGAAAAGCCACGCAGGATGCCGGGCAGATTGCAGGGCTGAATGTTCTCGACATCATCAATGAGCCGACGGCGGCGGCCCTGTCGTATGCATTTTCGGCCCATCTTAAGCACGGTGAGGCTGCATCGTTCCATGAGTTCACCGAACGGGAAATGACCGCCTTGGTGTACGATCTCGGCGGCGGCACATTTGACGTGTCGCTGGTGCGGATCTCTCCCAACCGCTTTGAGACGCTGGCCACCGATGGCGATGTCCGACTGGGCGGCAAGGACTGGGATGATGTCATCATCAACTATGCGGCCGACGAGTTTTTCCGCCAGTTTGACGAAGATCCACGGACGGACCCGGAATCCCGCGCCGTGCTTTCGCTGGCGGCCGAGCAGGCCAAGCACGCCCTGAGCGTGCGGTCGGCCACGCGGCTGATGGTCATGCATGCCGGCCAGAGGCTGCCTATCGAAATCACGCGGAATTTGTTCGACGAACTGACGGCACCGCTCCTGGAGCGGACGCGGGCCACCACCGACCTGGTCGTCGAGTCGGCGGGGCTTGTCTGGGAAGATGTCGACCGGGTGCTGCTGGTGGGCGGCATGACCCGCATGCCGCAGGTGCGGCGGATGCTCCGTGAGCTGACCGGGCTGGAGGCTGATGGCAGCCTGGCGGCCGACGAAGTCGTGGCTCACGGTGCGGCAATTCACGGCGGCATTCTCCGCTCGCGCGGTTTGAGCGCCGCCGACAACCCCCAACTCGCCCGCTGGTCCAATTTCACGACAATCGATGTCACCGCGCACAGCTTGGGGATTTGCGTCCGCACCGACAGGGGCTATGCCAACAGTGTCCTGATCCCCAAGAACGCCCGGCTGCCAGCCACTCACACCAGGCTGTTCCAGACGCACTCGGCCAACCAGCGGCAGGTCCGCATCCGTGTGCTCCAGGGTGACGCGCCCGATGCGGACGCCTGTCTCCAAATCGGTGAGTTCGTGCTGGAGAACCTGCCCCCCAACCTGCCCGCACAATCGCCGATTGAAGTTGAATGCCGCTATGGCTCCGACGGCCGCATCAAAGTCATCGGCCGCGACCCCGCCAGCGGCCGGCTGGCGGAAACGACCCTCATCCGCCCCGTGGGCATTCCCGAGGCCGAACTTAAGCAGGCCGCGGAACAGGTCGCCCAGTTGACGATCGGCTAAGGGATTTTCGATTTTCGATTTTTAATTTTCGATTGGTTGGTGAGTGACGCCGCAAGCAAAATCAAAGCGTGTTATATCCGCAGAAAACTTGCGTCCTGACTGACGGAGGCGATCAACGAAACCGGCCTCAAACCTCGATCCGGCTACGAACAAAAGCCAATCGAAAATCAAAAATCGAAAATCGAAAATGCTACAACTCACCCAGGTCTCCAAGTCCTTCGCCGGCCGCACCATCCTGCATCCCACGGATCTGGTGGTTCACCCCGGAAAGTCGACAGTGCTGATCGGCCCCAGCGGGTGTGGCAAGTCGACGCTGCTGCGGATGATGGTTGGGCTGCTGACGCCGGACACGGGGACCGTCACGCTGAATGGGACAGCGATGAGTCCTGTCAACGCTCCGGCTTTGAGGCAGCAATTGGGGTATGTCATTCAGGATGGCGGGCTGTTTCCCCACCTCTCGGCGGCGGACAACATTGGCCTGCTCGCCTCGCACCTGGGCTGGGAACGGGTCAAAGTGAATGCGCGGGTGGACGAATTGTGTGGCTTGACCCGCTTTCCGCGGGAGGCCCTGACGCGCTTCCCCGCGCAGCTCTCGGGCGGCCAGCGGCAGCGTGTCGGCCTGATGCGGGCGCTGATGCTCGACCCCGCCATTGTGCTGCTGGACGAGCCACTGGGGGCGCTGGATCCGCTGGTCCGGTTTGACCTGCAGACGGATCTCAAGGAGATTTTTCAGTCGCTGAACAAGACGGTGGTGCTGGTGACGCATGACCTGGGCGAAGCTGGGTTCTTCGGCGATGTCGTGATCTTGCTGGGTGAGGGCCGGATCGTTCAGCAGGGAACGCTGGACGACTTGATCAAGCATCCGGCCGAAGATTTCGTGTCACGCTACGTCCGGTCCCAACGTGGCTTTGCCGCCTGACCGCATAACCGCACACGCCTCCGGAGTAAAGTCGCCGATGCCCACCGTTCCCGAGTTGCTCGCCGTGGCCGTGGGGCATCATCAGGCGGGGCGGCTGCCGGACGCGGAACGGATCTATCGACAGGTGCTGGCGGCCGATCCCCAGCAGGTCGATGCCCTGCATCTTCTGGGTGTCGTGGCTCACCAGGTGAACCGGCACGATGTCGCCGCGGGGTTCATCCAGAAAGCGATCGCGCTGAATCCGCGCGAGGCGGACTTTCACAACAGTCTCGGCAACGCTTTCAAGGGATTGGGACGGATGGACGAGGCGCGGGCCTGCCATGAAAAGGCGATCGCCCTCCGGCCACAGTTGTGGGAGGGCCACTGCAACCTCGGGAATCTGCGGCTGCTGCGGCGCGACTTCGTGGGAGCCGTGGCCTGCTTTCGTGAAGCACTGCAGCACAATCCGAACCATGCCGGAGTGTGGCTGGATCTGGCGAACGCGCTGCTTGCCTTGGAGAACTGGAGCGAAGCCACGGCCTGCCTCTCGCGCGTCCTGCAGGTGCAGGCTCCAACAACGGCGGTGCTGCTGTCTCTGAGTGAGGCACTGACAAAGCAAGGCCAACTGAAGGAGGCTCTGGCGGCGCTGGACCGGGCGATTGGATTAGAGCCTCACAACGTTCAGACGCTGATTCGCCGCGGGAACCTGCTCCGCCGGATTGGAGACCTGGACTCGGCGGTTGTCTCCCTGCGCCGGGCGGTCGAACTGGCCCCTTCCGACTCCGCCGCGTTGTTCGGCCTGGGTAAGGTTTTGAGCTCCCAGGGTAAACTGGACGACTCCATTGAATGCCACCGGAGGGTGGTGGAGTTGTGCCCACAGGCGGCCCCGGCGCACCATGCCCTGGCGATGGTCCTGATGAAGTCGGGACAGCGCGACGAGGCGCTGGCCCGGTTGCGCCAGACGACGGAACTCGATCCGGCGAACAGCCACGCCCATAATTCCATGGGAAATCTTTACCTGGAAAAAGGCGACAGAAAGTCGGCCGGCGCATGCTATCGGCGCGTGCTGGAAATCGACCCGAACTGCGCTGGTGCCCACAACAATTTGGGAAATGTGTTGCTGCTCCAATGGGACCTCGTCGCCTCCGAAGCCAGCTTCCGGCGGGCACTCGAACTGAGCCCCCGGATGGTGACGGCGATGCACAATCTGGGAAGCGCGCTAGTGCTGCTGGGCCGGCCCCAGCAGGCGGTGGAAGTCCTGCGCCAGGCCGTGGAGATCGATCCAGCCTGTGGGGTCGCCCACAACAAACTGGGCAATGCGCTGGGAGCCGTCGGGGAACAGGAGGCGGCCATAGATTGCTACCGGCGGGCGCTGGAACTTGACCCGAACGACGCCTGCGTCCTGAACGACCTGGGCAACGCCCTCTTTCTAAAGGGCCGGTTGGAGGAGGCTGTTGACTGCTATCGCCGTCTGCTGGCACTCGACCCGAGGCAGATTCAGGCGATCAACACCCTGCTCCTGCTCTACCTGTCGAGCTGCGACTGGCGGGAGGTTGGCGGTCTGACACGCGATCTGCTCGCTGCGGCCAACATCGCCAGCGGCGAGCGGGCCAACGATTCCCTCGACCAGACTGTGCCATCCGTCACGCTGTTTTACCTTCCCGAACTGACAAGCCCGGCGGTTCACCTGAAATGTGCCCAGCGCCGCGCCAATCTGATTTCCCAATCGGTGGAACTCCTGCGTTCCGAGATGCGGGAGCCGGCCCGCCATCGCTCATCTTCAAAGAAGCGGCGGCCCTTGCGGATCGGCTACCTGTCCGTCGATTTTCGCCAGCACGCCGTCGCCAGCCTCGTGGCTGAACTGTTCGAACAGCACGATCGCCAGAATTTTTGCGTCCATGGATACTCCTACGGACCGGACGACGGCGGTTCGTTGCGGCGGCGACTGCAGCAGGCAGTGGACGAATTCATAGATATCCGCACACTGTCGCCACTGGATGCTGCCCGGCGAATCCGGGACGACCAGATCGACATCCTCGTCGACCTGACCGGCTACACACGAGACACCCGGACCGAGATCCTCGCGCTCCGGCCCGCGCCCCTTCAAGTCAATTACCTCGGTTTCCCGGGGACGATGGGCGCATCGTTCCTGGACTACATCGTAGTTGATGAATTTGTCGTGCCCGCCAGCCAGCAGCAGTATTTTTCCGAGCAACTGGTCCATCTGCCGGGATGCTACCAGGCGAACGACAGCCACCGCGAAGTTGACCCGCGGACGCCAACCCGATTGGAATGCGGCCTTCCGCCGACCGGGTTCGTGTTCTGCTCGTTCAACAACCCGTTCAAGATCACCCCCGCCATGTTCACGGTATGGATGAACCTGCTCAAGGCGGTCCCCCACAGCGTCCTGTGGCTCTACGTCGGCAACCGGTTTGTCGTTGACAACCTCTGTCGCGAGGCGGCGGCGTGCGGCGTCGATCCCTCACGGCTGGTGTTCGCCCCGCCCATGCTGGCCCCGCGGCACATGGCCCGCCACCGCCTGGCCGACCTCTTTCTGGACACGTTCCCCTACACGGCCCACACCACCGCCAGCGACGCCCTGTGGATGGGCTGCCCGCTCGTGACGCTCGCCGGGGATACGTTTGCCACGCGTGTCGCGGGCAGCCTGCTGTCGACCATTGGGCTGCCGGAGCTGATCACATCAACCATTGAAGACTATTCAGCCACGGCGCTCCGTTTGGCGCGCGAGCCAAAACTCTTGGGTGATCTAAAAGCTCGGCTCATCGCCAACCGCGGGACCAGCCCGCTGTTCGATGCCAGACTCTTCGCCAGAAATCTGGAGCGGGCCTACGTCACGATGTGGGAAACTCACGCGGCTGGAAAACCTCCCGCGCCCATTCGGATTGTGGGTGCCAAAAAGAAACGGTGACATCGCCACCGAGTGAACGACGGGCGTGACCGGTCTTCCGTGGCAGGTCTGGGGCAGTCACCCGCGAAGCCATGCCGGTTGTGCAGATGTGAACACTTTCCAGTCCCGCCACCTTCAATCTTTGGCGCAGTTCGCAATGATCGGCAAGTCCCAACAGTGCTGTGGCTTATGCGTTTGGTCATTTCGCTCCGTGCGACGCGGATTGCGCTGGGATGGCCTCCGCGACGCCGTCGAACCCCAATAATTCTTTGCCGATGTCGCTCGGTCACGACTCCTCTTTGTCCCTTGGACAGACCTGCTAAAATTCCCTCGGGCACACACAGAAAGGTTCGGCACGGAGGCCGGTCATGAAAATCCGCAATCGGACATTGCAGCGCTTCGTCACGTGGCTCCTCGTGAAGGTGGTGTCGCTGTTGTATTGGACGTGCCGCAAGCGGTCGCGGATGGAGGCGGCCCAGATCAGCCCGTATGCGGACACTGGGGATGCAAGATACCTCTACAGCATCTGGCACGACCAGTTGACCTCCGCGATCTTCATGTATCAGCCGCTGCATATGTCCGGGCTGGTCAGCCAGCATCGCGACGGCAGCTACGTCTCCGACACGATGGAAATGTGCGGCGTCCTCCCCGTGCGTGGCTCAACCAACCGCGGCGGCTCGCGCGCCCTCCGCGAACTGCTCGACCTGGCCCGTGACTGTCACGTTGCGATCACGCCGGACGGGCCGCGCGGACCGCGGCGAAAAGTCTCCGAAGGCATTGTCTTTTTGGCTTCGCACTCCGGACGCTCCATTGTGCCCATCGCCTTTGGCTGCAACCGCTGCTGGCGGTTCAAGGGAAGCTGGACCGATCTGATGATTCCAAAGCCATTTTCGATTCTCCATGGCATCGCCGGTCGGCCGCTGTCGATACCTTCAAATCTCTCGCGGGAACAGTTGGCCCAGCACACCGCCATTCTGCAGGACGAAATGGACCGGCTGCAGCGTGATGCCGAATTGCTGGCAGCAGGAAAATCGCTGCCGGAGCCCGTCATTCAACAGATCCGTGCCGCAGCGTGAAGGATGCATTGACGTCCAGAAGCCCCACGGGCGATCCCCGGCTCTCGTTGTCGGCATCCAGGAGGGCGTCGTGCTCGATCTCGCGGGCAATCTGCTCCACCGGCCCGGTCCCCAGCGGTGACCGCCTGCGTCTGCGCCTAGACGTGGCCCGCCGGATTGGCGGCGTATCGGGAATGTGTGCCACTGGCTTTGCCGGCTTTGCCAGTGTTTACGAGCGACCTGCGAAATTCGTTCGAGGACGGTCCTCTGGAGTTCACACTGGCAGTGCCAGTGGCACACAACACGACGCCTGCCACCAGTGCCGCAGTACCACACCCGCCGGGGGCGCGCGGTTCTGCACAGTGTGTGACGAATTGGTTCACCGCAGGTCGTCAATCCCGAGGAACGAACGGGCCGCCAGCAGCGTTTCGCTTGTGTGGACTGCGTTCACGTGGATGAGTTGGCGGCTCCGAGTGGTTTTGAAAGCTCGGCGCGCGAGTTGCCATAGGGTGGACGTGTCGTTTGCAGCCGCCGGCTTCCGCCGTCAGGACCATGCACCAAACGACTGCGCGTGATTCGCCGCCTGTGGGGACAGAACACCGCGAGGGCCGGGTCTTGGATTCATGCAGTGCTATAAAGGTGTGCCAAACGTGAGGACGACGACTCTTGTGCTGCTGGCCGCATGCGGCCTGTGCTGTGGCTGCGCCCCGGCTCCCGAAGCGGACTATGTGCACTGCCGGGAGTTCGACGCCCTGAACCCCAAGGTTCAGACGGCGATTCGCAGTGTGCTGCTGGAAAACTGTGGCACGCCACAGGTGCCGCGTATGCTCGGGAGCGTGCCCGCCGCGGTTGCAACGGATGGAGATGCCAGGCCGGCAGTGCCAGCCGCTTCCGGGTCCACGAAGCTCAAACAACAGGAGCATCTGCTGGCCGGCAAGAAGGTCTACCTGCGGCGGTGTGTGCAGTGCCACGGGGCCACCGGCGATGGCAATGGTCCAGCCGCAGCCATGCTGTACCCGCGGCCGCGGGACTATCGGCGGGGCATCTTCAAGTTCACCTCGACAACCTTTGGCAGCAAGCCCCGCCGCGATGACCTGCTGCGGACCCTGCGACGGGGCATCCCGGGCACGTCGATGCCCTCTTTCGAGCTTCTGCCCGACAAGGAACTGCAGGCGGTGCTGGACTACGTGCTGGTGCTGACCCATCGCGGCGAGCTGGAGTACCGGCTCGCGCAGGATCACCAGGGGGAGGAGGAGTTCGACCCGGACACCGTGGCCTCGACAATCACCGACATTGGGGATGCCTGGGCGGCTGCGGACGGCAACGAGATCGTGCCGCTGTCACCGCAGATTCAGTTCACCGCCGAGCACGTGGCCCTCGGCCAGAAGGCGTTCTTGACCAAGGGCTGTTCGAAGTGCCACGGCGACGATGGACGCGGTCAGACTCCGGAGAACCTGAAGTCCAACCTGCTGGATGCCTGGCAGTTTCCCACCCGCGCCGCGGATCTGTCGTCCGGCATGCTGCATGGCGGGCCGCGGCCCATTGATGTGTACCGCCGGGTGTCCCACGGTGTGAACGGCACGCCGATGCCGGGCTTCTCGGAGGCGCTCGCCGCCGAACCGGAGACGCTGTGGCACCTGGTGGCCTTCATTCAGCACAAGTCCAACCAGCGCCGCCGCGGAGAACTTCCGGTGTCCGGTGAACTCACCCCGTTCCAGATGCCGCCCAGCGGCACGGCGAAGCCCGCGGCTCCCTGAGAGGTCCTGTCGCCGCTGTCTTTTCCCCACTGTGTGTCGCCTGGAAACTGACATGGATTTTGCCTCGAAACAGCGTGAACTGGAGTTGCTCAGGCAGCGGACGGCGCAGCTTGAGCACGAGCTGCAGGAAGCGCGGCTGGCGGAACTGCCCTGGAGACCCAATGCGGGGTATGTAGCCTACTCGGCCACCACCGGTTTCCTGCTGGGGGCGCTGGCTGCCGCCGCCGCGCTGCTGCTGAACGTGATCGCCGCGCCGGTCGCCGGACGCCATCCTCTGGAACTGATTCGTGTCTACCTGACATTTCCGCTGGGCGAACAGGCGCTGCAACTCGCCGACACGGCACGCAACGTCCATGCCGTCGATGGTGGCATCACGCTCACCTTTGGGTGCTGCCTGTACCTGGCCACCGGCATGCTGTTTGGCGTTCCCTTTCAGTTGGTTCTGGCACAATTCGGGGGCAGGTCGCTGCTCCGCCGGCTTGTGGTCGGAGCGGGATTCGGGCTGCTGGTCTGGGTGGTCGGCTTCTACGGTGTCTTGAGCTGGCTGCAACCCAGGCTGTACGGCGGAAATTGGATCGTGAATCCGCAGTATCTTCCGCCCTGGGTCGCGGCCGCCACACATCTGGTGTTCGGCCTGACGATGGCGCTTTTGTATCCGCTGGGCGAGTTTCGCCCGCTTCCTCAACCGGAGAAATCATGACCCTGTCCCTGGGGCGCGCCGCCGATTCCAGCCTGGAAGAGGCCGGCGCCCCACAGCCGGCCCATCTGGTCGATGCGCAGCTCGTGGAAACGCGGCTCGTCGCCTTTTACTTCCTGGCGGCGCTCGCCTACCTGTTCATCTCGATGCTCGGCGGCTTCTTGATGGCGCTGCAGTTGGTGCATATCAACCCGCTCCGCGGCATCGAACTGCTTTCCCCGGGACGCTGGCGGATGGTGCATACGAATGCAATCGCCTACGGCTTCCTGGCCAATGCCTTTCTGGGCGCGCTCCACTGGGCCATCCCGCGGCTGACATTGAAGCCCGTCTTCAACCGGACACTCTCCTACCTCATTTTCGTGGCGTGGCAGATTGTTGTCGTCAGCACCGCCGTGGGCATTGTCCTGGGGCAGGCCCAGGGCTTGGAATGGGGAGAGACCCCGGTCTGGATCGACCCTGTCGCCCTGCTGGGGCTGGTGTTGGTGACGATCAACTTCACCATCCCGATGACGCAGGCCAGGGGGCCGCTGTATGTGTCACTCTGGTACTTCATGGCGGCCTTCGTGTGGACACCGCTGACCTACGCGATGGGAAACTTCGTTCCCGAATACTGGGTCAACGGCACCAGCGCCGGCGCGATCGGCGGACTGTTCATCCATGACCTGGTCGGACTGTTCGTGACCCCGCTGGGCTGGGGCCTGATGTACTACTTCGTGCCGATCCTGCTGCGCAAGCCGGTCTGGAGCCACGGCCTGTCGCTGGTGGGCTTCTGGGGCCTGGCGTTCTTCTATCCGCTCACGGGGATCCACCACTTCCTCTACACGCCGATCCCCATGTTCCTGCAATACGGGGCCGTGATTTCGACCATCGCGGTCGAGATGGTGGTCACCACCGTGATCGTGAACTTCTTCGGCACACTGCGTGGCTCGGGGCGCGAAATCGTCACCAATCTGCCCATCCGCTGGTTCTACACTGGCATGGTGTTCTATGCGATCACCTGCTTCCAGTGTGCCCTGCAGACGACAATGACGTTTCAGGCGCTGATCCATTTCTCCGACTGGGTCGTGGGGCATGCCCACCTCGTGATGTTCGGCGTGTTCTCGATGTGGCTCCTGGGGATCATGACCTATCTGTTCCCCCGCCTGCTCGGCCGCGACTGGTACAGCCGGACCCTGTGCGAGTGGCACTACTGGTTGTCCGCCGTGGGACTGGCCGTGATGGCCGGAGACCTCATTCTCGTGGGCGTCTTCCAGGGGTTCTGGTGGGGTTCGCTGCAGATGTGGGATGTGTCCGTCGACGGCTCGCAGCCGTTCTGGATCGTGCGGGTGATTGCCGGAGTGGCGATGTTCGCCGGCCTGCTGGTGTTCCTCTACAACTTGTACATGACCTGGCGGCTGTCAACCGCTCCGGCACCAGAGACGGCGCGGTTACCAGCCGCGACCGCCTGATCTTCGTGCTGAAACGGTTTCCCTTCCATCATCAAGCGCGGCCATAGGGCCTGAGTTGAGCCACCATGTTTGAGAGCAAATCGGGCATCCTGGGAATCGCCGGCCTGGCGTTTTTTGGCATTGCCTTCCTGTCGAATGCCGTGATCCCCATGTTGATGTACCGCAACCTGCCCGAACAGAAGGCGGAACAACTCATCAACGCCAACGTCCGGTATCAGTTCGAAGACCTGGCACGGCGGTTTCCTGCCGCCTTCGAGAAGACCTACGGAAGCCCCCCCGCCGAAACCAAAGAACGGGAGGCGTGGCTCAACCAGAAATGCGCCGATGCCCTGCGGCTCGGCCGCAAGGTCTACATCGCCGAGGCCTGCTGGCACTGCCACAGCCAGTTTGTCCGACCGGTCTCCAATGAAGAGCGCCGCTGGGGCGCCGTCTCTGCCAGCCCAGAATATGCCAACGAACTCCAGCGTCCGGTGATGTTTGGAACGCGGCGCGTGGGTCCGGACCTGTGCCGCGAAGGCGGCCGCCGTTCCAGTGACTGGCACGCGGTCCATTTCTTCCGCCCAGCCGACCTCTCCGCCAAGTCGCCAATGCCCGAGTACCCATGGTTCTTTGACGGTGCCGCAGACAAGCCGAACGCCCGCGGCCTGGCGATCATCACCTACATCCAGTGGCTCGGGTCCTGGCACGAAACTTATCCATTGTACGAACAGTACGAAGCCTCCCCGCTGCAGGACATGCAGGTCGATGCCGTTCCGGCCGCACAGCAGTCCCCCGCCACACAAGCGCGAAAGGCCACGCCATGAATACTCCCACAGTGACGACACCGGCCGTCCGCCGCCGGCAACTGATGGTCACGGCCATCATGGCGCTGATTGTGCTGGTGCCCAGCCTGCTGGGGTTTGGCAACAAGTTTCGCGAGTTCATCCTGTTGTTTCGCGGCGATGTGGACGGCGTGTTCGCCATCTCGCCGATCATGAACTACCTGCTGGCGGCGCTGGGCTTTTTCTGCCTGTTCGGCTGGGCGATGCTGCACGGAATGTTTCACGACATTGAAGAGCCCAAACGACACTTTCTGGAAACCGAGCGGGAGCTTGACCGCCGGCTCCCAAATCCGCCAATCGCATAAACTCCCGGTCCAAAAACAGAGGCATCAAGGAGAACAGCCTGTGGCAGCAGCCCCGGACAAAGTGAGCGACATTCAGACGACCATGGCCGATCCGCCACGCCCGGCAACCGTCCGCGACGAGCGACGTTTCCACAGCTACATCACCAGCGTCATTCCCTGGTACATCCATGTGGTCTGGATCTCCTTCTGGGTGTTCGCCATCAGCTACTTTCTGATGATGGTCATCCCAGCGGTGAAGATCGAATTGGTCAACCCTCCCTGATTCCCCCAGGCTGCGGGAATTCTTGCATCGATTCGCCGCCACCAAGGGCTGAAAGACATGGCCACCTGCGACTATTGCGGTCTGCCAATGGCCGACTGGAGCGGAACCGCCGGCGCGGCAAACGCTGCCGCGCCGCGGTATTGTTGCTTTGGCTGCCGCTTTGCGGCGAGCGTCACCCGCGAGCCAGAGTCGTCCGAACATGCGGCAGGCATGCTGACGCGGCTGGGTTTGTCGGTGTTCTGCACGCTCAATGTCGTGGCCTTCAGCATGGCGCTGTGGACGGACGGCCTGAGCCACGCGGAAGCTGGGAATCATCTCCAGCCAGTGCTGGAGAGCCTGTTTCGCTATGTCTGCCTGGTGTTCGCGCTGCCACCGTTGTTTTTGCTCGGCCAGCCCCTGCTGGAGGGGGCGATCGAGAATCTCCAGCACGGACGGTTCTCTTCGGACTTGCTGCTGGCCGCCGGCGTCGCCGCGGCCTACGGATATTCCACCTGGTCGGTCATGCGGGAATCGGGGGCGATCTATTTCGAGGTCGGCTGCGTGATTCTGGTGCTCGTCACGCTGGGGCGTTGGCTCGAAGCCACGGCGCGGCTCAAGGCCACGGCGGCACTGGATGAACTGCAGAAACTGCTTCCCGAGTTTGTCCTGCGGCTGACGCCCCGGGACACGGAAGAACGCATTCCCCTGGCGGCCCTGCAACTGGCGGACATCGTCCGCGTTCTCGCTGGCGACCGCATCCCGTGTGACGGCATCCTGCGGAGCAATTCCACCACGGTCGACCAGCAGTGGCTCACGGGCGAAAGCACCCCCTTGCCGCGCACACCTGGCGACCCGGTGATTGGTGGCACGCTCAACCTGGAAGGCGACATCCTCGTCGAGGTGACGCAGCCACCGGGCAGCGGGGTGTTCGCCCGGTTGATTGAATGTGTCCGCACCGCCCGCGCGACGCGTGGGCACCATCAACGGCTGGCCGATCGGCTATCGGCTTGGTTCTTTCCTGCAATGAGCCTTGTCGCGGTGGGTGCCGGACTGTGGCACGGCCTGCATCGCGGGCCAGAAGCCGGTTGGCTCGCCGCCATGTCGGTCGTGCTGATCGCCTGCCCCTGCGCTCTGGGGCTGGCGGCACCGATGGCGGTTTGGACAGCCCTGGGCGAAGCCGCACGGCGCGGCGTGCTGTTTCGCAACGGAGAAGCCCTGGAGCGGCTGGCAGGGATGAAGTTGATCCGCTTCGACAAGACCGGGACGCTCACGCAGGGCCGCGCCTGCGTCCTGGAGTTCCATGTGGCGATTGAATCCGACCGCCGATACGTCCTTTCCCTCGCGGCCGGGCTGGCCCGGGCCTCGAGCCACACCTATTCGAGGTCGATCCTGACCTATTCCGACCACCACTTGGCGCAACGCTTCGAGGAAGTCCTGGATATCCGCTGCCGTCCCGGCCTCGGCGTGATGGGCCGCCTGGAAGACGGTTCGGCCGCCTGCCTGGGCAGGACGCAGTACTTGGCGGACGGCGGATTTCGGTGCGACCAGTCGATGGAGCAGTGGATCGCCGAGTCGATCGCCGCCGGGCGGCCGGTCACGCTTGTCGGCAATGGCGGTCTGGTCTGCGGGGCCTTCGCCTTCACTGAAGAAGTGCGTGACGGAGCCGCGGATGTCTTGCAATGGTTTGCGCGGGAGGGACATGATCCGTTGATTCTGACCGGCGACCACCCGCTGCGGGGTGCGGCGCTCGCGGCGGAACTCGGTGTTCCGGGACGCGTCATGGCTGGTCTGCTGCCCGAGGACAAGCTCGCCCAGATCCAACGGGACCGCCGCCGCGGCACGGTCGCCATGGTGGGCGACGGCATCAACGATGCCCCGGCCCTGGCCGCCAGCGACATCGGCGTGGCGCTCGGCTGTGGGACCGATGTGACCCGCGACTGCGCCGCCGTCTGCCTGCTGGGCAACGACCTGACGCAGCTCCCCTGGGCGGTCCGGCTGGCGCGGCAAACCGTCCGGGCGATCCGCTGGAATCTGTTCTGGGCCTTCGCCTACAACACCGTCGGCGTGGCTCTGGCCTGCACGGGGTGGCTCAACCCCGCCCTGGCCGCCGCGCTGATGACCGGCAGCAGCCTGTTCGTGATCGCGAACTCCCTGCGGCTGGGACGCACGCTGGCGGAAGAGCGAAACCCCGCGTCCTCCTCCATCTCGCCCCCGCCAGCCGATCCCCACGCCGCCGCACCCAGGGCTGCAGTGCGCGCCCCTTCCCCCGGTCGTCTGCCAGAATCTGCGGTGCGGCGTGGCTGAATCCCTTCTCATTTTCGTTGGCGGATTGCTCGGGTCGGCACATTGTGTCGGAATGTGCGGAGGGTTCGCCCTGTCCCTCGGCGCGGGACATGCGCTGCGCGCCAATCTCGGCCGGCAACTGATCTACACCAGCGGAAGGGTCTGCACTTATGGGCTGCTGGGGGCGATTGCCGGCGCGGTCGGCGGCAGGGTCACACAGTCGGCCTGGTTGACCAGCCTGCCCGCGTGGCTCGCGATCTGCGCCGGCCTGCTGCTCTGCCTTCAAGGGCTCCATGCGCTGGGATTGCGGGTCTGGCCGCGCCGCGCATGGCGGCCTGGCTGCCTGGCCGCGGGACTGTTCGCCCCGCTGCTGCACCGTCCGGGGACTGCGCAGGCGTTCCTCGTCGGTGTGGCCACCGGCTTTCTTCCCTGCGGCCTGCTGTATGGCTATCTGACCCTGGCGGCCAGTTCAGGCAGTCTGCTCACGGGCGGACTGACAATGGTCCTGTTCGCCCTGGGCACGGCACCGCTCATGATCCTCACCGGTGCGGGAGGTTCGCTGCTGGCCCTGGCCACTCGCACAAATCTGCTGCGCGCCGCCGCCCTGTGCGTTCTGCTGACCGGGGGCTTGTCCATCGCCCGCGGTGTGCAGGCCCTCCGCGCTCCCCAAACCTGCCCCTTCTGCCGGTCGACTGCCGCAGCGGTCGCCAGCAGCCGTCAAGGTCCTGTCGCTGACACCGCCCGGCGCGCTGCGGAGTGAACTGGACAACCAATTCACCGCCCCCTCAATCAAGCGTGACGTCTCCATGGGATGCTTACACAGTACGCCCGATGTCGCGGACTTGATGGTGCCCAGCGGCGGAGGCAACACGGGCATCTTTGAAGGATCTGTCCAACAGCCGGACCGCCATTGAGAGCCTGCCGCACGGACATCCCAGATAGGTGGTGGCTGGATCGATCTGGCTTGGGGTAAAGTGTCCGTTGGCCCTCACCGTGGAGAAGTACAGGAAAGCCGGCAGGGCGCAGACCTTGTTTCCCCCAACCGGTTTGGTATCGTTTTCCATGGTGGATGTGTCCCGCCGGTGTCGTCAGTGGTGTCGTGGCTGGCTTGGACGCTTCGGAGAAAACGACGCAATTTCCCACTGTGTGGTCGGTTGCCCCCGTAGCTCAGATGGATAGAGCGCAGCTTTCCTAAAGCTGATGTCGCAGGTTCGACTCCTGCCGGGGGTACTTTTTCACTTTCTCGAACCCGGTGACACCGCCGTTAGCTCTCCGAGCGAAAGCGGCATTGGCCAGAGGTCGCGAGTTATCCGCAAACCGCGGAACAACTTGCGATGACTGCTTCCAGGGGTTCGCTCTCTGGTTCGTCGTGCGGGGATCGCAGAATTGGGGGGGTGGGTCCGTCTGTCCGGGATTTGGGCCGCGAACTCTCACGCTCACGGATTAGGAACCCCCTGCTTGTTAGCAACCCCGTTGGGTTCGCAACCCGAACCCAACTCACTTCAAACCATCGTCCGTCCCGAGTCGTTCGTCGCACAACGTGGTCCACAGGCGGCGTTGTTTGCGCCAGTCGAGCACGGTGGCGATCTGGCGGACATCGGATTCTTTGATCGTGTCGCGGCCCTGGGTGGTTCGCGGCAAGAACAGAATCTCTTCCTGGATGTCCGGTGCGAGTGTCAGGAGCGACAAGATTTGCGTCGTGCGAGCCGTCGTGACCTGGCCGAATCGGGCCAGTTCCGACTGATCGGCGAACTTCCCGCCCTGGATCAACTCGTCGCAGTGGATCGCCAGCGCCATCAGCCGCGCGATGCGGGGAACCTTCCCGAGGGGGACGTTGTCGGCAGCACCCCCTCTCAGTTGCTTCTGTCCGTGATCGCGGCGAGTGATGTGAAAGTCGCGGGTGACGGTCAGGTTCGGATTCATGCCACTGACTCCTGAAGTTCTTGGGTGAGGGTTCGAATTCCGCAGGGGCGGAATGTCAGGGAGACCTGGCCGTGCTCGCCATCGTAGTCCACGCGTTCGATGAGCATTTCGAGGACGCGCGCCTGCTCACGCGGAGCGAGCGTCTGCCAAAGCGGATCGAAGTCGGCAAGGGCGTGCGTGACCTCGGCTTCCGTGATGGTTTCTTGATCGAGGGTGGTCAGTTCGTGGTCGATCTCGGTCAGTCGTCGTTCCGCCATGCGAAGACGTTCCTGGACGTCGGCCAACCGGGAGACCCGGTCCACGGAATTCGTCAGCGTGGCTGCGACCTGCAGCGCCGCGTGATCGTCACGCACCTGCCGTTGCAGGATGGTCCGTTCGGAATTGAGACGTGCCCGTCCCTCGTCCATTTGTTGGCGGACTTGCTGGACGGTCTCGGCGATGACGACCGGATCGCGGCCGATCCATCGAATCTGCTCGACGACGAACCGTTCGATTTCCCCCGCCGGGACCGAAGGCGCTGGACATTCCGACCAACCCCGTTGCTGGGCGGTCCCACAGACGTAGTAACGATACCGCTTGTTTCCCTTGGCCGTGTAGGTGTGCGACATGGCACAGCGGCAGACGCGGCAGCGAATCAGTCCCTTGAGCAGTGCCCCGTATTTGTTCCGCACCGCCCGGCCACCGGTATGACCGTTGCGATGGAGGAGGGACTGCACGCGTTGGAACAGGTCCGGCGGCACGATCCCCGTGTGTTCGCCGTGGTGAACCTCGTCTTTGTAGCGGATCTGACCGATGTACGTGACATTGGTCAGCAGCGCGTGCAGGCTGTTCTTGGTGAAGAGCCGTCCGCCCCGGTGAGCCCCCTTCCTGGTGGTCCAGCGTTTGGTCGTCCAGCCGCGACGGTTGAGTTCCGTTACGGTCGGCAGCAACGACTGGTGATCCAGGTACAGTTCGAAGATCTGCCGCACCTGAGCCGCTTCCGTTTCATCGACCACCAGTTTCGTCTTTTCGACGGTATACCCCAGCAGTGGCATCCCACCCGACCACTTTCCCTTGCGGCGTCAGGCGGCGATCTTGTCACGGACCCGCTCGCTGATCATCTCCCGTTCGAACTGGGCGAACGACAGTAATACGTTGAGCACCAGCCGACCCATGGAACTGGCGGTGTTGAACTGCTGGGTTACCGACACGAACGACACCCGGTGCTGTTCGAACACCTCCATCATCCTGGCAAAGTCGAGCAACGAGCGGCTGAGGCGGTCGACCTTGTAGACCACGACGCAATCGACCTTCCCGGCGGCAATATCGGTCAGCAGTCGTTTCAGGGCGGGGCGTTCCATGTTGCCACCCGTGAAACCGCCGTCGTCGTAATGCTCGGGCAGGCATTGCCAACCTTCGTGACGTTGGGACGTGATGAACGCTTCCCCCGACTCCCGCTGGGCATCGAGCGAATTGAATTCCTGCTCAAGTCCCTCTTCCGTGCTCTGGCGGGTGTAGATTGCACACCGCACGGTCGAAGGCTCGGTCTTGGTGGTTTTGCGGGACATCAGGCCTCTCCTGTCTGCTGAAGGTTGAAGAACTTGAAGCCATTCCAGTGCGAACCGGTGATCTGCTTGGCCACGGCGCTGAGCGACCGGTACACGTCGCCCTGGTACTCAAACCCGTGTGCCAGCACTTGGACCTGGATCAATTGGCCCTTGTAGGTGCGGGCGATCAGCGTGCCCGGAAGCGGCGTGCGGGACGCCCCGTCGATCCGGCAGGCAACCGTTCGGGTTGGCGCTGCGGTCTCCGTGGCAGGCTGGGAATCACGCGGTGCGGTGACCCGGAGGTCACTCGAACCGGCCAGTTCTGTGGCCCGTTCGAGAGCACGATTCGACAGGCCCCCCTGCTCGAGCGACTGCATCCGCCAGATGATTCGCTTGATCAGCCACTTTTGGTTGCGGGCGTGCGTCGTCTCCTGGAACAGTTCCACATACCGCTCCCGCAGTTCACCGACGCTCATCCGTTCGAGCGCCGCCAGTTCTTTTCCAACATTCAACGTCATGTGCATCTCCCGTGTTTGAGGTCTCGAAGGAACTAACCCGCGTGGACAGTGAGCCTCGACACGCCCGACACCTCAAGGCCACGGGCCGCGAGTTCGGAGTGGTTTCGAAAACTCGTGGGTTTCGGTCGTGCGCCGTCGCGCGGTGGACGGGTGATGGCCATCTCATCCGGCGATACGGGCCGCATGGCATAACGGGACCGCATCACGGCCCGAGCCAGTAAACCCGCAACTTCGCGTCGGCATTCGGTGGCAGACAAATCCATCATTTGGAACTCCTGGTTTGAGGGGACCGGGGGACGTGTTGTTCCCCGAAATCGAGGCCAGCAGGAATGGCGGAGAACCTGCTGAATTCCTGTGAAATCGCTGTGGAACGGAGTGGATGTCGTTCCGACGTCGAGGTAACTGGTGTCATGTCGCCACGACGATCCCGAACGCCAACCTCGAGGAGCACGAACGATGACCGGCGCCCCCGACGAACAACCCCGCGCCCTGAACTGTGCCGCGTTGCGGACGCTGCACGCCCTGCAGATGAAACTGCGAACGCAGATCAACGACCTGATGGCCATCGAATGCGAAGACGCGGAAGCGGCGGACGCCCTGGTGTTCGCCATCGAATCGGCCGAGCGGGCCTTGGACAAAGCCCGCGAAGCCCGACGCAGAATCCTGCGTGGTGAGTAACCAGCCGACCGTGTGGTCGGCTGATTTTGTTTCTGGACCCCTGTTTCCCAAGGAGACGAACCATGACGACGACGAAGACCACGAACAAGAAGGCCACCAAGACCGCGAAGCCCCGGGCCAAGGCCGCGAAGAAAACCCCGGCCAAGAAGCCGGAACCGCAGGCCGCCGAGACGAAGGTCGAAACGACGGCCGACGCCAAACCCGCGAAGGCGAGGAAGCCCGCCAAGGAGAAGGTTCCCGGCAAAATGAGCGCGCTCGACGCGGCGGCGAAGGTGCTGGCGGAAGCGGGTGAGCCGCTGACCTCGAAGGAGATGATCGATGCGATGGCCGCTAAGGGGTACTGGACCAGCCCCGGCGGCAAGACGCCGCAGGCCACGCTGTACGCCGCCATCCTGCGGGAGATTCAGACCAAGGGGGCCGACGCCCGGTTCACCAAGACCGAACGTGGCCACTTCACGCTGGGAACGGGAACCAACACCCCCGCCAAACCCGTCTCGAAGGCCACGGGCAAGAAGGCCGCCAAGAAGAAGACGGGCGACGCCGAGATCGCGGACGGGACACCCGGTCCCAAGGCAGTTTCCGAACTCTTCAAGATCTGATGTGCAACCATGACAAACCCCGAACACAAGATCGCCGATGCCTTCCGCGTGGTCGCCCTGCGGCTGGAAAACGCCCTCGAAGAGGGACGCCGCTCCAGCCGCATCGATGCCAACGACCTCCTCGAGACGCTGCTGGCGGTGGCTGACCAACTTGACCCGCCGCTGGCGAACAACGTCGCCACCACCGAGGCCTGCCCGAACTGCGGCGAGCGGAACGCCGACCGGCTGGCCTGGCAGGATGACGACGAAACGGTCTGCTGCGCCGCGTGCGGCACGACGTACCGCCCCGGCGAATGACAACCCCTTGACCCGGGCTCGTCCCGGTGACGCCCCACGTTCGTAACGTGCGGGCGTTTTCTCGCTGGTCGTAGGTCTTCTTCAACGTTCCGTTTCCTTCGCGACGTGGGCCAACGTGGGCGACGACAGGGCCAACAGCGTGCTTGAAGGCTGGCCGAGGGGCATCGCGCACCCTGGGTTCGATGGTTCCTTCCGTGGCATAAAGACTTGCGACGCCGGGGGAATCCGTCGCGGTTAGGACCACACTTTGTTTCGTTGGTCCGGATATTTGGTGGCGACTTCACAACACACAACAGGGTATTCAGTTGCGACGATTCTGCTGTGACGCCGGCGGGAAATTTCTGTACAGAATTTCGGTCGCCGGGGAGCTTGCCCGGAGATCGACCGGGAATCCGCCACGGGGGCATCCCGCCGTGGAGATTGCCCCGACTCAGCCGTTCAAGGCGTTCCAATCGTGCCCATCCCGCTGGCGTGGAAACACCGCGCGCATGCGCTGTGGACACTCAGGGAACGCGGGTGTTCCAGCACCCGCGCTTCCCTGGGGGTATGGGGGGGGTGAGCGCACAGACGGTTTCCATGCCAAAAAACGCCTTCAACTTGCGTCATGCCAACGACTTCGACACTGGAAACAGACTGGAAACTCCTGTTTCCACGTTTGGGACGGACTCGCACACAGTTTCCACTGGTGCGGGACGACAATTTCCACCTGGATCGAGCTGCCGACGGACCCGCTGAACCAGCGTGTGGGACACGTCCAAACGCCGGGCCGCCTCTCGATTGGAAAGTTCCGGCTCCGCCGCCAGCAGAGCGGTAATTCGGTCCTGTCGACTGGGCGATGCCGGAAATGGCCCGGTCGCGTACTCAGCCGGCTGATTCGCCGCCTCCCGGTGCTGGTGGATCAACCCCTTGCGGACGGCTGCTCGCAGCAGCTTCCGAGTCTGCCGCTCCGAGAGCCCCGTGTCCTCTGCGGCGTCGAGTATGTCGTCACCGGGTTGACACGTTTCTGACAGGAAGGTCTCAACGAATAATTCCGGCGTCCATTTTGCCACTGGACCTTCCTTCGTCTCCACAGCTTTCTTGGAACGCTGTCCAAATGGATCAATGCGTAACTGTTGAGGATCGAGTTCGTCGGCGGGAGTCCAGACCGGGAACGTCCACCGCAGGACGCGCGGCTCGACCGGCGGCCAGGAACGAACCGCCGCTTCCAGCACCGCGCAGTTCGGCTCGGCGTGCGGCCGCAGGATCAGGTGCGAATCGGTCGCCCGACTGATGCTCCCCGCGCCGCTGCCGACATCGGTGACTCCCTTGCCACTCTGATTTCCCTTGGACGTATGATGCACCAGGATGAACGCCGCCCCGAGTTGGTCGGCGTAAGCATCAATCAGATTGTACAGCCGACACATTGCCGCGTTGTCATTTTCATCGGTCTCGGGCGGTAGCATCCGATACAGGCTGTCGATGATGACGACCGGAAACTTCCCCCTCGGAAACCGGGCAAACCAGGAGGCCAGCGCGGGCAGATCGAGCAACCGTCCTCGTAAGGACTCGACATGAATCTGGCTGGCGAATTCCGGCACGGCGATGCTGCGAGCATCTGCTACCTTGGCCATGCGGAAGGCAATCGTTTCCCGGTGCAGTTCGTTATCAATCAACAGCACCTTTCCGGGAACTGTGGCGAACGTGTGGAACAGCGGTTGACCGGTGGCGAACATCAGCGCCAGGTCGGCGGCCAGCCAGGACTTGCCGGTCTTCGGGCTGGCGATCAGGTTCATCGTTTCCCCTTGGCGCAGCAGTCCCTGAATCACCGGCGGACGGAGCGTCGGGCACTCCAGCAGCAAGTCGCCGATCGTCGGTGGCTCCGCCAGAGGAGCACTGGATGACGGATTTCCACGCGGGCAAACCTGCTCGGCGTCCCGCAAACGCTGGAAGATTTCTGCGTCCGACCAGGAGCGAGGAAACGGTTGCTGGCATTGATACGCCCGCAGACACGAGATCGCTTCGCGGTCATCCAGCCCGTGTTCGATGGCTCGGCAGCACGCCGCGTACAGCCGATGCGAACCGTCGGTATGGTCGACAAGCTGCATCCGCTGCATCACTGCGAGGCAGCGCTGTTGCCGATCGGGGAGTTCGCTCAGTGTCATGTTGCCTGACGAGCCTCTCGGGATTTCACGGGGTTGAGCCTGTGGATGAAGAGATCCCCAGAGTTTCCGACACAGATTATCCAACTCGGTTTGCCGGTCCGCGATCTCAGGATTGCTCCCCACCAGCCGCTGCCCGGTGATCGCAAAGAGGCGTCGCTGATCGTAGATCTCGATCGTCCCGCCTCCATTCCAAGCCGCCCTACAACGGGCGTAGGCGGGCTTTTTCCCGCGCACGATCAGTTTCAGGCCGCGCCCCGAGGGGAAATCTCACAGTACGAATCCAGCGTCTCCAGTAAATCGGCTCCCCAGAGCAACTGGCCGTCTTCGTCGAGGCAATCGTCGAGATCGAACCCGCAAAACGGATCGTCCTCGCTGAAGACGTAGGCCAGACCGTCATATCGCCGAGTTTGCTGAAACGTTTCCAGTGCGACGTCAAAGCTGGTCCAGGTGCCGGGATCGGCAGCGCTGGCGCTCCCGCCGGAACGCGGGGCATACGGAATCTTGGTCCGTCGCCCAGCTCGTTTCTCGTACCGCCAGACAACCCATTGATCCCGCTCACGCAAGACCGCGGGAATCGCTGCGACCACTGGCTTCGAGAACGACGGGGCTTCTTTCACCATGGGCATACGGCAACGCTCCTGAAGGGGACACATTCGGATCGAGAGCCTTGGTCCGGGCCTGGAATTTCTGTTCGTAACGAGCACACAGTGCTTGAGCACTGCGCAGCGTGGCTCCGGTTCCCAGCAGGCGAAAGGCGCCGTTGAGGTGGACGCACGCCAGATAGACCAGACGCCGCCGACCGGCGGCATCCGGTAACACATTCAGGCCATGAACCTGCCGCATCGCGTAGACTCGATAGCGACTGGATTCGGTGAATCCGTCTTCATGCCAGGCGGCGTCTTCGAAGGCGACCACGCGGACGCGTGACCAACGGAGGAGTGGCAACATGGTGGGTTCCTCAAGAGGGACAGAGGGAAGTGCTCGTGTCAGCCCCACCGACGGATGGTACGGCGGCGACACGTTTATACGTTTGAGTACTCACAGCCGATCGCTCGGCGGCCATCTGGCTCAGTGTTGTCAGGACTTGATCCGCCGCTGCGGCGCTGAACACGCGGGCATGTCCCGCTCGTCCCACGGGCAGGATGCCACGGGTCTCGATCACATAGGTCACCCGATGCACGGGGACTCCCGCCCGCCGCGCCAGTTCGCCCACCGTGAAGAATTGCATGCCGATCTCCAGCCAAGGGTCAGGAGCAGCGGACCGGCGTGCAGCACTGCGGAGAGCGCCGATGGCTTCCGCAACCGGTCAGCGACGGGGAGGCGAAACGCTGGGGCGTTCCGGCCATGAGAATTTCTCCCCGCCTACTGTTTAAATACGCCGGGCGGGGTTGCCGGGGCCGGAGTTTTTCATTGTTCGCGCCATAAGGGCTGCGTTCCGAGCGGTATCCTCTATCGTGGACCGGAGAAACGGACGCGGGAAAACTTGGCGCAAATCGGTGTCGACCACGTCCATCCGCACTTTCCGTCAGCATTTCCAGCAACCGGCTGGCAACCCGTCGGCAACCCGGCAACCGAAATCGGAGTTGCCAGACGCGTTATTCCGCCGGTTGAAAGCCGTAGCCCCGCTTTTCGCCGCGCATGGCATACCCGAATTTCAGCAGGGAACGCCAACTGAGTTGGCCCGCTTGCCAGACAAAAGGGCTTCCCTCGGGATGATGGCCTTCTTTGGTGATGGTGTCCAAGATCGCTTTTCGAAGTCGGCTGAATCGCTGGGTATCGATCCGCAGACGATGATGCAGGACCGCACCAGTCGCCCGATGCAAATCAGCGAAGGTCACTTGATTCAACCGCTCTTCACTGGGGCGACAAGGTCCGGTGTGCAAGGCGGACAAGTCATCGGCAGTTCGGACTCCATCGCGGCCTACCCGGCGGCCAATCCGTATTATCCGTCCGATCTGGGGGCGACGATTTTCCAGGAATTGACGCTGGAAAACGCTGCGGTGGACCCTGTCCCCGCCTCGAATCGCGGCTTGTTGGGAATGGAGCACGGAAAAAATGTCAAAAAGTTCGCACGCGCTAGACACGGGGG
>JAKFUF010000237.1:25085-37367 GCA_021732845.1 Planctomycetaceae bacterium | reverse complement strand
CAGCTTTCGAGCGGCCTTGACAACGATCTCAGAGCCACTTAGGACATCGGAACCGACTTCCAGAATTTTTCTGGCGGCGTGAGCCACCGAGAAGCGGAATTACGAGGGTACTTTTGTCGGACACGTCAAATTTCAGATTTCAAATTTCATAGTCCGGTTTTTCCGAGAGTCGTCTCTTTAGGATCGCGGCAACAATAACATGGTGAAGTTGCTTGGGATGGACGCCGATTGAGGGCAGATTCATCAGCCGGCACGCGTTAGCGTCCGGTTCGTGGCGTTGGCGTCTTCCGATCATCCTCCAACCGGGGGCTAAGGCCGGCTAAGGCCCTCCGGCTCATTGGCTGTGCGGCTCGTCAAAAATCGACAGTTATTCTTGCCGCGGTCCTTACTTCTTCGTTGCCTTCGTTTCCTTCTGTTCAAAACTCACTTGTCGGCGATTGACCGTTGAAGACCTGTGAGCCACCTGATTCATGACCACGTTGAGAGGCGCTGGTCAGAGACTATGATTATTTTTGAACAGAAGGTAACGAAGTCCTGGGAATCGGCGTTGGCGGTAGTTCCAGCTTCAGTTGATTTGGGATTTCAGTCGTGCGGGTGACGAAGCTTTGCGACCTTGATGTTGCCCACCTCATCTCCAGCCCGGTAAGGCGAGACCCATGCAGTTCACTCGTCGCGACTTGTTTCAGCGCGTTTCCGGCGGAGTCTGCGGAGCCGCGCTGGGATACCTGTTGGGGCAGGATTGTCCTGCGTTTCTGCTGCACGGCGAGGAGGTTGCCACCGCGGCGCGGGTGTTTAACGACTTGAAGCCACGGACTCCGCATTTCCCCCCCAAAGCGAAGGCGGTCATTCATCTGTTCATGAATGGCGGGCCGAGCCAGATGGATCTGTTCGATCCCAAGCCGATGCTCGACAAGCATCATGGCAAGAATTACTTCGACAAGATCGCCGGCGAGGTGGAGAATCCGCAGAGTGCCGGGGCGCTCATGCGCAGCCCCTTCAAGTTCGCGCAGCACGGTGGCTGCGGCATGTGGGTCTCGGACGCCATGCCGCATCTGGCCGGTCAGGTGGATGACCTGGCGCTGATCCGCTCGATGTACACGACCAACCTGACTCACGAACCCGCCATCTACCTGATCCAGTCGGGCAAGATGGGGCCGGGCCGGCCGACAGTCGGCTCGTGGGTGGTCTATGGGCTGGGCAGCGAATCGCAGAACCTGCCGGCGTACGTGGTGCTGGACGACCCGCTGGGCATGCCGATCAACGGCGTCGAGAACTGGCAGTCGGGATTTCTGCCGCCCTTGTTCCAAGGCACGCGGTTCCGGTCGACCGGGACACCAGTGCTGAATCTCAAGCCCGACATTGAGCGGCCGCAGGCGGTGGTCGACATCGAGCGCGGACTGGTGGCGAAGCTCGATGACCTGCACCGCCGACAGCGGCCCGGCCAGCAGCAATTGGATGCACGCATCGCCAGCTACGAACTTGCGGGACGGATGCAGCTCGCGGCGACCGACGCCCTGGATGTCTCCCACGAAACGCAGGCGACGCAGGAGATGTACGGCATCGGCAAGGCTCCCACCGACTCGTACGGCCGCCGCTGTCTCATTGCCCGCCGTCTGGTCGAACGCGGCGTCCGCTTTGTGCAGATCTTTATCAACGCCCAAATCTGGGACAATCACACGGGCCTGGCCACGGACATGAAGGCCGCCTGCGACCGCACCGACCAGCCGATCGCCGCGCTGCTCCGCGACCTGAAACAGTGCGGGCTTTTCGACGAAACGCTGGTCGTTTGGGGCGGGGAATTCGGCCGCCTGCCAATCGCGCAGCTCCCGCCGGACAAGGACGAACGCAAGGCCGGCCGCGACCACAATAAGAACGCATTCTCGACGTGGATGGCCGGTGCCGGAATCAAGGGGGGCACGAACTACGGAGCCACCGATGACATCGGCCTGGCCTCGGTCGAGAACCGCGTGAGCGTACCCGACTGGCACGCCACCATCCTGCATCTGCTCGGGCTGCACCACGACCACCTGTTCATCGAACAGTCGGGCCTGAAGGAGAAGCTCACGGGCGTGCTGGAAGCTCAGGTGGTGAAGGGGATTTTGGCGTAGTCGCATCCAACGGCCGCGCGGACCGGAACGTCACGACAGAATTTCGCGGACCACATTTCCCTGCACGTCGGTCAGACGGAAGTCACGGCCGGCGTGGCGGTAGGTCAGGCGGGTGTGGTCGAAGCCCAGCAGGTGCAGCAGCGTGGCATGCAGGTCGTGGACGGCGACCGGGTTCTCGACCGCCTTGTACCCAAAATCATCCGTGGCTCCAAACACCGTGCCGCCCTTCACCCCGCCTCCGGCGAGCCACACGCTGAAGCCCCAATGATTGTGGTCGCGGCCGCCGCCGGGCTTGCCGTTCACCAGCTCGACGGCGGGGGTTCTGCCGAATTCGCCGCCACAGAGGATCAGTGTTTCTTCGAACAGGCCCCGCTCCTTAAGGTCAGTCAACAGCGCCGCGATGGGGCCATCGCATTCATTCGCCAGTTGCCGATGGGCCTTCTCCAGGTCGTTGTGGCTGTCCCAAGGCTGCACATCGCCATGGAACACCTGGACAAACCGCACACCGCGCTCGACGAGCCGCCGCGCCAGCAGCAGTTGGCGTCCATGAATGCCGTCGCCGTACGCCGCGCGGATGTGCTTCGGTTCCTGCTCGAGATCAAACGCATCCGTGGCTTCCATCTGCATCCGATAAGCGAGTTCAAACGCCTGGATCCGGGCCTCGAGTTCGGCCTCCTCCGGGCGTGTATCCTGGTGCCGCCGGTTGAGCCGCGCCAACAGGTCAAGCTGCCGCCGCTGGTCCGGCTGGGTGACCGTGGTGTTGCGGATGTTCTCGATCAGTTCCTCCACCTTGGTCTTGCGGGTGTCGAAGTGCGTGCCCTGATAGATGCCTGGCAGGAAGGCTGAACGCCAGTTGGAGACATCGGCCACGGGCAGGCCGGGACACATCGCCACGTATCCGGGCAGATTCGCGTTCTCTGTCCCCAGACCGTAGTTCGTCCAAGCCCCGAAGCTGGGCCGCGACAGCCGCTCATCGCCACAGTTCATCAGCCGCATCGACTGTTCGTGGTTGGGTGTCTTGGCATGCATCGAGCGGATGACGCACAGGCTGTCGGCATGGGCTGCTGTTTTGGCAAAGATCTCGCTGATCTCAATGCCGCTCTCGCCATGCTTTTCAAACTTGTAGGGCGTCCCCAGCGCCGCGCCGGTGTGCCGTTCCGTGGTGAGATTGCCCGTCGGCAGCGGCTGGCCGTGATACTTCGTGAGCACCGGCTTGGGGTCAAACGTATCCACCTGCGACGGCCCGCCGTTCAGGTAGATGTGAATGACATGCTTGGCCTTGGCGGGGAAATGCGGCTGACGGGGGGCGAGCGGAGACGACCGGAGCAAGGCTTCTGGAGCCGATGAGCCAGCGGGGTCCGCTGCCAGGAGGCGGTCCTCACCCAGCAGTGCTGCCAGCCCGAGCAGACCAAAACCTGTTCCGGAGTGCTGAAGAAGTTCGCGGCGGCTCAGCATCGGATAGTTCCTGTAAGTCTGGTCGTGGGCGGGGGACACCGCAGCGTCCCGGACTTGCTCGCATCGGTCGAACACAATCTCCCATGATAACGCATGGGTGTCTGAGAATGCTCGCCTCGGCTCAACCCCCAAATGCCGAACACCCGGCCTGATTCAGGCCGGGTGTTCGGGAAAGAGTCAGGCGTTCAGCAGATCGTTACGGAATCGTGAACGGGAAGGTTCCGGGGTTCTGCAGATTGATCGTCGGGCCACCCAGGATGAAGCCACCGTTCGGATTGTTCGCACCGGTGAATGTCCCCTGGATGTTCTGGAACACGCCCAACTGCTGGAAGGCGTTGACGTTGCCAGCGTAGTTGTTGGTCGTGGCCCGTGTCGGGAAGGCACCGCTCGGATCGAGCAGGCCCTGGCTGTAGACCCGGAACACACCGTAGACGTTACGCGTCCCACCCTTGGTGACATCGACGTTGGTGAAGCTGCCAGTGGTCTGGCTGCCGAGGTAGGAGGCACCGAGGCCAGCCGTGGTGACAAAGATCCGGTCGCCAACGTTTCCGCGTGGCGAGTTCGGGGTGCTGCCGCCGGTGGTGTCGTTGACACCGAAGGCGATGTCGAGGTGAGCCACCGGGTCGCGGGCAATCCGGTCGAAGTTGAGGTTGCCGATCGCGACATCGTTGGCGGAGGTCACAATATCCGGGTTGAGCGAGAAGATCGGCTGCAGGTTGACGTCGAACAACTGGTTGCCGCCAAACGTGTTGGCGTTGATGTCGACGATCCCGCGGGTGTTCGTGCCAACCGCGATTACCATGCCGTCAACCTGCGAGGTCGCCGAGCCGTTGTACTGGACAAAGTTGTTTTCGAAGCTCATGGACGCCGTCACGAGATCGACCGAGTTGTTGTTGATGTACAGGTTGGTCACGATCGGATCGGGTGGGTTGTTGGTGTCGGTCGGGTTGTCCAGGATGTCAACCAGTGCTCCGCCCAGCGGATTCCCGGTCGGGTTGGAGGCGGCCAGCGTCTGGAAGACCACGCCCTGCAGCGTGTTGTTGCTGAACACGTTCGAGGTGGTGGTGAAGGAGTCGCCGCCGGCATAGGTGCCGTTGGCCGTCGTGTTGCCAGTCGCCAGGCCGACATTGTAGACGGCCGAGCCGCCGCCGACGCTGAAGCTCTGCACGTCGATGTTCAAGCCACGGCCGGCGTTGAAGGTGGACGACACACCGTTGATCGTGGCGGACATCTGGCTGTTGGCGGCGGTTTGCACGAAGGAGATACCGTCACCGCGGGTGGCGGCGGTGTTGCCGCTGCCGGTGATCCGCCCGCTGCCGGCGATCATGGTGCGGCTGACGTTGGTGTTGCCGAGGATGTTGACATTCTGGCTGCCCGTCACCGCGGTGACCTCGATGCCGTCGTCACCCGAATTGAAGATGGTGAGGAACTGGCCGGCCTGTGTGCCGCCGATGGTCAGGTTGACGTTGTCGGGGCCGGTGAAGTTCGCATTGATACCATCGGCGTTCACCCCCAGGATGTCGGTCCCCTGGATAATCCAGGTGGGCGTTCCACCGAACTGCGACCGGTCTGCAATCTCCACGCCGTTGGTGCCGTTGGTGATCGTCGTCCGCCGGGACACACCGGTGATCGACACGTTCTGGAAGCCCAGGCGACCGGGAGCGAAGTTTTCGGGAATCGCCGGGTTGTTGTTGTTGAGGAATTCGAAGCCGTCGTTCCCGACACCGGCCGCAAAGGTGATGGATTCGCCGTCGAAGGTGGAGGCCATGCCGGTTGTGCCGAACGAGGCACTGTTGATCGTGGAGACAAACACGCCGTCATTCGTCTGGCTGGTGTAGGTGTTGAAACCGCTGCTGGCGACGACAATGGCGTCCGCCGACAGGTTGTACTGCTGGCCGTCGCGGTTGCTGTTGAAGCTGTTGCCGAAGACCGCGGCGGTGTTGATCTGGTTGGCGTTGCCGCTGGCGTCGAAGCGGAAGCCAGCCACGCTGTTGCTGGTGAACATGTTGCCGTTGGCCACCTGGGCCGCCGAAGTGTTGGTGCCGCCGACGGTGGCGGTGATCATCGTCAGGTCACGCCGGTCGAGGAACAGGCCGTTCTGGTTGTTGCTGAAAATGTTCCGCTGGAAGTTGGCGGTTGAACTGCCGCCGGAGCCCAACTGCGAGAGCAGGAACCCGTTGATCGCGTTGGCGTCGAACGTGTTGTCCGTGAAGGTGAAGGTGCTGTTGTTGACGTTGTTGCCGGTGTTGATCAGGGCCACATTGACGCCCGAACCCGTGACGTTGTTGCTGAAGAACGAGTTGGTGCCCGTGAAGTTGACCGTGCTGTCGGTTCCCGCCAGCGGCAGGCCCGGCAGCGACGGACCGGTCACTACGATGCCGTTGACATTGTTGCCGTTGAAGTTTGACATGTTGAAGGTGCCCGTCAGCGTCACGTTGGCGATGTTGTACGCCAGACCGCTGCCGTTCACGTTGTTGCTGGCGGAACTGCCGGTGAACGTGTTGTTGATGGTGCCGCCGGTCACAGCGTTGAACAACAGGCCGTTGGTGACGTTGCCGTCAAACCGCGAGCCAGTGTAGACACCGTTAACCGAGGCTCCGGCCACCAGGTTGTAGGTCGCACCGTTCTGGGCGTTGCCGATGGCCTGCGAACCAGTGAAGGTCGAGTTCACCACGCTGCCGGCGGAGGTGATGTAGTTCACGCCGCTCTGGTTGTTGAGGTTGAGCAGAGAACCGGTGAAGGTTGTCGTCAGCGTGCCGCCCGCCTGGACATTGAAGTTGGCACCGTTCTGGGCGTTGGTGTTCAGGCTGCTGTTGACCAGGGTGAACGCCGCGGGCGTGTTGGTCAGCAGGGCATTGATGCCCGAGCCGCCCAGGTTGTTGCTGAAGGTGGCGTTGGTGGCGTTGAAGTTCGCCGTGCCGTTGAGGGCCTGGACAAGCAAGCCGTTCAGCGTGTTGGCGTCAAACGACGTGCGGGCGATCGCGGCGTTGATCACGTTGCCGCCGGGCATGTTCACCCGGAGGCCGTTCTGCCCGTTGCCATTGAGGAACGAGTCGTTGAAGACGGGAGCCAGGGGAACACCCTGCCCGAGGTCAAAGAACACGCCGTTCACCCCGTTGTTGTAGATCCGGGCGGAGTTGAACGTCGGGGAGACAGTGCTTCCGGTCGCGGCCGCCATCACGACACCATTCTGCCCGTTGCGGCTGAACTCGCTGCCGTTGACGTTGACCGTGGCCGTCCCGCCGTTGCCGGCGGTCAGGTTCAAGCCGTTCTGCGTGTTGCTGTCAAACGCGTCGTTGGTGGTGTTGAACACCAGGTTTCCGTCCGGCACGTTGAGCCGCGCACCTGTTCCGTTCCGCCCGTAGCTCGTGGTGGAGCTGTTGACCGTCTGGTTGGAGCCACTGGCCGCGGTGAAGTTTGCACCGGCCGCGGAGGCTGTCTGGAAACCGCTGTTGGAGATGTTGGTGGTGTTGTTGGCGGTGCCGTTCGTCGCCACCGTCAGCCCCGTGTTGCCGCCGGTGGTGTTGACGGTGTTGAGCGACAGGGTTAGCGGTGCGGTGTTGGTGTTGTTGACCACGATCCCGTTGGTGGTGTTGGTCATTGTCACCCGCGAGATCGACCCGGCCCCGACCGTGTTGGTCAGTTGGATGCCGGCCATGGAGTTGGCCACGGTGAAGTCATGGAGGTTGAAGCCCGTGACACCGTTGCCCACAACCCCGGAGGTTGCCCCGCGGAAGTTCAGGAAGGCGACTTCGTTGTTGTTCGCCAGGGTGACCGGGCCGCCGAAGGTCGGATATGGTCCGGGAGTGAACGGCAGGGCGATCGTCCCCAGGTTCGACGTGGTGACCGTGCCGAACCCGCCGTCACCAAACAGTCTCTGGTTGTTGGCCAGGGCCAGCGAATTGTAGTTGTTGGCGGTTCCGTCACCGCGGCGGATGAACACGATGTCGGCATTGGGGTCAGACGCGCCATTGGCGGCGTTGAGCGGGGCTTCTGACGTGCCCGAGCCACCGGGTGCCGCCGAGTTGTCGATGAAGCTGACCAGGAACGGCGTTCCGTCCGCCTTCCGCGCCACCTGGCTGACCGTCCGGTTGTACTGATGGGTCATGACGCGGTAGTTGCGTTCCTGCTGGGCATACAGCCGATGCACGGTCGGCTGGCGGGTAAACCAGCGAACCGGCTTGCCGGAACCGAACAGGTAAGTGATCCCCATCTGCACCCGTGTGCCGAAGGTCGCGTCGTTGGTGACCGACGTTTCCAGCGCCAGGTCTTCGGTGACCAGGGCTTCGATGCGGGCTTTCACACCGTACACCGGATCCTGCTCCCGGGCCTCGGCGTAATATCCGCCGGCGTAGGTCCGCACGCCGAAGTCGCCCAACAGTCCCGGGAGTGCCCCACCGACTTCAAAATCGCCGCCGGAGTAGATCGACTCGGCCCGTTGATTGAAGACCGCCAGGATGTTGTTCCCTTGGAATGCCGTCCCCGAGAAGGGGTTGGCCAGCACATTCGGGTTTTTATTCGAGGGCAGATAGATGTTCGTGCGGAAGTCCACGAACGGCCCGAGGGCTTCAAAACTGATGCCCCCCTGGTCGTATTCGCGGCGGCCGTTGTTGTCGTGGTCGAACCAGCCACCGACGCCCAGGACGTAATCGATTTCCGGGACATACTGGCGGAAGCCGCCACCGACGTTTCCGCCGAACTGGCCCTCGTAGGGGACATACCCCCTCACGTCGACCCAGAACATCTGGCTGTCCGGGTTGATCTCCAGCGGCTGGAATAAGCTGAAGGTTTGGAAGCCGTTGTCATACCCGCGCCCATCCCCGATGTCCGACCGCAACCTGAAATGCGTGTTGAAGGTCGTGGGGACAAACCCGGTGCTAACCCGAGTGACCCCTGGGGCCTGGTCCTGGGCGAATGCAGGACTGGCGAGCATTCCGCCGAGCAAGGCTGCACAGCAGGCCATCACTCTTGCCATGTTCATACGGAACTCCAACCGGATGCCGAGAAAACGCATTCGTCGAGGGGAAATGGCTAGTTCCTCGAAGGGCATAGAATGCCCAGTTTGACAGGATGCGCGCTACGCCCGAGAACCGGGATTCACGCTTACGATAAGTTTCGGAATTTTCCTCCCGTGACGATCAGTGAAATTGGAGAATGTGTAACGATTTTTCTGGATTTAACGGAAATGCCGAATGTGCCGGATTTGACGACAAGGCGCGGTGCCATGCGTTGCCCCTTGCGGTGAAAAGGCTTACGGTCAGGATCTGACCCGTAAGACCGCCAGGAAGATTGGCTCCCGGCCATTTCCCGTCGCTTGCCAAGATGAAGCCGACGGTAAGACATTGTCCGCAGAAATGCCGTACGCTATCGTGCCCCCACGTCGTGGCAGTCGAGAGACGTTTTGATAGTCGACACAAAACCATTCAGGACAAAACGATATGCTTCATGCCCTGCATTCCCGGTTTCGGCGTTTGAGGGACCGGGCCACGGGCGAGGTCCAATTCTTGGTCGTTGTCTTCTTAATCGTGTTCGGCGCAGCTTCGATCCTATTGTTGGGTGACCTCCTGTTGGGCGGCACTGCTCCTGCGATTGATAACGCGATTTTACGGGCCCTGCGAAATCCAGATAATCTCGGGGATCCGCGCGGACCTGATGCGCTCAAAGAAGCCTTCATTGACGTCACCGCGCTAGGCAGCTCCACGGTTCTTGTCTTAATGACCGTGATCGTCCTCGGCTTCCTGTTCATTGGCGGCCGGCTGCGCACCGCAACATTCGTCGTGGCAGTGACATTGGGCGGCGCGATGTTGAACACGGGATTAAAACACAGCATCGCCCGGGTGCGGCCGGTGGTCGTTCCGCAACTCGTCGAGGAAACCTCCTACAGTTTCCCCAGCGGCCACGCCCAGGTGGCCGCCATCGTGTTTCTCACTCTGGGTGTCATCCTGTCGCGCGAGGAACCAACCCTGAAGCGGAAACGGTTTGTCCTCGCCTCGGCGCTCGGCCTGACACTCCTCGTGGGGTTCAGCCGCGTCTATCTCGGCGTTCACTACGCAACGGATGTCCTGGGCGGCTGGACAATCGGCCTCGGGTGGCTGCTGGCGTGCTGGGCGATCGACTACTGGCTGCTGAGCAGCAGTCAGGCGTCTTTGGTCGGTACTTCGCCACCGCGCGTCGTTGACAAGGAATTGGACAGGATGAAACAGGATTGAAAAGGATGAGGCAGGATGTTGTTGGCGGAAGTCGTTAGAAACAAATCCTTTCTCATCCTTTTTCATCCTGTCTGATCCTGTCCAACCCTCCCAATGCGTCCTGCCGACAATCGGTCTACGCGTCGTCCGCGACTTCGGAACTCGCCACATCCGTTCGCTCGCGCCTAAGCCACGTGGGACCGCGCAGTTCCGGCTCATTCTCAGTTGGTACAGCGGCCACCGGTGAAGCGGGCGAGCGCAAGCTGGCGGGAATATTCGTGGCTTCGTCTTCCAGCCGCTGAATGCGTGCGCCGAGGCGGCCCAGTTTGATGTCGAGACGGTCGTAGCCACGGTCGAGGTGATAAATCCGGCGGATGACTGATTCGCCCTGCGCCGCCAGGGCGGCGACGACGAGCGCGGCACTCGCCCGCAGATCCGAAGCCATTACCGTGGCTCCGCTCAGGTGCGTTGTGCCACTCAGAATGGCACTGGCCCCTTCCCGTCGAATTTTGGCCCCCAGCCGCACCAGCTCTGGCGAGTGCATAAACCGGTCGGGAAACACCTTGTCGGTCACGATGCTGATGCCGGGTGCAAGCGTCAACAACGCCATAAGTTGCGCCTGAACGTCGGTGGGCAGTCCGGGATAGGGCAGCATGATGCAGTCGGCGGCCCGCAGCCCGTCGGGAACCGTCACACGGACGGCCGTTGATTGGCCCTCTGCGGCGACAGAGACCGGCACGATCTGAACCCCGATTTCTCGCAGTTTTTCCAACACGGAGGTCAGATGATCGAGCCGCACATTGTCCAGGATCACATCGCCACGGGTCATGGCGGCGGCGATGAACAGCGTGGCGGCTTCAATCCGGTCGGGAATGACCTGGTGCGTGGCTCCATGCAGTTCTTCAACCCCTTCGATGGTGAGGAACGGCGTTCCCAACCCGTCGATCCGGGCACCCATCGCCTTCAAAAAAATCCCCAAGTCGACAACTTCCGGTTCGCAGGCCGCCGCCTCAATGGTGGTGACGCCGCGTGCTAACGTCGCCGCCGTCATCACGTTACAGGTGCCCGTGACAGTGCTGCCGAACGGGCCTCCGAGATAAATTGCCGCCCCGCGCAGGCGGCTGGCCTGCGCATGGATGTATCCGCGTTCGATGCGAATCTCGGCCCCCAGCGCAGCCAGCCCCTTCAGGTGCAGATCCACCGGCCGGTCACCAATGTTGCAGCCTCCGGGAAGTGACACACAGGCTTTGCCCCTTCGTGCAACCAGCGGCCCCAGGACGCAGATGCTGGCCCGCATCTTGCGGACCAGGTCATACTCGGCGACGCACGGCCGCTCATCCGTGACTTGAAGCTTAAGGGTGCTGCCGGCCGGTACGTCGACATCGGGATCGCGCTCACCGACGGAGACCCCCAGTGCCTGCAGAAGTGCTGACAGCGTCCGGACATCCACCAGCCGTGGCACACCGTTCAGCGTCACTGGACCGCGTGAGGCCAGCACCGCCGCCATGATTGGCAACGCGGCGTTTTTGGCTCCACTGACAGCCACGCGACCCCGCAGACGGACGCCTCCCTGCACTGCAAACATGTCCATCCATGGACTCCGCTGTTGATTCTTGACTGTGTGGCGCGACTTCCTCGACCGTGAGCTTCTTCCGCGAGCGAGACTCCATGTAACGTGGGCTAAAGCCCACGCTACGTTCGTGTCAAATCTTCCCGAAAAGCGGCACTTTCGTGCAAGGCAGGATTTTCTGGTCCGCGAAGGGGGAAACGCTCGATGTAGAATCCGTCAGATTGGAACGATTGCCAAATCTCTGCTGAATGCGCCATGCCCGACGGCACTCGGAAGCGACGGTTTTCGACGGATCCCCATAAGCGACGCTGGTATGCGAATCACCGCTCCCGCCGCTTCGCCATCCGCTTCGGTGCCGCCCTCGGCCCCGTGATCTCTGGCCCGCACACCGCGATGCGGGAAAGCCTCGAAAAAATCTGCTGACTGGTGCCCCCTCTCGAAGAGCGTTCCCTCAAAAGTTGGTGCTGGTCGAAAGCACACTGGCTCGGAAAAATCGTTTTCGGTCGTCGGCTGAAGCCGACACCACGATGGATTGGGACGACAACCGGTGAGCCCTCCGGGTCGGTCCTCACTCACCGGACAGCTTGCGCCGTTCCGCTCAAATGGAAGCGGCCGGGCGCGAGCCCTCCGGTGAGCCACCACGGGTCGGTCCTCACTCACCGGACGGCTTGCGCCGTTCCGCTCAAATGGAAGCGGCCGGGCGCGAGCCCTCCGGTGAGCCACCACGGGTCGGTTCTCACTCACCGGACGGCTTGCGCCGTTCCGCTCAAATGAAAGCGGCCGGGCGCGAGCCCTCCGGTGAGCCACCACGGGTCGGTCCTCACTCACCGGACAGCTTGCGCCGTTCCGCTCAAATGGAAGCGGCCGGGCGCGAGCCCTCCGGTGAGCCACCACGGGTCGGTCCTCACTCACCGGACGGCTTGCGCCGTTCCGCTCAAATGGAAGCGGCCGGGCGCGAGCC
>JAKFUF010000237.1:0-25075 GCA_021732845.1 Planctomycetaceae bacterium | reverse complement strand
GCTTGCGCCGTTCCGCTCAAATGGAAGCGGCCGGGCGCGAGCCCTCCGGTGAGCCACCACGGGTCGGTCCTCACTCACCGGACGGCTTGCGCCGTTCCGCTCAAATGGAAGCGGCCGGGCGCGAGCCCTCCGGTGAGCCACCACGGGTCGGTCCTCGCTTACCGGACGGCTTGCGCCGTTCCGCTCAAATGGAAGCGGCCGGGCGCGAGCCCTCCGGTGAGCCACCACGGGTCGGTCCTCGCTTACCGGACGGCTTGCGCCGTTCCGCTCAAATGAAAGCGGCAGGCCTCATCCTGCGTCCCCAACAAGTTCACGAATCGTCCCCGTACTCGAACCGAAGGATTCAACCTCCAGTCCCATCTGTTGCAGCATCGTGACAAACAGGTTGGACAGGGGCTTGTTGTCATCGTGTTTGAAGGCCACGTGCTGCCCGTGGCGGAAGCCACCGCCGGCCACGAGAATCGGCAGGTTGGTGTTGTCGTGCGTGTTGGAGTCACCCATGTTGCTGCCGTACAAAATCTGTGTACTGTCGAGGAGCCGTTGGTCTCCATCCCGCCGGCTGGCGAGACGGCCCAGAAGTTTGTGCAGCAGGGCCATCTGCTTCCGGTCCGCATCTTCAAGCTGCCGCACCTTGTCCTCCGCCTGACCGTGGTGGCTCAAATTGTGGTAGCCGTCGGTCGTATTCTGTTCCGGCTTGAGTTGGAACACCGGGGTGGCGAAGGCATCCAGCATCAGCGTGACGATCCGCGTCGAATCGGACTCCAGCGCGATCTGCGCCATCGAGAGCATCAGGTCGAACTTTTCGAAGAACAGCTTGTTGTCGTGGATGTCAACGGGCGGTGACTGCGTCGCCTGTGGCTTCGGCCGCTGCTCCCATTCGCGGGCGGCCTGCAGGCGCTCTTCCACTTCGCGAACCGACGTGAGGTACTGGTCCAGCCGCGATCTGTCGTCGCGGCCAAGGTCGCGACGGAAATGGGCCGTTTCGTCCAGCAGCGCATCAAGAATGCTGCCCCGCTCCTCCAGGCGCTGAAGCTGTCGCTGTACTGCCGCTGCATCGCCCTGCACAAACATCCGCTCGAACAACACCGAGGCCCGGTCTTCGGCCGGCAACAAAACGCCGTCGCGCGTCCACGCCAGGCTGCGGTTGGCCTTGTCGATGTTCACGCCAAGATTGAGGGTGGGGAACCGGGTCACCGGGCCAAGTTTCTCCGCGGCGAACTGGTCCAGCGAGATCTGATTGCGAAAGCCGCTTTTGGTGGGACCGCGGGCGGCGGTGAGGAAGCAGTTCTCCGTGCTGTGTCCCCCGGCCACGCCCGGATGGGAAAGGCCACTCAAGACCGTGAACTCATGGCGGAAATCGGCCAGCCCCGACAGATAGGGTGACAATTCGTACTCGCGCCCCGTCGCCGCCGGGAAGAACGGCTTTGGCAACACCCCGAGGTTGTTGGAGATCAGCAGCATCCGCTTTGGTGGCGGCGTGGCTGCCGTCTGCGAGAACGCCGGTTGCATGCAGTCGAGCAGCGGCAAGGCCAGCGTCACACCGGCGGCACGCAGGAAATGGCGGCGAGAACGTCGGTGGGAACTCATGGTCGGCAGCCCGCCTCTCCAAGAAAAATCCGGCTTTGCACGAGCCCGAGGATCAGGTCGCGCACGCGATAATCATTTTCGGCGCAGGCATCCAGGATCGACTCGATCTCGCGACGGTCAGAGAACCGGGTGGGAGTTCCGGTGGCATACAGCGTGAACTGAGAGAGCAGGTTGCGGGCGAGCTGGCGTGAATTTGCGGCGAGGATTGCCTTGAGATCCCGAATGTTCTGGAAGGCACGGCCATCGGGAAGTGAGCCACGGGCGTCGACGGGTTCGGACAGAGTGTAGAGGAAGTCGTGTCCGGCGCGGTCGATCCCGGCCACCTTATCCCCCTGCTCGATTCCGCGATAGCGTGTGCGCCAGCCTCCCATGACATCGAAATTCTCCAGGGCCAGCCCCACCGGGTCGAAGCGGGCATGACAGCCGGCACAGGTGGCGGATTTGGTGTGCAGCGCGAGCAGGTCGCGGATGGTCTTCGCACCGCGGATGTCGGGCTCCACCGCCGGGACGCTCGGTGGCGGAGGCGGCGGTGGCTGACCGATCAGGCGTTCCATCACCCAGGCCCCGCGAACCACCGGCGATGTCGAAGTCCCGTTCGCGGAGACTTTCAAGATCGCCCCCTGAGTCAACAATCCCCCGAGCGGACTGCCTTCGGGCAGTGCGACTCGACGCAGGGCTGAACCGCTCATTGGCGATAGCTGGTAGTGGCGGGCCAGCCGGTCATTGGCGAATACAAAATCGCCTGCCACCAGACTCCTGGCGGAAAGGTTCTCGCGAATCATTGTCGAGAAAAACTCGCGGGTCTCGCGCTCCATCGACTCCACGAGGTAATCGTCGAAGCGATATTCAGGGTACAGCCGGACATCGGGGTCATCCCGCCGAATATGGCGAAGGCTGAGCCAGTAATCGGTGAAGCTTTTGACAAACCGCTCGAAGCCGTCGCTGGCAATGAGCCGTTCTGTTTCGCGCCGCAGCGTCGGGGCATCGCGAAGTTGCTGCTTCGACGCCAGCTCCAACAGCGTGGCGTCCGGGCGGGTGTTGACGAGGAACTGCGAGAGCCGCGCCGCGATGGCATGGTGATCCTCCGCCTGCTCGGGCTCGCGAAGGTACAGAAAGTGGCTGGAACAAAGAAAGGCCTTGTACCCGGTCAACAATGCTTCCGCCAAAGGCTGCTGTTTGTCGAGTTGCTGGAGGACCAGCAGTTCCAGCTTCAGCAATACCTCTTCAGGGACCGGGGCTCTGGAGGTCAGTGTCACGAACCGCCGCAACAGCCGTTTCGCATCGTCACGCGGCACAGTGGAAGCGACATCGACTCCGAGAGTGTCAAACAGCACTTGATGCGACGGCGGCGGCCAGGTTTCCGGTGGGAGCGGCCCCTCGATTTCGAGCCACTGAAAGGCCACGCCCGGTTGCCCTCCATCTGGAAACGGAGGGTAGCGATACGTCGGCGGCCCGCCCCTGACGTTTCGCGCCAGGGGCACGGGCAGGCCCAGCAGGCTGTACTCGAACGTCTCCCGTTCTCGCAGACGGATGGTGGTTTCGTAGGTCGCGACCTGTGGCTGAATATCCAGCATGCCGCCGGTAGCCCGCACATCGCCGGAAACATCGGGGCCAGAGGGCTTGCGGGCACGAAAGGTCATCGGCACGGGTTGCACGGCGGGCTTGAGTTCAAACCCTGTGAGCTGCAGCACAGCCCTCGCAGAGAAGCGAACTTTGTACTCACCAGCAATGGTCGCCACGAATCCGCCGGGATACCCATAGTACGGCCAGTGGGCAGAGCGAAACAGTGCGAGTTCGATGGCGGGGTCTGCCCCCGGTTTGTCCAGCTCTTTGGCATCCAGGGCCTTGTCATGCTTGGCGAAAAACATCGCCTCGCGCTCGCCGAAGGTGGCCCGCTCCGGGAACAGACCTGTACCGATGACGCGAAGTTTCTTCGCTTCTGGCGGAGCCACGCCACGGGCCATCGCCTCCCGCAGCGCCGCCTCGGCGGCATCGAGATACGCCATCAACTGCACCCGCGAGATGTCCAGCGCGGCGGAAGTTTTGTTGAGCCGCAACCCCTCCCGGTCCTCTGGAAGCAGGTCCCGAATGTCGAGGTTGGGAAGTTGCAGCACGTCGCGGAGGTTTTGCTCGTACTCATCACGATTCAGCCGGCGGAGCGGGCCGCGTCCGGAAGCCGCCACGTCGGCATGATCGGCCTCGTGAATGGCGGACGCGAGATGCTTTGTGAGTTCTTGGCGATGTTCTGGCGAAAAATCGCTGCCCTTCGGCGGCATTTCACCCTGTTCCACGCGGTCGTGAATGCGGGTCCAACGTTCGCGCAGCGCTGGGTCACGCAGGTCGAACCGCAGGGCGGTGAGATCGAGCCCACCCTCGGCCGTCGCGCTGTCGTGACAGCCAAAACAGCTCTCCATCAGGCGCGGAATCTCTTCCGCGACAGGGGCCGCCTGCGCCACCCAAGGCACCAGCAGCAACACCGTCATCGCCAGACCAACTCGATGCATGGATCCAGTCTTTTGGAAAGTGGCAGGCGGTTGCTGGGGCGACAGCCACAGGCTGCAACCCCGACCCGCCAATGAAGGCCTTCAGATCGCTCTACTTTAACACGGTGGCTCAGACCGCGTGAGCCTCTGCGTGTTCGCTGCGCCGCCGCGATGGACTGCTGAATCGCATGCGTTCGTCATTCACCAGGTTGGTCGACCCGTGGCTGCCGGCCTGCATGCTCAAGCACCGTATCGGCATTGCTGGCATTGGCAATCAGCGACGTGGTGCTGACACCCGGCAGTCGCTCCATGATCCTCACTTCACCGCAGTGTTCGGCGCCGAGAATCGTCTGATTTCGATAGTCCGAACCGATCAGGTAGACAGCGGGTTTGATCACCGCCAGCAGGCCTTCCACGGTTTCCGCCGTGAAGATCAATGAGAGGTCAGCCCGTGACAAGCAATGGGCCACCGCGAGCCGGATTGAAGCCGTTTGCAAAGGCCGTCCCCGCCCCTTGTGCCGTGTGATCCACTCATCCGCATTCAGGCAGACAATCAGGCGGTCGCCGCTTCGGCGGGCGGTGGTCAGCAGTTCCAAATGGCCTTCGTGCAGCACATCGAAGCACCCATTGGTAAAGACCAGCCTGTCACCCTGCCGCCGCCATTCTTCACAAACCGCGGCCAGCTCCGCATGAGTCAGCAGAGCCGGCTGCCGGTCTCCCTGGATCGCCTGATAGTTCACGCTCATGAAGCAGAATCGCCTGGGTTCCAGATCGTTATGGTGCCGCAAATTGGCTCTGCACCAGGGCGTCAAGGGCACGCAGGTCGATCGGCTGCCCCTCCTTGGGAAAGGGGAACGGCAGCAGCCACCAGTCCTCGGTGAACGACGCGGATTGCCCCGGCTGCAGTCGTTCTTTGGGACCAATCGGTTCGAGTTCAATTCGGGGACCCGTGGGATACCAGACAGAAAGTGTCAGGCCGGCAGCTTCGTTGTAAACGCGGTCTGGATAGACGGCGAACCGCTTGATGAAAACCGTGCCATTCGGCATCAGGTAGCCGAGCCAGCCGCCGGTCGCGTCGAACCCCAATTTCGGCTTGCGGGGTGGTGCCAGAATTTCCAAAAAGCCGTCTCGTTCGCGGATCTTGTCGTCAACGTTTCGGACATTGATGACCGCGCTGTCTTCATACATCGCATACTTGGACGGGAACCGGCTTGGCCGGTCGCCGAGCGGAATCACGCAGATCCCGCCACCAGGCGAAAAGGACCGTCCCCAGTGGCAGACCTCCCGGATCTCCTTGGAAATGTTGTGAATCGTTTGTTTGCAGACCAGGTGAGACGGAGCATCGTTTCCGCGCCTCTCGTCGCAATCCAGCATAAACTCGCGGGTCAACTGGATGCCGGCTTTCTCGGCCCTGGGACTCGTCAGCTTGGCGGAGTTCATCCCTGTGATTTCTCCCGTCCAGTCTCCGGACCACAGTTCGGGGTGGGGAATCACAGTAAGTTCCGGACCATAATCAAAGCGGCCCGCGGACGCCGAGGTCGGCTTGCCGGGCTGCCAGGCCTTCTCGGCGTCCTCCAGAAACATCGCGTCCTTGCCATCGACTGTGAACTGCAGCACGCGTCCCCCGGCCTGGGGAGACAGAACGGCCCGCGCACTGCCGCGCTTCAATTCGATGGCCCGGTCATAGCCATGGAACGGGAGGACGCGAGCAGTGGCCCCGGCCTTCTGCCCTGGCTCTTCCGCCGCAACGGCCACGGACGCCAGCAACGACAACAGCAGACACAGAGTCGAATTCAACCTTGGATGCGTGGTCATCAATGGAGTCCTGCAGATGGGGCGGAGGTTTCCAGAAAGTGGGATGGAACATGGCTGCATGACAAGCATTGCCGCCCGTCCATCCGATGAGCCGTTCCGCGAGAGCCGGGATGTGAGGTTGCTGTCGGACGCCCCGGCCTCAGTGTGCGTTAGATGCCACAACAAAGGATATCCGTCTGGTCTGTTTTTCGCGAACCAGGCCAATGATCATGATCACGACGTTGACGATTGTCGCGCGAGGCTGGTTGAGAATCCTGCCCCGTTGGGAGGGCAGGACCGTGACGCCGTGCCCGCCCACTCGCATGACCGAGAAAGGGGAGTCGCCTAATTTTGACAAAATTTCACAAATCCACTTGACGCCTGGCCGTCATGCGTCGAGCATGGGAAGTGTACTAATGTATCGATGCAGCTTTCGCGCGAGGACTCCTTGAATACGCTGCGAGAGTTCATCGGATCCGGGTTGCGAGACGGCAGGTTGTCGGTGAGATTGTGAACTTCTGCTGGATTTTCATCTGTGTTGCCCTCACGCCGGCCGACAGGCCCATGGGATAATCGTTGATCCCGCGGAGACGGAGGTTGCCACTTTGCTCAAGAAAGCGGGCAGATCCGCGCATTGCACCTTTGCCACATCTCATTGCGCCATCGACTGTGGACATCAGGTGTCGGTTAAGCCCCTGGAATTCGCCGCTCTTTGGCGGTTCGCGACGGCGCTCTCGTAGATGCCTCTCGCGAGCGAATGTCCAACAGCGGTGACGGGGCAGAGTCTGTCTCCACGCTGGAGCGAACAGCCGTCCATTGAAGCATGTCGCCGAACCGCAACGGGAAGTGCGCGGACACGTTCCAGACGCTGGCTCAGAGGACCATCCGACGTGCGCCCCCCATCAGACGTGCGCCACCTGTCAGACATGCGCCCCCCGTTCATTTTCGACATGTTTAACTGCCGCATCTACCTCATGTTTGACGTGGAGACGCGAAAGCGTCGACTGTGAAGGTGGGCATCTCGAGTGCGTACGGACAGTGAATCCATGGGTGAACACTGGATGACCAGTGCCCTTGCGCCACGCCGACTGCCTTTAGCGCACGACGCTGCCTTGACATCGCTGCGTGCGGGGTTTGTAATCGCTGCTCGCGCGTTGCTCGACCTCTCCCAAACGCGTCCCGGAGGCGGTGATTCATGCTGGCCTGGCGAATTGTTGGCCTCACCCTGGTGTGCGGCCTGTGGGCATTGTCCGTCAACGAGGCTCAAGCCGCCGAACCGCTCAAGCTCCTGATTGTCGACGGCCAGAACAACCACAACTGGCAGGCGATGACCCCCTTGATGAAGGGCGATCTGGAAAAGACGGGACGCTTCAAGGTCGATGTCGTGACCAGCCCTCCCGCCAAGGCCGAACCGGCCGCGTGGGACGCCTTCCGCCCCGACTTCGCCAAATATGATGTCGTGCTGAGCAACTACAACGGCCAGTTGTGGCCCGAACCGGTCCGCAAGAGCCTCGAAGCCTATATCGTCGGCGGCGGCGGGTTGGTCATTGTGCATGCGGCCAACAACGCCTTTCCGGAATGGCCGGAATGGAACAAAATGATCGGCCTGGGCTGGCGCGACAACAAATTCGGCGAACGGGTGATCCTCGACGATCAGGGAGCGCTGAGCCGGATTCTTAAGGGCGATGGACCTGGTGCCGGGCATGGGCCGCAGCACGAGTACCCCGTGGAGGTCCGCGATGCCGAGCATCCGGTCATGAAGGGGATGCCCAAGCTGTGGATGCATGCCGATGACGAACTCTATCACGGCCAGCGCGGTCCCGCCGAGAACATGCACATTCTGGGAACCGCGTTTTCCTCGAAGGACAAGGGTGGAACCGGGGCGCACGAACCGATGATCTGGTGGATCCCCTATGGCAAAGGCCGCGTGTTCACCACCGTTTTGGGGCACACCGGCGGCAATGATCTGGTGGCCATCCGCTGCGTGGGGTTCATCACCGTGGTGGCGCGGGGCAGCGAATGGGCGGCGACGGGAAAAGTCACGCTGCCAATTCCGGCGGATTTTCCCACCGCCGACAAGGTCAGCCTTGTTCCCGACGCGAAGTGAGGGGATGCTGTATTCGATTGCATCGATTCATGATTGTTGCCATTCGTTGACCAAACATGTCTGAATTGTCGCGCCGCACTTCAGAGCCTGCGTGTTCCTTTTTCGCCAGCCACCGGAGCGTTGCGTGCCCGCTGAACACCGTGCCTTAGTCGGAGCGCTTGAAGCCAATATCGCCAAAGTGCTGCTGGGAAAGCCCGAGCCGATCCGGCTGGCGGTGGTCGCCCTGCTCGCCGGCGGCCATGTGTTGATTGAGGATGCGCCGGGTGTCGGCAAAACCGTGCTGGCCAAAGCCCTGGCCAAGTCAATCAATTGCCAGTTCAAGCGCCTCCAATTCACCCCCGACCTGCTGCCCAGCGACATCCTGGGCTCGAGCGTGTTTTTGCCGAACACGGGGGAATTCGAATTTCGGCCCGGTCCGGTGTTCACCAATGTGCTGCTGGCCGACGAGATCAACCGCACCACCCCCCGCACGCAAAGCGCCCTGCTGGAGGCGATGAGCGAGGGGCAGGTGTCGATCGACGGGGAAACGTTCCCGCTGAACCAGCCGTTCTTCGTGCTGGCCACGCAGAATCCGCTGGAATTCGAGGGAACCTACCCGCTGCCCGAGAACCAGTTGGACCGGTTCATGCTGTGCGTCGAAGTCGGCTATCCCGACCGCTCCGTGGAACGGCAGGTGCTGACGAGCCACCGGGAAGGGGAACCGGTGGAGCGGGTGAGCCCGGTGATGACCGCCGAACAGGTGCGCGAGCTGCAGTCCGAGGTGCGAAAAGTCCGCGTCGAAGATTCGCTGAATGACTACATGCTGGACATCGTCTCCGCCACGCGGGAACACGAGGAGATGGCGCTGGGTGTCAGCACGCGCGGGGCGCTGACCCTGTATCGCGCCGTCCAGAGCCTGGCCTTCATCGAAGGCCGTGACTTCGCGGTTCCCGATGACATCAAACGGCTGCTGGTGCCCTCGCTGGCCCACCGCGTCATCTGCCGCGGCCTGTCGCGGCAAAAGCACCGCGCCCGCGCCAAGAGCCTGATCCTGCAGATCGCCAGCAAAGTCCGCGTGCCGCATTGAGAGCCAGTGTCGGTCCTAGAGCACGAGAAGAGGAACCACGAATTTTCACGAATAAGGCGAATGACACGAATCACAACGCGATGGATCTCGTCACTCGCGATGTGAAGCCGGTAGATGATTCGTGTAATTCAGCTCATTTGTACGAATAACCGTCAGGTTGTTTGCGCGCCGCTACGATTTCGCCAGCGCGGGCTGGAAATCAGTGCTCAATCGCAGGTTTTGCTACTGGTCAGACTCGGGCCAACCGCCCCAACGGGGCAGGATTCGACAGCCCAGGGCGCAGCCGACGAATGTCGGCGGAGCCCTGGGTCGGAGTCGGAGCGAGGAAGGGAGCCCCAACGGGGTGAGATTCATTCAGCATCCAACAAACAACATTGGTCACGCCCCGATTGGGGCTCTGTCGTTTGTTGTCGCTGCACCCAGGGCTCCGTTGGCGATGCCAACTTCGCCCTGGGCTATCGAATTTTGCCCCCTTGGGGCAGACGATGCTACTCCGGGGTGTTTGGTTCCGGGCGAAGCCCGCGCCATGAAAACGTCACATCATGGTTGCCGCGACTCTCCGGCGATCTTGTCGGCAACTTTTGATCTGTGGCATTCAACTCCGTCAGCGCGGGCACTATAAGTGATCTGCGCCTCGTCGAGTTCATTCCGTGCGGTCGAGACTGAACCTGTCATAGAAAAAGGGGTGGCACGCAAAGGCGCAAAGACGCAAAGACGCAAAGGAAGTGGCGTTCCCTATTGAGAATCCAAATCCAATAGTGAGACATTTTAATTGCGTGAAATCGGCACACCTATCGCGGATCTTCGCTGACGCTCATTCTTGATCCGCTGGCGGTGTCCCGATTTCACGCGGGTGTTGCCTTCCGTCCCTTTCTTTGCGCCTTTGCGACTTTGCGTGCCACCTCAAATCAGCCGACAGGAGCACTTCGACCTCACACCATATTCCTGTTGACCCGTTGAGCCGAGCTGGAACCGGACATGCAAATCAAGTCGATCGAAACCTTTGCCGTCGAGATCCCCCTCAAGCCCGAGCGGCGGATGATCACGGCGCTGGGGGTTCACAACACGTCGCCCTATGTGCTGGTGCGGATTCGCACCGATGACGGACACGAAGGGGTGGGCGAGGCGACGGTGATGCCCCGCTGGAGCGGCGAAACGGTGTGGGGCACCAAGGCCCTGATCGACAAGATCTTCACCCCAGTGCTGCTTGGCTGCGACCCGCACGACCTGCAGACGATCGAGAACCGGATGGAGCGGGCCTGCGCCCACAACTGGTTCGCCAAGGCTGCCCTCGAGATGGCCTGCTGGGACATTCAGGGCCGCGCGGCAAACAAGCCGGTGTACGAACTGCTGGGCGGGGCGAAGCGGCCGCTGTCCGTCCGCTGCCGGTTTTCGATGGGTGCCTATGAGCCGGAACGCGCCCAGAAACGCGCCGCCGAACTCGTGGCGGAGGGGTTCGATTACATCAAGGTCAAGGTGGGGGGCGAGGCCGCCAAGGACATCGAGCGCGTCCGACTCGTGCGCGAAGTCATTGGCCCGGACCGGAAACTCATGGTCGACGCCAACTGTGGCTGGGATGCCGACACCGCGATCTACTGCATCAACAAGCTGGAAGACTGCAACCTGGCGGTCGTCGAACAGCCGACCCCCGACGGCGACTATGCGGCCCTCGCCCGCGTGCGGAAAGAGACCAAGCCACCGGTGATGGCGGACGACATCTGTTTCAACCTGATCCATGCCAAAGAGCTGATCCGCAACGAATGCTGCGACATCATCAGCCTCTATCCGGGCAAGAACGGCGGAATCCGCAAGTCCAAGGAGATTTGCGACTACGCCGCGGCACACGGCGTCGCCTGCGGCATCGGCTCCAACCTGGAGTGGGACGTGGCCACCGCGGCCATGATGCACCTCGTCATCGGCTGCGAAAACATCCAGGTTGAAAAGTACCCCGGCGACATCCTGGGGCCAGACTACCATCAGTTCCGCATCGCCAAGAACCCGGTGTCCATCGTCGGCCCGGTGACGACCATCACCGACCGGCCGGGGCTGGGAATCGACATCGACTGGGATCTGGTGGAGAAGCATCGGTACAATGGGTAGGAGGGAATGAAGCAATGACCAATGTCCTAATGACCAATGAATGACAAATGACAATTGACAAATTGGTCGTTGGTGGGTGACGCGGGTGACGGAGGTTGTCTTTCAATGAGCGACTCGGAGCCCGAACACAGGGGACGAGACGAGGGACCACGAATTTTCACGAATAGTTCGAATGACACGAATGACAACGAGAATGATTCCGTCACTCGCGATGCGAAGCCGGTTGATGATTCGTGTAATTCGTAAGATTCGTGCAAATTCGTGGTTAACTTTCGAACCGTTTGAGTCAGGGGAAGCGTTGGCGGCGCGGACGGTGTTCAGGCAGGATTTGAAACGAGGGAGAAGCGATGACGGGGTATACAGTCCATACCGGCACCAGCGAAAAGTTTTCCAAAGGCTGGGATGAGATTTTTGGTGCGGGGGCCGGCAAGAAGGCCGTGAAAAAAGCGGCCGTGAAGAAGGCCGCCAAGGCGGCCGCGAAGAAAGTGACCAAAAAAGCCACCAAGAAAATCACCAAGAAGGCGGCGAAGTGAATTCGGTGTTCGGAGCGGTTCGATGTCGAGATGCGTGGGATTGATGGCCATTGTGGCTTGGTCCGCGGTGTTGCTGCCCGCGCAGACGCAGCCACCGGAGCCCGCGGTCCGTACCGGCGGGCCGGTCAAAGATTCGACGGAACTCTCGGCAAAGCAGTTGATGACTCCAGCCACGCAGGCGGCGATCGCCCGCGGGCTGGATTATCTCTCCGCCGTGCAGCGTCCCAACGGAGCCTATGGCTCGGCGATTTACCGCGACGACGTGGGGGTGACCGCCCTGTGCGGGCTGGCCTACCTCTCCGCCGGCCATCTGCCGGGACGCGGCAAGTATGGGGCCGTGGTCGAGCGCACGTTGCAGTTCCTGTTGAATTCCACCGATCCGGCGGGGTTCATCAACTCGACGGAAAGCCGTTCGCACGGGCCGATGTATGGGCACGGCTTTGCCACGCTGTTTCTGGCCGAAGTCTATGGCACGACGCCCCGCCGTGAGATCAAGGAAAAACTGAAACTGGCGGTGAATCTGATCATCACCACCCAGAACCGTGAGGGTGGGTGGCGGTACTACCCGCAGCGCAAGGACGCCGACATTTCGGTGACCGTCTGCCAGATCATGGCGCTCCGTGCCGCCCGCAACGCCGGCATTGAGGTGCCAAAATCCACTGTCGACGCCTGCATCAAGTACGTGAAGGATTCGCAGAATGCCGACGGCGGCTTCAAGTACCAGTTGCGGACCAACCGGCACAGCATCTTCCCCCGTTCGGCGGCGGGCGTGGTGGCCCTGTACAGCGCGGGGCTCTATGAGGGGCCAGAGATCGAGCGTGGCTTGAACTACCTGATGGAGTCGATCCCCGAAGGGGCGATCTTCCGCCAGGAAGCCCATTATTTTTACGGTCATTATTATGCGGTGCAGGCGATGTGGCATGCCGGCGGCGACCACTGGATGCGCTGGTATCCGGCGATTCGCGAAGAGCTTGTCAGTCGGCAGTCCCGCGACGGCGGCTGGAGCGATCCGCAGCACTGCACCGAATACGGCACCGCCATGGCCTGCCTCGTCCTGCAGATGCCCAACAACTACCTGCCGATTTTCCGCAGATGACGGGTGCAGTGCAGCCATTGAGATTCGAGATCAGTCTCACGCAAATTTCCTGACCATCACGGATTTTGGGGGGCCGGCCAGTTGTCGTGAGTGAGGATTTTGGGACAGGATTGGAAGGATGTGAGAGGATCAGCAAGGATGATTTCATGGAACGCCGGCACAAACAGATCCTTATCCTGATCCTCGACCATCCTTTTCATCCTGTCCACCTCCATCTCCATGACGGAACCCGCCCCCAAAAACCGTGACGGTCAGGAAATTTGAGATTTGAGATCAACTTTTGTCGGACACCTCAGATTTCAGATTTCAATGTCACAGTAAAATGATTTTTCTCGACCGCCGCTCTGAAAGTCGAGAATAATTGTTGGCCAACGACGTCTGACAAGTCTGCAGCTTCTGTTCGACGCCTTGCATGCGGCGCTCGTTGCAGTCGGGTCCGCGGCGGCCTCATGGATCGCAGTAAGCCTTTCGGGAGCGCGCCGCAACCGGCCATGGATTGACCGGATTGTCGGCATGGAACCGTGGACCAGGCCGTTCGCATGGCAATTGCCCCATGGGAAAAATGCCAGTTGGTTTGGCACGCGGCATTCGGCTAGAATTCAGATTGCCGTTAGAAGTTCAGTCACGCGAGAGTTTCATGCAGCAGCTTCCGATTGTCGAATTGTCTCCGCCACAGCCAGACGTGGCCGCCTCCGCCGGTGCCGAAGACGATGCTGCGCGGGCCAAGGGAACGTACGCCTTCATCAGCCTCGGCTGCCCCAAAAACCTCGTCGACAGCGAACGGATGCTGGGTGCGTTGACGATCGACGGATACGCCCTCGTGTCGAACCCGGATGGCGCGGATTTCGTCATCGTCAACACCTGTGGCTTCATCGAAAGCTCGCGCCAGGAATCGAAGTCGGTCATCCATGAGATGCTCGACCTGAAGCGGGCGGGCCGGACCAGGGGCGTGATCGTCGCCGGCTGCCTGCCGGAACGGCTGGGCGGAAAATTGCTGGAAGAAATTCCGGAAATCGACCATGTGGTGGGCGTGTTCGGGCGCGAAGAGATCACCCGCGTGGCCGATCATCTGATTGGCGGAATGAAAGAGCAGCGGTCCGTGTTCCGCCCCGCGCCGATCAAGGCGATGGATGACCGTGCCCGCCTGCGGATCACCCCCAAGCACTTCGCCTACCTCAAGATCTCGGAAGGCTGCGACCGGACCTGCACCTTCTGCTCGATCCCGATGATGCGTGGCAAGCATGTCACCAAGCCGATCGAAATGGTCCTCGAAGAGGCCCGCGAACTGGTGGGTGACGGAGTCCGCGAACTGAACATCGTGGCTCAGGACACGACTTATTACGGCATGGACCTGTATGGCGAAGTCCGCCTGGTCGAACTGCTGAAGGAACTGGAGAAGATCGAAGGGCTGGACTGGATCCGGCTGATGTACCTGTATCCGATCAACTTCACCGATGAGCTGATCGACACGATTGCCGCCTCGACGAAGATCATCCCGTATCTGGACATGCCGCTGCAGCACATCAGCGACCCGGTCCTCAAGCGGATGCAGCGACGGGTGAAAAGCGCCCAGACGATCGAACTGGTCACCAAGCTGCGGGAACGGATCCCCAATCTCGTGCTGCGGACCACCTTCGTCGTCGGCTTCCCCGGCGAAACCGACGCACAGTTCGAAGAACTCAAGCAGTTCGTGGCGGAGACCCGGTTTCAGCGGATGGGGGTCTTCACCTATTCGCTGGAGCCCGACACACCGGCGGTCAAGCTGGATGGACATCTGCCGGAAGAGGTCAAGAACGCCCGCCGCGACGAACTGATGGCGCTGCAGCAGGAAATCGCCTTCGAGTTCGGCGACTCGCTCGTCGGCTATGAGCTGGACGTGCTGATTGACGAGCAGATCGACGAGACCACGTGGCTCGGCCGAACCTATGCCGACGCCCCGGAAATCGACGGCAACGTCTATGTCCGCGGCGAAGGCTTGGAAATTGGCAAGTTTGTCCCGGTGGTCATCGAGGCTCGCCAAGATTACGACCTGATCGGCGTCTACGAACCCGATGACGAAGAGGAAGACGCGGACGAAGAGCTGCCCGAGGCCGCGGCGACCATCAATTCTTAGCGGCACGGCGCAAGCCGTCCGGCCATTGATTTTCACATAGTGCGGTCAACCATTTATCACCGGAGGGGCTTGCGCCCTTCCGCTTAAAACGGCTGGCCGTTACCACAGCGTGTAACCACCGTCGATCACCAGCGTCGCACCGGTCATGTAGCGGGAGGCGTCGCTGGCGAGGTAAACCGCGAGGGGGCCGAGGTCTTCCGGCTGACCGAAGTCCCCCATTGGAATGGCGGCCTTGAAGTTGTCGATCATGCCCGGATTTTCCGAGGCCCAGCGAACATTGGGGGCGGTCATGAAACCCCCGGGGGCGATGGCGTTCACGGTCACGCCGTGTGGTGCCCAATCGGCGGCGGTGGCGCGGGTGAAGGCCAGCACGGCGGCCTTGCTGGTCTCGTAGCTGCGGCCGCCGATGCCCCGGTTGGCGATCAGACCGGACACCGACGCGATGTTGATCACCCGGCCTTTGCCGCGTTTGACCATCTTACCGCCAATAAACCGCGTGCAGAGGAAGGTGCTGGTCAGGTTCAGGTCGAGTATCGCCTGCCACTTTTCCACGGGCAGGTCGACGGTGGGAATGTCGATCCGCCGGCCACCGACGTTGTTGATCAGAATGTCGATTGGACCGTGTTTTGTCAGCGCCTCCTGACAGGCCCGCTCGGCCTCTGTGGGAATGCCGACATCCGCCTGGACAATCGCCACTTCGCGACCGCGAGCCCGAATCTCGTCAGCGGTTTTGGTGAGGCTTTCCATCTCGCGGCCCGCCAGCACCACATCCGCTCCGGCCTCGGCGATCGCCAGGGCCATCTCACGGCCCAAGCCACGGCTGCCGCCGGTGATGAACAGCCGCTTTCCGTCCAGCCGAAATCGGTCCAGCACTCCCATCGATACCGCTCCCTGACATGCAGAACTTCGCCAGTCATCCCAGTCACAGGATGAGTTTAGTGGGACGGTTTCCTGCCCGTCCACCAACCGGGATGTTCGCAGTTGCCGGGTGGTCGGCGTCTCACCGTGGCGGACTTGAACCCGGCGTATTTACAGACCACCTACATGGCCGCGGGTGCGACGGCTTTCGCCGGTTCGCCATGCCACCCGGTGGCTTCCACGCGTGCATGCCCGCGGCGCAGGAACCAGAGCCGCAGATGGTCCATGTAGATGTAGACCACCGGCGTCGTGTACAAGGTCAGCATCTGGCTGAAGATCAGGCCGCCCACGATGGCCACGCCGAGGGGCTGGCGCAGCTCGGCTCCGTTTCCCTGTCCAAGGGCCAGCGGCAGTCCGCCCAGCAGCGCGGCCATGGTGGTCATGGTGATCGGCCGGAACCGCAATAGGCACGCCTGAAAAATGGCCTCCTGCGGATCCAGCCCGTGCTTCCGCTCGGCCTCCAGGGCGAAGTCGATCATCATGATCGCATTCTTTTTGACGATGCCGATCAGCAGGAAGATCCCAATGAGCGCGATCAGGCTCAGTTCCAGTTGGAAGTACCGCAATGCAAGCAGCGCGCCCACGCCAGCGGAGGGCAGCGTCGACAGGATGGTGATCGGGTGAATGTAACTTTCGTAGAGGATGCCCAGCACGATGTAGACGGTGATCAGCGCGGCCAGAATCAGCAACGGCTGGTCGGCCATCGACGCCTTGAAGGCCTGGGCCGTTCCGGAAAACCGGCCCTCGATCGATTCTGGCAGGCCCATCGCGGTGGTCGCATCCTGCACCCGTTCGACCGCCTCGCCCAGCGATGCCCCCTTGGCGAGGGCGAAGGAGATCGTCACCGAGGGTTTCACCCCCGAGTGGCTCACGGAGAGCGGGGTGTTGTTGCGTTCGTAGCGAGCCACGGCGCTCAGTGGAACCTGCGAGCCGGAGTCCGTGCGGACATGCAACGACTTGAGTCCGTCTGGATTCTGCCAAAAATCAGACTGGACGATCATCACGACCCGGTACTGGTTGCGGTCGCGGTACATCGTCGACACCTGCCGCTGCCCGAAGGCGTCGTACAGCGCGTCGTCGATCCTTTGCGGGGTGATTCCCAGGCGCATCGCCGCGTCGCGGTCGAGGGTCAGGGCCACCTGCAGACCGCGGTTCTGCTGGTCGCTGACCACATCGACCAGCAGCGGAATCTTGCGCAGGGCCTCCAGGACCTTTGGAGCCCATTCGTTGAGATCCTTGAGATCGCCGGTCAGGTTGTACTGATAGGGCGCGCTGCTCGAACGTCCGGTCACCCGCACATCCTGCACCGCCTGCAGCACCAGATTGGCACCGGCGATCTTGGATGTTTTTGCCCGGATGCGGTCAATGACCTCGGTGGCCGTGGATTTTCGCCCGCTGAGGGGATTCAAATTGGCGAACAGTCTGGCCGAATTTCCGGCCCCCCCCTGGCCGCCGGTGCCGCCCGCGAAGGAGACCACGCCATTGACATCCGGGTCGGACCCCACGGTGTCGGAGAACTTCTTCACCAATTCCCGCATGGCCCGGAAGGACACCCCCTGGTCGGCGACAATGCTGCCGGTGATGCGGCCGGTGTCCTGCTGCGGAAAGTAGCCCGTTGCCGCATGCAGGTAGAGATAAATGTTCAGGGCGATGGTGGCCAGCATCACCACCATGGTGAGCCGCTGATGGCGCAGGACGCCGATCAGCGTGTACCTGTAAGCCGCCGTGATTCCGTTCAAAACCCATTCCGTCATGCGGAAGAACCAGCCGCGCCGCGTGGCGGCATGTGGCTTCAAGAGCGCCGCGCACAGCATGGGGGTCGTGGTCAGCGAGACCAGCATGGAAATCGTGATCGCCACCGCCAGCGTCACCGCGAACTCGCGAAACAAGCGGCCCACCACTCCGCCCATCATCAGGATCGGAATGAAGACGGCGATCAGGGACACGCTGATCGAGAACACCGTGAAGCCAATTTCCCGCGTGCCCAGGCGCGTGGCTTCGAGTGTCGGCATGCCGGCCTCCATGTGCCGGGACACGTTTTCGATGACCACGATCGCATCGTCCACGACAAAGCCGGTGGCGATCGTCAGCGCCATCAAGGACAGGTTGTTGACGCTGTACCCCAGCAGGTACATCACGCCAAAAGTGCTGATCAGCGAAACGGGAACCGAAACACTGGGGATGAAGGTGGCCCGCAGATCCCGCAGAAACAGGAAGACCACCAGGATCACCAGGCCCACGGAAATCATGAGCGTGAACTCGACGTCCTCGATGGAGGCCCGGATGGTGGTTGTCCGGTCGGACACGACGGCCAGCTTGATGCCGGCGGGAATTTGCAATTGAAGCTGGGGGATCAGGGCCCGCACCCGGTCGACCGTGGAAATGATGTTCGCCGCGGGCTGCCGGAACACCATGAGGGTGACCGCGGGCTTGCCGTCAACGAAGCCTGTCGTCCGCACATCCTCGACCGCGTCGGTCACATCGGCCACGTCTCCCAGCCGGATCGGCGCGCCATTGCGGTAGGCAACGATCAGCGGGCGATACTTGTCGGCATCAAACAACTGGTCGGTCGTGCTGAGCGTCCAGGACCGGGCGCCGTCCGAAAGCTGGCCTTTGGGGCGGTTGGCATTGGCCGCGGCCAGCGTCGTCCGGATGTCCTCCATCCCCAGTCCGTAGTTGTTCAGAATGGTCGGGTTGACTTCCACCCGGACCGCCGGCGGCGAGGCCCCGCCGGCGAAGACCTGGCCCACTCCCAGCACCTGCGACAACCGCTGTTGCAGGATGGTGGAAGCCACATCGTACATCTGTGACTTGGTGTAAGTTTCCGAAGTCAGCGCCAGGATCATGATCGGCGAGTCGGACGGGTTCGACTTGCGATACGTCGGATTGTTGGGCAGGCTGGCGGGCAACTGGCCCCGCGCCGCGTTGATCGCCGCCTGCACGTCACGGGCAGCAGAATCGATGTTGCGGTTCAAGTCGAACTGCAGCGTCACGCTCGTCGAACCCAGCCCGCTGGTGGACGACATCTCGGTGACACCCGCGATCCGTCCGAACTGCTTCTCGAGCGGACTGGCGACGGCTGACGCCATGGTTTCGGCGCTGGCCCCCGGCAGCGCGGCGCTCACACTGATCGTGGGCGAATCGACCTGCGGCAGCGGCGAAACCGGCAGCATGATGTACCCGAGCCCGCCAGCCAGCATGATTGCCAGCGTCAACAGGGTCGTCCCCACCGGGCGATTGATGAAGGGATCGGAGAAACTCATCCCGCCTCGCAGGGAAAGAGCATGAATCACGCACCGGGCAAACTGGTGAGTGCCCATCGTCCTATCATGGCAGATGCATCGCACTGGCGACAACGCCACGGCTGGACGGCTGGCTCACCGGAGGGCTCGCGCCCTTCCGCTACAAAATTAGCGGTACGGCGCAAGCCGTCCGGTGAGTCTCTGATCTCCTCTTTTAGAACTGGCCAGTTCTATAGATCGCTGGACCACGGAGAGCCTGGCATTAAACGGTGTGCCCTCGGTCACCAAGCCGGCGCCGCTCGTCTTCATGACAACCGCCACATCCTGCCGATACAGAGAAGACGGAACTTTCTGCACAACCCGGAAATTGCGATTGGCCTGCCGGGCGCGTCGCGCTCACCGGACATTGTTCTGATGTAGGGGGATGGCATGCTTTCGATGCGCACATGGAGCTGGGCTCCGATCGCCCTGCTGGGCCTGAGTTCCACGGTCTGGGCGGGCGAACACTGGTGGAATCGGTGGTACACATCGCAGTCACCCACCGTTCCCGGTTCCCGGCAGTCCTATCACGACGGCAAGATGTGGCCGCTGGCTCCGCGTTCCACCGGACCGAAAGAGCCATTCGTGCATGTCTACCACACGAATGCGAACTGGCCCGATCCCTACCGCTGGCAGGACCGCACCAACATGCGGGCCAGCATGAATGCACAGGTCGACCGGGGCTGGCTGACCACGCAGACGCTGTATGACCAGCATTTTGATCCAGAAACCAACGAGTTGAATCTTGCCGGACGACACCATCTCACCTGGATCCTGCAGTACGCCCCCCCACAGCGCCGCCAGCCGTATGTGCAGGCTGCGACCACTCAGGCCGCCAGCGATGTTCGTGTCGCCACGGCACAGGCCGCGGCTGTCAACATCGTGGGTGCGGGAGCGCCTCCTGTCCAACTTCGCATCTGCCAGCCGTATGACGGCTCGGGCGTCGAAGCCGAGAAGATCCGCCGCGATTTCCTCGACCAAAGCCCCTCGCCCCGCCTGCCGTATGTGCCGCTCATCAACGGCGGCAACTCGGCAACCACCAGCAGCGCGGGAAGCTGAGTGGCATTCTCGATTTTCGATTTGTGATTTTCGATTGAACAGAGGTTCATCGGAGGTCGGAGTCGGAGCGCGCCGCTGGACATCAACAGCCTTCCCGGTCGTCGCCCGTGACGGCCGGGACAAGCGAAATCGATTCGATTGACCGTTCAATCGAAAATTCAAATTTGAAAATCGAAAATCTCTTATGGATCGGACCCCCGCGCGACCTGCCACCCGCAACAGCGGCGACCTGTACTCGCAGTTGTTCAATGCGCCTGCGGTCCCCGGAGGACGCCGTCCAGACCCGCAACCCACCACCCAGACGCACCTGAACCCAGGAACCGCACCCACCCCGGGCATTCCTGGCCAGGTCGCCGTTCCGGTGGCTCCGGTGTCACTCGCGGCCAGTGGCCTGCCGTTGATGCAGATCTGTCATCTGGTGCTGAAGCAGTTGTATCTCCAAGGGGCGGCGCTGGGCATCGACCTCGCGCGGCAACTGCGTCTGCCATTTCCGGTGGTCGACGAGGCGCTGCTCTTCTTGAAGGACGAGCGGCTGCTGGAAGTCAGCTCTGGCGAACTCATCGGCCGCCCCTCCTACCGCTTCAGCCTGGGAGAACAGGGCCGCGTCCGGGCCAAAGACGCCTTCGAACAATGCCGCTACGTGGGTCCGGCACCAGTTTCGCTCGAAGCCTATGTCCGGCAATGCAGTCTGCAGACCGTGACCGGCGTGGACTGTGACGCCAAATCGCTGACCGCGGCGTTTCACGATCTGGTCATGCGGCCGGGGCTGCTGAACGAACTTGGCCCCGCCGTGTGCAGCGGCCGGTCGATTTTCATTCACGGTCCCCCGGGAAACGGCAAAACTCTGGTTGCCAAGGGGTTGGGACGGTTTCTCAACCGTTTCGGCGGCGAGATCTATGTCCCTTATGCCCTGTTGGCGGAAAACAGCATCATCACGCTGTTTGACCCCACGCTGCATACCGCCACGGACACCGATGAACCAGCGGTGCCGACGGGACCGGTGACCGAACGCAGCCGGCTGCTCAACGAGAACCCAATCGATCTGCGCTGGCGGAAGATCCGCCGGCCCGTGATCATCACCGGTGGCGAACTCAACCTGGAGATGCTGGACCTGCGGTACAGCGCCACCGGTAATTTTTATCAGGCTCCGCTGCACATCAAGGCGAACGGCGGCGTCTTTCTGATTGACGACTTCGGGCGGCAGATTGTCAGTCCACGGGAACTGCTGAACCGCTGGATCGTGCCCCTGGAAGAGCGGATCGATTACCTCAGTCTGGCGACGGGGAAGAAATTCGCCCTGCCGTTTGAACAGCTCACGATCTTTTCGACCAATCTCGATCCCCGCGAGCTCGTCGACGAGGCCTTTCTGCGCCGCATCCGGCACAAGATCGCCATCGACACCCCCGACCGGGCGCTGTTCACGGAGATCTTTCGCTTTTCGTGCCAGCAGCGGCACATTGCGTTCCATCAGGGGGCGGTCGATTACCTGTACACCTCGTATTACGACTACGGAAAACCCCCAAGATCGTCGGATGCCCGAGATTTGCTGGAGATCATCCAGTCCATCTGCCGATTCCGGAAACAAGACGTTGTGTTGACGGAGGAGTTGCTGGCAGAGGCAACGCACCAGTTCTTCTGCCAGACGTGATTTCAACCAAGTCACGCAATTCAACCAGTTGAGCCTTTGGCACCCGGTTCCGGGCGCGGGGGGCATGGCGTCCCGCCCTCTGGACTTCGAAGACGAGCGTCTCGGCGACTCAAATCTTTCTGAGCATTTCGCTCAACACCATCATTGCGTGATTTCGGACAGACCACGATCGTGCGCTGGACTGCGTGTCAGCCCCTGCCGGTTGATGGGAGGTGTGCCTTGACGCATGAAACCCCAAACCGCTCCGCGTGGCCCATCTCGCATTGGTTCACGGACTGGTTCCTCCGCACATTCAATGAGCGGGCCGGCTGCAGCGCGCGGCTTCCAGCGTTGGTCGTCACTGGTGCCTGTCTGATGGGTGTCGGCTGTTCGGCCACCGGGCCGAAGTCCGCCGACAATGTCACGGAATCGTATGGGATTCCCAAATACGACAGTTACGCCGATCGGCCGGCGTCCAAAACAGTGGGGCCGCAGTTGAATCTGGCGTATGGCCAGTTGCAGGAGCAGCGCGGGCAGTTCACGGAAGCACGGGAATCTTATAAAAAAGTGCTGAAGGAGAACCCAAAAAGTGTGGAGGCGATGGCCGGAATCGGCCGCCTTGATTTGGCAGCGGGACGCGTCCTTGATGCCGAGCGCCAGTTCAAGGATGCCCTCAAAGCCAACCCCAACTCCGCGGTGGCCCTGGCGCAGCTCGGCCAGTTCTATGTCGAACAGGGCCGAAACAGCGAGGGGATCGCGATGTTGACCCAGGCGATGAGCGCCGCCCCAGACGAGAAGACCTACCGCTACAACCTCGCCGTCGCCCTGACCCGCAGCGGGCTGGTGGAACAGGCCATGCCACATTTCGCCCTTTCCGTGGGCGAAGCACAGGGTCACTACAACGTCGGCGTGATCTTGCACGAACAGGGTGATACCGCGGGCTGCGAACGCGAAATGCGGCTGGCCCTCGGCAAAAACCCAGACCTTGAAGAGGCCCGGGCGTGGCTCGTGGACCTGGGTGCCGAAGCTTCAGGCGACAACCTCTCCCTGATGGGCAACCAACGGCCGGCCAGCCCGGCGGCGCGGCGACCCGCGGCGAAGGAGTCCCCAAAGCCGGTGATCCGCGTCCACAGCGCCACGATGAGCCAGCAACCCGCCACGCAACCTTCAGCGTCAACAGTTCCCCAGGGCCGGCAACAGGGGACTGGTCGTCCGGCAAAAATGCACACTTTGACCAACCGCGGCGACGAGAATCTGCCGGCCAATGGGCCACAAATCAGTCCCAGTCAGATGACCAGTTTTCGGCCGCTGAACGCCGCAGCGCCGCAACAGTGGAAAGGGAGCGCGGGAGAACAATGGCAGCCGCTGCCCACGGCGACCGCCACCAACCTGCAGTCTGGAACTCCGGCTGAGCCACTGCAAAACCAGCAGGGCAGTGCTGACAGCGACTTCTCCACGCAGCCGGACGCTCCCACGACCATGCCTCGCTGGGATCAACGGGCTTCGTCGTCGTCCTTCAATTGAGACATCCACCAGCCCCATGTGAGGTAGTGCAGCGTCGCCATCAGCCCCATGCCGAGAATGACCGCCAGCACACCGGCGAACATCAGCCCCATGGTGGCAAAGCCGATCAGCGCCAGAATTCCCATTCCCGCGCCGAACACCGCGAACATGGCGATCATCGTCGCCATGTCTGACGCCGGATGTCCTTTACTGGCAGGCCGTTCTGGCGGTGTGGGCATCAGCGGTGAAGGTCGTCCGGAGGCTCCGGCTGGCACCGGTTCATTGTCGAGGCTCATGGCAGCTCCACAATGATGTCCGTGCCATCCACACGCACCGGGTAGTTCGTGTGCTGCATCCGTGGGTTGAGGCAGTTGACGCCGGTTCTGACATCGAACTGCCAGCCGTGCCACGGGCAGGTGACGGTGCATCCTGTCAATTGGCCTTCCGCGAGCGGTCCGCCCGAATGCGGGCAGATTCCGTCCAAGGCGTGAAACTGCCCGTCGCAGTTGAAGACCGCCACAATGGCGTCGCCTGCAACAACTTCCTTGCCCGTGCCGGGCGGAATTTCGCCGACGGTTGCCACGCGCACCGATTGTGGCATGTCGTCTCCTCCGGAATGCCGCCGCAGTCAAGCGTGGCCTGTAGAACGTCTGCCGAACCAGACGATCCCCAAACTCCCGGCAGCCACGGCACAACGGGAAACGCCTGTGCCAATTATACCGGATGAGTCAGGCGGCGTCTTCGCTGTTTTGCCACTCAAAGGAAGACTGCCGGGATTCCGGAGCGATCAGCGCCTGGCGGCCGAACGGTGTGAGTTGGTACTGCATCCCGTCGGACTTGCCGGCAAGTTCGAATTTCAGCAGCCCCAAGGCAATCAATTTGCCATGAATCGATGAGAATTTTGTGGGGTCGAGGTCTTCGACCGCAGTGATCCGCGGAACCCACGTGGACGCAGTCTCCTGTGCGGATTGATACGCTGCCAGGAGCAGCTTCCAGTCAGGGTTGGCGTCGAACAGTTCCAGTTCGTGCATGGTGCTGAAACTATCGACCGCCGTTTGCCCCGCGCTCCGTATCGATCGTGGCTCCCCGCAACACCCGCATAACCTGCAGCATGCGTTCGACAGTCATTTTCCGCATCACCGGTCTTCGCCGTAGTGCGGACGGAGTTTCCGCAGACCGTTGCCGAGGCCGTTGGCGGTCTGGGCTGACAGAATACGGCCTCTCAGGCCGGAGACCCCTGCCGACTTGCCGTGATGCTCCCCGAGGACCAGCGACTGTTTCCCGGACTACTTGCTGGTGAGGCTGACGGCCTCGGCCCTTCGGGCCGGAGAAAGGTGCCGACTTGTCGCACCAGCGTGCCCGAAACACGAGCCTGAAGGGCTCATTCTGTCAGCCCAGGGCGAAGCCCTGTGTTTCGAGGACGCACGGTCACCGACCCTGTAGGGGGCGTTCAACGTCCGAATCTCCGGAATTCTGCCGCCCGCAGAGCAAACCCCGGTGAACGGCCCCTACAGGGCCGACGGTTCACCTACGGTCGGTTCCCCAGGCCGCCGGCGGCTACGCCGCCTTCGGCCTGGGCTGACAGAAACGGCCCTTCAGGCCGGAATTGCTCGAACCGGGCCATTGAGTCAACGACACATCTAAATTAATATTTTATCTTGACATTGTAGTTAGGATGACCTACAGTAGAGTCTGTAGGTATGTCATGACATTCGGGTGGGTGAATTGCGATGAACTGCAAACCAATGGACGCGGCAGCAGGGGTGCAGGGCGGGGCTCAGGCGGCGGGAAGTGCGGAGCCAGAGACG
>JAKFUF010000169.1 GCA_021732845.1 Planctomycetaceae bacterium | reverse complement strand
TGGAGGGGAGGGAATGACAAATGACAAATGACGAAATGACAAATGGGTTGCTGGTGGATGGGTGTCATTTCGCAGGGAAAATCCCGCTCTGTGAAAAGCCCTCACACATGAGCGACGATTTGTCATTTGTCATTTGTCATTTGTCATTTGTCATTTGTCATTTGGCTTTCACAAACCTTCGACCAGCTTCAGCACCTGCTGGCTGTCTTCCGGCGCGTTCACTTTGTCGTTTTTCAGCACAATCTTTTTGTCCTTGCCGATCACGAACGTCCAGCGTTTGGTGGTCCCGTCGCGGTTCAGGATCACTTCTTTGCCGTCCACCGTGGTCTTCGCGGTGCCCTTGCCGGCGGTGTGGGGAACTCCAAACGCCTTGGCGACGCTGCCGTCGGTATCGGCCAGCAGGGTGAACTCCAGCTTTTCCAGTTTCTTGAAGATTTTGTGGTTTTCGACGCTGTCGGCACTGACACCGACGACTTCGACACCCTTGTCCTTCAGCTTTTTGAGATCAGCCTGAAAGCCCTTGGCCTGCTTGGTGCAGCCACCGGTGCAGTCGGCGGGGTAGAAGTAGACCACGACGATGTGCTTGCCGACATGGTCCTCCGACTTCCAGGGCTGGCCCTCGTCGTCGGTGCTGGTGAATGTCGGAGCGGCGTCACCCACTTTCAGGTCGACAGATTCGGCGGCGATGGCTGTCAGTGTCAGACCCGCCAGGCTGACGACCAGCGCCAGCGTCCACAGTGCGCGTACTTGCATGAGGTCTCTCCGAGTTGAGAATCAAACGACACGGTCACTTCGAGGTGAATTCTGTGAGGCCACGCGCCACAAGTCAAACCCGGCGGATCCTTCGTGCGTCATTTCATCCACCGAGCCTTTCCCTGTACAATGCCGAGGAACTTTTCATTCCGAAGGACTGATTCATGCCGACGTCCGTCGCTCAAAGCGCCTCAAAGATCCTGATTGCCGACGATGACATCCGCAACTGTGAACTGCTGGAAGCCTACCTGGCCAACCAGGGATACGATATCCAGATGGTGTACAACGGCCAGCAGACGCTTGACGCTGTCGCCAAGTCGCCGCCGGACTTGATTCTGCTGGACATCATGATGCCCCGGATGAGCGGCTACGAAGTCTGCCAGCGTCTTAAAACCGACAAGGCCACGCACGAAATTCCCATCGTCATGGTCACGGCCCTGGCCGAAATGGGCGACATTGAAAAGGCCGTTCAGGCGGGGGCCGACGACTTCCTCACCAAGCCGGTCAACAAGCTGGAACTGACCACCCGCGTCCGCTCTTTGCTGCGCGTCCGCCACCTGATCAACGAACGCGACCGCCTGCTGGCGTACATCGCCAGCGTCGAGGGACTGCACGAGGCGACCGAGGCGAAATGACCCTTTTTCGAGGTTAATGCGGCAGGGCACACTCGCTCGAAGTGACCGACTGGACATCATGGGCAAGGCGGCATAGCTTGAGTGCGTCCGCCGAGTCCCTTCCATCGTCACTCGTGGCTCAAAATCCCCATGCGCCGCCCCTCATTTCACCCGTTGGTCGTGGCAGCCACGGCCTGCCTCTCCCTTTGCGTCTCGCACCTTCAGGCCGCCCCCATGATTGAACACGCCCCATTCGGCAAGACCAACGAAGGCGTCGCCGTCGAGGCCTATACGCTGACCAATGCCCACGGCATGAAGGCCCGGGTCATCACCTACGGGGCGATTCTCGTCGATCTGTTCGTTCCGGATCGCGATGGCAAACTGGCGGATGTGGCTCTCGGATATTCGACCCTCGAGCCGTACCTGGTGCGGCACCCCTATTTTGGCGCGACCATTGGCCGGGTCACCAACCGCATCGGCGGCGCGAAGTTCACGCTGGACGGCAAGGAATACAAACTGCATGCCGGCGATGGCACCAACAGCCTGCATGGCGGCCTCAATGGGTTTGACCGCGTGGTGTGGAAAGCTGAACCGAAAGAGACGCCCGAGGGGCAGTCGGTCAAGTTCACGTACACCAGTCCCAGCGGCGAAGAAGGCTACCCCGGAACGCTCAAGGCGGCCGTGACCTACACGCTGACGCCCGACAACCAGTTGCGGCTGGATTATGAAGCCACGACTGACGCGCCGACCCCGGTCAACCTGACACACCACAGCTACTTCAACCTCGCTGGCCACAATGCGGGGAAGATCACCGACCACATCGTGCAGATCAACGCGGCGAAATACACCCCAACCGATGAGCAATTGATTGTCACCGGGGCACTGGCACCCGTGGCGGGAACACCGCTGGACTTCACCAAGCCGACGCCGATTGGAGCTCGAATCGGTCAGGTGGGAATCGGCTACGACCACAACTACGTGTTGCGGGAATCAGCCGCGCGACCCGCAACGCTGCACGAGGCCGCCATCGTTGTCGAGCCAAAATCTGGCCGCAAAATGACCGTGTTGACCAGCGAGCCCGGCCTGCAGTTTTACACCGGCAACTATCTCGCCGAAAAGAAACCCGCCAAAGACGGAGCCATGTACAAGGTTCACGAGGGCTTTTGCCTGGAAGCCCAGCACTTCCCGGACGCGGTGAACAAACCGCAGTTTGCCTCCACGATCCTCCGCCCAGGCGAGGTCTACCGGCAAACCACGGTCTACGCCTTCTCGAAGTAGCGGTTGCGATTGGCCCCAGCCAATGAGCCGCCGGTTTGAGCACACTCGAAAGACTCCCGCGCCACGACCGTGCGCAAAAAAAGCCGCTGGCATTGCCAGCGGCTCGTGCATTCAGATGAGTTTCAGCGATCAATCATCGTCGTCGTCGTCATCTTCTTCGTCGGGTTCGTCGTCTTCACGAACCTTTGGAGCGGATTTGGGAGTGGACGTCGAGACAAAGACTTTCTCAACCGGTCCGCCAGCCAGCGGCTCTTTGATCGGCTGGACGAAAAACGTCTTGCGGTGCTTGGCGGTCAGCTCTGCCGCGCGGTTGTCGGCGGCTTCACGGTCAGCATACGGGAAACGGCCTTCTTCCTTGAGGCTGGAACTGAAGACACCCCAGATCAGCCGCTTGCGCACGGGGGCCTTGATCTTGGAACGCTTGGCCCGCACCGCTGGCTTCTTTTTGACCACCCCTTCCTTCGTCGCCCGCTTCTTTTTGACAACGGGTGCTTCTGTGCCCCCCTCGGGGGCGACGGGGCCGCGCGCTTCCGCAGCCTCGACCTGCCGCCGCAACTCCTTGTGGCTTCTCGCCCGTCCCATGTCCGATCATCCTTCCGCTAAATTTCATGCCCACGATATGGACACTGCTCAGGGAGCGCAACTTCTCCGCTGATGTCATTCGACGCCAAGAGATCATAGCGACCCGGCCGGGAACTCGAAAGCGGAGACGAAGGAATGAAGTGGAGACTCCGGTGTCACCGTTGCCAGCCGGCGGGCAACTTGTCATTTGTCAAAGGAACTGCGGTCCATGAGATTTCCACAAGCCTTTTCAGTTCCGAGGTCACGCATGCTCCGGAAACTTGCCATTTGCTGGTTCTTGCTGCTCACCGGCACGCTCTGTTCGGCCGGCGCGGAGACCAAGCCCGCAACGATACCCGCGCGGAATGTTGTGCTGGTCGTGGCCGATGACCTCGGAATGCAACTCGGCTGCTATGGCGATGCGCTCGCCAGAACGCCAAATCTCGACCGGCTGGCGGCTGCGGGAACACGTTTCACACAAGCCTATTGCACAACCGCCAGTTGCAGTGCCAGCCGCTCGGTGATTCTCACAGGGATGCACAATCATGCCATCGGGCACTACGGGCACTCGCACGGTGAAGGGCATTTCAGCACCTACGAGACCGTGCGGACGCTGCCGGTCTTGCTGAGTGAGGCGGGATACCGCACTTGTTCGATCGGGAAGTATCACGTCGCGCCGAATTATGTCTACAAATTCGATGCCTATCGCAACGATGGCATTCAGGGCGCGCGCAACACCGTGCGGATGGCCGCGAATGCCAAAGCCTGGATTGCCGAACAGGATGCCCGGCCGTTCTTCCTCTATTTCTGCCCCACTGATCCGCACCGGGCCCAGACGGGGTTTGCCAATGAAGCCACGTATCCGGGTGTGACGGCGGAAAAATTCGAGCCCGTCAAGCTGCCGACCCCTTCGTGGCTGCCCGACCAGCCCGAGGTCCATGAGGAGTTGGCGGAGTACTACCAATCGATCTCGCGGCTCGACCAGGGGATCGGTACTCTCTTGGACGCTCTGCGCGACACCGGCCACTGGGACGACACGCTGATCCTGTTCATCAGCGACAACGGGCCGCCGTTTCCGGGGGCCAAAACGACAATGTATCAACCCGGCGTCAACCTGCCGATGATTGTCCGCGACCCGCTGCATCGAGCCCCGGAGGGAAAGGACACGCGAACCACGGCGGCGCGGGTCACCTGGGCGGACATTGCCCCCACGGTCCTGGAGTTCTGTGGTGTGACACCCAAGCCGGCTCCACGAATTCTTCCCACGGAGAATATGGGCGATGTTCCCAAAACTGGAAAGCTGGTTCCCTGGCAACCTCACGGCCGCTCCTTCCTGCAGGCAATGCGCGAGTCGGCCCCGGCGGACCGGAATGAGATTTATCTCTCGCACACTTTTCACGAAATAACGATGTATTACCCGATGCGGACGATCATCAGCGGCCGGCACAAGTACATTCTCAATCTCGCACATCCCCTCCCGTTCCCCTTCGCCTCCGACCTCCATGCGTCGCCCACGTGGCAAGGGGTGCTGAAGCGGAGAGATGTTCAATATGGCGCCCGGACGGTCCAGCAGTACGTCCAACGGCCGCGGCATGAACTGTACGATCTGGAGGCCGATCCCGGGGAGTTGCGAAACCTGGCCGACGATGCCACACACCCGGCGGTTTTGAGTGAACTTCAGGCGAAACTGAAGGCATGGCAGACCCAGACGGCCGATCCGTGGCTGTCGAAGCATGACTACGAGTAGTGCCAAGCTTGAGTACTCTTGGGGTCCAGCCAGCCTCTGCAAATGACATGCTCAGCGAAAAGCCTCCCCAGCCCGCGAAAGTCGACCACCAGTGAGTTTGTTCAAGATCGCCGGCGGCATCGTGTACGACCCCAGGAACGGGGTGGATGGGGCGGTCCGCGACATCTGGATTGAAGACGGCCGCATCGTCGCCGCTCCCGCCGATTTGAGTGTCCGGCCTGGCCGGACTCTGGACGCCACCGGACTGGTGGTCATGCCGGGCGGGGTCGACATGCACTGCCACATTGCCGGACCGAAGGTCAACGTGGCCCGCAAGATGATGCCCGAGGCCCGCCGTAACGCCGAGAAAGTCGTGCGAACGCCGCTGACCCGTTCGGGCACCATGGGCAGCGTGCCGAGCACGTTCGCCACCGGCTACAAGTACGCCGGAATGGGGTATACCACCGCCTTCGATGCGGCCATTCCGCCCCTGGTCGCGCGGCACGCCCACGAAGAGTTCTTCGACACTCCGATCATCGACAAGGGTTTTTTCATTCTCGTCGGGAACAACCACTATGTCCTCAAGCAGTTGCAGGAGTCTGAACCGGAGCGGCTGCGAAACTACCTGGGCTGGCTGGTGAATGCGACCAAGGCCCTGGCGCTCAAGGTGGTCAACCCCGGCGGCGTCGAGATCTGGAAGTGCGGCGGGAACAGCATCAACGGCATTGATGCCAATGTCGACCATTTCGGCGTCTCCCCCCGGCAAATTCTCACCAGCGTGGCTCAGGCCGCGATGGACCTCAAACTGCCGCACCGGGTCCATGTTCACTGCAACAATCTCGGCATCCCCGGCAACTGGCAGACCACCCTGGAAACAATGCGTGCCCTGGAAGGCCGCCGCGCGCACCTCACACACATTCAGTTTCACAGCTACGGCGGCAACGCCGATGACCAGACGACGTTCAAATCTGAAGTTCCCGCCCTCGCCGAATACTTCAATGCGCACCCCAACCTCACGACCGATGTCGGGCAGGTGATGTTCGGCGAAACGACCTCCATGACCGGCGACGGGCCGCTCGGCTATTTCCTGCACAAGGTTTACGGCCGCAAGTGGTTCTCCGCCGACACCGAACTTGAGGCTGGCTGCGGCATCGTCCCCATCACCTACAAGGACAAAAGCCGGGTGCACGCCCTGCAATGGGCAATCGGCCTGGAGTGGTATCTGCTGGTCGAAGATCCCTGGCGCGTGGCGATGAGCACCGACCACCCCAATGGTGGCTCTTTCCTCGCCTACCCCGAAATCATCGCCCTGCTGATGGACCGCACGCGGCGGGAAGAAGTCTTGAAGCGTCTGCCGCCGGCCGTTCGGGAAAACTGCGTTCTGCCCGATCTAACACGTGAATACACCCTCAATGAGATCGCCATCATCACCCGCGCCGGCCCCGCGCGGATGCTTGGCCTCGACCGCAAGGGCCACCTGGGTGTTGGCGCCGACGCCGATGTCACGATTTACACCCCCAGCGCCGACTACCAAAAAATGTTCGAACTGCCGCGGTGTGTGATTCATCACGGCGAGATCGTGGTGGATCAGGGGGAAATCCGCCTCAACTCCACCGGCAAACTGCTGCACGCCACCCCCACCTACGACGAAGCCTGCCTGCCCGACATCCAGCACTGGTTTGAACAGTGGTACTCGGTCCAGTTCGCGAACTACCCGGTGAGCGATGATGAGCTGCACGAGCATGAGGTGCAGACAGGCGGGAACGGCTTGCCGCAAACCGGGTAATCTTCTATCGTTCTGACACCTGATCAACGGCGATGGAGACGCTCCGTACAGCACTTGCGTGGCTGGGAGCGGGGCTCGCTCGCCGGGTTGTGCATACAGACCGCCCCGAAGCCGTTTGCGGCAGGCGTCCCAAATCAGGCCATCACACAGCGGCAGTCATTCAAGAACTTAGAGGTGCGTTTTGCTTCGGACACATACCTGCGGCGAGCTGCGGAAACCGGCAGTCGGACAAACAGTCACCGTCTGTGGCTGGGTCGACACCCGCCGTGACTACGGGGGGCTGCTGTTCATCGACCTGCGCGACCGGTATGGCAAGACGCAAATCGTGTTCGACGCCTCCGAAGGGGCCAACGCCCTGGCCCTGGCCAGCACGCTCCGCAGCGAGGATGTCATCAGCGTCACCGGCCGCGTCGTGGCTCGCTCCGACAAGGACGTGAACCCCAAGCTCTCCACCGGTGAGATCGACGTCCGCGCGGCGGACCTGACGATCCTCAACAAGTCCAAGCCGGTGCCGTTCGAACCGGGCACCACCAACATTCCCAACGAGGAAATGCGGCTGGAGTACCGCTTCCTCGACCTGCGCCGGCCGCGGCTGCAGGAACTGGTTCAGTTCCGCCACAAGTTCACCAAGCTCGTCCGCGACTATTTCGACGAACACGGCTTCCTGGACGTCGAAACGCCGATGCTCGGCCGCAGTTCGCCCGAAGGGGCGCGCGATTACTTGGTGCCCAGCCGCGTGCATCCGGGCAGCTTTTATGCGCTGCCGCAGTCCCCGCAGATCTACAAGCAGATTCTGATGGTGGCTGGCTACGACCGCTACATGCAGATCGCCCGCTGCTTCCGCGATGAGGACCTGCGGGCCGACCGCCAGCCGGAGTTCACGCAGATCGACGTCGAAATGGCGTTCGTCCGCCGCGAAGACATCATCCGCACGATCGACGGCTTGGTGCAGGTGATGATGCGGCAGCTCAAGGGCAAGGAAATTCAACTTCCGCTGCCGCAGCTCACCCACCGCGAGGCGATGGAGAAGTACGGCTCGGACAAGCCCGACCTGCGGTTCGGCATGGAGATCCAGGATCTCGCCGGCGAAGTTGCGAACTGTGGCTTCGGTGTCTTCAAGAATGTGCTGGGCTCCGGTGGCCGCGTTCGTGGTGTCTGTGCCGCTGGTGCCGCCCCCAAGTACAGCCGCAAGGACATCGACGGCCTCACTGAGTTCGTGAAGGAATACAAGGCCCAGGGTCTGGCGTTCTTCCGCGTGACCGACACCGGCCTCGACTCGCCCATCGCCAAGTTCTTTAATCCCGACGAGCAGCAGGCGATCAAGGCCAAGTTCCAGGCCAACGCCGGCGATCTGATCTTCATCGTCGCCGACAAACCGAAGGTCACCTCGGCCGCGCTGGGTGCCCTGCGGAGCCGGCTGGGCAGAGAGCTGCAACTGTTCAACCCGGAGGATGTGCATGTCGCCTGGGTGCTGGACTTCCCACTGTTCAACTGGAACGAGGAAGAGAACCGCTGGGACGCCGAACACCACCCATTCTGCGACCCGGTGCCCGAAGATGTCCACTTCTTCGAGACGGATCCCGGTCAGATTCGCGCCCAGTCGTACGACATGGTGGTCAACGGCTACGAGGCCGCCTCAGGCAGCGTGCGTATTCACGATCCGGTGGTGCAGCAGAAGGTCTTCGACCTGCTGGGGATCTCCGCCGAGCAGGCCGAAGAGCGGTTCTCATTCCTGCTGCAGGCCCTGCGCTACGGTGCTCCGCCGCACGCCGGCATCGCCCTCGGTCTCGACCGCTGGGTGATGCTGCTCACCGGGTGCGACAACATCCGCGACGTGATCGCCTTCCCGAAGACGCAGCGCGCCATGGACCTGTTGAGCGGCGCACCGTCGGAGGTCGACGCCAAGCAGTTGCGCGACCTGCACATCAAGATTGATGAGGCGGCAAAGTAGGAACAAGGTTGCTTTCTTACAGTCGCATCAATGCATGTCTATGGGAATTGCGGCAACCAACTCACGCCTGTTACATTCAATCGCGTGCGGTCTCGTGAATTTGGGGCCGCGCGCGAAGTCTGTTGCCACGTGACACTGGGATCTGCCGGAATGCTGATGCGTCTACCGAAGTGTGTGTCATGGTTGTGCTTTGCCCTGGTGCTGGTTTTGCCGTTCCTTGCAGCCGCGACTGGCGAGGAGCCAGCCGCAGCCGTGGCTTCCACCGATGACGTGGTGTTTCAGCAGCAGGTTGAGCCACTGCTGAAGAAGTATTGTCTCCGCTGTCATGACGCCGAGACGATGGAATCTGGCATTCGCGTCGACCAGGTGACCGCCACACCAGAGAACAGGCAGCTCTTCCTGTGGAAGGACATTCAGAAGCAGGTCGATGAAGGGAAGATGCCGCCGGAAGATGAGCCACAGCCGACGGCGGAGGAACGCAAGGGGCTGAGCGAGTGGATCACCCGCGCGATGGCTGCCGCCCGGGCGCGGGACACGCGGAAAAACGGCTCCGCGCGGAGGCTCACCGTCTCCCAATACCGCAATACGCTGAGGGATCTGCTGGGGTTGGAGGAAGACCTGACGGACACGCTGCCGCCAGATGGCACCTCGAAAGACGGGTTTGCCAACAACGGCAACACGATGGTCCTCTCGCCGCTGCAGGTTGAAACCTATTTCAACATTGCTGAAAAGGCGTTGGATCTGTGCCTGGTCGATGAGAATTCCAAGCCGGTCATCCAGAATTTTTGCATGGATTTCGGCGCGGGAATCAATCCCAAGCCCTGTCCCGATACGCTGATTCTGGGAGCCAACAACGAGCTGTTGAACAACCAGGACTTCATGGTCACGGAGCTGCAGCCGGCGAAGCCGTTTGCCTACGAGCCGTTCAAGATGCGGACGGCGTATGAGTTTATTGAGGGCTACGTCGGCAACGACACGATTCGCGCCTGGAAGAAGTTCGACAGCATCTATCACTCCGTCTTCGCCTGCATGCGGGGCTCACCCGGCTACCCCAAAGGCGAAGCCTACCGGGCTGTGCCCGGCGGTTTGCTCCTGCGGCCGGCGATCCCCAGTGGAGAAATCTTCGGACAGTCGAACACCTATGGCCCGATGGCGAACTTCAAAATTTCGCTGCGGGAACTGCCCGCCGGTGGCAGCTTCCGCATCACGGTGCGGGCCATGCGGTATGACGATGGCCTGCTGCTCGATTCCGGCACCGTAACGCACAATTCGACCGAACAGTCGATCAATGTCAATTTGGACGGGAATGCAGCCACCGTCGAAATTCCCACGGCGGGCATTTACCAGGTGGACGCCTCTTGTTCGGCTGGGAAACCGGCGGGCCTACTAGCTCTGACCCTCGGCGAACGAGAGTTCTCCGGTCAGCTTTACGAACAAAAAACCGCGTCGAGCAGCGACGAAAAGGCGGAGCATGCGACGGCCTTCCTCCGCGTCCGGCTACCGGCCGGTGCCGTCAAGCTGAGTGCGAAGTACGGCGACAATTCCCGGCTCAAGCGGCTCGTCTTCAACCGGCTGCCGGATGACAGCGAGTCGGCCCAGCAGTTTCAGAAGTTCGAGCAGCGTCTGCCTTCTGTCGGCGTCTATCTTGGTTTACGGCGCGATTGTGGCAGCACACTGACTCCAGTTGGTCATCCCCAGCGCGTCGCGACCGAACTTCACGAGTACGTGTTCACCGGTGCGATCAACGATTTCCCTACGCCGGATGTCGAGAAGGACAACGTCAATTATCTGGCCGGGATCCGCGAGATCGCCGTGCGGAGCGAATACACTGACGGTCGGGAGATGCCCCGGCTGCTGATCCGCTCGGTCGAGTTCGAGGGGCCGTACTACGCCAGTTGGCCGCCAGCCACACACCGCCGCATCATCCCGGACTCGCCCCGACGGGCCGAACCGGCCGCACACGCCCGGGAAATCCTCCGCAACTTTGCAACACGGGCTTTTCGCCGGCCTGTCACGGCTGCCGAAGAAGAGGCGATCGTGAATGTGTGGCAGGGCACTTATGCCGAAAAGGCGGATTTTCAGCAAAGTCTCAAAGATGCTTTGCTGGTTGTGCTGACCGCGCCGCAGTTCCTGTTCCTGATCGAGAACAGTGCGACGCCCGACCCGGAAGACCTTGATGGCTACGAACTCGCTTCCAAGCTGTCGTACTTCCTGTGGAACACCGCTCCCGATCAGCGGCTGCTCCAACTGGCGGGCACCAACACGCTGCATTCCTCGCTGGATGCCGAATTCGACCGGATGATCCGCGACCCGCGGTTTGACCAGTTCGTCAACGAGTTCGCCAGCCAGTGGCTCAGCCTCGACAAGTTCGATGTCGTGGCTGTCGATTCCCAGCGCTACCCCAGGCTCACCCGCGACACCAAAACCCAGTTGCGGCAGGAACCGGTACAATTCCTGCGGCACCTCATGCAGCACAACCTGCCCCTGCGGAATCTGGTCCAGTCCGACTTCATCGTCGCCAATGAGACGGTCGCCAGCTATTACAACCTGGCCGACCGTACGGAAGGCGGGTTTCAGTTTGTCGCCATCAAGCACGAGAACCCGCAACTCGGCGGCGTGCTGACGCAGGCCGGCATCCTCGCTGGACTGTCCGACGGCCGCGAATCGAACCCCGTCAAACGCGGCGCGTGGCTCGCCCGCAAAATTGTGGCCGAACCGCCCGACGATCCACCACCCAACGTGCCGCAGATCAAAGAGGGCGAGAACACACAGCTCACGCTCCGCCAAAAACTTGAGATTCATCGCAACCAAAAGGGGTGCGTGAAGTGCCACACCGGCATCGACCCTTGGGGCATTCCCTTCGAGAGTTTTGACGCCGGCGGCCTGTTCAAGCCCGCCAGCATCCCCGTCGACCCCTCGTCAAAACTGCCGGACGGAATACAGGTCCAGGATATGAACGGTCTGAAAGCCTACCTGGCCCAGAACCGGATCGAACAGGTAGCCTTCAGCTTCATGAAGCACCTCGCCACCTACGCCACCGGCCGCTCGCTAACTTACAACGAACTCCAGTTCCTGCAGGAACAAAGCGCTGCGCTGAAGGGGACAGACTACCCGATGCAGGAGATGATGCGACGGGTGATTCGCAGTAACCTGTTTTTGAAGAAGTAGTTGCGCCGTTTCATGGTCGACGGTGGCGAGCCCGGCTTGCGCAGTGCCGCTTGTGCCGTGCCGCTCAATTGGAAGCGGCAGGGCGCGAGCCCTCCGGTGAGCTACCACGGGTCGGTCCTCGCTCACCGGACGGCTTGCGCCGTGCCGCTAACATGGAAGCGGCTGGATAGCGTGGATCGCCATCCGACACTCAACTGTTGGCAACGAACTGGGGCCGTGAAGGCCCTCCGGGCGATTTTCTTGGCGAAAACCGATACATTCGTCATTCGTACAGCAAAGCTGTACAGTGATGTGCGTGTCATTTTCCCAGCGCATGTTCTGTGCGAGAGATCCCCATGCTCGACATTCTGCGGCGTTGTCTGTGGCTCTTCGTCCTCCTGGCCTGCATCCCGGCGGCACGATTGTCAGCCGCCGAATGGGAACTCAAGCCGGACCCGGTGGCGGGTCCTCCGGCAGCCAAGATCGAAGTCTCGCCCACTCTGGACATGTCGTTTCCCCAGGATCGCGGCGGGACGGGGAATGACCTGCTCTACCCCTCCGGCCCCAGTTCGATGGTCCTGTTGGGCCACGGTTCAGGCAGCAACCTGCGCGAAGTCTGGGATCTGGCCACGATGAAGCGGGTGGGGCAGATCAGCCAGCGGTTGGAGGGGAATAAAGCGGCACTCAGCCCGGATGGCAAGTGGCTGGTGATGGTCAAGTCGGGATTCACCTCGTCGCTAGATGTCTGGTCGTGTGAGACCGGCAATCGCAAGCAGTCGATCGATCTTCCCCAAGGGTCGGTCGATTTCGTGGACTTCGGGCCGCCCGGCACCGTCGTGACGCTCATGTCTGGCCAGGAACGCAAGGGGATTGACGTTTGGGACATCGAAACCGGGAAGCTCAAGCAGGCCATGAGTGGTGACATCGAAACTGGAGACAAGGGCGTTGCCATCAGTCCGGGCCGCAACCTGCTGGCAGCCGTGCGGCAGCACAAAAATGAACTTTTGCTCTACGACCTCAACAAGGGCAAGCCGATTGAGGTCATTTCGCTGGGCAAGCCACAGGGGAGTTTTTGGTTTGACTGTTTGGCGCTCCAGTTCGCCCCGGATGGCACGGAAGTGGCCGGTATCTTTCGCTCCAGCGCCGACAACATGCAACTGCGCAGTTGGAACCTGGGCACGGGGAAGAACGTGGTTGACCTGCGGGTTCCCTCCGACTTGGGGAATAGCGCGATCTCCTACCCCTCAAGAGCCCTGGAATGGATGCCCGACGGCAGCGGCTGGCTGTTGTGGGGCAAGTCGATCCTGGACCGCAATTCGGGCTGGGTCGTATGGAATTTCAAACCGGTCGCGGGGGAAATCATCACCCCGACGCGACGCCTGCTCGACAATGATCATCTGCTGGTGGTGGCGGGACCGATCAACAAGAAGTCGCTGAAGGCGGTTCAGATCCCCTGGAAGCAAATCGATGCGGCCACCGCCGGCGCGAAGTCCGATGCCCCCGCGTACCTCAAACCTGGGCAAGGTTTGAAGATCGCCTACGACGTGGCTGAAGTCCGCTTCGCCGATGCTGAAAAAGTCAAAGGGACGTTGCGGACGCTGATTGAACAGGCCGCCAAACGCGAGGGGATGACCATCGACGACACCAGTTCGGTGGTGCTGAACGTGAAGTACCGCGAGGCGGCTGGCGCGCTCATGGAAAAGAGTGACGGGCGGATGCCGTTCCCGCGTGGCTTGCCACGCCGGCCACGGTTCCCGGGTGTTCCCGGTGCGCCGCCCATTCCAGGGTTCCCAGGACTTCCTCCCGGAGTTCCCGGAGGGCCAGACTCGCCGCCACCAGTCACGAAAGGCACGGGGACAGCGTTCGTCATTCATGCGGATGGCTGGCTGCTGACGTGTGCCCACGTTGTGGGAACCGCTCAGACCTGCCAGGTCTCTTTGGGAGCGACGAAATTCCCCGCAAAGGTGATCGCGAAAGATACCACGCACGACCTCGCACTGCTGAAGATCGAAGCCAAGGCGCTCCCCACGCTGCCGATGGCCGACTCCGACAAAGTCGAACTGGGTGAAGAGGTGCGGGCGATCGGCTTCCCGCTTTCGACAGAACTGGGCGAAAGCGTCAAAGCGACCCGCGGCACAATCGCCGGAATCATCAAGAAGGAGAACCGCCGCCTGTTTCAGATTGATGCGGCTTTGAACCCCGGCAACAGCGGCGGCCCGCTGGTCAATGAAAAAGGCGAAGTGCTGGGTGTCAGCAGTGCCAAGTTCGTGGGCCAGGATGTGGACAACATTGGGCTGACTGTTCCCTCCAACGACGCCCGCGCGTTCCTCGTGGCGAACAAGGTTGAGTTCACGACCAAGGGGGCCGAGCAGAAGCTCGACGGCCCGGCCCTCGTCAAGCGGGTCACGGTGGCCGTGGCTCTCGTGACCGTGGGTGCCGAACACCAAACGGCGGACAGCGGAACCGCGAAATCTGGCGGCCTGCGGTCCACCACCATCAGTTGTGAACTGGCCATTCAGTCCCCGGAATCGACGGAGCCCGTCTGGTTCCACAAGATCGTTGCCGACCCCTCCATGCTGCGTCTCGAAGGCGAAGCGACGGAAGCCAACGCCCGGGAAGCGGTGTTCAAAAACTTCTCTCCGAGCCTCAGCGGAATCACGCTGCCGTATTACATTTCCAAAGACAAGACCCCGATCATCGTTCCCGGCACGACCGACCTGAATGTCCTGCTGGGCGGCGCGGCACCCGCCGCCCCCGCCGAAGCTCCGCCGGCGGAACGGGTCAAGCCACAGGGGAATACCACGGCAAAGCCCACGCAGCGCGGGAAGTGAGATTCCGTCAGCGCCGGACCACGCTCGGGTCGGCTGAAGCCGACGCTACGAGCGTAGCGTGGGTTTCAACCCACCACGGCGACTCGCCGCGCCGGACCTGCCGAGGTTCCGTCAGCGCCGGATCACGCTCGGGTCGGCTGAAGCCGACGCTACGAGCGTAGCGTGGGTTTCAACCCACCACGGCGACTCGACGCGCCGGACCTGCCGAGGTTCCGTCAGCGCCGGATCACGCTCGGGTCGGCTGAAGCCGACGCTACGAACGTAGCGTGGGTTTCAACCCACCACGGCGACTCGCCGCGCCGGAGCTGCCGTGGTTCCGTCAGCGCCGGATCACGCTCGAGTCGGCTAAAGCCGACGCTATGAATTTTATTGCACCGCGCGGCCGAAATCTGCCGTCAAGGCCTGAGCCACGCCGTTGGCACCGCGTACGGGAAGCTGGCATGTGCCGTGTTCGCAAATGAACAGCGTCGGTTCAGAGCCAAAGGACGCCTTGCCGCGCAGGAGGGGATGCAGGGAGGTGGGAAGCCCGGTGTCCGTCTGCAACTGTCGGCGGCGGGCGACCACCTTGTTCGGCAGGAACTTTCCGTGCAGCGTGCGCAACGCCGCATCGTTCGCAATGGGGTCCGCGCCGTCAGCCAAAACCATTTCATAGGTGGGGCCAAGCCAGAAATCGAGGGCAATCAGGCCCTGTCCGACCGATGAGGGCGTCTCGGCAAACTGCCGCGAAAGGAAATTCAGCGTCTGCACGCTGGTGTCTTCCAAGTCGCGCCGCCCAGTCAGCCGGGAAAGCCGCAGCAGCGCGGTGGCCGCCATGCTGTTTCCCGATGGCGTGGAGCCATCGTGACACTCCTTGTTGCGGGCGATGAGCGTTTCGTGGTCAAACGGAGTGTAGAAAAATCCGCCTCTTTCGCTGTCAAAAAAACGGCCCAACATCTGCGCCGCCAGCTTCATCGCCTGCTCGACGTAGTGGCTCTGAAAGGTCGCCTGGTACAGGTCGACGAGGCCGTCGATCAGGCAGGCGTAGTCATCCAAGTAGGCATTGAGCCGCGCCACGCCATCCTTGTAACTGTGGAGCAACCGATTGTCCGCATCGCGAACCTTGGTCAGCACAAAATCGGCTGCTGCCGTGGCTGCCGAGGCGAAGCGGGGCTCATTCAAGACCTGCGCCGCCATCGCCATCGCCGAGATCATCATCCCGTTCCAGGCCACCAGCACCTTGTCATCCCGGCCGGGGGCCACGCGCGTCTTGCGGATCTGCAGCAACCGCTGGCGACCGCGTTCCAACGCCGCGCCCAACACGCTTTCCGGCACACCCAGTTCCCGGGCGACATCGGCCAGCGGCCGGGGCCGGTTCAGAATGGTGCGTCCCTCCCAGTTGCCGGCGGGGGTCACATCGTACGCAGCCTTGAACAGCCGCGCATCGTCCAAGCCGAGGGCCAGGTCGACCTCGTCCGCCGTCCAGACAAAGAACTTGCCCTCTTCGCCCTCGCTGTCCGCATCCTGAGTGCTGTAAAACCCGCCTTCCGGCTGTGTCATTTCACGCAGAACATAGTCCAGCGTATCACGGGCAACGCGGGCATATTCCGGGTTTCCCGTGGCCTGATAGGCTTCAAGGTAGGCCGGCGTCAGCAAGGCGTTGTCGTACAGCATCTTCTCAAAATGCGGGACAAGCCACTTGGAGTCTGTGCTGTACCGGTGAAAGCCGCCGCCCAGGTGATCGTAAATTCCACCGTTCGCCATGCGGTCGAGCGTGAGCACCGCACAATCGAGGGCCTCGCGGTTGCCGAACCGCCGCCATGACCGCAAGAGGACCCGCAGGTCCATGGCGTGCGGAAATTTTGGTTCACGGCCGAAGCCACCGTGCTGCCGGTCCGTCACGCGAATCAGCGTCTGCATCGCGTTGTTGAGCATTTCGGGGCGCAGCGTGGTCTGGTCGCTCTCGGCCTTGGCAATCTGCTGAATGGCCCGGGTGAGTTTCTCGGCACCCTTGAGGCAGTCGCCACGCCGCTCGCTCCAAGCATTGTGAACTTCCTCCAGCACATGGTCAAAACCCGGCATTCCATGCCGCGATTCCGGAGGCCAGTAGGTCCCTCCATAAAATGGCTGCAGGGCTGGGGTGAGGAACACCGACATCGGCCAGCCACCGCGCTGGGTCAGCAACTGCACGGCATTCATGTAGATCTGGTCGAGGTCGGGCCGTTCTTCCCGATCGACCTTGATATTGATGAAGTGCTCGTTCATCAACGCGGCAATGTGAGGGTTCTCAAAACTCTCGTGGGCCATGACGTGGCACCAGTGACAGGCACTGTAACCAATCGAAAGAAAGATTGGTTTGCCCTGATTCCGTGATTCCTCCAACGCTTCCGTTCCCCATGGATACCAGTCAACGGGGTTGTAGGCATGCTGCCGCAGGTACGGACTGCTTTCCCTCAGGAGGCGGTTTGCAGGGAACTGTGAAGAGTCGGACATGGCAAATTTCAAAATCAAAAACAAACCGCTGTCTGCAGATTCAACATCTGCGAGATTGCTCAAGAACCGAGCGCATCCACTTGTCGCCCGATCGAGCGGAAGTGCAAAATACGGGCCGCACTGGTAAGGTTTGCTCACTGCTTATTCTACACAACCGGGTGCAAAGCCGCCTGCAACTTTGGCGGGAGTGGAATCGCCTCGCCAAAAGCGGCCAATACTGCCTCCCGGATTTCCGGCGTGAGCCGCGTGGTGTCTTCCCGCTCCAGAATGCGGTCGATGTACATTTGGCGCAGGCAGGGATCGGCGAGAATCGGGTCCAAAGCCAGCGATTCCAAGTGCGGGATGCCGACCGACGACAGCGGCCAGGCCTGAGCCACGCCTTTGATGGCGACATTCAACGGATCATCCGGAGATGCCCCGCGTGCCAACGCGGACAGGCTGGGCAAATATCGCAGCAGCAGGTCTGCCGAGTAGATGCGAACCGCCGAAGAGGCGGGTGGGGCGGGAGTCTGGAAGGCCGCGTCGATCTCCAGCGCCTCCAGGTGCCGGTGCACCAGAAAACGGCAGCCTTCATAGAGCAGCGTCGCCCCCCAGATGGCCACGGGCAGGGATAGTTCGGGAGCCGCATGCGGGCACTCTGAACGAACTGCGGCATCAACAACTTGGATGGCAGCCGCAGTCTCGTCATCGACCCATGGCGCATCCGGCGGGACTGTGACCCGGCCACTCTCGATCAGCGCGTGAATGAAGTGGCTGAGGCGCATCGTTATCCGCAGAGAGATTCATTCTCTTTCAAGAGTTGCTCCGCCGCTACGCCAACAGCGGCACGATCAGCTTTGGCTCGTACACATCCGTCAGCTTCTCGTTGCGGCCGCGAAGCAGATAGGTCACGCGGTTCGTGTCGAGGCCGAGCAGGTGGAACATAGTCGCATGCAGATCGGCGACCTTCACCCGGTTCTCCACCGCATGGTAGCCAAGTTCATCCGTGGCTCCGTACGCCTGGCCGCCCTTGATGCCGCCACCGGCCATCCACAGGCTGAACCCCTGCTTGTGATGGTCGCGTCCGCCGCCCGCCTGGCTCATCGGCGTGCGGCCGAACTCGCCACCCCAGACCAGCAGCGTCGAATCTAACAGTCCCCGTTGTTTGAGATCCTTCAGCAGTGCCGCCGAGGGCTGGTCCGTTTCCTTGCAGATCTTGGCGGTGGCGTTCGCATTGTCGGCATGCGTATCCCATCGCTGCCCTTCGACAAAGATCTGCACAAACCGCACGCCACGCTCAATCAACCGGCGGGCCATCAGGCAGCGACGCGCATAGGGCGCGGTGACGGGGTCGTCCATTCCGTATTGCGACTGTGTTTCCTTCGTCTCCTGCGACAGGTCCAAGGCCTCGGCCGCCGAGATCTGCATCCGTGCCGCCAGTTCATAGCTGGCAATTCGGGCCTCAAGTTGTGGCTCAATCTGCGCCGAGCGGGCGCGGTGTTCGGCGTTCAATTGCGCCAGCAGATCCGAGCGGAGTTTTTGGACGGCGGGAGCCACTGGTTGTTCGGGTTGCAGGTACAACACCGGCGTGCCGGTATTACGGAAATGTACCCCCTGATAGCGCGGCGGCAGCCACCCGGCCGACCAGTTGCGGGCTCCGTCGACGGGCAGGCTGCCGTCGTGCCGCAAGACCACATATGCCGGCAGATCCTTGTTTTCTGAGCCGAGGGCATAGTTGACCCAAGAACCGAGCGTCGGCCGGCCCGCCACGGTCAGGCCCGTATGCATCATCCACAGGGCCTGCTCGTGATTGTTGTGTTCGGTGTACATCGAGCGGACGACGGCGATGTCGTCAGCGCAGCCCGCCATGTGTGGGACAATCTCGGAGTATTCCACCCCGCACTGGCCGGCCGGCTTGAACTTGAACGGCGTGCCCAGCAGCCCACCATGCCGGGAGAGCGCCTGGTCCGTAAAGTACTTCGGCGATTCCTGTCCGTCGCGCTTGTTCAGTTCCGGCTTGGGGTCGAACAGGTCCACGTGGCTCGGACCGCCATGCTGGAACAACTGAATGACCGACTTCGCCTTCGGGGTAAAATGTGGTCCCGGCTGAAAGGTCGACTGCACGACATGCGGTTCGCCGACAGTGTCGGCACGCAGCGGATCGGCGTCCAACATCGCCGCCAGGGCAACACCAGTCAGGCCGGCACCAAACCGCGAGAACAGCTCCCGCCGCGCAATCAGTTCCGACAGCGACAGGGCATCCAGGTGGTTGCAGCGCATGGGCTCAAACCTGCGAGTGAATTGGACCGTGGCTCAAACATCGACAAAGATTGATGACTTGGAGATTGTACCCGCCATCCTGGCCGTCTGAAAGCTTTATCGAGTCTCTTCCCTCACCTCCACGATGTATGCCAGCGCGTGTGGTGCTCCCTGTTCCAACGCGGCTCGCGGCCACTCCCGGTTCGCATTTGCCAGACAGTCCAGAACCGCCCGGCCACGGACGACCTGCAAGCGATGCCGCATCAGTTCGAGCGCCGTTGCCGTGCTGGGGCTGAGTTTCAGCAGGCATCGTCCAGCCTCTTCAAACTGCGGCGGGGAGAGGTTTTTCGCCGTGTCATCATCCAGCGCCAGGTAGTCGCGGCACAACTTCTCTGCTGCTTCCCCGGGACAATGTGCGAGCGCGGAGAAGGCGTAAATTTTAATGCGAAAGTCGGTCCAGGCCCGTGGGTTCTTGTAGAGCGGATTGACGACCGGTTCCAGCGCGGGGTCATCGCGCCACAACGATTCGCGGCACTGGTCCACCGCCTGTGGAGCCTTGAGCCACAGGAGCGTCCGCAGCGCCGTGGCTCCGTCGAGCCCCTGGAACTGCCAGTCTTTGTGCAAGCTCCGCTGCCGCACACAATTCTCCAGTGCCGTGAAGGCCTCGGGAGATTTCGTCCCAAGCTGGAGCAACTGATCCGCAGCATGGGCGCGGGCCACGATGCGTGCTCCGGAATCCTTCCGCTCGCTGTCGGTCTGAGCCACGCGATTCCAGTCGCCGTTGTCGCGAAGGATGGCAATCAGGGAGTCTTCGCTTGCGAGTTTCGGCGTTGCAAACCGTGGTTCAATGGGTGCAACTGGCGTGGAAGAGACACGGCCCAGTGTCCGCTTCATCGCGATGATTGAGCCACGCGGGTCATCGACAATCAGCCCTTCGCCCGGCTTGGACAAGGCGGCGGCAATGGGCTCAGGGAAGACTTCGGCCCGGTCGAGGTACAGGCCCGACTTGTAGTGCAGCAGCTTCATCCGCGGATCGCGGGCGAGTTCCGCTCCGTTCTGGATATTGCAGTAGGCGACATGGTCCCACAAGTCGAATCGATCCAGGAGCGCGGCAATCGCCTTATCCAAGCCAAGTCGCTTGATGTCCAGGTGGATCAGCCCGTCATACTTCCGATGCAGCTCAAACACCTCTTCCAAAGTCGGGATGCGACATTGATCCTTGAACCGCCCTGGCTCCCGAAAGGGAACCGTTTGGAGTTCGTCCCAAGTGACATCCGCCACATCGCCAAACGCGTACAAGTGCTGGTCGAGCATGTCGTCATGAAAGCAGACGAGCACGCCATCCTTCGTAGCGCGAATGTCGATCTCATTGCCATCGGCGCCCAGTTCGAAGGTCGCCCGGTAGGCCTCGAGCGTGTTTTCCTTGGCGAATTCCGACGCCCCACGATGACAAATGATGTGCGGCCCCGCTCGCCGCTGAGCCACACGCGCATGCCGCGCGGCGGCCGCGTCGGTCGACACCGGTTCTGCCTGAGCCTGACCGACCACGAGAATCACAATACAAACGATGTTCTGCATGAGACGGCGGAGCATGGCGTCACCGTATGGGAGGATCGAGCGGCTAGCCGCAAAGTGGATCACAGATCATTGCAAGGCTTGACTCAAACTGGCAGCCAGAAACTGCGACGTGTCAAACATGGCTTGGCGAAAGATCCTGCACTCTGAGACAATCATCGTGTTGAATGGCAAAGCTGTCGGCAGGGGGAAGCATCAATGGTCTTTACGGTGACTCGCAATAACGGGCAGACGAAGGATTCCGAATTCGAGGACTACGCACGCCTGTTGCGGCAGCAGGGAGTCGACCTGGGCAAACTCCCACGGGTTCCAGAGCCTGGGACCGGTCGCCGGTGGCTGCATGTCTGGGACTCTCGAGAAAAGGCACAAGCATTCGCGACGGAACTGAGCAAGCGGACTCACAATTCCTGGATCCCGGTCGAAGTCAACGCCCCCCCCTCCGAAGGACCGATGGGTCCGCTCTTCATTCAGGTGGGCCGCAGGTCCAACGGTCTTGTATTCGGCTTGCACCCATTGAGCCGGGCGATGATTCAGACAGCATTTCCCGCATCCAAGACCTATGTGGCAACAGTCTCCATCAATTTCGAGACACACTCAGAGTTGCATGCGACGCACAACATCAATCAATTGACCAGCGCTGTCGTCCCAACGCTGACAGGATTGACGGCCCAAGAGTTGAAGCAGGTGGGTTATACACTGCTAGAGGAAGATACTGAGCGAACCCTGGTGTTCGTACAACCAGGGGAACTGCCCGAAAACGGCGAAGTCCCGCACTAAATCTGTGCAAGCGGTGGCAGGCGATCCCAAGCGTTCAGATACGCTGTCAGGTCGAATTTGCCACATTTGGCTGTCAACATTTCAAGTTCGCCTTTGGGCTCCATGCGAAATTGAATATGCAGTTCGAGGTTGCCGGACTTTTCATTGACCGAACCGCACCCACTTTCTGACAGCAGGTGCAGGGCAAAGCGGCTGATCACCACGAAACTCGCCCATTCATTGTTGATGCGGACTGCAAACGCGTAAAACAGCATGAGTTCGTCGTTGCGACTCAATTGCTTCAATGGCACCCCAAACTTTGCGCTGTATCCATTCCCATCCCGGTACAGCTTGCCTGTATCGGCTTTGACTTGAATTCGGGCAACTTCCTCACGGTCGTCCTTGAAGGCGAACACATCGGTCCCAATGTCTACAAAGGGAATGGCCGCGTTGCACTTTCGCTGCAGCAGTTCGGCGACGACCGCCGCCTGACCACTTGCGCCGCTGAAGGCCGCAGCAGAATCTTTGGGCCATGCCATTGATACGCTCCAAGTGCAATCAGAACTTCATGGGTGGCAGAACGGTGCGTCAATCGGATGGTCAGGAATTGAACCACGAATCTCACGAATTCCACGAATCGACAACCGGCTTCGCATCGTGAGTGACGGAATCCATCTTGTTGTGATTCGTGTTATTCGGCTTATTCGTGAAAATTCGTGGTCCCCTTCCTCGTTGTCTAAGTTCGGCTTCTGACCCACAATTAACGCGCACTCGTTGCCCCAACGCTTCACGTCGATTTTTTCGCTGTTTGTTCCGCGATGATCCTCCGCGCCCGCCAGATCGACTCCAGCACATCCGTGATGTACTTCTCCTCCGAAAACGGGCTCAGAATATAGGACTTCAGCGCGTTGACCGGTTCGCCATAGTCCGTTTCGCGGTAGCACGAAGTGAGGGAGATCACCACACCGCGGCCTTGCAACGCTTCCTCCTGGATCAGGTTGAAGATCTGCTGGTTGTAGGCGTTGTGGGCTCGCAGGGTTTCGCGATAGGTTGGATCCCTCTGTTCACGCTGCGGGACACTAAAAGTATCCACGCCCTCCGGGTAGACACGGAACAGCGTCACTGGACCAAAGTTCCCACCGTTCAGCACATGCGTGGCTGCGTGCCCTTCCAACTGTTCGCGGAGAGCTTCGGCCATGGTTACAAGGTGCCCGAGCAGTGACCGCAGGCCGTTCTTGCCAAAGAGCCGCAGGTTGGCCAGGGCGGCCATCGGTCCGCAGCCACTGCGGGTGGTTTCCAGCGTGTATTGGCCCGGATGGTGCGTCCCGGATTGGAACAGGTAGGGCATCGACTCCCGGTCGCGGGCGATGAGCTGCAGGTCGCGGCCGTCTTTGAACAGCACCATGCTGGAGACGTAGGGTGCGAAACCAGTCTTGTGAAAGTCGACGCCGATGGAGTCGGCCAGATGCAGGTGCTGGATCCGTCGACGGGTGCCGGCCAGAGCCCGGACCGTGCGGCTGCGGAAGCCAAGCGGGTTCGCGTCGAAATTGTAGTCATTGAAGACGCTCCACGCCCAGCCGATGACGGCATCGGCATGCACGTGTGGCCGATAGGGCAGGGAGAATTCGTCGACCAGTCGGTCCCGCAGATCGCAGATCGCCTGCAGGTCATCCAGGCCGAAGGCATCGGTGGTGCCCATCGTGGCGATCAGCGCGGCAATCGGCCGGCCCTGCTTCAGCAGGTCGCGGCACATGGTTTCGTAGAGGCAGATGCGGGCTTCATTGTGGGCGTCTGCCGGGACTTCGACGACGTGCTGCTGACCCAGCCCGAGCCACCCCGCGACGGTGTGGCAGGCGTAATGAGCGCGTTCCGAGCAGACAATCGCCGCCGGTTCGCGCAGGCCCACCTGCAGTGTTCCCGGCAGGGCTTTTTCAATCCCCACCCGCACCCCATACAAGGTGGTTCCTGTGCCTCCAAACGTGAACACCCCTTCCGCCTGTTTTGGGTCATAGCCGACCAGGTCCGCCATGATCCCCGTCACCTCGACTTCCGACAGTCCGACCTTCCGGGAAGACTCATTGCTGACGAGGTTGGGGTTGTAGATCGACGGCAGCAGTCCGCCGATGATGCTCGGAATCGTGGGCGACGGGACGACATTGATCTGCGCCCGCGGGTGTCCAAAGATGAACATCCCGGAGAGGTGCCGCACCAGTTCGTCCGCCACGTCCTCCAAAGACGCCGGTGCCTCTGACATCCGCTGCTCGCGGGCGGCATCGTAGTCCAGGTCCTCGGGCTGACCCAGCACCGGGGTGACCGACTTCATCCGGTCGACCTGGTCCAACGCCCGCAGAAACGAGAACACGAAGTACGCGTCGTGTACCCGGTCGGAGACCGGTTGGGGAAATGACTGTCGAAGCTGCTGCACAACATCCAGATACGGCGCGCCCATAAAAATCCTCGGAGATCCCCGGAGTGCTGGGAGAATTGCCCGCCGCCCATCCTATATCACGCAAGGTTATTTGGGACCGGACAAAGAATAGATGTGCGTTTCAAGTTGCTGACAGAAGGCCGATCTTAGACATCGAGAAAAGGAACCACGAATCTTCGCGAATGAGACGAATGTCACGAATGACAACGAGATGGATTCCACTGCCCGCGATGCGATGTCGGTTGGTGATTCGTGAAATTCGTAGGATTCGTGAAGATTCGTGGTTCAATTTCTAACCGTACGGATGACTCACCGTTTTGCCTTCCCAGCCGACGTGAACAACAGCTTCGTGCGTTCATAGACCGGTCCTGACCCAGAACGGCGGGATTCTGGGACCGCTCGCCAATCCCCACATTTCAAACCAATGGTCTTGACCCGTTGTCACGCCAACGGTATTTTTCGTTTACACATGTAATCGAACGCGGAGCGACCACGATCATGCAGATTGCCGACGCCGAATGGCGGGTCATGGAAGTCCTCTGGCAGTCGTCGCCACTGACGGCGGCGGAGATCATTGCCGCCCTTGCCGATGTCGGCTGGACTGCGGCCACGGTCAAGACGCTGCTGCACCGCCTGACCAAAAAGGGGGCCATCGGCTTCGAGGCCGAGGGCAAGCGTTACTCGTATCGGCCGGCGGTGCCCCGCAAGGCCTGCGTGCGGGAAGTAACGCGATCGCTGGTGGACCGGGTCTTCGGCGGCGAGCCACTGTCGCTGCTGGAGTACTTTGTTAAATCGACCAAACTTTCGCCGGATGAATTGCAGCAGTTAAAGCGGCTCGTGGAAGAACAGGAGGGCAAGCGACCATGACCGGTTCGTCCGTAGCGCTGTTTCTGTTCGTGCTGAGAACCAGCCTGCAGGCCTCCTTGCTGGCGGTACTGGTGCTGTCGCTGCATTTCATGGTGCGCCGCTGGACGCGCTGGAAGCTTTCGTCCCGCGCCCTCCATCTTCTGTGGCTCGTCGTCCTCGCCCGCTTGTTGATCCCCGGTTCCTGGAACGCCCCGTGGGGGTTCTCTTTGGGTGGACCAGGGACTTCAGCGCCGATTCAGGGCGTGGTGATCCCTGTGGAGACAACAGCGAGAAATGCCCCACCGACGTTCTCCACGAACCAGTCACGCAAGACCGGCCAACTGGATGCCGTCTCCACGCTCGTCGGCGACAACTTTGGAATGGAGCCCGATCCAACGGCGGTGACTCCGATGTCGCCCCCGAAACCTCAGCCGCTTCTCAACGAAGGCCCACTCCAAAGACACGTCGAACACCCAGCGAGATCCCAGAATCCCGGGAAAGAGGCGGTGTCGCTGTCCGTCGCCGGCTGGATTCGATGGCCCAGTTTCAATCTGCTGCTCAACGTGGCCACCCTCTGCTGGCTAAGCGGCGTTGCCCTGTGCGCCGCGTGGATTCTGCGGCAGTGGGGCAGAGCGATGTGCCTCTGGCGGCGAACGCCAACCATGTCGAAAGGCCCCGAGCGTGACCTGCTCACCCGCTGCCAACAGGAGTTGGGAATTCGCCGCCGGGTCATTCTCAAGCTCACGGACCGGTTGGCGAGCCCCGCCGTCTTCGGCTACTGGCGTCCGTGTATTCTGCTTCCAGAACTGTCACTCAAGCTCACCGCCGAGGAACTGCGGCTCGTCTTCATCCACGAGTTGACCCATGTCCGCCGCGGCGACGTGGGGCTCAACTGGTGCGTCGTCGCGGCCGGGGCCGTCCATTGGTTCAACCCGCTGCTCAAGCGGGCGTTCGCCAGCATGCAACGGGTCCGCGAACTGGCCTGCGACGAATCGGTCCTCGCGTGGCTCAAACCCGCCGAACGCGCCACCTATGCCCGCACCGTCCTGCGGGTCATCGAACTCTCTCAACAGCAAAACGTGCCACAGCCGGCTCTCCTGGTGGGTCTGGCTGGGCTGTTCAACCATCAGGATCCCGTGGCTCAGTTAGACGAAAGGATTCGCATGATCACCACCAATTCCCGTTCGACGTTTCTTCGCCGGTGGCTGCTACCTGCCCTGTGCCTCCTGGCACTGGGGTGGATGGGCTTCACACAGGCGCAGGAGCCGGTGCCTCCCAAGGTGGAGGCACCGCCAGCGGATCTGGCCCCGCCGGCCGCCGGAGCCACGGCCGCAGGGGACAAGTCGCCCGGCACAACGCCTCCTCCCAAGGACGCGACACGTGCGCTGCCACCGCAAATCGTCCAGGTTCGCGACGCGACGGCAAAGCTGACCGTGGTGCAACGGCAGGGCAAGCTGGTGATCGCCAAGGACGACATTGTGCGGACGGCCATTGCCGACCCGTCGATTGTGGACATCGTGCAGGTCACGCCGAAAGAGATCTCCGTCATCGGCAAGACCCTCGGCAGCACGACCGTCACATTGTGGTTCGATTCCGACGATCCCGCGTTGGTCTACCTCGTGGAAGTCGTCCGTGATGGCAGCATCGCTGCCGCGTCTTCCAAGCCTGGAGAGCTGCGACAATATGCCGTGTCTGATCTGCTGGAGACGTTTGCCAAAGCCTTCGAGACACCGAACAAGGGGGACGAACAACTCAGGGAGTGGGCCGCGGCGATCGCCGACGACCGCACACCACAAGAACGGGCAAAGAATTCAACGGCTGTGGAGAACCTGCCAGGCAAGGGAGCGGTTCTACCCGCGCCCTTGCCGCCGATTCCGGCATCAGGCCCAGACCTCACTTGGCGCGGACTTGCGGCAGAATTTCGCCTCGAAAAAGCCGGAGTGAGCGGCACGGCGGAAGTGGCCTTCATCGCCAAGGGGGTGTTGCAGGTCCGGGCCTCGCCAGTGGGGCATGGCCGTCTGGCCACGGCCCTGGAGAGTGTCCGGCAGTATGGACTGCACGACTTTGTGGTCGAGACACAAGTGCTCCAGATCATGGACCAGGAGTTTCGCAGCTTGCCTGTGGAGTGGAACTATTCGTCGGTTGTAGATGCTGAAACGCAGCAGCCTGAAGGAGGCTTCGACCGGCTCTCCGATCAAGCCACGGGGGCGTTCGTCGGTGCCAGCGTGACTCGCACCCAGCAGCGCACGGTGATGACGCAGACGCTGGACGAGGCCCAAGTGGCCGAGATGCGGAAGTCGCTCAAGGACAAATCAGTGCTTGCCCCCAAGATCACACTGGTTGAAGGACAAACGGCCCAGGTGCAGTCGGTCGTGACACGTCCCTTCGTGGTGGGAATTCAAGGCGACAAGGCCCAGATTCGCACTTACGATGACGGGTGGAAAATCGACCTGCAGCCCGCGATCAGCCAAACCGGCGGATTGCGACTCCAGGGAAAATTTGCGCGGACCGAGATCACCCGTGTCGACACGACCAAGATCATTCGGGGTGGGCGCGAGGTCACGCTGCAGGTTCCGGAAATCGAAACGACGCAAATGACGCTGGTGTCCGGCTTGTCATCGGGACAAACGCTGGCGATCGCCATTCCGGGCCTCACGCCGGGTCCTGGCCAGCCCAAGAATGCTGCCAAGGCGCTCGTGCAACTGGTGCTGTGCCAGGTCAAATCGCGCAGCCTTCCTGTGGACAGGTCGCAGGAATATTCGGTGCGCAATTATCCCGTGGCCGATTTGGTGGTCCCGATTCCAAAGACGTTGAAGGTCGAACCGGGACCTGGGCAGCCGGAAAACATTGCAGCGGCTAAGGCGAACTTTGACCCATTGATTGAGATCCTCACCAGCCGAATTCAGCCAGGTTCGTGGGAGGAACATCTCACTTGGAAATCGCGGCTGTATGCCGTCGATGCGCCCCCCGGCACTCCAGAAAACACGAAGATCCTGCTGGCGCTCGACAAACCAACCACGGTGAAATTCATCGACACCCCGCTGTATGAGTGCTTCACGGAACTCGCCAAACAGCACGAAATCGCCATCGTCCCGAAAAAGGCGGAGCTGGAAGCGATGAAACTCTCGTCTGGAATCATCAATCTGGAACTCTCCGGCATCTCGCTGCGCAGCGTGCTGAAACTGCTGCTGGAAGAGATTCAATGTGCGTATGTGATCGAAGATGGGATGCTGATCATTGGTCCCAAATCGATTCGGGTAAACTCCAAATCGACGCGACTGGAAGTGATGCGCCCCTCGCCCGACGACTTGGCACTGATTCAGGCACTCAACAAAAACAGTTCCGTCAACTTTGTGAAAGAACCCTGGCATCAGTGCCTCTCTCAGTTGGCCCGAAGCAGTCATTTTCATCTGAATACCAACAACGAGTTGCTGAAATCGGCAGGTGTCGATGTCATGCTGCCAATCGACCTGCAGGTCGATGACGTCCCGGTTCGTGTCGTATTGCAGCGGCTGCTCCAGCCACAACGCTGCGACTATGCCATTGAGAATGGCATGCTGGTCATTCACCCGCGCACTGGCAACGGTCGGTTTGGGTCAATTGTCCCCTTCGAGAACACTTTGAGCCTCGTCATCCGCCAGACACCACAGGTGCATGAGGAGATCGCCGAACTGTTGACGGAGCTGCGCAAACTGCAGGGACGCTCTGTCCAACTGGATCTCGAGGTCTTGCAAATCCCCGACAAACTTTTGCAAAAATTCGGCATGACTGAAGAATCCAGCACACTTGAACGCAAAGATTTCGAGCAACTACGGGACGCGTTCAAAAAATCGATGTCAACCGTCACCGCTCCCAGGATCACACTATTCAACGGCAAAACGGCCGAATTCAAGTCGACCGGGCAGCATGGCGAGGAACTGCGGTGGCTGGTGGGAACAGCCATTCGCGAGCAGGATCAATCGGTGCGTGTCACCCTGGCGGTCAACGCCACCGAAGCCGCCGATGCCCTGGCGTCGAGCTGGACGGCCGCGCTGACGCCCGGCAAATGCATGCTCGTTGACGCCACGAGCCGCCTGCTCTCCGTGCAGATTCCCGGCGTGCCCAATGTCCCGGCACAAAACCCGCTCCTATTCGGCAAATTCGCCGACCGTCCCACGACCCGCACCCTCGTCCTGATCACCCCGCGGATCCTGAAGGATGAAGAGAGTGAAGTGCAAGGGGAGGCGAAGGTCGACCAAGCTTGGGAGCAACTCGGATTGCGGCTTACGCCCGTCACGCTGCCCCGGGAAGCAGGCATCGACTTCCGTGGCGGGTTGCGAGTGAACGAGGTCCGGCCCGAGAGCCCAGCCGCCGGGGCCAATGTTCGCAAAGGGGACGTCCTGGTTGGCCTCCACACCTACGAGACAATCTCGATGGAGAACGTGGATTATGTTCTGAATATCCTCAGCGACATTTCTGATCACCCGGTCAAGTTCTGGGTCATTCGTGACAAGAAGACTCTGCCGGGAGTGATGCATGTAAAGGTCCCCGTTGGCAGGTCCAGCAACGATGTCTCAGGTTCTGAAGATTCCGCGCATGATTCCGTAGCACCCGCCAAACTCCCGCCTGCCAAGTCAGCCATCGAACAAACCGCCTACACCGCGACTGACGCCGTGGAACACCCCGCGCCACCCGCAGCGAGATCTGGCCCCAATCCCTTCAAGCACGACAAAGACAATTGCACGTGGCTGCGGGGGGTGGTGACCAAGACTGAAGCGGGCGAATGGCAGATGCAATATTCTGAAGACTCGAAGGTCGATGTGCATGGAGGGGTGTTGGTGCTGGAGGGCGACGACGACACGCTTGAAGAGCTGCAGTCCGGCGGCGTGGCGCTGATCAAGGGAAAGATCGAACGGAAGGCCGACTCCGCACGTGGCGTCATCTACAGAGTGACGGAAGTCACATTGTTGAAGCCGCATCGGCGAAAGCCGTAGGAACCGCACACTTCCTGAATCACTTGTCGCGGCAAGTTTGATTCATGAGTCCAAAGAGTCCTCAAGCTTGCGGTCACTCCCGCGCCGGCACATGATAAGGCGAGATTCATCGTGCCGGCTGATCGCCCTGGGAGAGGAATCGCGTGCCTGCAAACCGGTTGAGAGACGGATTGGGCGGAGTGGTTGCCGCTTGTCTGGTCATGCTGCTGTGTTCCTCCACCGTCCAGGCAGATGAGCCACGCACGAGCGTCGTGGTTGTCGTGGGGGCCGAGGGAACCGCCGAGTTCGGAGAACAGTTCAAGACCTGGGCCGAACGCTGGAACGTGGCCGCGAAGCGGGGGAAGGCGGATTGCGTCGTGCTGGGCCTCGAACCGGAGGGCGAGAAGAGCGACCGCGACCTGCTGCACGAGCATCTCACCCAGCTCGCCCCCGCATCCACCGAACCGCTGTGGCTCATTCTCATTGGCCACGGAACCTACGATGGCAAGACGGCCCGGTTCAACCTGCGCGGTGAAGACATCACTGCCGCCGACCTCGGTGCGTGGCTCAACTCCGTTCAGCGTCCGCTGGCAATTGCCAACTGCTCGTCCTGCAGCGCCCCGTTCTTGACCGCACTGTCCGGTTCCAATCGGGTGACCATTTCCGCCACCAAGGCCGGGCAGGAATACAACTTCGCGCGGTTTGGCGACTACCTGTCGACCGCCATCGGCGACCCGGCGGGCGACCTCGACAAGGATGAACAGACCTCGCTGTTGGAAGCGTTCGTCGTGGCCTCCGCGCGGCTCCGCGAGTTTTACAAGCGCGAGTCGCGGCTGGCGACCGAACACCCCCTGATTGACGACAATGCCGACCGTCTGGGCACCCCCGCCGACTGGTTCGAGGGGCTCAGGCCGCTCAAGGCTGCGAAGGCGGGAGCCACGCTGGATGGCGGGCTGGCCCGCCAGTTCGTGCTGGTCCGCAACGCCCGCGACGAACAGCTTTCCGCCGAAGTTCGCGCCCGCCGGGACGCCCTGGAGCGGGATCTGGCCGCACTGCGAAACAAGAAGGCGATGATGATGGAGGCGGAGTACTTCGAACAACTGGAGGTGATCCTGGTGGAACTGGCCCGCCTTTCGCCTTGAACGCAAAGGCGGCCGGTGCCCTTGCAAACCGCATCGCGCTGCTTTGGCGGCTTCGGGCAGAGCCACTATCATCTGGTTCTTCAAACGCTCCACAATTTCCAGGAACTGCTGTTCATGTCCAAAGCGTCGCGCATCACCGGCTGGGTGCTGTCCGTTCTTCTCGCCATCGTGTTTGCGGGCATCAGTGCTCCCGGCAAGTTTGTCGTATCGCAGGAGAACGCGGCCAATATGGAAAAGATGGGGTTCACCACGGACCTGATGTTCAAGATCGGCATCGTGGAAGTGGCGATTACCATCCTCTATTTGATCCCCCGCACGGCCTTCATTGGGGCAATCCTGCTCACTGGATACCTCGGCGGGGCGATTGTCACTCATGTCCGTGTGAACGAGTCGATCATCGCGCACATCATCATCGGAATCCTGATCTGGACCGCCCTGGGACTGCGGCAGCGGGGGATCTTTCAACTGGCCGTCGGGTCAACCCCATGCGCCCCGCCGAGCCCCGGCACTCCAGCGTGACAGTCTGGCAAAACACCTTTGTCGCTGGGTTTTGCCCCGGTGCCATTCCAGAATCCCGTCCTACCCACAGATGGAGGCTGGCTGTGAAGTCAAAGTTTTGGCTGCTGTTGCTGGCGTGGGGGCTGGGATCGTTGGGAATCACGGGAGGGGTGCGCGGAGAGGCCGCGGGCCTTGTCACCCATCGGGCGACGCGGCCGCTTCCAGCCCCGCTGCAAACCGAAATGACAACCGGACCCAAGAGGTTTGTTGATCCGGTGCGCGGCGATGATGGACACGACGGCTCGGAAAGTTCGCCGTGGCGGTCGCTGGCTCACGCGCAGAGTCAATTGAAGCCGGGTATGACGTTGTATTTGCGTGGCGGGATTTACTACGAGAAGTTCGCGCTGACGCGCTCGGGCACCGCTGGCAGTCCGATCACGATCGCCGCCCATCCCGGCGAACTGGCGATCATTGACGGCGGACTGCGGCAGTTCGCGGAGGCTCCGGCAACCTGCTGGGAGCCACTGGCGGGAGGCGCGGACGGAGAGTTTGTTTCGACACAGGCGTTTCCGAACGCTGACGCACGCCGCGTCCCCACGCAGTTCCTGCCCGGGTCGTGGGAACCGATGTGGGGCGTTGAAGACGACCGGCCGTTGGCGCTGGGGCACTTCGCCGACTCTCTCGTTCCGCTGCACGGGTATCGCTTTCCCGTCGATCTGCGGGCAGCCAATGAACTGTGGATTGGCGACAAGAAGGAACGCGAGACCGGGGTGTACGGCGGGCCGGGGCTGTGGTTCAACCGCGAAACCGGCAGAATCCACATCCGGCTGGCGCATCATCAGCTCGCGGGACTGGGGGACCGGGCCTACCGGGGCGAAACCGATCCGCGTCGGGTTCCACTGCTGATCAGCCTCGGCTTTGGCGAGGAGGTGCTGCGCGTCACGGGCATCAGGCATGTGCGGCTGCAGGGTCTGGTGTTTCGCGGAGCCACCGGCAGCCCGATGATCAGCATCTATGGTTCGCAGGAGATCGACCTCGACCATCTCACGGTGTACGGTGGCTTTCCCGGCCTAATGCTCAACGCCTCGCAGAACATCCGCGTGCGGCACTGCGCGTTTCGCGGGCTGGCAGCCCCGTGGACCTCGCGGGCACACATGAAGTACCGCGGAACGCCCTCCTACCAGCTCGTCCTGCAGAACGGGCAGCCACTGAATGAGAACATCGAGATTTCCTGGTCCGAATTCACGGACGACCACGACTTCGCGTTTGTGCGCTGGGTGAAGAATCTGCGGTTCCATCACAATTTTGTCGACAACTTCAACGACGATGGCTTCGAATGCGGCGCCAAGCTGCGCGACCACACCATTTTTATCCACCAGAACCGGATCGGCGGAGTGCTGATCCCGCTGACGCAGCACGAGATTCACAAGGATGAGTCGCCGGTGGATCACGACGCCAGCGCGGGGGTGTTTGCCTTCCGCAACATCTTCGATCTGCGCGCGGGTAGCTACACCACTCCACCCGTGAAGCCAGACCCCGCCGGCGGTTTCCTGCGTGAGGAAGGGCATCTGGCGGGCGACCACGGCAGCCCGGTCTGGCCGGTCATCCACTTCTACCACAACACGCTGTTGCGCGAGAAGCCGGTCTTTCGCGACAATTACCTGTTTGGCCTGGCTGTCGGCGGCCTCCGCAACAGCGAGCGCGATGTCTTCAACAACATCTTCATCCAGATGCGCGAGGTTCCGGGGGTCAACTTCATCCCCATGAAAAGCGCCGAACGGCTGCGTGAGGGGGGAAATCTGCTGTGGGGACTGGAGGCCGGCCCACGGCTCGCAGGCGATCCGTTCGCCAAATTCCGGGCCTCCACACTGTTCAACGACAGCCGGCAATTCCACACGCCAGGATGGACGACCCAGGACCGCATCGCCGATCCAAAGTTTGTCGCTGTTCCTGGCTCAACCACCTCCCCGCTGGCCGATCTGCGGCTGCAGCCTGACAGCCCGGCGGTCGATGGTGGCGTGCCCCTCCCTGAAAGCTGGCCCGATCCTCTGCGAACCGCCGATGCCGATGTGCCGGACAGCGGGGCGCTGCCGCTGGGTGTGTCTGCCTGGAGCGTTGGCGTCGACGGCCGAATTCCACTTTTCGGCGGCGGGGCTGCGGCCGATCGCTGAGAACGTGCCTCATTGCCACTCCTGTCGATTGCACCTGTCACCACCAATCGAAAATTATAAATCGAAAATCGAAACTTCTCTCGCTCAAGCTGCCCGTAGCGTCATCCATAACCTGCACGTATAATCAGTCGTCGATGGATGTTTTACAGCAACTTCTCGAGCCGACCGATGCCCATGCCTGTTCGCCGCCACGCCGTTTTGGGGCTGATGCTGACGTTGTGGATCGGGTCAACAGTTCTGGCTGAAACTCCGGCCGAAACGCCGGAATTCTTCGAAACCAAAGTCCGGCCCGTGCTCGTCAACCGCTGCTACGAGTGCCACGGGAACGGGCAGGCGAAGGGGAAGTTGAGCCTCGACTCTCCTGCCGGGGCGTTGAAAGGCGGCGAGAACGGGCCGTCCGTCGTGCCGGGGAAGCCTGAAGAGAGTCTGCTGCTGGATGCGGTGCGTCACGAAGGCGGGTTGCAGATGCCGCCCAAAGGCAAACTGGCCGACAGCGAGATCGCCGACCTGACCGCCTGGGTGGCCGCTGGTGCCCGCTGGCCCTCGGTGCGGGTTGCCATTCCTCTCGGAAACCTGTTTGACGACTCGGCGGAGACGTCGCTGGGCGATGCCCTCGCCACCGACTCCTACAAGGCCGACGCCCAATCGAATGATCTGGCCGTTGATCGTGTTCAGCATGGCTGGGCCGGGGTGGGTGAAGTTTCGCCCGGCGTGCGGTTCGACTTTGGCCTGCTCGGCGGCACGAAGCATGAGCATGGCCCGGTGATCAATGATGCGTGGGGCAATGAGGGCGGGTTAAGCACGCAGGGGAAGGCGGTGTCATCGCCGGACCGGATGGAGGACGGGATTGGTCTGCATGCCAATGCGTTTGTGACATTCGACCTGACCGAGCTGCGAACGGCAGGCGGGCTGCCGCCGGACCAGGCCTTCACGTTCCGCTGCGACCGCGCGGGACTCGATGACAGTTCGTTCGGGTCGGGAGCCACGGCGCATGTGATGGTGCTGGTCAGCCGCGTGATGGACTCGGGCAAGGAGGTGTCCGTGTATGTGAACGGACAGCCAGCCGAAGTCGTCCGCGACAACGAAGTTTTCAAGCTCAAGCAGGAGGCACCGGCTCCGATGCGGGGCGACGGCAAGTTTGCCAGTTTTGAAATCCCCGTGGGAGCCGATGCCCGATATGTCACGCTGGCGGCCACCAGCGCCGATGCCGCCGCGGACAACCCGATCAGCAGCGATCACACCGTGTTTTCCGGAGCGCGGCTGGAACTGGAGACCACATCCTCCAGTGTCGCCCGGCTGGGCCGCACGGAACTGGCCGCGACGCCCTATGTCATCTCCGAAGAGCAGCGGCGGTTCTGGTCGTTCCAGCCGATCCGGGAAACCGTGGTTCCGGCGGTGAAGGACACCGCCTGGTTGAAGAAGCCACTGGATGCATTCATTTTGCAGAGGCTGGAAGCCACGGGGCTCAAGTCGGTGGCTCCGGCCGACAAGACCGCGTGGCTCAGGCGCGTAACCTTTGACATGCTCGGCCTGCCGCCGTCGCCGGAAGAAATGCAGGCGTTTTTGGCGGATTCCAGTCCAGAAGCCCATCACACCGTGGTGGAGCGCTTGCTGGCGTCGCCACATTACGGCGAGCGGTGGGGCCGCTACTGGCTGGACATCGCCCGCTATGGCGAGGACCAGGCGCACACGTTTGGTGCCCGCGGGTATCCGCAGGGCTACCGCTTCCGCGATTGGGTCGTGAAGTCGCTGAACAACGACCTGCCCTACGACCGCTTTGCCATGCTGCAGATCGCTGGCGATCAGTTGGAGCCCGTGGCGGGCGAAGATCCGCAGGACCGGCTCGTGGCTCAGGGCTACTTCGCCCTCGGTCCGGTCTACTATGCCGACGCCGGCTGTGCCGCCAAGGCCGCATTGGACGAACTCGACGACCGCATCGACACCCTCTCCCGCGGATTCCTCGGCCTGACCCTCGCCTGTGCACGCTGCCACGACCATAAGTTCGACCCGATCCCCCAGACCGACTACTACGCCCTCGGCGGCGTGTTCCGCAGCACCAACTATCGGGAAGCTCCGCTCGTGGCAGAAGAGGTCGTCAAAGCCTACGAGGCCGGTCAGACTCGGGTGAAGCAACAAGAACAAAAAGTCACGGAGTTCCTGAGCAACACAGGCCGGCAACTGGCCGAAGCGGAGTTGCCCAAGCTGAAGGACTACCTGACGGCCCTGTGGCAGACACGGCATCCTGCCAAAGAGGGTGAGGGGGCCTCGCGCAAAGAGCTGGTTCAAAGCCTGATGCTGAAGGAGCAGGCGCTGAACCGCGCCGCCAAGTTCTTTGGCAAGCCCGACAACCGGGGCAAGGCGGCCGAACTCCCGGCAGTGTTTGAGGCGCTCGGCAAAGAGGCGGGGCAGGGGGGTGAGCCACCGGCGGAACTGGTGGCGGCGTTGAAATCGCTTGACGAGGCGGTTCAGAAGGCGGTGGCCGAACGGGCGGACCCCAATTCAAAATCGCCTGGCAAGGACTCGCCGTTGCTGGCAGAGATCATCGGCGAGAACGGGTTCCTGCGGATCCCCAAGGATCAACTGGAAAAGCAGCTTGATGAAACGCAGAAACAGGCGCTGGCCGCGCTGAAGGCCGAGGTGGAGACGGTCAAAAAGACCGTGCCACCGATGTATGCGACAGCCCATTCGCTGATCGACGGGACTGTCGCCGACATGAAGCTGCATGTCCGTGGCAACCCCACGCGAACCGGCCCCGAAGTGCCCCGGCACTTCCTCTCGATCCTGTCACCAGAGTCGCCGGCGGCCTTCGCCCAGGGGAGCGGCCGGCTGGAACTGGCCCGTGCCGTGGCGAGCCCGCAGAACCCGCTCACGCCACGCGTGATCGTCAACCGGGTCTGGCAGCAGCATTTTGGACGCGGCCTGGTCAATACCCCCAGCAACTTCGGCGCGCTGGGTGAGCGTCCGAGCCACCCGGAACTGCTGGACTACCTCGCGCATCAGTTCATGGCCCACGGCTGGTCGATCAAGTGGCTGCACCGCGAGATCCTGCTGTCGGCCACCTATGGGTTGTCGGCCGCGAATGATCCGCACAACCAGGAAGTGGATCCGGAAAACATTTCGCTGTGGCGGATGAACCGGCGGCGGCTGGACATCGAAGCCTGGCGCGATGCGATGCTTGCGGTCTCGGGCCGCCTCGATCTGACCGTGGGTGGACCCTCCTCCGATCTCGGCTCGGCCGACAACAACCGCCGCACCTTCTACGGCAAGATCAGCCGCCACAATCTCGATGGCGTCCTCCGGCTGTTCGACTTCCCCGACCCCAACATCACCAGCGACAAGCGGACCGTGACGACAGTCCCCTTGCAGCAACTGTTTGTGCTGAACAGCGAGTTCATGATCCAACAATCGCGCGCCCTGGCCAGCCGGCTGCAGGCGGCGACGGCCTCCGACGAAGGCCGCATTCAGCAGGCCTTCTCGCTCCTCTACGGCCGTTCGCCAACGCCCCAAGAACTGTCTCTCGGCCGTGATTTTCTGGCGATACCCGCTGAACCCAACAGCCAGCTTTCGCCGTGGGAACAGTACGCGCAGATTCTGCTGGGGGCGAATGAGTTTACATTTGTGGATTGAACGCGACGGTCGTCACCACCCAACCCCACCGAGTTCATCTCGGTGGTCAACGGGCCTCTGCAATAACTGTCGACTTTTGACAAGCCGTACGGCCAATGAGCCGGAGGGCCTTAGCCGGCCTTAGCCCCCGGTTGGAGGATAATCGGAAGACGCCAGCGCCACGAACCGGACGCTACTAACGCGCGCTAACGCGTGCCGGCTGATGAATCTGCCCTCAATCAGCGTCCATCCCAATCAACTTCACCATGTTATTATTGCCGCGATCCCTAAGCGACCCGGCGCAAGCTCTCCGGTGAATCTCAAAGTCGTCCAGTCACTCCGTGACTGGGTTCGAGTCACGGAGTGACTCGGCAACGTTGCGGTGCTCGAGAGAGGACGACTTGCGGGCGACGCGGCGGGAGGGCTCCAGCTCCTGCTGAGCCACGGTGAAGGGTGGGCGCTGCTTGGGTGTGAACGATTCGCAAATGACTCGAAAGTCCTTCGAAAACGCCGGATCGTCTGTTGCCCGCAGCTCTGGTGGACCAGAGCCCTCGTGCGCTTGCACGTTTGTTGAATCGGCGGGTGAAAGTCCCAGCCAGGAGGTTTAAGTTTGATCCTGTAGTCGACCGCAACTGCGTCGCCGTGAGGCGGGGTGGGGAGCAGCGGGAGATGATTGACC
>JAKFUF010000181.1 GCA_021732845.1 Planctomycetaceae bacterium | reverse complement strand
TCGGCGGGAGCCCTGACGGATGCGACGGGGACGAGCGTCACGGTCACCAACGCCGCCACCATCACGGCGACGAATGCCATAACCCTGAATGATGACGCCACCGACACCCTGTCGATCGGGGCGCTGGCCACCTTCAGTGGCTCAGCCATCAGCATTGGTGCGGCGGGGACGGCGAACTTCGGCAGCCTGACGTTCAATTCGGCGGGCGCGGTCACGATCCAGGAGGATTCGGGCACGACGGTGACGGGCACCAACACCGCGCAGAGCCTGTCGCTGACCTCGGCGGGAGCGCTGACGGATGCGACGGGGACGAGCATCACCGTCACCAACGCTGGCACGTTCACGGCCACGAACGGGTTGACGCTGAATGACGATGCGACGGACACGTTGTCCGTGGGCGGGACCGTCAGCTTCAGCGGTTCGACGGTCAGCGTGGGCGCGGCGGGGACGGCGAACTTCGGCAGCCTGACGTTCAATTCGGCAGGTGCGGTCACGATTCAGGAAGACTCCGCGACGAACCTGACGGGAACGAGCACGGCGCAGAGCTTGTCGCTGACCTCGGCGGGAGCCCTGACGGATGCCACGGGGACGAGCATCACCGTCACCAACGCTGGCACGTTCACCGCCACGAACGGGTTGACGTTGAATGACGACGCGACGGACACGCTGTCCGTGGGCGGGACCGCCAGCTTCAGCGGTTCGACCGTCAGCGTGGGCGCGGCGGGGACGGCGAACTTCGGCAGCCTGACGTTCAATTCGGCAGGCGCGGTCACGATCCAGGAAGATTCCGCGACGAACCTGACGGGAACGAGCACGGCGAACAGCCTGTCGCTGACCTCGGCGGGGGCGGTCACGGATGCCACGGGCACGAGCGTCACGGTCACCAACGCTGGCACGTTCACCGCCACGAACGGGTTGACGTTGAATGACGATGCGACGGACACGTTGTCCGTGGGCGGGGCCGCCAGCTTCAGTGGTTCGACGATCAGCATTGGCGCGGCGGGGACGGCGAACTTTGGCAGCCTGACGTTCAATTCGGCAGGCGCGGTCACGATCCAGGAAGATTCGGGCACGACGGTGACGGGCACCAACACCGCGCAGAGCTTGTCGTTGACCTCGGCGGGAGCCCTGACGGATGCCACGGGGACGAGCATCACCGTCACCAACGCTGGCACGTTCACCGCCACGAATGGGTTGACGCTGAATGACGATGCGACGGACACGCTGTCCGTGGGCGGGACCGCGAGCTTCAGCGGTTCGACGGTCAGCGTGGGCGCGGCGGGGACGGCGAACTTCGGCAGCCTGACGTTCAATTCGGCGGGCGCGGTCACGATTCAGGAAGACTCGGACACCAACTTGATTGGGGCCAGTTCGGCCGGTGGCCTGGGGCTGGTCTCCGCCGGCGCGTTCTCCGATAACGCCGGAACGTCGGTGACAGTGGCGGGGAACGCATCTCTGAATGGGACAGCGGCGGCTCTTAACAACACGGTCATGACGGCAACAGGACTGGTGCTTCTGGGGGGCAACGGCGCATTCTCACTGTTGAATCAGGCCAATAACATCCAGACTCTGGCAGGCAATCTCAGCGGCCCCCTGAGTTACCTCGACTCAAACAGTTTTGCAGTGGGCGTTGTCAATGCGACTGCGGGGATTGCCACGACCGGCCAGGCTGTGACCTTGATTGTAAACGGAGCCAGCCCCTCGGATATTCTGACATTGCCAGACACGCTGGGCGTCGATGGCATTCGCACGGCAAACGGCAGCGTCCGGTTGCAGGCCGACAACCTGTCCATCACATCCGGCGCCGGCAACCTCGCCGTGAATGCAGGCAGCGGACGCGTCACGGTTGTGGGGAATGCGGCAGGGCGAATGGTCTCTCTGGGGGCCGAGACGGCAAACATGCTCAGCCTCCAGGACTCTGAACTTGATGAGGTGCTGACGACCAATGTGCTCCAGATCGGTGAACTGACGACGGGCACCATCATGCTGATGGCCGCCGTGAACCCGGCGAATGTGTCCACGGTCATGCTGCAAAGCGGCGCGGATGTGGCCAGCAATGCCGCCGGCAACATTCTGGCCGTGCAGAACCTGGCGATTGACGCTGGAACAAGCATCGGGGCGGGCACCGTGTTTGGGATCAGCACGAGCACGCTGGCGGCCCAGACCCGTGCGGCAGGTGGGATCAGCATTACTGATGCAATTGGAACCGGACTGACCTTGGGAACGGTCGATACGGTGACCGGTGTGTCGACGACCGGCGGCAGCATTCAGATCAATTCGGCGAGCAGTCTGACGGCTGCCCAGCAGGTCAATGCCCGCGGCAGCGGGGATGTGCGGCTGCAGGCCGCGACCGGGGCGGTGGCGCTGCAGGCCAACATCATGAGCACCGCCGCCGGAACGGGGACGGCCGGAGATGGTTCGGGGACGGTGGCGCTCACCGCCACAACCGGGGCGATCACCACCAACGGTGCCATGATCATGGCTGCCATCGGCAGCGCCCGGCTGCAGGCGGCGGGGGCGATCACCGCCAACACCACCGTCCAGCAGGTTGCCGCGGCGGGCCAGTCGCTGACGCTGACCGAAACGAATGATTTGCAGATCGCCACGATTGAGGCGTTGAACGCGATCAACGTCACCAACATGGCGATGATCACCACCGGTGGTGCCCTGACCGATGCCGCCCCGGCCAACTCGAATGCCGACATTACCGCCATGGCCGTGGCGATCAATTCCGCCTCTGTGGGCAGCGCGGCCAGTTCGCTGGATCTGTCCACACAGTTTGTCGCGGTCACGGCGACCAGTGGCGGACTGGCGATCGATGCCCTGCCCAATGCAGCGGCGCAGCCGGTGCGAATTGTTTCCGCCATGGCCATGGCGGGCAATGTGATGGTCGAAGGCACCGGTTCGGCTCTCCGCCAGTTTGTCCAGGTGGGCAGCACCGGGACGATTGCCCTGACCTCGCAGGCGGGTGCGATTCAACTGGGCAACATCGTCACCACGTCCTCCGTCGCCCAAGCCGTCAGCGTCAATGCCAGCGGCGGCGCGCTGGTTGCGCTCGACAACAATCCAGCGATGGTCAACATTCAGACCGGAGCGGGCCGGATCCAGCAACTGGCGTTGAACAACACGCAATCGGTTGCTCCTCTGACCAATGGGATGACCGACTTTCAGTTGTTCACCTTGATGACTTCGCCCGATGTCCTGAATGTTCCCGGGACGTTCAACGCGAGTTCGGTGATCGGCAAGAATCAGGAGTCTGGGTTCAACGTCAACGTCAGTCTCGGTGATATCAACGGGACTCAAATTCCGCGAACAGGAGTCGCGGGAGTTCAAAACTTCACGAATGACTTCAACTTCTCCAATCCTGCCAACCCCGACCGGTTCAACATCCAGTTCACTGTCAGGATCAGCCCGTCGATCAGCCTGGTGGGCAATCTGGGCCGGTATGAAACCCAGATCGTCACGGTGGTGGTTCCCACAACCGGTTTGGGTATTTTCAATCCCACACTGATCCAGCCGGAGGTGCAGCAGGTCTCGCTGGCACGGGCGGAGATTGTGACCCGGCCGTTGCAGCAGGCCCCGGTGCAGAACCAGGCGGTGCCCGTGGTCCAGGTGGCCAGCACCCAGCCTGTCAATGCGAACACCACTCGGTATGTGCTTGAGCGACTGCCCGCTGACGGGGGAAAACCGCAGAAGGTGGAGGAATTGAGCAGGAAACAGATGCAGGAAGGGGAATTGTTCAGGATTCTCTCGGAGCAGCCCGACGGACGATACCGGCTGTCGATTGCCCGCGGACAATCCAAGGTTCAAGTTCTGGAAGTGCTCCTGCGGGAGGGCAAGGTGGTCAACACCCAGGAAGAGGCGTTGGAGAAGCTCCGCCGGCTGCGGCGGTCGGGTGAAGCCGGCGATGACGCGCAGGGGAGCGACAAGGGAGCGTCCCTGAAGACTCGCGATGCGGATGGCCAAACCGCCGCCACGGCGGAGTTGGACAGAGTTGTTGTCAGCCGGATGGACGCCGGGACTCAGCAGGACCAGGTTCAAACAGGGCGGACCGCGGCCCGACGGGAGTGGGCCGACAGTCTGGCGGACCTTCCCGGCGGCACATTCGGCACGGCCAGCCGGATCTCCCGGCGATTGCAGGCGGCGGGGCGTTGACGGGGGCGGTCTGGCATGCCACGCTGGACTGAATGAAATTGCAGGATTTAGGGCAGGGTTGAAAGTTCTCGCGGGAGCATCCCGGCGGCCGAGTGCCGCCCGGCGGCCATCGTTCTGTCACTCACTGATCTCAAACATTTAGCAGCAATTCGCGCGGCCGGTGCTCCGGTCATGCCGGTTGGGAGATGCGTTCCATGGTCCAATGCCAAGCTTGCCAGGCGGAACTGACAGAACAGGATCTGAACTGGGGCTCGTGCCCGAAGTGCGGCATTGCCGTGTCGCGGGCCGGCCGGGGCACACTGGTCACCCCCGCCGATCCCGAGGACATCCGGTCGTCCGGACTGACCGAAGTGACCGAAGCCGAGGCGGTGCCCGAGTCGGGCAACGCGATGGACTCGCAGGGGACGATGGAGCCGTTCCTGGTGGGGGAAGCCTCCGGGCCAGAGCCCACCGCGCTCCCGGATGTCAGCGTTGAGGACATCCTGGAGGCCGCCAACACCAGGATGTCGATCAACACCAACGACCTGCCGCTGCCGGTCCGCCTCAAAGTCACCTCGATGATGTTTGGGGAGGACACCGAAGCCAACCGGTCGATCGCCGAATCGCTCGACCTGAACCAGGACCTGGACGCGGATGAGCCGACGCAGCGGTCGATGTACGACCAGTCGAATGCCGAGACGAACGTCATCGAAATGAAGGATGACGATTCCGGCTCGACGTGGCAGGGAATCCCCGGCAAGGGGGCCGAATCGAACCTGCACATCCAGGACCGCTCGGTCATCAAGGACAACCGCGACGGCACCGCCCGCACCGACTACCAGTTGATCTCCATGATCGGCAAGGGCGGCATGGGCACCGTCTGGAAGGCCAAGCAGTACTCCATCGGCCGCGACGTGGCGGTCAAGATGATCAAGCCGGAAAAGGCGCTCAACAAGGAGTCGCGCGAGCGGTTCCTGTCGGAGGCGGTGGTCACCGGCGACCTGGACCACCCGAACATCGTCCCGATCCATGACCTGGGCCGTTTCGAGTCGAACGAGCTGTTCTACTCCATGCGCCAGGTGACCGGCATGGCGTGGGACAAGATCCTGCTGGAAAAATCGCTGGAAGAAAATCTGGACATCTGGACGAAGATGGCCGATGCCATCGCCTTCGCGCACTCTCGCGGGGTGATCCACCGCGACATCAAGCCCGAAAACGTGATGGTTGGGGAGTTCGGCGAGGTGCTGGTCATGGACTGGGGGTTGGCCCTGCCGCTGCCCAACTTCCGCCGGCGGTCGATCATCAACACACCGACGGCCAGCGGCGGGTCACCCGCCTACATGGCCCCGGAAATGATTGGCCTGCGGCTGGACCGCGTCGGCCCCTGGTCGGACATCTATCTGCTGGGAGCCACGCTGTACGAGATCGCCACGGAACAGCCGCCGCATCCGGGCCGCACGGTTTCCGAATGCATCAGCAACGCCCGCGACAACGTGATCCTGCCGTATCACAAAGCCGGCATGCGGCAGGAACTCGTCCAGATCGCCCTGAAGGCGATGGCCACCGATCCCAAGGACCGCTACCAGACGGTGAAGGAGCTGCAGGAGGCGGTCAAGCTCTTCGAAGAGCGGCAGGAAAGCATCAAACTGGCGGACAACGCCGAGGTCGCCAAAAACCGCGGCAAGGAGTTCGAACAATACGACGAATTTGCCCGCTCGGTCTTCGGCTTCGAAGAGGCGATCAACCGCTGGGACGGCAACGAAACCGCCAAGGCCGGGCTCGACGAGGCGAAGCTGGCTTATGCCGAATGTGCCCTCAAGAAGAACGACTTCGACCTGGGCATCTCGCTGCTACAGCCACGGAATCCGGCGCACGCGCCGATGATTCAGAAGCTAAAGGACGGCAAGCAGAACCGCGACAAGCAGGCTGCGAACATCAGGCGGCAGCGGCAGATGCTGACGGGTCTGGGAGCGATGCTGCTGATCGGCGCATTTGGCGCGATCGCCTTCTTCTCCTATCAGAACAACAAGCTGGCGAAGTCGCTAACCGCCGAGCAGACGGCCCGCCAGAATGAGAAGGACGCATTGGACAAGCAAAATGAAGCGCTCAAAAAAGAGCGGAAAGCGCGAGATGGGGAGAAACTGGCTTTGAAGGAAGCCAAGGATAATCTCGTGCAAGCCAACACAAATCTTGAGGCGGCAAATGCGGCCAAGAAGCGGGCCGACGACCAAACGATAGTGGCCATGGCGGAAGAGAAGAAAGCCGTGGCGGCCGCCTTACTGGCCGAAGAACAAAAGAAGAAGGCTGAAGACCAGCGGAAGAAGGCTGAGATGGCAGAGATGGACGCGACCAACAAAAAGAAGGAGGCCGAAAATGCCCGTATCGCTGCCGACAAGGCAACATTTGAGTCGCTGCTGCGCCTCACAGCCACACAAATTGAGAGCAATTTCTTCACTCCGGCCGGCGAAAGCATTGCGAAGCTGAACGAGGACAAATATAAGACTTTTGTCGCCGACAATCAGGCAGCCGTGGACCTGCTAAGTTCGTACATGGAGCGTGGTGGCGTCGCAATTCCCGGAGACACCGCCTTCCAGGCAGTGGCGGTCTCGCCAGATGGAAAGTTGATCGCCACCGGAACGGCTGACGGACAGATTCAGTTTTGGACAATCGACGGCAAGGCGGCCGACAACCTGCCGGTGATCGTCCATCGGGATCCCGCGGATGCTAAAAAGAACGCGTTTTCGCCGATCACGGGGTTGAGTTTCTCCCCGGATGGGCGGCTGCTGGCGTCCAGCGCGAATTCCAAAGTCGCCCGGATCTGGGAAGTGGCCACCCACAATCAGGTGGCGAAGCTGGAACACCATGACCATGTGCAGAGCATCCACTTCTCGCCGCAGGGGGATGTCGTGGCCACAACGAGCCGCCATGTTGCCTCGGCAAAGGATAACTTTACGCCCGCCACCGCCTCAGTCCGGTTGTGGAATCTGAGCGGCGATCAGGTCGGCCAGGGACAGGGGCACCTGCGGTCCGTCAATGCCGCGGCCTGGGCGAAGGATGGGAGGCATCTTGTCACCGGCGGAGACGACGCGGTGATCGTGTGGAGCCGTGACGCGAAGAACCAATTGAAGCTTGCCGTTCAATTTGACGAACACCATTCTCGCATCAACGCGGTTGCGCTGTCCGCCGATGGAATCGTGGCCAGCGCAGGGGATGACAAGCTGGTCATGCTCTGGTCTCTCAGCAAGGCTCTCGGTTCGGCCTCGAAGGTTCCGGAAGTGGAGACACTGCAGCAGCAGAAGGCCACCATTCGCAGTCTGGCCTTTTCCGCCAAGGGCGACATGCTGGCCAGCGCGGCTGACGACAACACACTCTGCATCTGGAACGTTGCGCGATCGGTGAATTTGCGGACCACTCTCCGCGGCCATGGCAGTTCGGTGCTCGACTGTGCCTTCATTGCCGACACCAACCAGGTGGTTTCTGCCAGCTCCGACTACACAGCCAGAATCTGGGATCTGAAGAGCTACAAGGAACCAGACGCCAATCAGCTCAAGAGCCTGAAGTCGGATGCCAAGATCATCAGTGCGATCAAGGCCCATACGGACGATGTTCGCGCCGTCGCCCTGAATGGGAGTGGGACAGAGGCGGTGACTGCGGCCAACGACCAGACGACTGTGTTGTGGGACACGGTGACTGGGGAAAGGCTGAAGGTCTTCAAGGATGGGCAGGAATTTCTCGCCGACAAGGTGATTCTCTTCGGAGACGACAAGTATCTCGTCACCGGAGGCCAGGATCAGGTGGTCTGTCTGTGGGATGTCGAACGCGGTGTCCAGCTCAACAGCCTGATGGGTGGCCAGACCGCGAATGCCCTGGCAGTGTCGCCTGACAGTCGCTGGCTGGCGACCAGCGGGGAAGGCAACGCACTCCAGTTGTGGGATCTGCCGGCGTTGCTGAAAGGCATCAAGCCCAAGGGCCCCACCGTGACCCTGGATGCCAAGGGTTCTGTGGTCGGGCTCGCATTCTCCAAAGATGGGCTCCAGGTGGCCGCGGCGACCATCTCCCCGACGGCGGTTGTCGTGGCCGATATTGAGAAGCAGACCATTCGGAAGCAAGACGTTGGGAATGACGAAGACGAAATCGAGTTGTCCGGAATCGCCTTTCTGCCGGATGGAAAAAGGGTTGTCACCTCCGACAGCGAGGGGCTTGTGAAACTGTGGAATGTCAGCGGCGGCGAGCCGACGCTGGCCGTCGCGGTGAAGGGCGGAGCTCCGCAACCGCTGATCGGCATGAGCCTTTCGGCGGATGGAACCCGGCTCGCAGCCATTCGCAGCCCTGTGGACGAAAAAGATCCAATCGCTCAAGTGGCCGTGTGGGATCTGACGCCAAAGGACCCAAAAAAACTGCGCGAGGTGGCGTTCGCCGCGAAGGTCGGAACCGTAACGTCGGTATCCCTTTCTCCCGATGGCAAGCACGTGGCTGCGGCCTCAAAGGATCTTGCCGGAACTCGGTTTGTCCAACAGTGGTCTGTAGACAGCCAGGACGAACCCGACGCTTTGAAACTGGGAAAACAGAGCCAGGATGCCGTCCTCGCCCTGCAACTCACGGCTGATGGCCGGGTCGTCATCGCCCTGGGAGCTGAAGCCAACCTTTGGCGGTGGGATGGCCAGTCCGCCAGTCAATACTACCGGTCATTGCTGCTGACAGCCGCCACGCTTTCCCCGAATGGCAAACTGGTGGTCACGGGCGGTTTGGACGGTGCCCTCAAGGTTTGGAACTCAGAATCCGGCCTCTGCATGGCAAGAATCTCAGCCCATGCGGACAAGGTCAACGACCTCATGTTTTCGCCGAAGGATGAGTCAGCGTTGGTCTCGACCAGCTTCGATGGCACAGCCAAAATCTGGACATGGAATGATGCAGACAAGACCCTGACACTGAAGAAGTCACTGCCGCACAAGGGCTCAGTCAGCCGCGGACGCTATTCGGATGATGGGGCACATATTGCCACCGGCTGCGAGGACAAGTTTGTGCGGCTCTGGAACGCCCAGGGAGAATTGGAAAAAGACTACCTCCATGATGCCGCCATCGTGTCGCTCGATGTCAATGCCGATGGGACAATGGTTGTGATCGCAGATGACACCCTCGTCAAACTCGTCGATTTCTCCAAGGACAAACCGGTGGCCTTCTTGGGGAGGCCGATCGCCGGCCACGGCCGCGAACTGACCGACGTGCGGTTCATGGGATTTGGAAAAGCAGCGGATGGTCAGTCTCCTGTTCTCCGCATTCTCACAACCAGCCTGGACGGCACGGGAAAGATCTGGGAATTGAACCCGCGTGGTGCTGAATATGCCGCAACTGAAATCCTCACGCTGGACCGTCCCGGACGAACTTCCGGAGTCAGCGCCATGGCCGTCACACATGACGGCACGGCGATTGTCACCGGTCACAAGGACGGATCTCGCCTGATCTGGCGATCTCCCTGATCACTGCCGCTCGACCTAAATTCACTGTGAGAGTTCCGCTCGTGCGCTGCAAATTGCTGCACGAGCGGTTATTCTTTTGGGGGTGTCAGTCGTCCCTGTCAGCAGCGAGCGGCGCATGTCCACGGGAGAACACAGTTCAGCGGGCGAACCGCGCTCGACATACGCCAGCGGGGATCCCCCCTGCGAATTGTCGGCCCTGCTGGAACAGGTCCTGGCAGCCACGGAGCGGAGTCCGGCACCAGCGTGGCTCCCCGCCGCAAAAACTCTGGCGCGGCTGCAGGTGGGGCCTGTGCAGCCACAGCATCTGGCACCGCTGATTGGCCTCGTCCTGGTCGACTGGTTCGAATCGACGGGTTATCCAGAGTCCCGGCGCGGAATGTTGAACCTGCGGATCGCGGACACGATCCTGGCGGATCCGGCGGCGAGCGCACAGTTTAACGCCTGGTGGAGGCGGCTGGCCGAAAACGATGGCTGGGCCACATGACATGACAAACACGACCGAGGTCCAGAACAATCCGGCCGCGGGCGGCGATGATGCCCCAAGGCCTCCCGGCGTGCAGGAACGCATTGAATCCTGCCAGGGACTCGTGCGGTCCATTGCCCTGTCGATTTTCGAGCGGCTGCATCGTCAGTACGAGTTGGACGACCTGATTGCCAGCGGACTCCTGGGGCTGACGCAGGCCGCCCGCGACTTCGACCCCGCCCGCGGAGCCCAGTTCAGCACGTTTGCCTACCACCGGATCCGTGGTGAAATTTATGACGGCATCGGCCGCATGGGAGCCCGCGAGCGACAGCGGATTCAAGAGAACGCCGCGTGGAACAGCGTGATGGAGGCTGCCGCCGATCCCGCCCAGGGAGCGGCGTCCGACGCACCCGTCGAGGGGGCACGGTGGTTTCAGGGGATGGTGGAACGGCTGGCGACAAGCAGCCTGCTCAGCGGGGGCGACGAGGTCGCCGACGAGCGGACCGACCCGCCGTGGGCGCGATTATGCCGCGCAGAGATTGCCCAAAAGCTCAATGAACTGCTGAATTCCCTTCCCGACGACGCCCGCCAGCTCCTGCAGATGGCATACTTCGAGGGGCTTTCCCTGCAGGATGCGGGGGAACGCTTGGGGATCAGCCGGTCCTGGGCCAGTCGTCTGCATGCGAAGGCGCTGCAACTTTTGGGGCAGCAGTTGAAGCAGGCCGGCCTGGAAGGCGAGTAGGCCACCAGTTGCCCCCGTGCGGATGCTGTCCCCAAATCACGCAATTTAATATAATCTCCATCGGGAGTGGTTCATGCCGCTCGACATCGCCAGCCTCGTGGCTCCCATCTCGGCTGCACAACCCACCGGCACCTACCTGCGCGCCAACGACACCGGCCGTGCCCTGTGGGCCATGGTCAAGGAGGCCCGGCAGTCGGCCCGCGATGCGGAATCGCGGATCCGCGTCCCAGTCGACCCCGAAGCGCCCAAGCCCACCACGCCGGAAGATCTGCAGGGCAAGATCGACCGGGGCTGGAACACCGTGCGGACCAAGGGAGAGACCATCCTCCGGGAACACTCGAAGGACATGGCCATCGCCGCGTGGCTCACGGAAGCCTTGTTTCGGTCAGACGGTTTCCAGGGGCTGTACGAAGGGTTGACTGTCTGCCGCCAGTTGTGCGAACTGTATTGGGACAGCCTGTATCCGCCGGCGGACGAAATCGATGTCTCCGAGGGGATCCTGACGACCGTGGCTCAGCTTGGAGGGCTGGGGGCGGCACTGGAAATTGCCATCTTCCAGTTTCAACTGACCGACACCGGCCGAACCATGGAGGACTACGTCCGGGCCGGCACTAATCAGCCCAAAGATCCCGATCAGCGGCAGCGGGCCGAACGGTCCGGCATGCTGACCCTGGATGTGCTGGCCGCCGAGGGGTTGAAATCCAAGGCGGAACGGCTCTCCCAGAAGATCAAAAATCTGGACGATGTCGTCTCGGAGATCTACGCCCTCAAGGCGGTGCTCGACGAAAAGTCGGGCTTCAATGAGGACGGGGTGGCCTTGACCCCCAATCTGGGACAGTTGCTCGAACTGGTCATCAAGGTGCGGGATGCCGTGATGTTTGTTCGCGGTGCCGTCCCCGAACCGCCTCCGGAAGCCGTTACTTCCGCCGAGGGGGCACCGAATGAAGCAGTTGCACAAGCGGGAGGGGGATTGGTGCTCACGGGAGGAACGGGCATGAATCGCGAGGCGGTGTTCGCGGAACTGCTGCGGATCGCGGATTTCTTTGAGCGGTCTGAGCCACAGTCGCCGGTGCCGCATGTGCTGCGGCAGGCGGTCAAGTGGGGCCGGATGCAGTTGCCGGAACTCCTGGTGGAGCTGCTGGGACGCGGTGACACGCTGAACAACGTTGCCCTGCGGGCGGGGTTCAAAGTTCCCGAAAACAATTCGTGAACATGGTTCTTTGACGGATCGCGCCCAAGTGGCCGTGCATGGCACGCCGCCTGTCGAGCGGCATTGTTTGTCGATTCGCCCGGAGTTACTGTGACGTGGAATCCAACGCGCTGCTGCGCGGGTCACAAGTCACAGAACTCCAGAAAACTCCTCATGCAGATTGTCGCCGGCCGTTTTCGCCATCGCAAACTTCAGTCCAATCCGGGCCAGACCACCCGTCCGATCACGCAGCGGGTCAAGGTTTCGCTGTTTGACCGCCTGCAGCCACTGCTGCAGGAGGCCCGCGTGGCTGATATTTTTTCGGGAACGGGAACGATTGGCCTCGAGGCCCTGAGCCGCGGGGCGAAATCGGTGGTGTTCATCGAGAACGACCGCGAGGCGTTCGATCTGCTGCGGCAGAACGTGAAGTCGCTGGGCGTCGAAGACGAGACAGTCTGCTGGAAGACCGATGCCTCCAAGTCTTCATTCCGGCCGCAGAAGGCCGAGGGGTTTCTGCCGTTCGACGTGATCTTTTTCGATCCGCCCTATCTGCACGTCGAGCGGATGCAGGCCGGCACGATGATCTACAAGTCGCTGCTGCGGCTCGCCAAGCCGGACATTTCCGCGCCCGACGTGCTGCTGGTGCTGCGCTGCGGCCGCGGGACCGAATTCGACATGCCGCCCGTGTGGAAGCGGGATGAACTGCTGGAATACTCCAGCATGGATGTGCATTTGTATCGACATGCTCCGCCGTTGCCGGAAGTTGCTGCCGCGGGTGAAATGGAGAATGAGCCACCGGCGAATGCAGGCGACGGCGAACTTCACGATGACTCTTTGGTCGAGTGACGAGGCTTGAAGTCTCGTGCGGCGCAGGGATCCGCCCGCGCATCACGCTCTGCGGGACCGTCACTTTAGGCTGACGTAAATCCCCAAGGCACGCGCTCGACTGCAGAGTTCATTCACATGTTCTGAATGCTTGGCCAGTGTGAAGACCATCTGGCCCGTTTTCAGCCCAATCGTCACCTCATCCTTCTCGGCTTCCGACCTGCGGCCGCGACGGACCGAGTCGGTGTGTTTCACATGGATGCTAATCATGTTGGCGAATTCCGCGGCATACGTCCTGGGTGCCCACCAGTCGCCGGTGCGAATCTCAAAGTGCTTGTTGTCGAACACCGCCTTCTCAATCAGCATGTCTGGACCGGGGATGGTGACAATAAACAATCCAATTGCACCCGGGATGTAATATTTAAAATGGCGAGGATCGTCTTTGACGTTCCATGCGCTGTAGCCCAGAAGGCTGAACCCAAGAGCAAAAGTGGCACCTATGAACCAGGCTGGCGTGACAATCGTTGTCGTCTCACCGTCGATGGTGGGTACGTAACACCCGGCAACGAGCATCGCCAACAACAGCAAGGTCACAGAGCCAAATGTGCGGGTAAAATTTGCACGGACATAAGTTGCCATAGAAGACGCGCGCACGATCTCTCCCAATCGGGGATGGAAATCACAAGACGACTGGCGTCCTGCTCACATTGCTTCACATCACCCCACCTGCCCCGCCGCGACGGGAATTTGCTTCGCCAATTGTCCCGCCTTGATCACTCCGCCCTGAACCACAGCCACAAACCGTGAGCGGTCTTCCAAGAGCGCGATGTTGGCCACCACGTCGCCTTCGACGACCAACAAGTCCGCCAGTTTGCCGGCCTCAACGGTGCCGATCTCTTTGTCGCGGCCCATGATTTTTGCGCCGCTCAATGTGGCGCACTGGATCGTCTCCAGCGGCGTAAAGCCAACGTAGTTGACGAAGAAGCAGAGTTCCTTGGCATAGTCCCCGTGCGGGTTCCAGGCGAAACCATAATCGCCGCCCATGCCGACCACGCCGCCGGCCCGCAGGATGCGGCGGGCACTTTCGGCACCGCCCTCCAGCGTTTCCTGGTGGCCGTCGATGACTGCCTGCGGCATGCCGTACTCGGGACCATGTTCGATGCTCGCCAGTTCGAACTGGAGGGCTGGCACGATGGGCACCTGGCGGGCCAGCAGCAGTTCCAGCGATTCATCGTCGATGAACGTGGCGTGCTCCAGCGCGTCGTACCCGGCCTTGAGGGCGTTCTTGATCCCTTCCGTGGCCCGGCAATGGCCCGTGACCTTCATCCCGTGATTGTGCGCCGTCTGCACCACGGCATGCATTTCTTCAAACGTCATGCACAGCGTGTGGTGGTCGTTCACATCCGGCGCGGCGGCATCGCCGGTGGGGTAGGTCTTGACCCACTCGACACCATCCTTGACCAGTTTGCGGACTGCCGCCCGCGCCTCGTTGGGACCGTTGACCAGCAGCACCAGTCCCTCCATGCCAATCCGGCGGAAGTCGGGGTTCCAGTCCATCAGCCCGCCCACGCCGCAGATTTCCCGTCCGCTGGAGGCGAGCCGCGGACCGGGCATCAGGTCCTTCTCGATCGCTTTTTTCAGCCAGAAATCGATGTTGAACAGGCTGCCGCCGCTGCGGGCGGCGGTGTAGCCACATTCGAGGGCCAGCTTGGCATTCGCCGCAGCGAGCAGTGTCACGTACTCGACCGGATACTTGATGTCCAGGTCTTCGAGCGCGGCGACGTTGAAATAGGTCGGATGGAAATGCGCTTCGACCAGCCCGGGCAGGATGCTGCCGCCCCGCGCATCGATGACCGTCGCATCGGAACTGCTTGTCGTCTGGAGAAGGCCCGCTGGGGCTGTGCTGACCGGGCCGGCGTAAACAATTTTGCCGTCCTGAGCCACGACGAGGGCGTCAGGAATTGCCGCGCGGCCGGTGCCGTCGACGAGTTGGCCATTCCGAATCACCAGGGTTCCGGCTGCAGTTTTCATCGCGGCATTCTCAGTGTGGCGGGTGAATTGAGCGAGGAGAGATCATACCACAAGACTCCCCTGGACGGTTCGCCCCACAGCCGATTTTCAAACCCATCGCGCAGTCATTTCCGCGAACCTGTCGGCATCGTTCTGCGTCAACGAACACCAATGCGCTTGCCGTGTGGGCCTTCGCTCATGCCGGTGCTGAGAACGGTGAGGACCTGACCATGTTCGTCGAAAGCCACCTTTCCACTGTTTTGGAACTGCAGGAAAAGTCCTTCGCGCTGTTGCGGTGGGTTCGAGGCGCGCTGCGTGATGGCCGGCTCTCGTTTGCCATCGTCCATACGAACGCCGATTCCGCGATCGTGGCTCAAGAATGGATCGAACGGCATCGGGCCGGAATTCCTGCCGATGCCCGTCCGAATGCCGCACAAACGACCATGTTTGCCCGGCTGTTCGTCTCCTTCCTGACGACCTCCTTCCGCCTGAAGGCCAATGCGATCCGCATAGTCTCCGACTGTGGCTGCCGCTGTTCGTGTTGCTCGTACTTGCAGGCCGGCCCGAACATCGAACTGCGGACCCCCACGAAGAAGGATTTCGGCACGGCCCGCGAGTTGAAGCAGATCTATCTCCGCCGCCTGTCCGCCGAATCGGGTTCGGAAATCTCGCCTGCCGCCATCGAAGCGATTTTCGCCAATTCCAGCCTGGGGGCCAGTCTCTCCGCCGCGACATGGGCGTCAGAACTCATCCGCCGCTCCGAATTTGCCAGCCAGGGAACGGCGGTCCTCGCTCTCTGGCGCGAGTTTGCCGAACAGCAGCGATCGTCAAAGGGGCAGGTCCGAATGACGGCCAAGACATTCATTGACGCCGAGAACCTGATCTTGGCGGCAATGAAGGGCGAATCTGGTTGAGCTTCAATCCCATGCGCGAATGAGCCGCCACTGCCCCACATGGGCCCCGGAAAGGTGGGGCGCACAGTGCGAGCTCAGTTTCTCGCCGGGGCCTCTGCCGAAGCCCGGCGGATGCCATTGGCTTCGGACCGTTCACCACCGATCACCGTGGCCGGATTGGCGGTTTGGGCGGCGAAGATGCCGATGGAGGTGACGGTTGTCTTTTCCTGGCGGAAGGAGATGTTCCCCGGCAGGCGTACGTTCATCTGCAGCGTCTGCTCGACCTTGGACTGCCGCGGCAGGCCGCTGCGGCGGTCGATCAGGCAACTTCCCGCCGAATGACCAGAGTCGATTTCAATGGCAATCAGATCGGAAGTTTTGGACGGGTCTTCGAACTCCTGCAGGTTCACCGCCTTCAACGGCAGTGCCAGAGTGTTGCCGCCGGTGATGGTCCCCATGATGTCGATGGAAGCCACATCCTTCTCCAGCTTGCGGAGCGTGAACACGTTGTCGACCCACATCGGAACCGGCTGCAGGATCTTCTTGCGCGACTGCCAGGAATCGTTTTCCCGCACCCGTTCGTTGGGGAGGGCTCCAATGCTGTTGTCGATGAAGTTCGCCACGCCGTCCGCGCCGGAGGTGCTTTCCACGATCGCCCGCACCTTCGCCCGTTGATCGGGCGGCACGCCCCGCAGACAGCGGGTCAAGAACTGGTCAAACCCGACGACCTCGACGATCTGATTCTTGTCATCAAGCCAGAACTGAAATCCGTTGTCCCGCAGCCCATGGTACGCCTGCAGGGCCAGTGGCACCACCTGCGGAGGGTGGTCCGAATCGTAGTCGGCTTCGTTGCCGGGCACATCCTGCTGAAACCGCACGCGATGGTACTTCACACCCAGCCGTTTGACGCCCGGCTGCTCTTTGCTGAGCGGCACCGCGCGAACCTCCTCCACCGTAATCGACAACAGCAACTCCAAGGACGAGTGGCTCATTGTCCAGCCGCCCTGCGGTGATGGCTGTTTCAAAGTCTGTTGAACGGTCTTGATCAGGGGGAACCGTTCGCCGACGGTCAGATTGAGGGTGAGCGGCGTCGTGGCCGGCAGAGGCGGCAAATTGGCCGGTGCCAGCGGGGTCTCAGAGGCAGCCTGGCCCTCCGCGACGACGTCCGGTTCGTCAGCGCTGGATTCTGCCTGCGCCTCTGAGCCACGCTGGTTGTACCAGTTGACCCCGGCATAAATGGAGAATCCTCCGACGATCAGCAGACAAACCGGAACGATCATCCGCGAATTCATCGTGTGTCTCTCGGAACAATTTCAAGAACAGCGGTGTCTGGGGCGGGGAAGATACCGCAGGCCCTGAAAACGGCCAAGAACAGTAATGTGCTGCCGCCTGCGGTCAGCGTTTCCGGGATTTCCGTTTTGGACATTGATTCATTGGTCATGGGGTCATTACTTTACAGTTTCCTGCGCCTTTCACCGGAAGCTGTTGCGGCGACTGTTGAAAAAACCGGGTTGCGATTTACACTCTATGGGGAAAACGATATATGATCGGCCACAGCGAGTGTGCCGTTACATTTTGTCGTTTCCCCCCTGTTCCCCTAACACATCCCCGTCAGGACACTCACTGGCGATGTGGTCTGGGTTCCATCACCCGCGCCCGCCCACGGAGGTACCCTCGCGTGTCAGTTGAAGAAACGGTCATCAAAATCGTCAGCGAGCAGTTGTCGATTGCCAAGGAAGAAATCAGCCGTGACAAGTCTTTCGTTGACGACCTGAAGGCGGATTCGCTGGACGTCGTTGAACTGGTGATGTCACTTGAGGATACGTTCAAGGTCGAAATTCCCGACGAAGATTACGAGAAGATCAAGACCGTGGGCGAAGCGATCAAGTACATCGAGGAACGGAAGTAACCGATGAGCAGACGCGTCGTCGTCACGGGAGCAGGTGTGGTCACCGCGCTCGGACATGAGACCGCCGAATTCTGGGATCAGATCTGCGCCGGCAAAAGCGGCGTGGCTCCCCTGGGCCGGTTCGACTGTTCCGAGTTCAAGGTGCGCTTCGGCGGAGAGGTCAAAGACTTCGACCCGACCGAGACCATTCCTGCGCGCGAAATCAAACGGCTGGACCGCTTCGTCCAGTTCGGCATGGCGGCGGCTGTCAAAGCCGTGCGTCAGGCGGGTGTCGACTTCACCCAGGGCGACCCGTACCGCTATGGAGTGATGACCGGCAGCGGCATCGGCGGTCTGCACGAAATTGAAGAGCAGCACAACACGCTCTATGACCGCGGCCCCAACCGCGTCTCCCCGTTCATGATTCCCAAGCTGATGGTCAATGCCGTCAGCGGGAACATCTCCGTGAACTGGGGCCTGCGCGGACCCAACAGCGCCGTGGCCACGGCCTGCGCCTCGGCGACCAACGCCATTGGCGACGCTTTCAAGCTGATCCAGTACAACCGCGCCGACGTGATGATCACCGGGGGCAGCGAATCGGCGATCACACCCATGGGGCTGTCGGGCTTTGCCCGGATGAGCGCCCTGTCGACACGCAACGACAATCCGCAGGCTGCCAGCCGTCCGTTCGACCGCGACCGCGACGGCTTTGTCATGTCCGAAGGCGCGGGAATGGTCGTGCTCGAAGAGTACGAGTTCGCCAAGCGCCGCGGTGCCAACATCCTGGCAGAGGTGCTGGGCTATGGGATGAGCGCGGATGGCAGCCACATGACCGCACCAGACCCGCATGGTGCGGGTGCGGCGCGGGCCATGCAGTTTGCCCTGGAAGATGCCACGTTCAACCCCGACCAGATCCAGTACATCAACGCGCACGGCACCAGCACCCCACTCGGCGACAAGGCCGAGACCACGGCAATCAAGACGATTTTTGGGAAGCGCAGCTCGCTGGCGGTTTCCAGCACCAAGAGCCAGTTGGGCCACATGCTCGGCGCATCTGGCGGCGTCGAATTCATCGTCTGCGTCATGGCGCTGATGAACCAGGTCGGTCCGCCCACGATCAATCTCGACAATCCCGATCCCGATTGTGACCTCGACTACATCCCCCACACCGCGCGGCAGATGAAGCTGGACAAGGTGATGTCCAACAGCTTTGGCTTCGGCGGCCACAACGCCTGCCTCGTGATGGGCCGGGCACCGTAAGCGGATTTCAAATCTCGCGTTTCAAGGTTTGCAGTCTGTGCAGCCACATTGAACTGGCAGCGATGTCTCAGCGGCGGAAAGCGAAAATCGCTCCCCATCAGTACAGATATCGCAACAAAATTTGAAATTCCTGAAGACCACCATACCGGCAGCGACTTCGCGGGCCTTCCCCTGTGCCCCAACCACGAAACGATGCCACTGCCTTCGATGCGGGATCTCAAATCGAGACCTATCAGCAGGCGGTTGATTACCTCTACGGCCGCATCAACTACGAGCGTGTGGCGAGCCACACCTATTCGGTCGGCGATTTCAAGCTGGACCGGATGCGAGAGCTGCTGAAGCGGCTGGGGAACCCGCAGGAATCGATTCCTGCCGTCCACATCGCCGGCACCAAGGGCAAGGGCTCGACCGCGGCCATGGTCGCCTCCATGCTGACCGCGGCGGGACATCGCACCGGTCTGTTCACGTCGCCCCATATTGCCGCCTTTGAAGAACGGCTGATCATCAATGGCCAGCAGGCAACGCCCGAGGAGATTGTCAGCCTGGTCCGGCAACTGGCGGGCGTGGTCGCGGAACTCGACAAGCTGCCGGGACATGCGGGACCCACCTATTTCGAAATGGCCACCGCGATGGCGTGGCTCTGGTTTCGCGAGCAACAGGTCAAGCTGGCGGTTCTCGAAGTGGGATTGGGAGGGCGGCTGGATTCCACCAATGTGTGTTGTCCGGCGGTGACGGTCATCACCACCATCAGCCGCGACCACATGCGGCAACTGGGGTTTCGGCTGGAGCAGATCGCGGCGGAGAAAGCGGGGATTATCAAGCCGGGCGTGCCGGTCATCAGCGGGGTTCTTGCGTCGCCAGCCGATGCAGTCATCGCCCGGGTCGCCGCGGAGTTTGATGCACCGTTGCTCCAGCTTGGTCGAGATTTTTCGTACTTCGGCACTGCGGAGACAGCCGCCGATGGTGCCGCCGCCATCACGGTCAAATCTGGAGAGACGATTGTCGCCCAAGATTTGCCGCAGCCACTGGTGGGCGGGCATCAGGCGCACAACCTCGCGTTGGCGGTGATGGCCGTTCAGCAGTTGCGAACTCAGGGCTGGAATATCCCCGCGGCCGCCATGTCCGCCGGCCTCAGCCGGATGCGGTGGCCGGGACGGATTGAGGTCGTCCGGCGGGAGCCGACGGTGGTGATCGATGCCGCACACAACTGGGCCGCCGTGCAGGCCCTGTGCGAGACACTGCGGACGAGTTTTTCCGCCCGCCGCCGCATCCTGATTTTTGCCGCCACGCAGGACAAGGATGTTGCCGGAATGCTCCGGCAACTGATGCCGGTTTTTGACAGTGTCATTCTGACCCAGTACCAGAACAATCCACGGGCCGTTCCGACGCAGGAATTAGCGCGTCTCGCCGTGGTGTCAACCAACCTGCCATTCCATATGGCTGCGGACCCCGCCGCATCCTGGAGAATGGCCCGCTCGTTCGCCGGGCCACAAGATTTGATTTGCATCACCGGTTCGTTCTTCATCGCGGCTGAATTGCGAGAGTTGATTCTGGTGCCATCGGAAGGGGTGACCGCGTGAGGCACCATGCTGACCAAAAACTGGTGCGAATCGACGCCGTGGAGCAACTCTTGCCAGATCCGACGGCACAGATTGGTAACTTCTACAATATCGAGGAACGACCTCCGGCCCGCATGGCCTCACTGACAAATAATTCAACTCGTTTCCGTCCAATGCGTTACGGCATGCGCGCAATTTGCCAAGAGCGACTTTTCGGAATGGCGCGGGAAGTGCTTCAATGTTTTTCTTGCGTTTCACGACGCGGTTTTGTAAATGTTGCTGTAGGCTGAGTCTCTCAGTCTTGGTGTCGCCAGCACCGTCATGATGACGGTTTGGCAGGTTTCGTTCGACTTCAACGAAACGAGTGAGCATGGACGCTCGAACATTGGCGCGGCTTCTATTGACGGTTCTGTGGCTCATTCCGGCCACCAAGTCCCTCGCCGCCCCCAATCCGCAGCGCGGCGTCGTCTCGCCAAACTTTGTGATTTACGCCGAAGTCCCCGAACACGCCCAGCAGATCTCCATTGCCGCCGAGAAATATCGCAAAAAACTCGCAAAAGAGTGGCTTGGCGAAGAGATGCCGCAGTGGAGTGACCCTATCCCCGTGACCGTCAAGGTCGGCCAGATCGGAGCGGGGGGCGACACACGGTTCAACTTCCAGTTCTACCAGAAGACGCAGCGCTACGAGGTTCACGGCTGGAACATGCGCGTTCAGGGCTCGCTGGATCTGATTCTCAGCTCAGTTTTGCCACACGAAATCACACACACGGTTCTCGCCAGCTACTTTCGCTGCCCACTGCCCCGCTGGGCTGACGAAGGAGCTTCGACGCTGTGTGAATGCGAGGAGGAACGGTCGCGGCAGATGCGGCTGCTCAAGGAGGTCATGGGCAACCGCAGCCAGTATCCACTCCACGAACTCATGTCGATCATGGAGTATCCCCAAGATTCGCACTCGGTTTACAAGCTGTATGCCCAAGGGTATTCGCTGGCCGACCTGCTGGTGCAGATGGGTGGCCGGCGCAAGTTTTTGAAATTCCTGGAGGATGTGCTGAGCCACCGCCGCGACGAGCGGTTTGACTGGAATAACGCCCTGAAACGGCACTACCAGATTCAGGGGGTGCAGGACCTCGATTACCAGTGGAAGAACTGGGTCATGGCCGGCAGCCCGGAAGCCCGCGACCCCGAACAATTCCTCGCGGCTTTGCAACCAACCGCCAAACCCAGCCGTGGCACGGCGCGCGGCCAGAGCCCTCCGGAAGACCCCTTTCTGGGAACAAGTACCGTCACCGCCGGCAGCTTCCCTGCTGAACCAGCCGTCGCCGCCAATCCGGCCCCGCCTGCGCGAGCCCTTCCAGAAAGCCTGATGCAGACGATGGACGAGCAGCCCTCGGCGAGTGCCGTGGCTGAGTCGAAGTTGGAAAAGGAGCAGGAGGCCGAAGGCTGGGAATTGGACCTGGTCCCCGCCTTCGTGAGCGAATCTGTCACAACGTCGCTCGCCGCGGCTGAAGAAGCACAAGAGAGCGAAGTGAAGGTCACCGCCAAGACGCCGAACCGATTGGAAGGGCGTCCGACAGCCCGTGGCTCCAGAAATCCTCCTCCTCCGATGCGGACAGCGATGACGGACGATGGGCCGCGAAGCCGCAAAAACACCCAGCCCACCGTGGTCCGCACGCCGCTGCCCACCAGGCGCCTGCCCCAGTCCGATGCGCTGCCCCGCAATTGACGGACGTGCGCAACGGAAAACGCGGATTGGTCATGGACACCCGCAGACAGCCAGATCGCCCTCAGAATCGGCGAACCTTGCTTGCCCGTCGATTGTCCAACCGATATATTTTCGAGTGTCGAGCCGTTGCTTGACAAAACCGGGGACGTAGCTCAGTTGGGAGAGCGTCGCGTTCGCAATGCGAAGGTCGTGGGTTCAACTCCCATCGTCTCCACTCACCCCAAAAGGCCCGTGAAATCTCATCTCACGGGCTTTTTCGTTGTAATCGCCGGATAAAGGTTCCTGACACCGTTTCCTGTCCGGTCAATTTTTGGAAATGACCCCGATACGGAGCGGATGTGTTTCCTCGTCGATAGCGATGGAAGCTCCTTGCCACCAGCACGATAGGGACGCGATTGCTCAGGGCATCGCGGAAATGGAGACGGGCGAGGCGTGATGTTGATCGCAATGCCGACTCGCGGGCCGAGCAGCATTCCGTCGGACAGGCGTTGCAGTTCCGGATTTAACTCTCCGTGGTCACTTTTTTGCGTCCTTGGGCGAATCAGCGTCCCCATCCGGAGCGTCTTCGGTGGGCGTTGCGTAGCACGTGAAAGTGATGCGACCGTTGTCGCGCCACTGCACGAGCACATAATCGAAAGGCTCAATGTCGTTGATGACTTCGGGTTTGAAGTCCCCTGTGCGCCACTCAACTGACTCCATGAGCTTCGGTAACTGGATTAACTTCGTCTCGCCAATCTTGATCAACACCTCGCCGTCTTTACCAGCCAGATGAATCGGATTTCGGCCGTCGATCGAGTCTGCTATTTCGCCACCCTTTTGAAGCTGGCGAACTTTGATTGTGTCAAAGACAGATTTGCCGCTCGGTACTTGCTCGACGATCCCCACCAAAATTAACTTTTCAGTCTTGCCATCACGGATCGAATACGAGATGGCCATTCCCGGTTCGAGCAAGTCGGAACTGAGTATCGAGATCGAGCCTCCTGGCACGGGCACCAAGACTGCCGTTCCAGCCTGAACGCTAATGCGGTCACCGGATTTGAGATGGATGGTACCCTCTTCAATGCGTTCGATGAGACCTCCCCCACTCACCAGTCCGTTCAAGACCGTCGTCGGTGACTGAACGTCGTTCGACACCTTGGGCAAATTGGTTTTGTCGATCTTTGCGTTGCCGTTGATAGCGACTTTACTCGGGTCTGGCTCGACCTGCCGTCGGGCAGAACGCACCCACTTCAGTTCGGCCAATTCAGGTGTCTCGCTGGCGACCTTTGCATCTTTGCTGGTCGTCCAGGCACCGCGAATCTCCTTCTCGACAAGTCGTAGTGAGATCTTGCCATGACGGTCCTCACCGACCTTCCACATGCCGTTGAAGCGGCGTTCCGTTTTCGACCACTTCAAATCCAGCGTACACGATTTGCCTTTGTCTGAGGCATTATTGGGAGCAGAAAGGAGAACCGCTCCGCCGTCAGGTACTTTGACTTCGAGAGTGTTTGGATTATCGGCAGCCGGTTTTTCCTTACCTGAGCCGGTGAAAGTTCCGTCATATTGCCCCGGTTGTTTGGCTTCGAGAACGACGAAGCCCCATTCGTCGCTGGTCCAATGACCGGAAATGTCAGGTGCTTCCGGTGCTTGCAGCACCACCATTCCCAGCAAAATCAATCCAGGAGTTCCAAGCATGGCGATCAGTCCTATTCTAGTTGGGTTGAAAAACGAACGGCGACCCGTGGCGTGAGGCACGAGGGACGCTGGCAGGGGGACGGACGAGGGTTGCTGAAGATGCGACAGGCAGCGCTCCAGTAAATGGCTGACTTCGCTCGCGGAAGCAAAACGCTGAGCCGGGTCTTTCGACAGTAAGCGCTCGACGATGCGGCAGTACCACGGCGGCAGTTCGGGAACGAGCGACGCCATCGTGGCGGGCTGCTCATCGACGATCCGCCGCAGCGTGGCCATCGTCGAATCAGTTTGGAACGGCGACACGCCGGTCGCCATCTCGTATAGCACGCAGCCGAGACTGAAGAGATCCGAGCGGCCATCAAGCGTCTCACCGCGAGCCTGCTCTGGCGACATGTACTCTGGAGTTCCCGCGATAATTCCCCAACGCGTCAGCGACACATCATCGGCGGCCCGTGCCAAACCAAAATCCGTCAGCACCGCGCGTTCCACTCCTTTTTCGAGCAGGATGTTCGCGGGTTTGACATCGCGATGAATCAGTCCTTGCCCGTGAGCGGCCGCGAGTCCTTCCGCAGCCTGCATTCCGATGCGCAGGATCTCGTTCAGTTCCAATGTTCCTCGCGCTTTCAGCCGCTGTGCAAGCGATTCGCCAGTCAACAATGGCATGACCAGAAACGGCAGTTGCCCGTTAGGTTGCACCTGGTGAATGGCGATGACATGCAGGTTGACCACCGCTGCCGCTGCCTGAGCCTCGCGGGCAAACCGCTTTCTCGCCAGCGCGCTGTGAGCGAGGTGCGGAGCCAGCGCCTTAATGGCCACAAACCGCTTGAGTTCGCGGTCATACCCCTTGAGTACCACACCCATACCGCCGCGGCCGATGATGTCGAGGACGTCATAACCACCCAGCCGCCCCAAGATCGCCAGGTCATCGGAGGGTTCCAGGTGATCGACGATGAAATCGGCCGTGGAGCATTCCTCGCGCAGCGGCAAGGCGTCGTCCAGGTCATCGGGCATGAGCATCGCGGCGATTTCACGGCTCGCTAGTTCGCCGCCTGAGAGCCGTTCCATTTTGGCCGCACACAACTCGCAGTCTTGCAGATGGACGTGCAGTATCGCCTCGTCGTCAGCATTGAGCGACCCAGCCAGCGCGAGTTCCAACCGTTCGTGAGAGCACAGACCATTCATGTTCCCTTCTCCATTTCTGCGACGACTTCGCGAAGCCGCGCGATGATTCGACATTTCGCGACTCGAACTGCACCGACCGTCATGCCCAGTTTGATCGCAGCCTCCGCGACAGAAGTCTCTGAGACGGCGGATTCCCAAAATGCCTGCCAAGTCTGAGGACGCACTTCCACACGGACCCGTTCTGATGCCAAATGAAACAGTGCTCGCCGAAGTTCCCGATCAAATTCATTCGTTTCGGGACCATCGACCGCTGACCGCGACTCGAGTAACGCATCGAGATCAATGGACGAAGTCGTCACCTGTCGCGTTTGCCGCCGGACCCAGGAAACGACCAGATTTCTGGTCACTCGACGCAACCAACCCCGAAACGATCCGTGTTCTGCCCCCAGCTCCCAGCGTCCAATGTTTCTGTTTACAGCCAGAAACAGATCCTGTAGCACCTCGATGGCATCAGCATCCTGCAAGCCAGCCCTCCGCAAGACGCGGTAAATCACCGGCTCATAGAGCGATACGAACTCCACCCAGGCGTCGTGATCTTTCGGATCGCGCAGCCGCAACAGTAAACTCGCACGGGTTGTCGGGATGATGGTCATAGTCGTTTCCTACCAGATTACACGCTCAAATTCCGGCAGCGTTACACGAAGTCCGCAAATTCGCCGCCAATGATCTGACTCACAACATGTGAGATGCTCTTGCAGCAACTCTGGCAAGCCGCCAAGGAAAAGCTGTTTGATGATCCCATCTTTGAAAAGGTTCCTCGGGCTGACGTTCGTTTCGTAGGCGCACGATGAAGTTCCCGTATCGCGAGTACGTCAGCGTTTTTCCGGGCTCAACCGACTTCTTTTCCGGTTGCGAGAAAGACCTGACCCCGGTCAGGAAAAGTTCTATTCTGGAACAAGAAGCCCTTCGGCGAGAACGTCGAAGGGCTTTTTTTATTGTGGGACTAAACTAAGACTTGCGTCGACAAGTCGGCAGTTCCGCCTCAATTCCGGAGCGAACTGAAAGCTCGCAGTTGCATTCGCTGCGCGCCGACTCCGACAGTTATTCTTTCTCTGGCCCTTGGTCACCGTGTTTTGGGGAAACCCTGGCACTCGCCGGTCACGCATTCCCCTCAAGTTCCTGCCGCAGTTTTCGCAGGGCATCCAGCGCGCCGACTTCGGACATGCCATCCAGTTCCAAGGCCCGCAGGGAGTCCAACACGGGGTGCATGTCGGCAAACAGTTGGAGTTGCCGGTGGGTGCGGCGGCGCGTGCCACGGGGAGGGACTTTGGTTTGGCCGTTCGAATCGATGTGTTCGGCTTCCAGTGTGTTCAGGATGACCCGTGCACGGTCGACGACCGGGGTGGGGATGCCGGCGAGCCGAGCCACATGAATGCCGTAGCTCTTGTCGGCGGCCCCTTCGACAATTTTGTGCAGGAACACCACGTTGTCGTCCTGCTCGCGGACGGCCACGTTCCAGTTGCGGCAGGCAGTCAGCGTGCTGGTCAGCACGGTCAGTTCGTGGTAGTGCGTGGCGAACAGCGTGCGGCTTTTCGAGATATCGTGCAGAAATTCGGTGACCGCCCACGCCAGCGAGATGCCGTCATAGGTGCTTGTGCCACGGCCGATCTCATCCAAAATCACGAGACTGCGGTCGGTGGCGGCATGCAAAATCCGAGCCGTCTCCGTCATCTCGACCATGAACGTGCTCTGGCCTTTGCCCAGTTCGTCACTGGCCCCCACGCGGGCAAAGATCCGGTCCGCGATGCCGACCTTGGCGAAGGCCGCAGGGACGAAAGAGCCGATTTGAGCTAGAATCGTGATCAGCGCCGACTGGCGGATGTAGGTGCTTTTGCCCGCCATGTTCGGGCCGGTGATAATCTGCACGCGGCCCAGCGTGTCGCCCAGCAGGGTGTCATTCGGGACGAACCGGCCGGAGGGCTGCAGCTTGTCCAGCACCGGGTGCCGGCCTTCGCGGATCTCCAGCACCGGCTCGTTGACCACTTCCGGACGGCGGTAGTTCTGCTTCACGGCCAGCGCGGCCAGCCCCGCCAGGACGTCAATCTGGGCCAGCACTTCAGCCGTCAGTTTGAGCCTCGCGCCCTCGCCAGCCACCCGCTCGCGCAGGGCCTGGAAGATGTCCTGCTCGAGCGTTTGCGATTGCCCTTCGGCCCGCAGCACCTTTTCTTCGTAGGTCTTCAGTTCGGGAGTGATGAACCGTTCCTGGTTCTTCAGCGTCTGCTTGCGGACATACTCGGCGGGGATGCTGGTCTTGGCCACCTGCGCCGCAGTGAGTTCGATGTAATAGCCAAAGACCTTGTTGAAGCCGACTTTGAGCCCCGGCAGTCCGATCCGCTCGGCCTCCTGCGCCTGATAGCGGGCGATCCATTCCTTGCCGCCGCGGGCCAATTCGCGCAGTTCGTCGAGCTGCGCGTCGTAGCCCGCTCGAATCATGCCGCCTTCGAGCACGCCCAGCGGCGGATCATCGACCAGGGCGTTTTCCACGTCGTCCCGCACGGTACTGCACAGGTCGAGGCGGTTCTCCAAGTCCTGCAGGAGCAGAGTCCGCCGGCCCGCCATTTTGGCTTTGAGCTTGGGTAAGAGGCTCAGCGTATTGGCGAGGAACCGCAGGTCGCGCGGACTGGCCCGGCCGGTCGCCACGCGGGCCGTCAACCGCTGCAGGTCGTAGCCTTCGCGCAACAGTTCCCGCAGCTCCTGGCAGAACAGGGCACTCGTGGCCAGCTCTTCCACAGCATCCAGCCGCCGGTTGATCGCCGCCGCGTCCGTCAACGGATTCGACAACCACTCGGCAAGCAGCCGCGCGCCCATGGGCGATACGGTTTCATCCAGCACCGCCAGCAGACTCCCCTCGCGCCGGCCGTCGCGGATGGTCCGCGTCAGCTCCAGACTGCGGCGCGTGGCTTCGTCCAGCAGCAGGCTCGCCCCGCGGTGAAACGGCTCCAGCGTGATGATGTGCGGCAGCGCCGACCGCTGCGTTTCCTGCACGTACTCTAGCAGTGCTCCCGCAGCGGTGATGGCGTGCGAATCGCCGTCCCACCCGAACCCGTCCATCGTGCTGGTTTGAAAGTGCTCCAGCAATGTCTTCTTGGTTTGCGTGGGCGAGAACGACCAGGCGGGCCGTTCGGTCAGCAGCATCCCGTTTCGAAAGCCGGGGTACTGCGATGCCTTCGCCGGATCAAAATTGTCCGGGATCAGGCATTCTGCCGGCTGCAGCCGTGCCAGTTCATCGGCGACCGAGGTCGGTTCCAGGTTGGTGGCCAGGAAGCGTCCGGTCGACAGTTCGAGCCACGCCAGCCCGGCCTTGTCCTTCGCGGGGAACAGGGCGGCGAGAAAATTGCTTTCGCGCGGGTCGAGCAGGGCGTCGTCGGTGATCGTGCCGGGCGTGACGATCCGCGTCACTTCCCGTCGAATCAACGTCTTGGTGGCGGCGGGATCTTCCACCTGCTCGCAAACCGCCGCGCGGTAGCCCGCCTGGATCAGCTTGCGGAGGTAGGCATCCAATTGATGATACGGAAACCCCGCCATCGGCGTCGGGTTCGTGGAGCCCTTGTCGCGGCTGGTGAGTGTCAGCCCCAGGATGCGCGCCGCGGTTTCAGCGTCCTCGTAAAACAGCTCGTAAAAATCCCCCATGCGGAACAGCAGAATCGTCCCCGGGGTCTGGGCTTTGACCTCGACGTACTGCTGCATCGCCGGAGTGAGTTTCGCTTCCATGGAGAAAAAATGATCCAATGACCAATGAAATAATGACCAATGCGATTGATGTGGGCTCGTCGGGTTTTGAGGTCTGGTCAGTCAGGCGGCAGAATGTCGAGTAAAACGATGGTGCTTGCCGCAATGCAGAGCAACCTTGATCACGATCGCACGGGCGTGGCTCGATAGGCGGCGATGAACAGCCCGAAAAACACCAGATCGATCACCCCGGCCCCGAGCATCATGGGTGAGAGCCTGCCCAGGGCGAACAGCACGACCGCCGCGCCGCCGAAGCTCAGTTTTTCGAACATCGCCGGCAGCATGATCGGCCGGTAGCGCACCGGATCGCTGGCGATGGCGGCAAAGCAAAATTGCCACGCCAGGGCCACTCCCACAAACCCATAAAAATATTCGGGATGCGTGATCGCCGGTGGCTCATCGATCCCGATCCGCTGCTCCAGAAAATACAGCGGAACGAGGGCCAGCATCCCAAAGACAAAAGCGATCTTAAAGACCAGGCGGGGCATGCGGCGGTAAGACCTATATCAAATTGCGTGATTCCGGGACACCTGTCGCGGATCCGCTCGCTGGCGCTCACTCCAGATCCGCTGGCGGTGTCCCGGAATCACGCAAGGCTATTTAGAGAGAACGACCTGCGACGGGTCCCCATCTTCGAGAGCGACAGATGGAGAATCAAGTCGGAGCGGCCTAGAGCTGTCTTCAGCTCACTCGATTGAACAATTCCGCTCGAAAACCGACAGTTAATTTTCCATTGCCCTTGGGTTTCAACGAGTGGAGTGACACATGCCCCCATTCATACAGAGCCTGCTCCGGCCCGAGGCCCATGACCATCCTGTCGGGCGGCTGGAGTTGTTGCAGACGCACATCTCGTGGGTGATTCTGGCGGGCGACTTTGCCTACAAGATCAAGAAGCCGGTGGACTTTGGCTTCGTCAACTTTGTCACGCTGGAGTCACGGCGCGAACTCTGTCTCGAGGAAGTCCGCTTGAATCGGCGGCTGGCCGCCGATTTGTATTTGAGGGTCAAGCCGGTGTACGGCCCTCCCGAGCGGGCCTCTTTCATTGGGTCTGGCGAACCGATCGATTATGCCGTGCAGATGCGGCGGTTCCCCCAGGAAGACCTGCTGCCCGCCGTTCTGGAACGCGGCCAACTCACGGGCGCGCATTGGGATGCATGCGCCGACACGCTGGCGGCGTTTCATGAACATGCCGCCGTCGCCACGGAAGATGTGCCTTTTGGTTCTCCAGAAACAGTCTGGCGACCCGTGGCTGAGAACATCAAGGTTTTGGAATCGGTGCCGGCGGTTGAAGGCCGGCTTCGGGAGCTGAAGCAGTGGGCCACGGCTGAATTTGATCGCCTCAAGGAGGTGTTTCAGCAGCGCAAACAGGCGGGAAGGGTGCGGGAGTGCCACGGAGATCTGCATCTGGGAAACATGCTCCTCGCTGTGGACCGCATCGAAGCCTTCGACTGTCTGGAATTTAACCCGTCGCTGCGGTGGACGGATGTGATTTGCGAGATGGCGTTTCTCGCCATGGATCTGGTGGTGCGCGGACAGCCAGGATTCGCCTTCCGCGTGCTGAACCGGTGGCTCGAACAAACTGGCGACTACGTCGGCCTTGCGACCTGGCGGTGGTACTTCTGCTACCGCGCGACGGTGCGCGCCAAAGTGGCGGCCTTGCGCTCAGCACAGCCCGAGCGAACGCCCGCCGATGCCGCGGCAGACCACGAAGAACTGGAGCGTTACCTGACACTGGCGGAAAGCGTGACGCGGTGGCCGCCACGGGCGCTCATTCTGACGCACGGAGTTTCCGGCAGCGGCAAGTCGCATGTGGCCGCGGCCCTGTGCGAACATCTGGGGGCCATCCGTCTGCGTTCGGATGTGGAGCGGAAGCGGTTGTTCGGGAAATGGGGACCCGCGAGCGAGGAACCCCGACAGCGGATGAGGCAGGAGGCGCAAGCCTCCCATCCGCGCCAGGGGTTCCGCAGCGAGCAAAACTTACCAACCCTTGCTGGCGACATGTATGACTCCAAAGTCACTGAAAAGGTTTACCAGGAGGTGCTGACTGATCTCGCGACGACGGTGGTCGAGGCGGGATTTCCGGTCATTGTGGATGCGACATTTTTGAGCCACGATTTGCGGAGGCGGTTTCAGGAACTCTCGCACCGGCTGGGAGTGCCGTTCGTGATATTGGAGTTCGAGATCGCTCCGGAGGTGGCCCGCAGTCGGATCGTCTTGCGTCAACAGGCGGGGAAGGATCCGTCGGACGCCAGCCTCGCGATTCTCGAACAGCAGCTCGCGAGTGATGAGCCACTGACGGATGAGGAACGCGAACGGGCGGTGGTTGTTCCGCAGGAAGCCCGAGACTACGAGAAGCTGGCCCAAAGTGTTCGGGAGAAGCTGGCTGCCGCACCTTACTCGTAGGTGGCCGCCAATCGGTGACACCTGCGGAAGCACTCAGGCAAAAACGCTCCACGTCATTGAACAATGCCAATATTTGCGACCCTGCTCCTCAACTTCGTTGCCTTCGTTTGCTTCTGTTCAAACTCATTTCACACCGGCATTTCACCGTCTCATCCCGTTTGTGACTCAGTCTCGCTTGCTGGTGAATGCGGAATCCTTCGATCATTTTTGGAACAGACGGAAACGAAGGGAACGAAGATTTAGATTGAGTCGATACCATCCACCATAGGACACCGCATGGATGAAGCGCAACGCGCCCTGAGATCTGAGATCGCGGATTTGACGTGGTCGGTTTCCCCGCAGGTGTGACAGACCACTTCGCTGTGCGATAGAATCGAACCGCCGGGGTCGCGCATTGTGGCTCCGGAATCTGCCCCAGCGACTTTGGAAGGAGTTCCATGTTCTTGCGATGGCTTTCAGCATCCGTCCGGTGTTCCCTGGTGACCGGATTGATCTCGGTATTCGGCACGGAGGCTGTGGCGGCCCCCATTTCCGCCAATGATTTCGCGGAAGCCGTGAAGTCGATCAAGCAGGTTGGTCCTGAAGGACAAGGGAACGCGGAGGCTTCGGCCGCCTTCCAGCGGCTCATCTCTGCCGGTCCCGAGCAACTGATTCCAGTGCTCGCGACGGTGGACGAAGACACCTCTCCGCGGGCGGCGAACTGGCTTGAGAGCGCGGCGGAAACGATTGCCGCCAAGTCGATCGAACAAAAACTGCCGCTGCCGGCGAAGGACCTGGAAAAGTTCGTCCTTGACCGCAAGCATCATCCGGCCAGCCGGCACCTGGCGTTCGACCTGCTCGTTCAGGCCGATCCCACCGCGCCGGACCGGCTCGTTCCCGGCATGCTCAATGACCCCAGCGTCGAGCTGCGGCGGCTGTCCGTGGAGCGTGTGATCGCCGAGGGCGAAGCCACGCTGAAAGCCGAGAAGAAGCCGGAGGCGCTGGAGATTTTCAAGAAGGCGATGTCCGGTGCCCGCGACGACGACCAGGTGCAGGCGATCGTCAAGCGGCTGGAGGAACTGGGCGAGAAGGTCGACCTTCCCAAACACTTCGGCTTCGTGACGACGTGGCACCTCATCGGCCCGTTCGACAATCGGGAGAAGAAGGGGTTTAACGTCGCTTATCCTCCGGAAAAGAAGGTCGACCTGGCTGAGGAAATCGAGGGCAAAGAGGGCGTGAAGGTGAAATGGACGCCCTACACCACCCCCGACCGCTACGGCACCGTGGACCTCGCCAAGGCCCAGGACAAGTTCAAGGGGGCGATCAGCTATGCCGTCGCGGAATTTGTCAGTGACAAGGGCCAGACCGTTGACGTGCGGCTGGGCACCCCCAACGCCTGGAAGGTGTGGGTCAATGGCGAATTGATCTTCGCCCGCGAGGAGTACCACCGCGGGCACAAGCTCGACCAGTACAAGATGCGGGCCAGGCTCAAGCCCGGCCGCAATGAAATTTTGATCAAAGTCTGTCAGAACGAGCAGAAAGAGGACTGGGCGCAGGAGTGGCAGTTCCAACTCCGCATCTGCGACAGTACCGGCACGGCCGTCCTGCCCGCCACCCCGGCCACTGCCTCCGCCCGTTGAGCCCCGGCTCCTGACAGTCTTCCCGCCTATTCTCATGAAGGATCGCGTATGTCGCGTTTGTGCTTGATGCTGTCGGTGGTGCTGGCTGCCGGAACCTCTCTTCCCGCAGCGGACTGGCGGCAGTTTCGCGGTAATGATGCCACGGGCGTCGTGGATGACCAGGCGGTCCCCACCTCGTGGACCGAAACGGAGAACCGCGCGTGGGCCGCTGAGCTGCCGGGTCGCGGGCTTTCAGGGCCGATCATTGTCGGCAAGAAGGTGTTTCTGACAGCCAGCAGTGGCTTCAGCAGCGATCGTCTCCATATCCTCTGCCTGGACGCCGATACGGGTGCCAGGCTCTGGCACCGGCAGTTCACGGCGATGGGCCGGACAATGTGCCACAACAAGATGTGTGTGGCCACGCCCACCCCCTGCAGCGACGGCAAGCGTGTGTTTGCCTTTTTCTCCAGCAACGATGTGATCTGCCTCGACCTGGAGGGCAACCTGCAGTGGCTGCGGGCCCTGACGCTCGACTATCCCAACGCCAGCAACAGCCTGGGCATGTCCTCATCGCCGCTGGTGCTGGGCAGCACACTCGTGCTGCAGGTGGAAAACGACAGCGAGTCGTTTGCCTGCGGCCTGGATGTCGACACTGGCCTCAACCGCTGGAAGCACGACCGGCCGGTGGCCGCCAACTGGACCAGCCCTTCGATCTTTTCCAAAGCAGGAAGCAGCGACGACGATCAGCTGGTGCTGCTCCAGTCTTCCCGCGGCTTGACCGCCATCCGTCCGTACTCGGGCACCACCGTCTGGAATTACGGGACCGGCTGCTCGACGATCCCCTCCAGTGTCGCCGTGAAAGAAACGGTTTATGTGCCGTCAAACGGGCTCACAGCGCTCACGCCGGAAGAGGGAGCTTCGGCCCCCAAGGTGAAATGGAACGTCGGCCGTCTCGGGCCGGGAACACCCAGCCCCATCGTGGTGGGAGACTACGTCTATGTCGTCAACAATGCCGGCGTTCTGAATGGCGCGAACATCCAGACCGGTGATGCCACCATTCAACTGCGGCTGCCGGGCTCCGGCGCGTTCAGCAGCACCCCCATCGCCGCCAATGGCAACATCTATTTGTTCCGCGAGGGCGGCATGGCGATCGTGGTTCAGGGCGGAGACAAGCCCAAGGTCGAGTCATCGTTCGACCTGAAAGAAACGATTTTGTGCACGCCCGCCATCGCCGATGGAGGGTTATATGTGCGGAGCGACAAGCACCTGTGGAAGATCGCGAAGTAAGGGTGCGAGCGGCGTGGCGGGAGGGCGAAGCTCCTGCTGAGCCGCGGTGAACGGCGGATTCTGATTCCAAGGGTCTTTTTCCGGTCCTTTCCCTCGTAAATATTTGCCAGATCGTGCCGAAAACTCATGTCGTCCGTTGCTCGCGGCTCGGCAGGAGCCTCGCCCTCCCGCCACGTCGACTGCCAAATGGAAACAAACCCCCTGTCCTTGTTTTGCCCCTTTGACGGCCACCCAATGCAGGCCGCCACGGAGAAGTACGTTTGCGAGAGCTGTCAGCGCGCCTGGCCGGTGATCGATGGCATCCCGCGGTTCGTCGACAGCCAGCATCTGGCCAGTTTCGGCCTGCAATGGAACAAGTACGAAGTGGCTCACCCCGATGAGGATCGAGCCACGTTCGAGGCGAAAACCGGTGTGAAGCTGGAAAACCTCAAGGGGCTACGGGTGCTCGACGCTGGCTGTGGGGGCGGCCGGTATTCAAAGATCGCGGCCGAGGCGGGTGCCGAAGTGACCGGGGTCGACCATACCACGGCGGTCGAAAAAGCGGCGAAACTCTGCGCCGGATTGCCGAACGCGCGGTTCCTGCAGGCCGACCTCAAGCTCCTGCCGTTCGAGCGTGGCTCGTTCGACTTTGTCTTCTCCATCGGCGTGATGCACCACGACCTGTGTACCCGCGACGTGTTCGACGCTGTCGCCCGCTTCGTGCGGCCCGGCGGGATCTATGCCGTGTGGCTCTACCGCCGCAACCAGTGGTGGCAGGAATTGATCAACTCCAGCCTGCGGCGGACAACCACACGCATGGCTCCGGAACGGCTGGAAAAATATTGCCGTGTCGGCGCGTGGTTCGGCGGCGTGCCGGTGGTCAACCGCACCCTCAACAAGTTCGTCAACTTCAGCGCCCACCCCTCCCACGAGAACCGCGTCTGCGACACCTTCGACTGGTACGCTCCCCAGTACCAGCATCACCACACCGTCCGCGAACTGACCGGCTGGTTCGACGCGGCGGGCTTCGAGCAACTGCACGTGCTGCCTCCGGAAAAGCAGGGCCGGCTGTATCGTGCGCTGTATCAGTGCAACCTGCTGATTGGCAGCGGCGTGAATGTGGTGGGCCGCAAACGGGTGTCAGACGAGAAGGTCGCTTCAGGCTGACTGCATAAGTGACCTGGCAGTTCCACCAAAACCTCGCGTTGAGCAAATCCCCTTCGAGCTTGGGGCCTGTCGGTTTAATCGGTATTTGCCACCGCCGGACCGCCGTACCTCTCGCAGAGCGAGAGGCAACACAAAGTAGTCGAGTCACTCCGTGACTCGCATCGTGGCTTCCTCGACGGCTTGCCCTCCAAAGCGAGCGGCAGGGCGCAAACTTTCCGGTGAGTCTCAATGTTGCCCAGTCACTCCGGCCGGGTTCGAGTCACGGAGTGACTCGCCTACTTTATGACTCACGGTCGCCGCAACCGATCCTTGCCACGCTCGCGTCCTCCACCCCACCGAGTTCATCTCGGTGGGGAGCCGTCACTCGACACGGCGAGGTGTGGCTCATCCGCGGCGGCTGTTCTCCACTTGTGGCATGGGATAAACTGCCCGCACGGTTGCTTCAAAACACTCACACAGACACGGTTCCCCATGCCCCCCGCGCCGCCACTGGTTGGCAGCCTTGCCCCGGAATTTGACGTTCGCTGTACTGCTCGCGGTTCAATCGCGGCGGCGGGCGGCGTGCGCCTCAGGGACTATCGCGGCCGCTGGCTGGTGCTGATTTTTTATCCCCGAGATTTCTCCCTCGTCTGCCCCACCGAGCTGACGGCCCTCAGCGGCCGGCTGCAAGAGTTTCAACAGCGTGGCTGCGAACTTTTGGGGATCAGCACCGACTCTTTGGAGACCCACGAACGCTGGATGAGCGCGCCCCGTTCGCAGGGCGGGCTGGGCGGGCTGGAATTCCCCCTTGCGGCCGATGAAGCGGGCGCGATGTCCCAGGCCTACGGGGTGTTTCTCGAACTCCAGAGGATCGCACTGCGTGGCTTGTTTGTGATCGACCCCAACCAGGTGCTGCAGTACGCGGTGATTCACAACACCAGTGTGGGCCGGCGGACGGAGGAAGTGCTGCGGGTCATTGATGCGCTGCAGAGTGGCGGCCTCTGCCCTGAAAGCTGGTCGTCGGGAAATGCCCCGATCAATGCGGCCGAGGTGCTTGGTCCCGGGAGTGTGTGGGGTCACTACGAGTTTCTCGAACGGATTGGCACCGGGGCGTTTGCCACGGTGTTCAAGGCCCGCGATCAAAAGCTCCAGCGGATCGTGGCCATCAAGGTGATCGACACCAAACGTCTGCAAAGCCTGCAGAATGTCCTGAACGAGGCGCGCGCCGCCGCCGCCCTTAACCATCCCAACATCTGCACCGTCTACGCGGTCGACGACAACGATGGCGTCCCGATGATCGTCCTCGAATACGTTGCCCGTGGCTCACTCCGCGACCTGCTGACGCACGGCCCGATTCCCACCGACCGGGCCATCGAGATGACGGCTCAGATCGCCCTCGGCCTCACCGCCGCACATGCCGAGGGCATCGTGCATGGCGACCTGAAGCCTGAGAATGTCCTGGTGACTGACCAGGGCGTGGTCAAGCTCACCGACTTCGGCCTCGCCCGCCGGTTCCTGCCGCACACGGGCGACAGCACGGTACTGGTCGACAACAGCAGCAGCAGCCACAAGGGGCTGTCAGGCACTCCCCGTTATATGGCACCCGAACAAGCCGAAGGGCACCCCCCGGAACCGAGCTGCGATGTGTTCAGCCTCGGCTTGGTGTTCTACGAACTGCTCACCGGCCAGTTTGCACTGCCCGGCCAGAATGTCTTCAAGCTGATGCAGCAACTCGCCCATCTCGACCCTGAACCACTTGTTGCCACCCTGCCACCGCAATTGGGAAGCATCCTCCGCCAAATGCTGCAGCGAAACCCGGCCGACCGCCCGCTGATGTCCGAGGTCGCCTGGGCCTTGGGAAAATCCTGAGCCACCCGCACTGAGGGTCTTGGACCGCCATTTGAGCGGCACGGCGCAAGCCGTCCGGTGTTACGCTGTGACAAACCGGTTGTTCCCATTTGTCGATCGGCGTGGCGGGAGGGCTCTGGTCCTCCAGAGCCGCGAGCAACAGACGCTCCGGCTTTTTCGAAGGATTCTAGTAGCGGAACGGCGCAAGCCGTCCGGTGAGCGAGAACCGACCCACGGGGTGCGTGACAAGAACATGTGCCCCCCCCTGCCAAGGCCGGCAATTCGCGTTCATTCGCGGTTCCGAAATTCAACTGGCCGACATCGGTCAACAGTCATGCGGGGAGAAACCGCGAATGAACGCGAATTGACGCGAATAAAGGCTGTTGGTTCGGCCACGGGATCGGAAGTGAGGCAAAGATCAACTCCAGATGCATGTGCCGGCCAATGTTGCCAGAACAGCACAAAGTCGTCTTTTCTTCTCCGAGCCTGTGATTTCTGTCCCACACCGAGTTGAGGGCCTGTCGGTTGAATCGGTACTTGCCATCGCCAGACCGCCGTGCCTCCCGCGGAGCGAGAGGCAACACAAAGTAGTCGAATCACTCCGTGACTCGCATCGTGGCTTCCTCGACGGCTTGCCCTCCAAAGCGAGCGGCAGGGCACAAGCTCTCCGATGAGTCTCAAAGTCGCCCAGCCACTCCGGCTGGGTTCGAGTCACGGAGTGACTCGGCAACGTTGCGGTGCCCGAGAGAGGACGACGTTCAGCTTGCGGGCGACGCGGCGGGAGGGCTCCAGCTCCTGCTGAGCCACGGTGAAGGGTGGGCGCTGCTTGGGTGTGTGAACGATTCGCAAATGACTCAAAGTCCTTCGAAAACGCCGGATCGTCTGTTGCCCGCGGCTCTGGAGGACCAGAGCCCTCGTGCGCTTGCACGTTTGTTGAATCGGCGGGTGAAAGTCCCAGCCAGGAGGTTTAAGTTTGATCCTGTAGTCGACCGCAACTGCGTCGCCGTGAGGCGGGGTGGGGAGCAGCGGGAGATGATTGACC
>JAKFUF010000104.1 GCA_021732845.1 Planctomycetaceae bacterium | reverse complement strand
TGGCTTGGCGGGGTCGGGTGGGGGAGGCGGGTTCGGCAGCCGGACTTCTTCCGGACCAAACCGCGTGATGTTGCCGACGCGGTCCTCCACCACACCAAACAAGTAATAGGTTTTTTTGCGGTCGAGTTCCTTGGTGGGAATGACAAACTGCGTCTGTGCAAAATTGTTGAGCACCGTTTTGGGCTCGATGAACTGGTCCTCTGATGGAGGCCGGCGTTCACTGGAGAGCGCCACACGGGCGCGAGCAATTCCCGAAGCGGCTTCGTTGGGCAAATCCGCCAACTCCAGGGCCACCAGCAGGTCGAGCGTGTTCACGCGCGGGGTCGTGAGTCTGGAGTTGACGCTGGGCGGCACCGATTCATAGACGACATTCAATTCGCTGGAGCCCGTGCCATTCGCCCCAGGCAACTCCAGCCGCAGCCGTTCGGCGAGGTTTTCCCGGCCGCGGACATCCAGGTTGCGGATCTGCAGATCGCCCACTGTCGTGGCGATGGTCGCCTGACCGTTCTTCCAAGCCACGAGTTCGGCCTCGAAACGGCGGTCCGTGTAAAATTCCTGCAACGGCTGCTTTTGCAGGTTGCTGGTCACGGCAACACGCTCCTTGGCGTCCGGCAGGTCGACCTCCAGACGCAGCGAAAGCGTCTTTCCCGGAAGGAACGCGGCTGGCTCGTCATCGCCCAGCAGCATCAGCCGGCGCTCGGGAGGCATGCCCGTCGGCAGGCTGGCGATTTCGAACTGGGGCCGGGCATTGTGATGGAAATAGTCCGGCTGCTTGTCGACAAACACCGACACCAGTTGCAGGGAACGCCGCGCGCTGCGGTCGTCGTTGATGGGCACCGCCGCGGGGGCGGGCGTGCAGTCGACAAAAAACGAAAACGCCCGCGGCCACCCATCGACATCCACGGTGAACCGGCGCTTGGCCTGGTCTGCCGGGAAATCAATCGACACCTCCGCCGAGCGGTCCGGCGTCAGCTCGCTTCCCAGCTTCTGTGCCGTTTTGGGGGGAAGGTCATCCGTGGCTCCGGCGCGGCCCCGCACCTCAATTGATTTTTTGGCAAAATCCGGGGGCGGAGCGCGGCCGTCCGGGGTCAGCGTGACCACCAGCGACCTTCCATTGCGGTTCGGGTCATATTCAGCCACCGCCTTCACATAGTCTCGTGGTTGGATCCATTTCCAACCGATCCAGAAGAGTTCCGGCGGAGCATTGGGTGCCTGAACTTCGCGGATGACCAAGGCCAGGCCGCCTCCCACCGGTTCGCCCGGAGCCTTGGCGGCTTCGGCGGCGGGAGACACAGCGGCCGGTTTCGCCGCGTCCTTGGGCATTTCAGCCGGTGTCGCGACGAGCGCCTGTTCGCCTCCGGGCTCCAGCGTGAGAATGCCAATGTCCTGGAGTGGCGGATCCTTGAGAAATTGATTCCCCCCATCGATCAAGGCTCTGGTCATGTACTCGTTGATGGCCCCCGGATGTGAAGCTTTGGGATCCACCGGCACGCGCATCAGTTGAGCCGAGACCACCCGCTTCTCCGCGGAGAGGTTGCGCAGGCGAAAACTCCAGGTCTCCTCCCGGTTGGGATACAGTGGAAGCGTCAGGATGGCTGGCGGCATCTCCTTTTCGGCCATCGGCCGCCTTCCGGCTTGTGGCCACGTCGCCGAGACCCGGTCCACCCGTGATGTCGCCACCAGCTCCAGTTGCCGCAGGACGGGCAGCTTGACCTTCGTCGCGGCCGCGGTCAGGCTCGCACCGTTGTCGTTGCTGAGGATCACGCGCAGATTGACAGGCGGCATTGCATTCACCTGTGGCTCAGCCCCGGCCTGCAGCGTCAACTCCAGCGTGGCCCGGCCATCGCTGACGGGCACGGCGATGGAATCGCCCACCGGCATTCCGCCAGTAGACAGGCTGAGGCCGCGGTCCACTTCGAATTGAACGACCAGCCTGCCGCGCGGCAATCCAGATTTCTGGCTGAATTGCAGCGACAATTCACGCTTTTCGTTCTGCTGCAGCGTCAACTCAACCGGCATCCCGTCAATCGACCAGCTCTCATCCGCCGGAAAGTTCATGCACAATGCGGCCCCCTTGGGGTTGTGGCGGATGGCATCGCGGGCATCGACCATCGACAGGGCGTCGTGCTTGACCACCGGCGGCTTGTGTGGCTTCCCGTCGGCGGGGGTGGTGATCTCGAGGAGCTGGCTGCCGTGGAACGCCACCAACCGCACGCCGATGGAGTCGTTGACCGGCGGTGCTTTGCCGCCCATGGCGTTCGCCTTGGGAGCGGGGGCGCTCGCCGGCAGTTTGAAATGCTCCAAGAGGTCGCGGTAGACATTGTCGGACAACGTGATCCTGGGGGCCGGCATGCTGGCCACCTTCTTATCGACGTTGTCCGAGAAGGCGGTCTCCCGCAGCAACAGCGCTTCGCGCCACGCGCTGCGTTCGGCGCGGGTCCAGAGTGGCGACCGGAGGGTCAGATCGAGAATGTTTTGATCCCTCAGCGTCAGGTCGGAGCGCGTCCGGTCATCTCCCCGCTTCATGACATCTTCGGCCGGACTCCGGAGGAAGCTGCGCACGCCGGCGCGCGCCGCCGCCAGCCGGCTGGAGGCCTTGTTGATCTCGGCCGCGGTCAGGTTTTGCGGTGGACGATCCAGCAGCCGCTGGAATTCGCTGACTGCCTGCCAGATCTCGTCCACCCGGTTGCGAAACGTGCCCTCCGCGGCGATCCCCTGCGCGCCCGCCGCACGGAAACTGTCCATCAGGGCCAGCATGTCCGGCAGGTCATTTATGGCCCGGGCATAATTGCGGTAGGCCTGCTGATTGGCGGACGGCTTTCCCGTCGCCTCCAGTTTCCAGGTGGCAAAACAGTCGGTGCGGCAATAGTCATTCCAGGCGCGGCCCAGCCGGCCGGCCACCGTGTCATCAATCTGTTCAGGAGGGATGAACTCCCCCAGCTTGACTGCCGCCTCAAACACCGCCAGTTGGGCGTTGAGTTTTTCCAGATCTGTGCGGGACTCGTCGCGGAAGGCCAGCCCCGACCGCAGCCGCAGTTCGTCATCGGCGATCGTGGCTTTGAGTTCACGCCACAGGTGCGGGGCAAACAGCACCGGCCACTGCGGATTCTCGTCCCCTTCCAGCCGGTCGCGAATGGTCCAGACCTTGTCCGCCAGCAGGTAATCCGGCGACAGCACGGGCTTCGCCTGTGGCTTTTCCGCCGGCTTGGCCTCGCCCTTGCCATCAGCCAGCTTCTTTTCCGCAGCAGCTTTCTCCGCGGCTTTCTTCTCCGCCGCCTTTTGGTCCAACAGCGACTGCTTGAAACGGAAGGGGTTGATTGTCGCCTCCAGCGTGCTGGATTTGACGATCCCCTTCCCCCCCTGAAACAGCAGCGGCGACTGGGTGATTTCTCCCCGCGTCAGCCAGTGTGACATCTGCAGCGACAGTTCCGAGTACAGCGTCCGCACGGCGACAGGGCGGCTCGTGCGTTTCTCATTCATCGTCCGCAGGGCATTTTCGAACGCCAGCCCAAACAGACTGCGTTGTTCCCGGGGCAGCAACGCGGCCGCTTCACCCGGCCGTCCGGTTGTAAAGACGACCAGCTTGGGGGCATTGATCCGCTTCACTTCCTCGGCAATGTGCTTGGAAAACTCATTGGGAAACAGCCCCAAACGGGCATCCACCAGCATCCGCTGGCAGTCCAACACCACCAGTTTCGAGCTGGCCGGGGCTTCCGCAACCGCTTTCAGCAACTCCCCCAGTTTGACCTTGGAGCCGGAGGGCTCCATTAAAAATGAAGCCGGCTGGCGCGGATCGGACACGCCCTGCGCGACCACGTACACCAGCAGGGAGTCGGACGAGGTCATCTTCAGCGCGGCAAGCTGATTGGCCACGTCCTGGCGGCTGAATTTGGGGTTTTCGACCCGCCGCACATATTCCAATTCGTCGAGCCACGCGAGATCCTCTTTGACAAATGCCAGGGGAGGAAACTGCAGCTTGTCGGATTTTCCCGCCGTGTAGGCCAGGACAAACGTCCGGGGGACGGGGAGGAAGAACTGGTAGATGACCCAGCCGAGCCACAGCACCAGCGCGAGGCCCAGGAGCGTGACGGCCCAGCGGCGTCCACTGCGGACCGGCACCACCTCCTGCCGGGGTCCCCCCTTCTTCCACGACGCTCTGGACATCTGGCCCTCGTGTGCCTCAAATCCGCGGGGAATACGGACTCGACACTGTATCGTTTTGAATCAGTGAATGCAATTTTGTCGAAGAGATCCGCCGCCCGCCGTCCCGTTTGAGTTGGACCACCCAGAGGTGGCCAATTCTTGACGATGCGCAATTGTCCAAATTGAAAGATTGGTCAGCCGTGGGAAGACAACACCAGGCAACACCCATGGATGATTGACATTCGGTGCAATGGCAGGGTAGTGAATGAGGAGCAGCGCAGTCTGGGCGATACCCTGGCCCCGAGAACCGCAAATCGCAGGGATGGCCCCTTTCAAGCCGTACAGTGTTTGAGCCACGATGGTCTCTCCGCTTCGGCACGGTGTTCATTCATCCCTCGGCCGCGAGAACACATTCATGCCCCGCCGCTCTCCATGCCTGACCCTTGGAATTGTAGTTCTGCTGGCTGCAGCCACGCTTGCTGGCGAGCCGATTTTTGATGCGCGGCCGGGGCATCCGTGGGATCAGCTCCGCGACATCTTCTACATCCGCCGCTTCTCGACCGGCGAGGTTTTTGAGGATCCGCATGCCTTCGCTCCGCCGTGGCAGGAATGCTACGTGTTTCGCCGCGACGCCGCGTTCCATGAGCAGGTGGTCGCGCGACTGGAGGCCGTGGAGCGGCTTCCGACTTCACGGATGGAGGACCAGTCCCCGTCCCGCCGGCTGATTCTGCTCAAGGATCTGTGGGCCGTGTTTGACCGTCTGGAGATGGTCGACAGCCGTTGGCCGGTGAAGAACGACCGTCAGGAAGTTGACCTGAAGGCCGTCGCCCGCACGGAGGAACTGCTGCGCCGGCTCGCCCGCATCATGCGACGGCTGGAACTGACGGACGAGGAGGTCGCCGCGCTGCCCAATGCGCTGCAGATCAGCGCCGACCAGAACCTCCACCCCAAAATGTTTGATCCGGCCACTGCCGACAAGGCGTTCCTCCCCTCCGATTTGCTCGACACCAATGGCCCCTGGGTGGCTTACGCGAGCGAACCAGAGCCGAGTGCCGGAGGCACCGCCCACATGAGTTTCATCCGTCACCGGTCCATCTTCACGCTCCACCTGCGAACACCCGGCGGCCGCGACGAGGGCGAAAGTTTCCTCCAGGAATACACAAAGGCCAACAGAAAGAAGGATGTCCCGCCCGGGACGATGTTGGCGCTGCTCCGCCGGTCCATCGTGCCCACACGCTCGGGGAGCTTGCGGGTTTCGCCGTTCGTCGAGTCGTTGCAACTCATTGTCGCGACGCCGCCGGAGGATCATCGCTTCAAGTTCACGCTCGATCGAAAATCGCTCCTTGCCGGCGGGCCGGCCCTGAAACGACTGGGTCCAGAGAGCCCGCTGGACCACACGAACCTGGAAGCCCTCAGCGTCGACGTGCATCCCAACTCACCGCGAAACTATGACAACGGCGAGACGGCGATCTTGGCGAGATACAGATCCGTCAACGAAGTCCCGCGATCTTTGGCCTCCTGCGTGAGGTGTCACTTCGAAACCACGGGCAGCAACATCTTCGGCCTGATGACCGGTCCGCGACTGGCCTACGCGCAGCCCGACTTCGAGAAGGCCGAGGCGGCGGTGTTGAAGGTGAAGGCGTCGAGCCCAGAGTGGAAGTTGTACTCGCGATTGCGCGCCGAGAAATCCGAGTAGCCGGCGCAGGGAAGGCTGGGGAAGGCTGACCATCACACCTGGCTCTCTCTAACCCAACTTCCCCAACTCGCGATTGAAATCGGAATTTCCAAAATAATCCGAGGCTGGATTTTGGCATAAGTCCTTTGCCATCGGATCTTGATCAGTGCTGTGGCGTCGAAAATCGTCGCAGACTCAATGTAGTGACGACCACTGGTCTAGCCGGAGGCGAATGGGTCGTTAGCTAACACTGTCCCGTCTTTTGACGTCAGGTGTGCCCCGAGTGTCCCGCTACTGCCAGGGCCATCACGAGTCAGGACGCTGGTTCAGGTGAAGCCGTATCGACCACAACATGTCCTTGATATACCCGCCATAGAAATTGAAGATGTCGCCAAAGAGAAACCCTTGAGATTCGGTTTGGACGAACACGTTTGTCCCAGATTCGGTCGCCTCAAGGGTGATCATCAACCGTGTGGTCAGCAGGAACACATTCTTCGGCGTGATCACGGTGCGGAAGTGCAATGCGTCGTCAGCCTCGACGGTGTCGGAGTAGCTGTAGTCGACCTGCCCTTCGCGGAGAACGGCGCGGAGGGCCGTGGCGACCTCCGCGGAAGGACGGAGAAACTCATTGGAGTGTTTTCGCCTGACTGTCACCGCCACCTCCTCACGAGGTCGAAGACCCAGAGTCACCCGTTTGGGCCGCGAGTGATCCTCAAGAACACTCATGATGGCACCTCAGCATCAACATTCAATTGCGCCCGTTAAACCGGACTCATCTGGTCAAACCGTTCAGTCACCTTCATCATCCATGATCTGCATCACATGCAGCGGATGAAAAACGACCATGTCACCACAACTTAAGCTTTGCTCATGCTGCGGATCATTCTCGAGGGTGCCGACGTAGTATCCGTCCTCTGAAACCTCGGTGATAAGCACCCACATCCGTTCGGTTTGGTTGTTTTGCCGCTCGCTCGTCTCGGGAGCGAAGCGAAACAGCAGCTTCACGTAGGCCCCGACCGGCAGATCGTTTCGCACTTCTTCAGGCGGCGGATTGAGATCGTCGCGATGCTGCGCCATCCAGACCGCATCCTCAAGATAATACCCATCGTCTTCGTGAGTCGGGAACGGATGATTCTTCGTTCGCACCCAGAGTGTTGCGGGTGTCGTCCGCGTGGCTTGCCACCCGCTGGGCAAGTCGTACAGTTCAGCCAATGTGGCATCTTGGGCGAGCATGTTTTCGAGCGCGACAACCCGGGCGCACTCAACCGTGACTGGCTGCTCCGAACCGCCGTGGAATTGCCAATCGCCTTCAAAGTCATGCGAGACACGCAGGATCGGTGTGCCGTCCAGAATGAACGACGTGGTGAACACGGCCGAATTTGGTGGAGTGTCGAACAGCCAGTCCGTTTTCATGCCATCGCCTGCACTCAGATTGATCCGCGTTATACCAGAATTGATGCCCGATTCCTGCGGAGTTCTGATCACCCGCCGAGCATGTTGGTTGTCCGGCGGAGGTCATTCCTTCTTGCGAGGCGTGGCTTCATCGCCGCGAAATCCCCATCCATTCTGGCTTTCCAGGCGTTTTTCAGAAGTGGGGCCTTTGGCAAGCTGCTGAAGCCCGCCGATACCCCAGTCCACGTCCGCTTCAAAGCGGGTCAGCCGCTGGTTTCCGCGGAAGGATGATTCCAGCAGAAACTGGACATAGCCCACGAACGGGCGCTGTTTGGCAAAGTAGTCCGGCTCCTGCTTGACCAGCCAGCGACAGAATGCGTCTTCGTCGCTGCCCCAGGCGACATCTTCGCGACGAGCCCACTGCTGGTGCCTGTCCTCGTAGTCCTTCCTCATCCGTCGAGCAACGCCCACGCTGGCGGTGTAGAGGACCTTCCCCGGCGCGCGTGGATTTTCATCCAGAGCGGTCGGCTGCCAGTCGGACCAATGGACCCGATCCGCACTGTGGCGGACGTAAATGCTGGGGGTGTAAAACGCCTTGGAGTGCGCACCGGTCGAGACAATTGACGGATAGTTGGTCTGGACTGTGAGCCGAACTTGCGCATCCCGTGTCGGCCTCCACCCGGTGCCTATGGCCAGTGGCTCAGTTTCGATCCAGCCATCGCGGGACGAATCCTTGTCGCCATCCCAGCCAAAGCCCGCTTTGGTGCATCCGAGATGCTTCGGAGGTGACCAGGTGGCCAACTTTGCCGCCTGCTCGGGCTGCGTGAAATCGATCACCTGCTGGTGGCTGCTCATGATCTCCGCTGAAACCACGGTGGGGAGCAGGCACCACACAGACACCGCCAATACGAAACGGCACATCAGAGGCCTCGCGGTCAGGGTTGTGGGGATTGGTGGTCACCAGAGATGACAATCATACGCTGGGTTCAGGGCGGACAGCCAGTTTCGTGCTGCTTGTGCCTTTCGTGGTTGTTCCATTCTCGGAGGGAAGGACCGGTTCGATGTGCGGTTCACTCTGCATTTTTATTCGTCGGAGAGTTTTTCCAACAATTCCCGTTCCTCCTGGGTGATGACACGCAGTTCCGGATTTCCCAGCGGCTTCCTTCACGGCGTTGCCCTTTGGGGCGCTTCATCCAACTGACTGTCGCCGCGAGGACGCGGGGATGCAGTCGCAGGCCCAAGTGTCAACATTTCGCCATTTGCGAAATCTTTCGCGCACCGGTAATTTCACGGGACACAGTGTGTCAGAGATTTCGGCTGGGGAGGCCGTTTGGTGCGTCCGATTGAATCCGGGTTGCTTACGAAAGACGCCGCGTCGCAATGGGCGAACGCGGTGTTTGGCATTTATTTCCCCTACGACTATCACCTCAAGCGCCGCGTTCGCTGCACCCGAATCTGGTTCGACCCCGTCCGCGGGTACCTGGCCGTCGAGTTTTCGACCCGTGAGGACTGCCAGACACTGATCCGGCCCATTCTGGGCGATTCGATCAATCTGGAATTCACCTGCACCTGCGAGATTGGCCGCACCGGCCGGGCCTGTGAACACATCCGCGCCGCCGGCGAATTCCTCCGCGGCCAGTATTTCTCGAACAAGGTGCTGCAGCGGCAGCTCATCGAGTTTGTCCATCGCTCGCTGTGGAAGGTGGCGCTGTCGGAGCTTCAAGCCTGCACTTTGGAGCTGGCCCAGACGGAGCAAAAGGCACCCCGGCAGGAAGGGCTGCTGCTGTGGCGGGTGGGTTTCGAGGGGGACAGTTTCAATGTCGTCCCCCACGAGTGCCGGCAGAAGGCGAACGGCCAGTGGAGCAAGGGGAAGAAACTTTCCTGGAGTGCATTGCACAAAGACCCCACGCGATGGAGTTCGGCGGAAGACCGCTCCGTGGTTTCCGCCAGCCTCACCGCCTCCTCGCGCGACCGCTACGTGGTCGACCTCGTGGAGATCGCCCGCGCCCTCGCCGGACACCCGCGCGTGATGCGCGCGGACAAGCCCGAGCTGCCGGCCAACATCCAAATTGTCGGGCTGGGAATCGGCCTGGAACAGGTGGAGCTGGGCTGGCGGCTGCAATCTACGGTCAACGGCAGTCCGCTGTCGTCGTTCAAGAACACGCACCTCGGCGCGAAGTCGATCGCCCTTGACGATGCGGAAAACGAACGGCTGCTGATTGCCACCGGCCCCCCCACATTGTTCCGGCTGGCCCTGGGTCTCGACGCGCGGAAGATCGTCGTGCCGCCGGAAGCCAAAGAACAGCTCATGACCACGCTGGCGGCGGTGGAAAACCATATCGCCGTCCAACTGCCCGACACGCTGGTGGAGGGCAAGGTCGAAGGTGACGGCCGCATCCACCTGAGGCTCACGCCGCTGCCCACCGGCATGCAGGCCGAAATCGGCGTCCGGCCCGTCGCCGACGGCCCGTGGCTCATTCCCGGCGAGGGTGCGGCCGACTTCACCGCCCAGCACGAGGGCCGCCGCGTGCTGGTCAACCGTCGCATTCAGGACGAAGCCCAGGCGGCGAAACAGCTCGCTGTCGATCTCACCTTCAGTGAGTACCCAGCCACGGGCACCCTCCGCTGGAATCTTCCCACCGACGAAGAGGCGTTCGACCTGCTGGACAAGCTCCGCACGCGGCCCGAAGGCGACCCGATTGTCGAGTGGCCCGCCGGAGAGCAGCCCCGCCGGGTGATCGGCGAGATCACGCCCAACGCGGTTCGGGTCGAGATCAAGAACACCCGCGACTGGTTCGGTCTGAGCGGCAACATCGAACTGGGCGGCCAGCAGTTCCCGCTGACGCAGCTCCTGTCTGCCCTGAAATCCGGGCACAAATATATTGAAATTGCTCCGGGACAGTGGGCCGAAATTTCGGCGGAATTCCAGGACCGGCTGGCGGCCCTCAACGACGTCGTCCACCGCAACCGCAACAAGCTGGAGTTCGACGTCACCGCCGCGCCGATCGTCGCCGAGTTCGTCGATGACCAGTCGCTGCTCAAGGCCAGCAAGGCCTGGACGACGACGCTCAAAAAGCTCGACGAGGCGATGAAGCTCGACCCGCATCCGCCCATTTCGCTGACGGCGGAACTCCGCGACTACCAGTTGGAAGGCTACCGGTGGCTCAGACGCCTCGCGGCCTGGGGCGTCGGCGGCTGCCTGGCCGACGACATGGGTCTGGGCAAAACCGTGCAGGCGCTGGCCGTCCTCATCGACCGGATGGAAGAAGGCCCCACACTGGTCATCGCCCCGGTCTCCGTGGGGTTCAACTGGATCCGCGAATGTGAAAAGTTCGCCCCCGTACTCAAGCCGATCCTGTACCGCGACACCGAACGCGGAGACTTCCTCTCCTCGGCGCGTGAAGGCGATGTGATCGTGGTGAGCTACGGGCTGCTTTTGCGGGACGCGGAGCAGTTCGCGAAAGTGACGTGGGGAACGCTGGTGCTGGATGAGGCCCAGTTCATCAAGAACAGCCGCACGAAGACGGCGGGAGCGGTCCACGGTCTCGATGCCAAATGGAAACTGGCGCTGACGGGCACGCCGGCCGAAAACCATCTCGGCGACCTGTGGAGTCTTTTTCGGGCCGTCGCCCCCGGTCTGTTCGGTTCGTGGGACCAGTTCCGCCAGCGGTTTGCCGACCGCATTGAAAAGGACAAGGATCCCGAACGCCGCCGCGCCCTGGCCCGCACTCTGCGGCCGTTTGTGCTCCGCCGCACCAAATCGGAAGTGCTGACCGAGTTGCCGCAACGGACCGAGATTCAACTGGTGGCCGAGCTGTCCGACGAAGAACGCAAACTGTACGAAGCCGCGCGGCTCGCCGCCGTCGCCGCGCTCAGCAACCTGGAGGAGAGCGACACCGACCAACGGTTCCAGGTGCTGGCCGCCCTCACCCGGCTGCGGCAGCTCGCCTGCCATCCGCGGCTGCTGGACGCCACCTGGTCGCGCTCGTCCGCCAAGCTCGACCTGCTGCTGGAAACGATTGATGAACTGCGTGAGGGCCGGCACCGCGCCCTGATCTTCAGCCAGTTCACGCAGCACCTGGCGATTGTCCGTGAAGCCTTGGACGCCAAAGGGATCTCCTATCAATATCTGGACGGGCAGACTTCGGCCAAACAGCGGATGGAGCGTGTCGACGCCTTTCAAAAGGGGGAAGGCGAACTGTTCCTGATCTCGCTGAAAGCCGGCGGCACGGGGCTCAACCTGACCGGTGCCGACTACGTCATCCACCTCGATCCGTGGTGGAACCCGGCCGTGGAGGATCAAGCCACCGACCGCGCCCACCGCATCGGCCAGACCCGCCCCGTCACGGTGTACCGGCTGGTCGCCAAAGAGACGATTGAAGAGCAGATCCTCGCCCTCCACGGCGAAAAACGAACGCTCGTCTCGGGCATCCTCGAAGGCTCCGACCAGGCAGCCAAGCTCTCGACGGAAGAACTGGTCAACCTCATCCGCGGCGGGCGGATGAAAAAGGATGAAGCGAGGCCGACATGACTTCTCGTCCCCAATGAGCAGACGCGCGTCGGCATTGTTTCCGCGCACGCGATCGTTTGTCATTCCTCTCCGCCCCCTCTACGATGCCTCCCGGCACGGTTCCGGCACACCGCCAGCGGCTCGATTGCGAGGCCTGCCGAGCGGATCCGCGACAGGTGTGCCGGAATCGTGCAAATTAAATTGACTTACCTCAAGACCCCGTTCAGAAGGAGTGATTTCATGCGGCGAATTCACGCAGCCCTGATGGTGACGGCACTGGCCCTGGCGCTGGGTGCGAACAGCGCGACGGCGGCGGATGACTATGTCTTCGACCTCGTGCATTCCTCCGTCAGCTTCAAGGCCCGGCACCTCGACATCAGTTGGATCCATGGCCGCTTCAACGAGATCGAGGGTCATTTCTCGCTCGACCGGCAGGATCCGACCAAGTCGACCTTTGATTTCAAGATCAAGGCCGAGAGCGTCGACACCGGCAACAAGGCCCGCGACGAGCATCTGCGCCAGCCGGACTACTTCGACGCCAAGCAGTTCCCCACCATCGACTTCAAAAGCACGAGCGTCAAGGCGGTCAAGGGTGGTTACGAGGTCGTTGGCGACTTCACCCTGCACGGCACGAAGAAGTCCATCACCCTGAACCTGCAGGGCGGCACGGAAATTGAATTTCGCGGCACCAAGCGCTGTGGTTTTTCGACAGCCCTGTCGGTCAAGCGGAGCGACTATGGCTTCGACAAAACGCAGATCGGCCCCATCGGCGACGAAGCCAAGATCGACATCGACTTTGAAGGCACACGCAAGTAACGGTTGAAGCAGCGCGGCACAGCAGGGCGTGACGGTGAGCGAGCAAGACTTACCAGTCGTCGCGCCCTCTGGCATTTGGCCGGTCAGCGCTTTTTCTTGGTGCGGACGGGAACCGGGGCGGGCTTCGTCACCGTGACCGTGATCTTTCCCGGAAACTTCTCGCCGCCAGGCACATCGCGGCCGATGATCACAAACTTTTGCACTCCTTTCGGGAGCGCAAAGTAGACGATGTTTTCACTCTCGGAGATGCAGGGGTAGCCTTCGCCCTCGGCGGTTGCCTGGAGGTGATAGCCGAAGCCACGGACGAGGGAGGCCACGCCAATCGTATTGCGGTAGGGGAACAGCAGTTTGTCGTTCTTGTCAAAACTGTTGCAGCGCTTTTGCATCGCCTGCAGGAATTGAGGGGCCGCCTGCTTGAGTTCCGCCGCGCGGGCGGCTTCCATTGCCGCCTGGTGCTTTTCGGCGAACTCCTTCACGGCCGGCAGGCGGGACAGGTTGACCTGAACGAAGGCGGAATCCTCCGTCACCAGCGGCTGGACATACATGACCCCGTTGCTGCCTTTGAACCGCAGCGACATCGGGCCAGTGCCAACGATGGCTTCAGAGTCCCGCAGGCACTTCGCCAGAGTTTTGCTTTTACCGACATGCGTGGGATCGAGCGGGACGGTTTCCAGTTCGGTGTCTTCGATCTGCATTCCGTTCAGGTTGCCCGACAGTCCGTCGCCAAACGACCGCAGCAGATACGCTGCCACACCCGCGAACACCAGCACAAACAGGGTGGGCACGATGAGCGGCAGAATGCTGCCACGGCCGCGGCGGGCCAGTTGCTTCGCCGTCAGTTCCGAGACTTTCAATTGAAACTGAACGTCCGGCAAGTCAGCGGACGAGTCGGCCGTGGCTTCCCCGCCCATGGGCGGCGGGGCACCGCGCGTGGGATGAATGGCCGGAGCGGGAACGCGGACTTTTGCCCCGCACTGCGGACAGTTTCCTTTCTGTCCCGCAGCCGTGGCGGGCGCGTGCATGGTTGCCGTGCAGCGTGGACAGCGAAACTCGATCGCCATGGCCGTCGGGGCGAAAGAGGTGGAGCCGACGGCGGAGGAATTCGTTGAATCCGACGAGGGCGCGATGGCTGGAACACGGACCTTCCCCTGGCACTGGGGGCAGTATCCCTTTTGTCCCTGCGCATCGTCAGCGACTTGAATCAGCACGCGGCAGCGTGGGCATTGAAACTCGATCGTCATGCGGCCATTTTCGGCAGTACTGTGTGTGTGGTCCAGTTCCAAGGGTGGAAAAACGCTCCTTCACCATCCGAAGTACGGGCCATAATAGCCACCGAGAATGCCCGGATAGTATCCGAAACCGGCCCACGGATACGAATACGGGTAAAACGGGAAGGAGCCACGCCCGTAATACCCAAAGGTGCTGCGCCAGCCAAATCCGCCGTAGGCATAGCCAAACCCCAGCCCGTAGGGACCGGGATAGCCACCTTGGGAATAGCCGTAGCCCCACGGCGGCAGCGGCACGTCAAACACATTCGCCGGACCAGCGGCCGGAGGATAGGCCGACAGCGCCGTAATTTCGCCATAACGCTCGCGAATCACGATGGTTGGCGGCGAGTAGGCCCGTCGCGATGGCACCGCGGGCCTTGGCGGAGGCTGTGCTGGCAAGGGCGGAGTCTGGCAGAGGACCATCCCCGCCATCGCCATCAAGACCAGCCGCGACATTACAAGCTCCCCCGCCACGCATTTGTCATCCAACATTTCAGCGTACACCGCGAAGGGGACCGGGTGCCACAAGATTTCGGAACACCGCCGGTGGCAGCCAGCCATGCAGCCGTGAGGGGTCCATAACCGGCTTTGACTTCATATTAGGCATTTTACAGGCTTTGGGCGGCGGCGGAACTGCCGGCCCGGGCGCGAGAAGATGTGGCGGCTCAGGCGGTTATCATCACAGAGGAGCGCGGCCCTGACCTGCAGGATGGCTTCCGCACTGTCGGGCCGTGACCAGAACTTCTCGCTGCCCTTCACCCGCTGGTTGAGCTGCTTGATCGTGGACTCGATCAGGCAACTGTTGACCGGCAGGCCCTGCGTTCGGTAGCTCGGATAATTCATCCGTGGCTGGTTGTTTCGCAGATACGTGAGGCAGCGGGCAAGGACCGCGCATGGCCTGGAATCCTCCTTCCGCTCATCGGCCTCTGGCACGTGTGATGAGCCTTCAGTCGCGCTCCCGGTTTCATCGTGTGGGAGTGTGCCCGACGACGCGGACGCGTCTGTCGGCGTCGCTGCGGCGGCACCGGTCACAGGCTCCAGCCGCGCGGTCCAATCATCCATCTGCTCCAGAACCTTTTCGATCCGGCCCTGCCAGCAGTCGGTGGCCCACCCGATGTATTGTTCCCACTGCGCCGCGAAGGAGTTGGTGACCGCTCCGGCGGCTTCGTACAGATACGATGTCACATGCACGAAGTCGGTCACCGCCACGAATTTTGGAAAATGGAGCTTGTGGATGGTCCAGTTTTTGTGATCGCCGTCGCCCAGAAAGACCTGCCGCGTGGCTTCGTAGAATCCACGGTGCTGCGCTTCGGCGGCCACCAGCGGGCCGAACCGATGCACATCGCGCAGCGTGGCGACCACCGTGCGAAACTTTCTCTGCGGCGGCCAGAGCCGCTTCTCCAGAGCCTCCTTCGACCGCTTCCGCAACCGCTTGGGCAGCCCGGAGGAATCCTTGTCCGACGCCTTGGGGCGGTCGGCGTGCGGCGAGGACGCGTTCTTGATCTCCCGCACCAGCCGTTTCACATGCTTGATGCTTCGAAAGCACTTGGGCAGTTCCGGGTGCGGATCTTCGGTGAAGGTTTTCCCATCCATCCGCCACAAACAGGCGGCCTTGCTTTCCTTCCACGCCGGATCATGGACGCCAGGCGCGGCATCGGCTTGGCGCGTCCGAATCCGTCCGCCGTCCACCTGGACGCACGCGATCGGCACGGGTGTCTGCGCTGCGGAGGACAGCCGGCCCTCGCGATGCTGCACGGCCTTCAGATCCCGTGCCACCCGAAGTTCTTCCCCAATCTCACCAGTGAGCCGCGAAACCTGCATCGCGCTGAGTTTCACGTCCGACATCACACGCAGCAGCTTGGAGGCCCGGTCATACGAGGTGCATTCCCCACCCGCCGTCACCACCTTGTTCAGCACGCTGGGGCTGACTTCATGTCCGTCCAGTTTCAACAGCAGCCGCTGAGGGAAAAAAATCCCGCTTGCAGCGGGTGCAGTGACACTTGGGCTCGGGCACGGTGATGTCACCGTAGCGGGACTGAAGCGTCCGGTCGCTCCAGTCCACCTCGCAGTCCGCGCCACAGCCAGGGCAGGGTTGGGAGGTTCCGAAGTTCTGGGCCTGGGTCCACAGGGCCTCCCGCGCGAACCCCTGCATCACCCCGCGAACCGCCTCACCCGCCATGTCCTCCATGGAATGGAAATCCATTTCATCGCCAACACCGTCGGGGAAGGCCAGATTCACAAATCTCCGCCCCGCATCCTTCGCCGCCTGCCGCAACTCCGCCCGCTCCACTTGAGCTGTAACCTCTCGCGCCATCTTCAGCCCCTCCTTGAGCTTGGGTTCCGAGTTTTGCCGATTTCCCACAGACCCATTTAAACTATCCAGATTCCGGCGTAAAGCCGGTTATGCACCCAGCCGTGAAGCCGTGACACCACGCCGACAGTGCAATTGACGGCGGCCTGAATTGGCGTTAAGAATACAGGATGCGTCGGTCGGGGGGAGGTTGCGCCCTGACCGAGGCGGCACGAACTGCCGCTCGGGACATGCTGTGGGTGCATGGGCTGGAGCGGATTCCCCAACAGAAAAGGAAAGAACAATCGAAACGTCACATCGGATCAACGAACAGATTCGCATCACGCCGGTGCGTGTGGTGACTCAAACAGGAGTGATGCTGGGCGCGATGCCGACCACCGAGGCTTTGGAACTGGCCCGGCAGGCAGATCTCGATCTGGTGGAAGTCGCCTCGGAAGAGCGTCCCCCCGTATGCCGCATCATGGACTACGGAAAGTTCAAATACGAACAGAACAAGAAGAAGAAGGACGCCGTGCGTCCCAAGCAGATCCAGTTGAAGGAAATCCGTCTGCACCCCAAGACCGACAGTCATGACATTGACTTCAAGGTCAAGCAGGCGCGTGGCTTCCTCGCTGAAGGCGACAAGGTGAAGGTCAACGTGATGTTCAAGGGCCGTGAAATGGCCCACGTCGACCGCGTCCGCGAAATGGTCGCCGCGATCATCGTTTCCATGGAAGACATCGCCAAAGTCGAAAAATCTCCGAGCATGGAAGGCCGGAGCATGACCGCGATTTTGACGAAGCGTTGATTCCTCCAGCCGCCACTTGTGCTCCCGTGCTGGACGCCATGCCGCCCGATCTCGGTCCGTCCAATCTCGGCCTGTTGGCCGCTCCTGTTGGCCTGGAGGGTGCCGTGCCCGGCACCACGCTTCGCCCATCGTCGGCATGCGCCGCGGATTCCGACCGCAGCGCGCACCATGCAGCCGACCTGGTGGTCGAGAACTACCTGCATGGCGTGCGAATCGACACGTTTCTGACTCGGCATTTCCGCAACTACACCCCGTTCCGCATGCAGCGGCTCGTGCGGGCGGGTCTGGTGCGAATCGAAGGGACGGTCGCCGACACGGATGACCGCGTCTACAAGGGGCAAACCGTTCATGTGCGGCTGGTCGATCCGCCCGACAATCTCCTGCCCTCCGATGACTCGCCGATTGACATCATCCACGAAGACCCGTGGCTCATTGTCATCAACAAGCCGGCGGACCTCGTCGTGCATCCCTGTGGTCAGTATTCCACCGGCTCACTCGCCAACCGCCTGCAGGCACATTTCGACCAGCAAACCCCTCTGAAGGGGTTGATCCGGCCAGGCGTGGTCCACCGCCTGGACCGCCTCACCAGCGGTGTCATCGTGCTCACCAAAGATCATCTGGCCCACCGCAAACTGTCGATCCATTTTCAGGAAAGCCGGGTCTCGAAAGCGTATCTGACACTGGTGCATGGGATCGTGGAGCCAGACGAGGGCGAGGTCAAGCTGCACATCGGCAACAGCCCGTGCGGCAGCACCATCCGCATGTCGACCGCCCCCAATGCCATTGCCCCCCGTGCTTCCAGAACCCGGTTTGAAGTCGTCGAACGCTTTAAAAACCACACGCTGGTCCGCTGCCGTCCGGTGACGGGCCGGCTGCACCAGATCCGGGTGCATATGGCGGGGATTGGTCACCCGGTCGTCGCCGATGAGTTTTACAGCCCGGCCTGCCAGTTGATGCTCAGCGAAATCTGCGACCTCAGCGGCGAACCGGACCGGCCCGTCTTGTACCGCCAGGCACTGCACGCGAACGTCCTCCAGTTTTTGCACCCCATCCTGCGGGTGTTGGATACGCATGAAGCCCCGTTGACGGCCGACATGCAATACGTGGTGGATGTGCTGCGGCATGGCGTCGCCGGAGCAGGGCTGGCCCCCACCATCGCCCCGCCAGTCCGGCCCATGCGGCTGCGCCACCCCATGTCCGGAACACTGTCGGAATCCGATGAGGAACTTGACGCTGACAGTGAGGAATAAACCTGATATGTAGCCGAGAGTTGGCCGTTTCCGGATGGCGAAACTCGATGATTTGCGGAGACCGAACCGGCCTCTGCATCGCAATGGATTGTTCAAGACCCGCAGGGATGACAGCATGGGTGTGCCTTTGTCGCAGATGTGGACTGTTGCCAGTTATGTGCTGGGCAAGAAGCTGCGCGGTGTGAAGCGGTACCCGGTCGTGCTGATGCTGGAGCCACTGTTCCGCTGCAACCTGGCCTGTGCCGGCTGTGGAAAGATTCAATACCCGGCGGATATTCTGCGGAAGAATCTGAGCCCGGAAGACTGCTTCAAGGCGGTGGATGAATGCGGCGCGCCGATGGTTTCGATTCCCGGCGGTGAGCCACTGCTGCATCCACAGATTGGCGAGATCGTGGAGGGGCTGGTCGCCCGCAAGAAGTACATTTACCTCTGTACCAACGCGCTGCTGCTCGAAAAGCACCTGCCCAAATTCAAACCCTCCAAGTACCTGTCGTTCTCGGTCCATATGGACGGGCCGAAGGAAGAGCACGACCGCTCGGTCTGCCGCGAGGGCACCTACGACATCGCCGCGCGGGCGATCGCCGCGGCGGTGAAGGCGGGCTTCCGCGTGACCACCAATACGACGCTGTTCAACACCTCCGAACCGGCCGAACTGCGGCGGTTCTTTGACGACATGATGGACCTGGGCGTCGAAGGGATGATGCTCTCGCCCGGCTACAGCTACGAGAAAGCCCCCGACCAGGAACACTTTCTGCCGCGGGCGCAGACGGAAAGCCTGTTTCGCCGGCTGCTGCACAACGCCTCCAAGCGCTGGAAGTTCAACCAGTCGCCGCTGTTCCTGATGTTCCTGCAGGGGAAGTGGAACCTCGACTGCACGCCGTGGGGCAACCCCACCTACAACATTTTCGGCTGGCAGAAGCCGTGCTACCTGCTGCAGGAAGGCTATGTTTCCAGCTTCAAGGAGCTGCTGGAAACCACCGAATGGGAGCGCTACGGCCGGCAAAGCGGCAACGTGAAATGCAAGGACTGCATGGTTCACTGTGGCTATGAGCCGACGGCCGTCTCGCAGACCTTCGGGTCGCTGGCGGGGCTGTGGCAGACCGCGAAATCCGTGCTCTTGGGCCCGCCGAAGTCGAAGGGCGAAATGGTGGAGGCGCCGCTGGTGCGGCGGGATGAACCCCATCAGCTTTACGCCCTGCAGTCATTCGCGCCGAAAAGCAACCAGGCATCCAACACGGAATTGCCAATTCTGACGAAGTAGGGTGGCTGCTATTTACCCTGCAGCGCATTGAGCGCCTGCAGGGCAGTTTTGTTGCGCGGCCCCCAGCAAGAGTCAGGCGATGACGGCAACCCCGGTCCAGACTCGACGATTTGACTGCGGCATGGAACCTCGGCAGAATGCACAAATAAAAAAACGAGCGCCGCAGCGCGGCACTCGTTCAGTCTAGCGATTCGCCGAATTGTCGTGACGGTCAGGCAAACGGTTGCCGGTGCCGCAATCACTTTTTCTCTTTGGCTTTGACCGCCGCATCGGCCTGGTCATATTGAGCCTTGGCCTCCGCCATGGCCTTCTCGGCCGCATGGTATTTCATCGCATGGTCCGGGTAGGCGGCGTCCAATTCCTGGCTTTTGGGGTCACGGAAACCCGCAGCCAGTCGCTCTCTTTCCTGCGGGTCTTCGGTGGCCTTCGCAGCCATCTCGGTGGCGAGTTCCTTCCGTTGATTGTCGAGTTTGTACCACTCGAAAAATGTATGCTGCTTCTGTCCGTTAAGAATTTCACGATCAGCGACGAGTTCTGAAAATGCGGGGCCTGACTTTCCGCATCCCACCAGCGATGCCAGGCACAATCCCGCGATGAGAAGCCTCATTCTGTACTCCCGGTCAGCCGACAGTGGTTTTCCATCCGCGAAGTCGATCTGCGGCAGTCCTGCGGTTCGCCGGCCTATCTGGGCATCATGCCGCCGCCCGGCATCCCTGGTGCTCCACCCGCGCCCGGAGTGCTGACAAAGGCAATCGGGACTTCACCGCCAGCCGCAGGAACGGTGGCTCGCGTTCCGCCCTGGATGTAGTCGCTGATATGCATCGGCAGTGTCTCTGTTGCCCTGGAAGTTGCCGGTCCCTCTTTCGAGTCGGCAGGAAACTCAGTTCCATCCGGGTTCTTGAATTTGTTGGCGACGACACGGTAGTCACCCGGAGGAGCACCAGGGGTCTTCACCGAGCCCGAAGCGGTTTGCAGCTCGAATTTGCCGTCCTTGTCGGTGTAGCCCGACGATCCGATGCCGGTTGTGCTGCCGGTGGGGATGAAGACGATCATTGCATTGGTGAGTGGCTTTCCGTCGAGCGTGACGACGCCCTTCACCGGGACGGTTTTGGGAAGCACTGGACCAGACGACCCGGCACATCCAACGACACAGCAGACGAATCCGATTCCGAGATAACTACGATAATGCACGACGAATGCTCCAGGCACGCGAGCGATGGAAGAAATCATTCCATGCCGTGGCCAAGGGCCACGGCATGGACTCAGGTGTAACCGCTAGAAATCGCCCAGAGGCTGGCCATCGGAGATGTAGGCCATGTTGGTCCGCGTGGTGGCGTTGACGTTTTCGCTCACGAATTTGACGGAACCATCGCCCATCAGCATGTGGCATCCGCCGACATGCATGCTGCCCGGCGTGGCCCACTGCCCCAGCCGACCATACAGGTAGGCCGTGCCATAGTAGTCCCATCGGTTGATCCCATACCATGCAACATCAATGCCCACATTCACATGGCTGGAATAGCCCCACGAACCACAGACGCCGTTGTACTTTTCGAACGTCTGCTCGGCGATCATCACCGTATTGCTGCTGCCATCCTTCGCATCGTCGACACGGGTGGCGGTATTGCAGCCGAAGTACGGCCGGGCGTTCACACCAAGGCTCTGGTAGTACATGGTGTAATAATATTCACCATACCAGACGCTGAAGTCGTAGCTCGTTTTGGGGCCGCCGGCCTGAGTGGCGCTGATGGAGTAGTACTGGTTCGTGGACGGGTAGAGGCGCGATCCGTTGTCTGAAGGGCAGATCAGCACGTTGACGGGAGTCTTCACCACCGTGGCGTTGATGTCAGCGTTGTACGCCATGTCAGCCGGAGAGTAGCCACCATAAACATAGGACCACGACGCCGCGGCATTATGGTTGTACGCGTTGTAAAGCGGCCCCTGATCCAAATAGGGAAGGAGCATTGTCCATCCACTGGCATTGGTGTACCACGGATACACTTTTGTGGCCACCTGTCCGGAATTGTACCGGGACGCGGGCAGCACCTTGAACGTGTCGTGGTAGTTGTGAAGCGCCAGGCCGACGTTATGCAGGTTGTTTTTGCACTGGGTACGACGGGCCGCCTCACGCGCCTGCTGGACTGCCGGCAGCAGAAGGGCCACCAGAATGGCGATGATGGCGATCACCACCAACAGTTCGATGAGTGTGAAGCCACGCAGCCGCGGAGATCGTGATGATCGCATATTGACCTCGAGAAGAGAGAACGAAAAACCACACCCTGATGAATTCAGGAATTGAATGTATGGATAGTGCGCTGAGGGGATCGATTTGGCTTAACGCAAATCTCATTCCGTCAAGATTGCGTTGAGGTCGCAATCGCTGCTTTCTCGGGTATCCGACAACTCTCGCGCGTGCCAGACCGGGCATGTTGATGCGCACGTGGGCAGGGGATGCACCGATCTTGTGCAAGTCTTGACAATTTGTCAATTCTCGAATCTTGCAATTTCGTGATTTGTCAATCCCAAGCTCATCGCCCGCATCCGCTCGGGAAGTGTTGTATACTCTCACCGCCCCCCGAGGTTCATGAAGAAACGGTGTTCTCCGGCGACCAATTTATGCCAGCAAAACCAGTTGTGCCCGTGGAATCGCCTCCAACGCCTGCGCCAGCTCCCGCCGCCGCCCCGAAGGCGACCACGGCCGAACACCAGCGGATCGCGCAGATCCATGACGATGCCAGTGGCTGGCGCCGCTGGGGACCTTATGTCAGCGACCGGGCCTGGGCCACCGTCCGTGAGGATTACAGCGAAAATGGCGCGGCGTGGGATTATCTGCCCCATGAGCATGCCCGCAGCAAGACCTACCGCTGGGGTGAGGATGGCATTGCGGGCATCTGCGACCGCTACCAGTTGATGGTGTTCGCGCCGGCGTTCTGGAACACGAAGGACCGGATGCTGAAGGAGCGGCTGTTTGGTGTCAGCGGTTCGCAGGGCAACCACGGCGAGGACGTGAAGGAGTATTACTTTCACGTCGACAACACCCCGTCGCACTCGTACATGCAGCTCGTCTACAAGTACCCGCAGGGCGAATATCCGTACGAACATCTGGTCGAAGAGAACCGGAACCGGGGCGGGCAGGGGTTTGAGTATGAGCTGCTCGACACCGGGCTGTTCAATGAAGACCGCTACTTCGACATCGTGATCGAATACGCCAAGGCCGATGCGGAGGACATCTGCATCCGCATCACCGCGCACAACCGGGGTCCCGATGCCGCGCCGCTGCACATCCTGCCGCACCTGTGGTTCCGCAACACCTGGGGCTGGAAGCGCGACCCGCTGCCTGAGCCACACTTGAAGGCGGGACCGGTCGGTGCCGATTATATCTCCGTGCGGGCCGACTACGAACCGATGGCCCGGCCGTCGACGATTCCCGAGACCTACGATCTCGGTACGCGGATGCTGTACGCCACGCCCGGCGGCAAGGTGCTGATCACCAACAACGAGACAAACGGCGAGGTGGTTTACGGACCCGGCAATTTCAGCCGCAAGCCCAACGTGAAGGATGCCTTCCACCGCCATGTCTGCCAGGGTGAAGACTGCCTCGTCCACGACCAGAAGGGTGCTCCGGCCAGCGGGACGAAGTCGGCGCTGCACTACGTGTTTCCCGCGATTCCGGCCAAAGGTTCGGTGACCGTCAAGCTGCGGCTCACGCCACAGTCGACGTTCCCGCATCCACTGGACGATGTGGACCGGATCATCGAGCTGCGGAAAAAGGAGGCCGACGAGTTTTACAACTCGATCCATCCCGCCACGGCCACCGACGATGTCAAGCGCGTGCAGCGGCAGGCCTTTGCCGGACTGCTGTGGACGAAACAAAGCTACATTTATGACGTGAATCGCTGGTTCGACGGCGACAACCCGGACCTGCCGCCGGCCAGGCAGCGGCTCGAGGGCCGCAACAAGCACTGGCGGCACCTCAACTCGGTCCGCGTGCTGTCGATGCCGGACAAATGGGAGTACCCGTGGTTCGCCGCGTGGGACCTCGCGTTCCACACGGTGGCCTTCTCCCGCATTGATCCGGCGTTCGCCAAGGATCAGCTCTGGTACATGCTGTTCGAGCAGTTCCAGCATCCCAACGGACAGATTCCCGCCTATGAATGGGAGTTCTCGGACCTCAACCCGCCGGTTCATGCCTGGGCGGTCTGGCGGGTCTACAACATGGACCGGCAGGTCACCGGCAAGCCCGACCTGAACTTCCTCGAACGCTGCTTCCACAAGCTGCTGATCAACTTCGCCTGGTGGATCAACCGGGTCGACCGCGAGGGGAACAACTTGTTTGAGGGCGGGTTCCTCGGGCTCGACAACATTTCCGTCTTCGACCGCAGTGTCGAACTGCCCGGCGGGGCGAAGCTCGACCAGGCGGATGCCACCGGCTGGATGGGGATGTACTGCCTGAACCTGATGCGAATCTCGCTGGAGCTGGCGGAAAAGCGCGGTGCCGACCAGGGCGAAGTCTACGAGGGGCTGGCGGTCAAGTTCTTCCAGCACTACGCCAACATCGCCGCCGCCATGAAGCGGATGGGCACCTGTGGCTACCAGCTTTACGACGAGACCGACGGGTTCTTTTACGATGTGCTGCGCTACCCCGATGGCCGGTTCCACAAGGTGGCCGTGCGGTCGCTGGTGGGGTTGATCCCGCTGTTCGCCGTGGAGCGGCTCGACAAGGAATGGATGTCCCGGTTCCCGAATTTCTCGGCCAGCTTCCAGTGGTACCGCAAGCACCGGTCGAACTTTACCGACGGCACGGTGCATGACCTGGGCCACACCTACCTGCTCACGATCGTCGATCAGCACCAGCTCGAAGGGGTGATGAAACGCGTCTGGGACGAGAAGGAGTTTCTCTCGCCCTACGGACTGCGCAGCCTGTCCAAGGCCCACGAGAAGGATCCCTACCGGTTTGACGACCACAACATTGTCGAATACGAACCGGCCGAGGCGAACTGCAAGATCAAGGGGGGCAACTCAAACTGGCGCGGCCCGATCTGGATGCCCACGAATTTCCTGCTGATCGAATCGTTCCGCAAGCTGGGCAAGGCCTACGGCGACACCTTCAAGATCACCACGCCGGCGTCCAACAACCAGCCGATCTCCTTCAAGGAGATGGCCAAAGAGGGTGCTAAGCGACTGGTCAAGATCTTTATCCGCGACGAAAAACTCGGGGGGCGGCCAGTCTATGGACCGAACAACGGCGTGGCGGCCAAGTTCCAGAACGACCCCCACTGGAAAGACTACATCCAGTTCTTCGAGTACTTCCACGGCGACAACGGTGCCGGCCTCGGCGCGAGCCACCAGACCGGCTGGACCGCCCTCGTGGCTTCGCTGATTGACGAATGGAACTGAGGCGGGACGTGTTCCCAATCAGTGCCATGCGCGAAAAGAATTTCAAAACTCAAAACTCAGATTTCACAGTCTTTACGGCGAAGTCGAACTTTCTGCAGGCCCGAGGTGCAGGTCGCAAATCGCCCACTGCAAATGGAAGCTGTCGAAAAGGTATTTTACTGTGAAATTTGAAATCTGAAATTTGAAATTGCGTTGAAACCAACAAATGGACTTTTGCCTGACACGGCAAACTTAAGATCTCACTTCGCCCACTAGTCGGATTGGTGATGGGAAAACAACGCCTGCTGATTCTCGGGACCGGCTTTGGAGCCATGGCGCTCCTCAGGCGGATCAATTTGCAGGCGTATGACGTGACGGTGGTCAGCCCGCGCAACCACTTCGTGTTCACCCCGCTGCTTCCGAGCAGCACGGTGGGCACGATCGAGTTTCGCTCGCTGATCGAGCCGGTACGGGCGCGGCGTCCGGGGATCCAGTTTCATCTGGGCCGCGCCGTCCATCTGGACCTCGCAGCCAAAACAGTTCACTGCCAGTGCGTGGTCAGCGACGCCGCGTGGCAGCAGGACTTTGACATCCTGGTCCTGGCCGTGGGCTGTGTCACGAATTCCTTTGGTGTGCCGGGTGTCGAACAACACGCGTTTTTTCTAAAGGAAATCGAGGACGCCCGGCGGATCCGCCAGTCGCTGGTCACCAACCTCGAGCGGGCGTCACTTCCCGGAGTTTCGCCAGAAGAGCAGGCGCGGCTGCTGCATTTCGTGGCCGTCGGCGGTGGGCCGACTGGCGTCCGGTTTGCCGGCGAGTTGTATGACCTGCTTCGCACCGATCTGCCCCGCAGTTATCCGCAGTTGGTGGGCAAGCCACGGGTGACCATTCTGGACTCGAGCAATTCGGTGCTTTCGTCCTATGACCAGGCGCTGCGGGAGTACACCCAAAAAGTCTTTGCCAGCCGCGGCGTCACCATTCGCACGGCCACACGCGTCGAAGGCGTCACAGAGCAGGGGATCAACTTGCCGCACGGCGAAAGCCTTCCCTGCGGCATGGTTCTCTGGTCGGCCGGCTTCGCCCGGAACCCGCTCGTCGCCGGGCTGGACGTGGAAAAGGATCCGTCCGGCCGGATTTTTACCGAGGAGAACCTGCAACTGCCGGGCTATCCCGGAGTCTATTCCGTGGGCGACTGCACCCGCCCCCGCTCCAAATACCTGCCGCAACTGGCGCAGGTCGCCGAGCAGCAGGGCCGTTACCTGGCTGCCAGCCTGAACGCCGCGGCTCAAGGCAAAACCGTCGCCCCATTCGTCTGGAAGCCGTGGGCCGTCAGTTCATTTCTCGGCGGCGGTGCCGCAGTTTCCGAGGGCGGAGACAGTGGCTCACAGCTCTCCGGCTTCTGGGCCTACCAGCAGTGGCGGGCCGCCACCTGGACCCAACTCGTCAGCCTCCGCAGCAAACTCCTGGTACCGGCCGACCGGCTACGAGCCTTTGTCTTTGGCCGAGAAATCAGCCGACTGTAACCCCGTTCGACTCCCTCCTGTCTCCCCCTTTCAAACGTCTGCGAAAAAGTCCATCTTGCCTCGCCGTGGTACATCACCTGCCACTGCAGCATCAGCGACTGGGCGAACGGTGGCTCGGTTTACAAAAATGTTGGTCAGCGGCGTACTCGTGTGCGCTTCGCCCCTCTTCTGGATTTCCATATGATGGCTGAATCTATTGCCTCGCACGGGATTCCCACATGACGCCTGCCACCGACTTCAAAGCTGTCCTCTCATCCGACGAGTTGAGCCACGTTGAACGCGATTTGCGGTTTCATCCCAGTCAGACGACCGACCCGAAAGTTTTGAACCGCTCCCAGATTGAACAGTTCAACCGCGACGGGTTTCTGAAGGGGCTCCGCGTCTTCACTGACGAAGAGATTGCCGGTCATCGGAAATACTTCGACGACCTGCTGGCCAAGGTGCTCGCGGCCGGCCGCGACAGCTATTCGATCAGCACCGCGCACCTCAAGTACGGCAAGGTCTACGATTTGCTGACCAACCCCGGCATCGTGGCTCTCGTGCGCGACATCCTCGGCGAAAACGTCATCGCCTGGGGGTCGCACTACTTCTGCAAGATGCCCCGCGACGGCAAGCCGGTGGCTTGGCACCAGGACTCGAGCTACTGGCCGCTGACCCCGTCCAAAGCGGTCACCGTCTGGCTGGCAATCGACGACGCCGACCAGGAAAACGCCTGCATGCGGTTCATTTCCGGGTCGCACCACTCGGGTCACCTGACATTTCGGCCAAGCTCGCCAGAAGAACACAACGTCCTGAATCAGACGATCGAAAATGCCGAACAGTATGGCCCGGTCGTCAACGACTGCCTGAAGGCCGGCGAAGTCTCGCTGCACAGCGACTTGCTGCTGCATGGCTCGGAAGCCAACCTGTCCGACCGCCGCCGGTGCGGCCTGACACTCCGCTATTGCGCGGCGGACGTGCGGGCGGGAATGGACTGGAACCAAAAGGGGATCATCGTCAGTGGCTCAGACCCCACCGGACACTGGACCAACCCGCCGCGCCCGACGGTGGACTAGTTGGACTCGTTCAATGCGGTGGTGTGCATTCGCTCCGCGGCCCATTGAGGATGCCCACCGCCAAGAACGGGTACCACAAACCCCGCACGTTGATGGGTCCCATATTGGGCACCACATGGTGCGGGTCCAATTCGCGGACCGTGACTGGGTGAATGACCTCAAGTGCGTCGTCCTCGGTGGGCAGGAACTGCCCATAGCCAAACGCCTTGATGATCCGCAGTGCGTCATCCCGCGACCTGGCAGTCACGCCAAATCCCAACGGGACGTGGCGACATCGGGAGCTGATCCAAAACGTGGTGAGCACGGAGTGTGTCCGGAGAGGCCGTGATTATTTGGCTCCCCACCGAGTTTAACTCGGTGGTTGCCGGGCCTATGCACTACGGGCACCTGGTTTTTCGTAGTGCAAAGGCCTGAAACCACCCCGACAAGCGAGGTGGGGTCAAATCGCCACAGGCTTGGAGTGGAAGTGCTTTGCGAAGAGTATCCGCCTCCCAATCGAAATCACAAATCGAAAATCTACGCCAGTTCGACCGGAACTCCCGTCGCCGCGCTCTTCGCCACAGCCTCGGTAAACTCCATGTACTTCACCCCCGTCGGGAAGTCGGTGAACTGCACCTTTTCCTGTCCACGGATTGCCCCCACAAATTCAGCCTCGACACGCCAGCCGCCGCGTTCCGCCGCGGGCAGGTCGATCAGCCGCATGGCGGAATCGCCGGCGCGGCCGGTCCAGATTTGTTCTTCGGGGGCCATCAGGTACTTGATGGTGCCACGGCTGCCGTAGAGGTGGATCTGCTTGCCGGGGCCGAACAGGACTGAGCCACTGATGTGGTAGATGCCACGGGCTCCATCGGGCAGGTGGGTGACAATCTGCACATTGTCGGGCACGGTGACCGGCACCTGGCCGGTCTGTTCCGGATGCGGCCGCAGTGGCTCATGAATGCTGGACTGGGCGAAGACCCGTGTCGGAGCGGGGATGAACCGGCACAGCGTCTCGTGAATGATCCCCAAGGCCAGGACGTTCAGGCCGCTGATTTCGTTGTCCTGCCGCCAGTGGAGCAGCTTCGAGTAGTCCCAAAACATGTCGTCGGCACCCAGCACGACCACTTCCCGCAGCGTTCCCAGGAAACCGCCGTCGATGATGGATTTGAGCCACGTGTGCGGGACGAGGCCGAACGGGCTGGGGACAATCTGGGCGACCAGATGCGGATGGGCCTGTGAGGCGGCCAGCATTTGCCGGGCTTCGGCGACGTTGCGGGCCATCCGGGCTTCGGTGAGGACGTGCTTGCCGGCCGCGAGGGCGGCGCAGGTGACCTCGCAGTGCAGGTTGGGCCAGGTGCCGATGCAAACAGCGTCGATATTGGGATCTTCGACGAGCTGCCGCCAGTCGGCATAGGCCTTGGGAATGCCGAATTCGGTGGCGACGCGGACCGTGGACTCGTGGGAGCGGTTGACGACACCCACCAGTTCGACCCCGGGGATGGCCCGAAACCCCGGGATGTGCCGGTCGCGCGTGTTGGCACCGGCTCCGACGAGCCCCATGCGAAGTGGTTGGTGGTCAGCCATCGAAAATAAGCTCTCCTGCCGTTCAAGCCAGTCTGGCTTGCCGGCCACATGCTGCGACAAATTCCAAGCGGGCGGCTATTGTAAGTTTGGCTGCCGTGAAGCGGAATCGAGTCAGAAATTCCCCGGCCTGTTCCTGACCTCCGCTGGCGTGCGTCGCCAAACTCGCTTTTCAGTTGCTAAACGGCCTCGCGTGATTCCGGGACGCCGCCAGTGGATCTAAAGTGAGCGCCAGCGAGCGGATCCACGACAGGCGTACTGGAATCATGCACTTTAAACAGGTTCGCATGTCCCGCATCCATTATCTCCCGGACGAGAAAGCAATTGAAGTCCGACCGGACGAAACTCTCCTGTCGGCCTCGCTTCACTCCGGGATCCAGCACACGCATGTCTGCGGCGGACAGGGCCGCTGCTCGACCTGCCGGGTGGCCGTGGTCGATGGCCTGGAGCGTTGCAATCCCCCCAACAGCGTCGAAGCCGCGATGGCCACGCGGCTTGGATTCGACAGCGACATCCGGCTGGCCTGTCAGACGACGGTGTCGGGCGACGTGGTCGTGCGGCGGCTGCTGCTCGACGACCTCGACTTGTCTCTGGTGGTGCCGACAGCCATGTGTCCCACAGCCACCAGTGCCGGTCAGGAGCGGCGGTTGGCGGTGCTGTTTTCCGACATCCGGGGCTTCACATCATTCTCAGAGGCCCTTCCACCGTATGACGTGATCCATGTCCTGCGGCGATACTTTGGGACGATGAAGCAAATTGTGAATGCCTCCAGCGGCGTGGTGAACAATACGATGGGCGATGGTCTGATGGCCCTGTTTGGTCTCACCCGGCCTGAATCCGCGAGCATCGATGCGGTCGAAGCGGGCTTGAAAATGCTGGATGCCATGACGGCCATGCAGCCCTATCTGCAGACCGCCTATGGCCGCAAACTGGAAATCGGCGTGGGGATCCATGTGGGTGAAGTGGTGATCGGCACCATCGCCTCCGACAGCGGCCAAGAAGTGACCGCCATCGGCGACACGGTCAACTTCGCCAGCCGGATTGAATCGGCCAACAAGCAGGCTGGAACGCGGTTGCTGATCTCGCACGGCCTGCTCGCTGAAGTCTCCCGCCAAATTCAAGTGGGCCGCTGCGTTCGCGTTCCAATCTCTGGCAAGTCGGGCGAGTATGAGCTGCACGAGGTGACAGGGTTGAACCCGCCTGCCACTGCCAATCGCGAATGATTCGCGCGTTTTTAGCCGTACGGTCGCCTTCTTCTCCGCAAAAGAACGTGAACGTCTGGCGACAATCCCGACAGCGTGCACCCGTGATGAACGACACGGCAGGATTCTGGGGCGAGGTGTGGATGACGGCGTAGTGTCGTCTCTTGCTCCGCAAGAGACCGCGGGCGGGAAACCGCGGTGCCAGTCGAGAGTCATCGGCGGACCATGCGGGGCATTGTCGGACCATGCTCGCGGCCTCTCGCGGAGCGAGAGGCGACACTACGCCGCCGACGTGCGCCGCGGTTCGACGTAGTGCAGAGGCCCGAATCCACTGAGGCAAGCTCAGCGGGGGCGAACTCAACGAATCGCGGTGCGCCCCGGTCTAGAAACCACCACGGGGATTTGAAAGAATAGGCAGATATCACACCCCGATTAAAACACTGGTCTCACATGCCCGCACCCGCCTCGATCTATCTTCACCCAGACGACAACATCGCCGTGGCTTCGCGGTCGATTCCGCAGGGCGAAGCCGTCCAGGCGGGTCCGGTGACTGTCATCGCCCGCGAGGTCATTGACCTGGGTCACAAGATCGCCACGCGGCTGATCAAGAAGGGCGAGCCGGTTCGCAAGTTTGGGCAGATCATCGGCTTTGCCTCGTGCGACATTCAGCCCGGGCAATGGGTGCATGTGCAGAATGTCGGCGTCGGTCCGCTGAGCCTCGACTATGCGTTTTCGTCGGCCGTTCCCCCCGATCCCGAACCGATCACCGGGCGAACGTTCATGGGCTACCGCCGGCCCGATGGCCGCGCGGCGACGCGCAATTACATCGGAATCGTTTCCACGGTGAACTGCTCGGCACACACCTCGAAGTACGCCGCGGCAAAGTTCGACCGCGAGCTGCTGGCGGCCTTTCCCAACGTCGACGGCGTGGTGCCGATCATTCACAAATCCGGCTGCGCGATGCAGTACGGCGGCGAAGACCACCTGCAGCTCAACCGCACGCTCGCCGGCTTCGCCAAGCACGCCAACATCGGCGCGTATGTCGTCGTCGGTCTGGGGTGCGAAACCGGACAGGCATCATTCCTGGCCGAAAGTCAGGGGCTGATTCAGATCGACCTGCCGGGCCACAAAACGGTGAAGCCACTGGTGTTGAACATCCAGGATGTGGGCGGCGTGGCCAAAACAATTGACCGCGTGATCGGAGCGGTCCGCGACCTGCTGCCGGATGTCAACAAATTTCAGCGGGAGCCGATTCCCGTGGCCGAGATCCTGGTCGGCACCAACTGCGGCGGCAGCGATGGAAACAGCGGTGTCACCGCCAACCCCGCCCTCGGCTATGCCAGCGACCTCCTCGTGGCTCACGGAGCCACGAGTGCCCTCGCCGAAACGACAGAAGTCTACGGCGGCGAGCACACGCTGACCCGCCGCGCCCGGACGCGCGCGATTGGTGAAAAGCTGATCGAACGGATCAAGTGGTGGGAGAAGTACACCGCCATGTTCGGTGCGGAGATCAACAACAACCCCTCCGTCGGCAACAAGCGCGGCGGCCTGACCACCATCTACGAAAAATCGCTCGGGGCGATCGCCAAGGGCGGCACCACCGCCCTCAACGGTGTCTACAACTTCGCCGAGCCGATGACCGCCAAGGGGTTCGTGTTCATGGACACCCCCGGCTTCGATCCGGTCTCCGTCACCGGCCTGGTGGCCGGCGGTGCCAATGTCGTCGTGTTCACCACCGGCCGCGGCAGTTGCTTTGGCTGCAAGCCGGTCCCCTCCATCAAGGTGGCCACCAACACGCCGATGTACGAGCGGATGGTGGACGACATGGATATCAACGCTGGCGTGATTTTGGACGGCGTTCCGGTCGAAGAAGTCGGCCGGCAGATGTTCGAAAAGATCATCTCCGTGGCCAGCGGTGAAAAGACCAAGAGCGAACTCCAGGGGATCGGCGACGAAGAGTTCGCCCCCTGGTCGATTGGTCCGACGCTGTAGTCATGGCGGTCGGCTGGTTGCTGCTGGTGCATCCGGCGGGACTGCCTTTTGGCTTCGCGCTGCAGACGCGGAGGATGGAAACCGTGCGCAGCTATGCCCGGCGGTGGTTTCAAGGTGCCTGACCCGTCGTGTGTTTCGGCAAACGATCTCTTGAGTGTGTGAGCCGATTCCGAGACGATAGGTGTGCGGCCCTTCCCCAGCCTGGTTGCTTGAACCAGTACTTCGGCAAGGGCTCGCTGTTTTTCCGGACCAACGCTTCGCTTCAAGGAATTTCCGTCCGATGGCCGTGTTGCTGCAGATGAAGGATCTCCATAAGGCGTATGGAAGCCAGGTGCTTCTGGACGGGGCTGAAGCGACGCTGACGGACGATGTGAAGGTGGGGTTTGTCGGTCGGAACGGAACGGGAAAAAGTACGCTGCTGCGGATTCTGCTGGGCGAAGAGGAACTCGACAGCGGCGAGATCGTCCGTCACCCGCGGTTGCGGCTGGGGTATCTGCGCCAGCACGACCCGTTTCTGCCGGGAGAGACCGCGCAGGAATTCCTGATGCGCGACAGTGGTCAGCCCGACTGGAAATGCGGCGAAGTGGCCGGGCAATTTGAGTTGAAGGGCGACTACCTCGACGGTCCGATCGCCAAGCTCTCGGGTGGCTGGCAGACCCGCGTCAAACTGGCGGCGCTGTTGCTGCACGAACCGAACCTGCTGCTGCTGGACGAACCGACCAACTTTCTCGACCTGCGCACGCAAATTTTGCTGGAGCACTTTTTGCGTGGCTACCAGGAAGCCTGCCTGATCGTGTCGCACGACCGGGCCTTTCTGGGGGCCACCTGCAGCCACACGCTCGACCTGGCGCGCGGCAAGTTGACGATGTTTCCCGGCAAGATCGACGCCTATCTGGAGTATGAAAAGGAACAGCGGACGCGGCTGGAGCAGGTGAACGCCGGGGTGATGGCCAAGCGGAAGCATCTGGAAGAGTTCATCGCCAAGAACAAGGCACGGGCCAGTACGGCCACGCGGGCCAAGTCCAAGAGCAAGCAGTTGGAGAAGCTGGAACTGGAGGACATCGCCGTCGAAGGTCCCGTGGCCCGCATTCGCGCGCCGCGGGTTGAGCCACGGCAGGCGGCGGCGCTGCGGTGCCAGGATTTGGCCATCGGCTATCCGGAACGGACCGTCGCCAAGGGGATCGACCTGGAGATCGAGCACGGTTCGCGGGCGGCGATCGTCGGTGACAACGGCCAGGGCAAGACGACGTTTCTGCGGACCATTGTCGACTCGCTGTCGCCCGTGTCTGGCAATGTGCGCTGGGGCTACGGCTGCCAGATCGGCGTGTACGCCCAGCACGTTTACACCAGCCTGCCGCCCGACATGACCGTCATCAAATATCTGGAGGGCGAGGCCGCGCCGGGCATCAAGACGCAGGAGATTCTCGACCAGGCCGGGGCGATGCTGTTCCGCGGTGACGCCGTCGAAAAGCGGATCTCGGTGCTCTCCGGTGGCGAGCGGGCGCGGCTCTGCATGGCCGCCCTGTTGCTCAGTCAATACAACGTCCTGATCCTCGACGAACCGGGCAACCACTTGGATGTGGACACGATTGAAGCCCTGGCGGAGGCGCTGACCGAGTACAAGGGAACGGTGATTTTCACGAGCCACGACCGGCACTTCATGAAGCGCGTGGCGACCTGCATTGTCGAAGTGCGCGATGGCCGGGTGGTCAACTACAACGGCAGCTACGAGACGTATCTGTACGCCGTCAACAAGGAGATCGAAGAGGGCGAACGCGAACTGGCGACCAAGATGTCGAAGGCTCCGCCCGCAGCCACGGCCAAGGTCGCGAAGGCCGCTCCCAAGGCTCCGCGCCGCAGTGACCGCGAGGTGCGGAAGGAGATTGGGAACGCGGAAAAAACCATCGCCCGCCTTGATGAACAGAAGAAGCAGCTCAGCGCCGCCATGTTGGAAACCAGTGACGCCAAAGAGGCGCTGAAACTCCACAACGAACTGGAAACCGTGACCGCCGAGCTGAACGCCGCCGAGGAAAAATGGTGCGTGTTGCAGGAAGAACTGAACGAGTTGGACGCGTGAACGTTGGCGTGAAGCGGTAGGAGGTCAGTTCCGACAGGTTGGACAGGATGACAGAGATGAGAAAGGATGAAACAGGATCTGTTGAGACCGCCTTCACCAACAGCATCCTCTCAAATCCTTTTACATCCTTTTCAATCCTGTCCAAATCCGTTTTCCAATGTCCCTGCAAGGTCTACGCCGAAAAACAACATTTTAGTGTGAAATTTGAAATCTGAAATTTGAAATTCCACCGGGACATGTTGTCAGGCTCCTCGAATTGACGTGCACCTGACCACTTTCGTCGCGTGTGTGAGTTCATCCCGCGAGATCGGTCATGGCACTTGACGTCCTCATCGTTTCCCCGCATCCCGACGATGCCGAGATCAGCACCGGGGGGACGATTTTGAAGTGCCGCGCTGAGGGGCTAAAGGTCGGCGTGCTGGATCTGACGGACGGCGAACCGACGCCCTTTGGCAGCCGTGAGATTCGCGCCCGCGAGACGGCGGCGGCCACGTCCATCCTGCAACTCGACTGGCGGGGCAATCTCGGCCTGCCGAACCGCTCGCTGGAAGCCACGCTCGAGAACCGCCGCGCGCTGGCGAGTGTGTTTCGCGAGCAGCGGCCGAAGGTCATCTTTGGCCCGTACTGGGAGGACGTGCATCCCGACCATACCGCCGCCAGCCAACTCGTCGACGCCGCGCGGTTCTGGTCAAAATTAAGCCGCACCGATCTGCCCGGTGAAGCCTACTGGCCGCCGCATCTGTTCCATTTCTGGAGCATTCATCTGCGGATCCATCCCAAACCCGCCTTCGTGCTGGACATCAGCCCGCACATCGACGCTAAGATGCAAGCCGTGGCCTGCTACGAAAGCCAGTTCTCGACCGGCCGCACCCCCACCTTCCCGACGCCGCTGGACGACATCCGCGACCGCGCCCGCTACTGGGGCTGGTCCATCCACCGCGCTTATGGTGAGGCGTTTGCCTGCCGAGAGGAGATTCATCCGAATAGTCTGACGGCGCTGCTGTGACGCCTATCGCCGCACCGTCGGCAGCCGGTTTCTTTCCTGCTCCAGCCGGTCGCGAATGTACGTCATAGCACGCGGGGCCATGTGATTGAAATAGTCCCAACTGTGGCCGCCGTACATGGTGGCCAGATCGCTCTCAAAGGGGATGCCCGTTGAGGAGAGTTTGCTGATCAGCCGCTCCGCGCCCTCAAACCAGTCTTCGTCGCTGGGGTCGCAGGTGATCAGTTGGTTCCGCGGCCAGTTTAGCGGGTGCAGTTGCAGCGTGGCGGTGTCTTGTCGGGCGGACTCGGGCGTGGGGTACATCTCGTCCAGCGGCAAGCCACGGCCATGCCAGATTTGGAAGTCGACCGCGGGTGAAAGCGCGACGACAATCGGGAAGTCTTGCGGCCGGCGGTAGGCCAGCTTGAGCGCGCCCTGGCCGCCCATGCTCACACCCAGCAGTGCGATTGCCGGGGGGGTGACATCCCAGGTTTCGGCAATCCACCCGAGCACATTCTCCCGCACATATTTGGCGGGGCTGATTTCCGGATCGAACTCAGCACAGACCTTTTCCCCCCACCAGCTTCGTTTGCCGTGGGGGCAGACGGTCCGCAGGCCGAACCGGTCGAGCCACTCGGTGAAGACGGGCTTCTCGGCCAGCGTCTGCATCCCGTGCCCGTGCAGAAAAATCACCACGCCGCCCGCTCCGGGCCGCGTGCCGAGGGCTTCGACGCGGCTTGGCAGAAAGATGTCAGCCGTTTTGCCGGCAATCGTCGTTTGTTCCCAGACTCCCATTTCCACTCCCGATCTGTTGTTGAGGCCGCGATTGTAGCAGGCCCCATCGGCCGCCGGTCACTTGCTGCCCGACACGTCAGCAGACGACGGTGCGGGAGGGCTCCAGCTCCTGCTGAGCCGCGGGGAACGGTGCGCGCTGATCCCGTGCGTGGCCTTCTGACAAATGGCTCAGGTTTCGTAACAAAAAGGCCCGGTCGTTGGTTGCTCGCGGCTCGGCAGGAGCCAAGCCCTCCCGCAACGTCCATCGTGAAACGCTCAGGACTCCTCGAATTGGCTGCGCCGAGCCGTTAATCTGCGGTTGTTCAGTCGCTCTTTAACTTCCATGATACCTCACCGCCGAGAATCGATCTCTCGGCATGAACCACTGCGGATTTCTGCCATGCCTCTCGCCGACCGCCTTGCCGACTACGCCGCCCAGTTGACGTTCGAAAAACTCGACGCGCGAACGGTGCACGAAGTCCGGCGGCGGCTCATCGACAGCCTGGCCTGCGCGCTGGGTGCCTACGACGCCCACGCCCCCAATGTGGCCCGCGCCATCTGCCGCCGCGTGCAGTCGCAGCCCGGCGCATCGTTCCTGGGCGGAGAACGGCAGACGCTGCCGGCGCTGGCGGCGTTCGCCAATGGGATCCTGTTTCGCTACCTGGATTTCAACGACACCTACCTCTCCAAGGAGCCCGCGCATCCCAGCGACAATTTCGCCGCCGTGCTCGCCGTGGCTCAGGCCGCCGGCCGTGGCGGCAAGGACGTGATCACCGCCGCCGTCCTGGCCTACGAAATCCAATGCCGAATGTGCGACGCCGCCAGCATTCGGGCCAACGGCTGGGACCACGTCACTTACGGGGCCTTCTCCACGTCGGCCGCCGCTTCGAAGCTCTTGGGCTTGTCGGCGGACCGAATCCGTCAGGCGATGAACCTGGCCGGCACACCCAACGTCACCCTGCGGCAGACCCGCGCAGGCGAACTGTCGGAATGGAAGGGCTGTGCCTTCGCCAACGCCTCCCGCAACGGGGTCTTCGCCAGCATGCTGGCTGCCGAGGGCCTCACCGGTCCGGCCCCGATCTTCGAAGGTGAGATGGGCTTCTTCAAGCAGGTCTCCGGACCGTTCGACCTTCCCGAATTGGGCGGCGTCAACGGAGCCGATTTCATGATCAACAAAACGTCGATCAAATTCTGGCCGGCGGAATACCATTCCCAAAGTGCGATTCACGCGGCCCTCGAACTGCGTCCCAAAATCGGCGATCCCGCGCAGATTCAGTCGTTCGACATTTACTCTTTTGACGCCGCGGTCGACATCATCGGCAAGGATCCGGAAAAGTGGCGGCCCAAGACGCGGGAAACCGCCGACCACAGCCTGCCCTACTGCACCGCCGTGGCTCTCATCGACGGCGACGTCACCCTCAAATCCTTCAGCGACGCGCGGCTCAAGGACGAGTCGCTGCTGGGCCTCGTCGCCAAAATCAAAGTCCTCCGCGACCCCGCGCTCACCGCCCGTTATCCGCGGGGCATCCCCAACCGGCTGGTCGTCAAACTGGCCAATGGTCAGACGCTGACGGCCGAGAATGAATTCCCCCGCGGCCACGACCAAAACCCCATGTCCGATTCCGAAGTGGAAGCCAAGTTCCGCCGCATGGCCGACGGCCGGATGGACACCGCCACGCAGAACCGTGTCCTTGAACTCTGCTGGAAACTCGACGAGCAGCCGGATTTGAACGAACTGTTCCGTCTGTTCCCGATCGTGCGGGTTCCCGTCACGGAACAGTAACCGACCATGGTGCCAATCGAAGGCCGATTCTAGATCACGAGAAGGGGAACCACGAATCTTCACGAATAAGGCGAATGTCACGAATCACAACAAAATGGATCCCATCGCCCGCGGTGCAAAGCTGGTTGACTATTAGTGAAATTCGTAAGATTCGTACTACTAACCGTCAGGTTGTTGGCGTGCCGCGACGATTTCGCCAGCGCGTGCTGGAAATCAGTGATCAATCGCGGGTTCTGCTTCTGGTCAGACTCTGGCCAACCGCCCCAACGGGGCAGGATTCGACAGCCCAGGGCGCAGCCGACGAATGTCGGCGGAGCCCTGGGTCGGAGTCGGTGCGAGAAAGGGAGCCCCAACGGGGTGAGATTCATTGAACATCC
>JAKFUF010000166.1 GCA_021732845.1 Planctomycetaceae bacterium | reverse complement strand
CACTCGCGAACTCCCTGTGCATGCCTGTTGTTGAAGTCTTCGGGGAAGCCGGATGCGGGAAATCTGCCTGTCCGGTTTGACGAGGGGAGAGGAGGCAGCAACACTGCCCCTCTCCTACTCCACTGGTTCCCCCTTCTCGTTGCCTAAGACCGGCCTTCGATTAGCACCCTGAAGCGTGCTTTATTCCTTGTCCGGTCCTTAAGCCCGGCAAACCGTAGACAGGTTGCGCGGTGCTCAGGTGAGGCGAATCGCAGACAGGTGGCGCGATGCTGAATCCAGACCAGCCGCAGAATGCCTTGGCGTGGAGCTTTTGAAAACAACACAGGCTCGCCCGGCACCGTCAACCACGCAACTCGTGGCTCGACATCCGACGCCGAACTGTCGGCAACGCATCAGGGGACGGACGTTACCCCGCTCGCCTTGATGGTCTGGAGAGGCTGGCGTGAAGAACAGCGCAACCTCAAAACGCGAGATTGAAGTCCGCCGAACCGCAGAGGCCGGAGCCATCGAAGTGGTACGGCCGGTCGCAGGACGTGTCGCGAAGTGATCTGGACGCACAGCGGTCAGCGCGGTCTTCGCGAATTGACACAGGTCCCGGCCGCTCTTCAGCAGCCACATCCACGCCGAAACTGGCTGCCACACCAACCCGTGGCTCAGCCACCACACCAGCGCGACGCACCCCAGCATCCCGCCCAGGCTCACGGCCCAAGCCGATGGTAACTTCTGCTCGCTCCGGAACCCCTGGCGCGGATGGGCGGCTTGCGCCGCCTTCCTCATCCGCTGTCGGGGTTCCTCGCTCACGGGCATGTCACCGCCCGCCGCCCCTGCCGCCCGCGGTCGCGCCCCCATGGAGCCAAATTGTGGTGCTGCCCAGTCCATGCCCTGCCGCCCGACACCCTTCCAATCAAACACATAGACACACACGTACACATTCCAGTTTTACGCCGACGGCAACAAGACTTTAAGAGCGTTTTCTAACTTTTGTAAAACTATTAGCCCTCGGAAAGGTCTCGCAGTTCCCGTGGCTCATCCTCGGACATTGGCTCAACGGGCAAATCCTAATGAACATCAGGCGTACCCAGTGCGATGACATCCAGAGCCGCAGAGTGCGACCCACCTCCTGTCAACCAAATATTGCCAAAAACTTTTTGACTGCGAAATTTGAAATTGGCTGCTGTCGGACACGTCATCCCTGTGAAATCCACTGGCGCAGTGGCAAGCCACGGGGTTCGAGCGCACAATCAGGGTCGTCCGCATCGCAACTGGGGGCAAATGATGGTGCATCATCCGGCAGATTCTGGTCGCAGCCACGGCTTGCCCAAGCCGTATTCGGCCATGGGTGCCGCCAGCCTGGCGCTGGCGGTCGTGGCTCTCGTCCTGATCGGCCGGGAATTTGTGGGAGCCTTCCAGCCGACCTACCGCCCCGACCTTGGACGACACGCCCTTGAGATGCAGCCCCCGAACCACGCCGGAACCCTGATCTGCCTGGGGTTCGCCGGCGTCCTCGGACTCGTCAGCTTCCTGATCCCCAACCGCGACCAAAAACCCGCCGAGCTCGGCTTCTGCCTCACCCTGCTCGTACTCGTCCTCGTCGGCGGCCTGTTCATCTTGGAACGCCTCACGCCGGCCCTCAAAGCACCCAGCCCAGGCGGCCGCGGCAGCTCAATGCCCCGTTAAGACAAGTCATCAACGAGTGATGCACTCTGTTGATGCTGTTGACCCAACTGACCGCCACTTGTCAGAATGCCCCGCATCTCCGACCTTTCTGATCGCTGCTTTGTTATTTCGATACTGCCACTCAACTGGCTGTCCGCCGTTATAGAGGTTCGCCATAAGGATCATCACTGACGACTTTCTTGAAGTCGAGGACGACCAGTCCAACGCCGTTGGCATCCGCGACATTCATTGATAAATTCGGAGTTGGCCGTACTGCTTGTGCGGGAATTCGCTACATGTCGAACAAAATGTCGCTCTTCATATAACCGATGATGCAATCCGCGCCGGCTCGCAGTTCTGCCGTTCGTCCTCGTTGAGTTTTCGCGTTTTGTCCTGAATTCGGGCTGACCTCAATGACCACAAGCATTTCTGAACTCCGGATTTTCATCTCAAGCCCTGGCGATGTTGTTGCGGAACGCGATCAGGCACGGCGCGTGATTGCAGGGTTGCAGCGCATTTATTCGAATGCCAAGCTCGTGCCTGTCTTGTGGGAGGACCTAGCATTGCCTGCCACCGCGTCTTTTCAAGAGGCAATCGACTTCATCCTGCACACGAAGCCGATCGATGTTGCAGTATTCATTCTTTGGTCGCGTCTCGGAAGCCCCCTGAGTCAGAACATTACACGTGTCGACGGCACACCGTACCGCAGTGGTACCGAGCGGGAATTCGACCTGATGCTGGCCGCAGTCGCCCAAAGCAAATCGCGACCCGTAATCCTGGCTTATGCTCGCGATGATGAAAAGTCGTTCCGGCAGCGCATGGCCGATAGTCCGAAGGGTCAGCTTGAAGATCTGATCGAGCAGCGCAAGTTAGCTGAGTTGTTCATACGTGAGCAATTTCAAGACGCTGACGGTCACAACGTGCGGGCTTTGCAAAGCTACCCAGAGCCGGTTAGCTTCGCACAACGTCTACACACCCATTTGCGGCAGGTGCTGGACGAGATGCTGCAAGCAAATGGTGCGCCGCAGTGGCTGGATGATCCATACCGCGGCCTCAAATTCTTCGACATCGAACATGCGCTGATTTTTCACGGGCGGGAAGAAGAAACTTGCGACTTACTACAACGGCTGCGCGAGCGCGCAGCGTCTGGGTGTGCATTTGCCGTCATCGTCGGAGCTAGCGGCTCCGGAAAAAGTTCCCTCGCACGAGCGGGGGTGGCGGCCTCGCTTGTCCAGCATGCTTATGACGACCAGGTTCGCTACTGGCGTGTCGTACCATTCATTCCGGGTCTTGGTGGCAGCGAACTGATCACGGGCCTCACGCGCGCATTGGCGGAGCAGCTTCCCGAGCTGCGCAGCTCCGGCGGCACTCTTGAAGACATTTGCGAGGGACTGGTCAGAGATCCCGTACTCACCGCCAAATTGGCAATCGGGCCGGCGGTTGTTCGGGCTGCTGAGACGGGCGATGGCGCGGTCAAGATTCTTCTGCTAGTCGATCAAATGGAAGAACTTTGGACTGACCGCCGAATTACGACGGAAAACCGCACAAAGTTTCTTGAAGTCCTTGAGGGGCTTGCCCGCTGTGGCCACATCGCGGTTCTGGGAACGCTCCGGAGCGATTTTTATCCGCACGCCCAACTGGAGCCGGCATTTCTGCGACTTAAGGGTGACCGGGGCCATTTTGACCTGCTGCCGCCGGCTACCGCCGCCCTGCAACGCCTGATTACCGAACCCGCAAGATCTGCGGGCCTGAGCTTCGAGCGCGACGACCGCTCTGGCCGGACACTGGATGAAATGATTCTGAAGGATGCATCTCGCGATCCCGCCGCTCTGCCACTCTTGCAATACGTCCTCAGCGAACTCTACCAACGGCGCAACTCCGCTGCCTGCAAGTTGACCTTCTCGGCCTATCAGTCGCTTGAGGGGGTTGACGGCGTCCTCGGGAAGCGCGCGGCAGAAATGTTTGGCGGCCTCGCTCAAGAAGTCCGCGTCGCCCTGCCGGAACTCCTCTCGCATCTGGTAACTGTGGACATTGCCGGGGAACAATCCGCTGCCCGCCGCCGAGCCCCATTGGCAGAGTTGACTGCCACTCCCGCCAGACGCGCGCTGACAAACGCACTCATCGACGCCCGGTTCTTAACCACCGACCGCCATGAAGAGACACCCATCGGCTACCTGGCTCATGAGGCCCTCCTCAGCCGATGGCAGGAACTCGCTGTCTGGCTGTCGGCCAATCGCGACTATCTTCGGCAGCGGACCCGAGTGGAGCAAGCTCAAGAGCGATGGACTCAGCAGAATCGCGACCCAAGCCTTTTGCTCGCACCCGGACTGCCATTGGAAGAGGGAAGTCAACTACTGACCGAGGCTCCGTTGCTGCTTTCAGATGGAACAGTAGCGTATATTCGCGCCTCGCTTCAGCACCAGGAGCAGATGCGGACCCGCACGCGTCTGCGGCGCCGCGCCACTATTCTCACCCTCTCCGTCCTGACCTGTGTGGCCATCACGGGTGCCGTCTTCGCGTGGTTCAAGCAGAACGAGGCCGAGTCGAACTCGATCGCTGCCACCGCTGGTCAAACCGAAGCGAAGCGGCAACGAGCCATCGCCGAACAAAACTCCCGCGAGAAAACCGAACTGGCGGAACGTATGCAAAAGCTCGCCAATGCAAATGGACAGCTGGCCATTGCTGAGGGCAATGCCCGCAAATCCGCCGAAGTGGCAGAGAAAGAGGCCCTGAAACTGTCCGTGTCTGGCTTTCACCAGGCGGCTGATTCACTGCTCCTAACTGCGCGCCTACTACGTGTCACCGACGACGACAATTCAAAGCGCGACGCACTAGACGCGCTCAGCCGAGCCGGGGCAATTCAATTACCGGCGATCGCGGCCTTTCAGAAACTTGATCTGCCTGCCGAGCGACTCGATGCAGAGATGCGTTATTGGGAGGCCAGCGCAGTCGCCTTGCGAAGCGAAGCCACACACTGGATGTCGGCATTGCGACTTCGAAAATCAAATGTTGTCACGCTTGCATCTGACCTCTCGTCTGGGTTCATCGCAGCCGATACGAGTGGAACTCGGTTCGCCGTGGCGTCAGGATTCTCCGATGAAATTCTGATCATGGACAATAAGGGCAAAACCATTCACAAGCTGCAGGGCGGAAGGGGAGTTTCTCAGCACTCTGGCAAACTCCAATTCTCCGGCGAGAAGACGCTTACATATGTCACGAACGATCCTACCTTCCCGATTTCACTTGTCTGGACGTTCCCAGATCCGACACCGCTCCGCCAACGACGCGTTGCTTCGCTGGCACAACCCGACCCCTCAAGACCACCGGGAGAAATCCCATATCCAAAGGATGAAGCGCCGTTTGCTCCAGGGCAATCCCGTGCATCCCGTGCATCGGCGACCAATGGAACATACACGGCCACAGCATACGCCGGGGACCGCCATGAAGCCAACTCTGAGATGTCTGTCTCCGTACATTCAACGCCCGACACGGCGGAGCGTGAGGTCTGGACCGGAACGCTGCGGGGAGGGGAGTCTATTCTCAAACTCGCCTTCGGGAAACTGAGTAGAGATTTGTATGTTGTCACCAATCAACGAATCATCCTAATCGACGTAGAATCCGGGCAATTTACAGAATCGCTTCTTACAGAAATCCCTTCCAATGTGTCGATCAGTGATTTCGCCGTCTTGGAAGGCGGGGCAATGTTGCTCGCAAGATTCAATTCCTATGACAGCAGTCGCAGGCCGCTGGATGACGGCACGAAGCTCCAGATCTGGTCAGCCACACTTCCAGTCGTGAATACAATGGCGACCGGCTCGATGCGGGCCGGAGACAAGTTCGCCTTGAATTCAGAGGGGCTGGCGATCGTTGGGGGAAAGGATCAATTGCTGCGAGCCTACCGCGGACGCGAGATTCTCTGGAAAGCCGGTTTGCCGTCCGGAGACGGCGTGTTCTGGCAGTTTCCGTGGTCGGGCCTGCGTGGCGACCCTCAACGGCTGGTCGTCCAACAGCGTTCATTGGCACAAAACAAATCCGATGTGGCAATGTCGACAAGCGTATTTGACCCGGAAAACGGACGGCTTTTGCATGAGTTTCCTGCTGAAGGAATCGGCAGGGCTTTGGCAGTTAGCGATGACCGTGCATTCGCGGTTGTGGCGGACGACGAGTCGAAGAGCGAGATTCAGTGGGATCTGTGGTCCATTCCAGGCGCGAAGCGACTGGGCACGCTGAGTCGGTTTCCCGCCGGCAAGACTCCGCGGACGCAGTTCTCCCCCGATTCGCGGTGGCTGGTTGTTTCTCATGGTTCGGCGAACTTTCAGCTTTGGAAGACCGCCCCCCTGACGCGCGTCGCGGAAACAACACTCCGGCTGCATGAACTCGATCGCATCACTTTTGATTCTCAAAGTGACCGGATGCTCATTGAGGGCACGCCGTTGGTCACCGGGAAATTGCCTCCGGCGGCAGACACTGCACTGGATTTCGCTCCTCCACTGCCGTCAGACAACTCGCGCCAAAATAGCCGGGCCACAGTCTTTGACCTGAGTACCGGAAAGTCCGTTTGCGAACTCGATCTCGGAGAAGGCTGGGATTACGAGCGCTCCGTAAATTTCACGAAGAACATTCGATATGGGGCGCAATTTCCTAGCAGCAGTACCTTTGCCCCACTACGACTGGAACTCTTTGATCTGGCAAGTTCAAAGCGCATTCCTCTGAGTGAACCCACCTGGCATTGGATCCGCCCGCCTCAACTGCACTGGAGTTCCGACGGAACACGACTGCTTGTGCTGGGAGAAGTGGATTCGAGGATTGGGCGGGCAGAACTCTGGGATGTCACAAAGCCGAAATTGCTGAGGTCACACAATTTTAAAGAGATTTTCCATGGACCAGCCCTGCAGGCCGCCAATGCCAAGTCGCTGCGGATTGTCGCCGAAAAGAGCTTCAACGAAAAGGTGCAGGAAATCAATTGGTCCTGGGTGGACGGCAAAGATACTGCAGCTCCCGCAGAATCAGTTCTTGTGCGAGGGACCATTTCGTCCAACAGCGCCATAGAGAATTCGAATCGTCAACAAGACGGCTCCTGGACTTGGGAGCTTCACCAATTCGGAACCGAGTTGAGATATTCTGGTTTGGGTCCAGGAAGGCAGGCTGAGGTGGTCCTGCTCGATGTCACAGACGCCGACTTCAGAATTGTGTCCGCGTCTGTGGATCCAACGGGCAAATATTGTTTCGTCCGAGGCCGCCATGCCGGTGACAAGGTCAAGCCTGGCACCCCTGCACCCGGCGGAATTTGGAACACGGTTAATGGTCGACTTGTTGTTCGCTTTCCGGAAGGGCACGCTCTTGGCTGCTGGAGTGACAATGGACAATTCGCGTTGTCCAGCATCCGCGGCTCCGAGGATGTGACAATTTGGGAGCTTGCAACCGGAAAGAAAAATTTCACACGCACTCCCGCATCCCAGGTCGATGCGGATTTTCAGGATAGACCGAGTTCCAGGGCACTCCTGAGCAACGACGGAAAGCGGGTAGTTTTGTTGACCCGCGGGGAACTGCAGACGCTGGACACGGCGGACGGAAAGCAGATTGGAAGAATTCAACGAATCGGGCATTTCACTCCGATCACCGCAGTGGCCCAGCATTTTTCCAGCCAACGCGTTGCCTCCGCGGGCACCGACGGCGGACTGTTGGTCTGGCATGGAGAAACCGGTCAACTGCTTAAGATTCTTGAATGGCCGGAACATGTTCCTGCTGAAATCGAGTTCTCCAAAAACGGCAGCCAGCTCTTCATTCGCTCTGCCACGCGCAGAATCGCCGCACTAGACTTGGAGGGAAAAGTTATCTGGACGCTGACTGAACCAGCCGCCGGGCGCGGCCATATAGTCATGAAGCGCGACCCCCTCTCAGACACGCTCGCAATAGGAACGGTATCGGGAGACCTCGACTTGTTTGACGGCGGTTCTGGGCAATTGCTGGGCACCATCGCCGGCGTCAATAAGAACCTCAGCGGTGTGTGTTTCTCTTCTGACGGCACCCATCTGGCGCTGGCGTGGGCGGACGGCACTGTCCAGATTTGGAAGTCAGCCTCGGGCGAACCGATGGCCGCATGGAACGCCGGGCACTCCGTGCGTGGAATGCTGTTTTCTGCGGAAAATCAGTTTCTGGTGACTGCGGGGACGGGCATCGACGTTCGGGATTTGCGCGCTGGATCGAGCGTGTGGAACATTCCTGTGTCTGGCGGAGAAATTTCCGGACTTGCCGCGAACCTTGCAACGGGCGAAATCATTGCAACGCGCGACGATGAGACGGTGATGACAATCCCCGTCAATCAAATCTCGGAGAATCTTAATGCCATGAACTTGGGCCTGGCTGGGTTTTCCCTGTCTCCTGAGAAGAACGAGTCTGTGGCGGCCTCCGACTGGGCTGGCTTCTTAAAGAAGTATCGTGATTCGGTCGAGGGCCGCTGGCAGGCGGCCTCAGAACTGGCTGAGGATCACCGCGCTGCTGAACGCTGGGCGGAGGCGATTGTCGCCTATGGTTTACTAATCGAGCAGCGTCCCGCAGATTCCGCCGCGTGGCGTATGCGCGGAGAAATGCATATGCGGACGGGAAACTGGCAGAAGGCGGTCGCCGACCTCACTCAGGCGCTAGGTTTGGGGGCGGCTGGTGATGAAGTCAAGGCGGCCCTAACGGAGGCAAACAATAAGGTCGGCTTGAGCCTTTCGGTCGAACATCTGTCAGATGAACTTAAGAAAGACCCCAAAAACTCCCGGGCACTCATGTCACGAGGCACTAATTATTATGGCCTGGGGCGCTGGAAAGAATCGGCTGAAGATTTTGCGAAGGCAACCGAGCTGGAGCCAGGCAACTCCCAAGCTTGGAGGGCGAGTGGAGTAATGCTGGCCCTGCTGGGCGACCCGAAAGCAGCGGCAGCGGCATTTCAAAAAGCCTGCGTGGTCGCAAAAAGCGACGGGACGGCCGAATTTGCGCAACTCTTTTATTTTCATGCTCTCGCCAGCCTGGAAGCGGGCGATCAGCAGGGATACGTGGCTGCGTGCGAGCGTCTTTTGAAGGAGTTCTCTGATACGAAGGATCCCGCATTGGCGAATTCTGTGGCATGGACTTGCTGTCTGGCGGCAAACTCAACAAAGGATATCGGGCGCGTGGTTGAATTATCACGTCTTGCCGCGGCTAAGCCCGAACATGCGTCGCTGCACACGTTGGCAACAGCTCTGTTTCGCAGCGAAAAGTACCAAGAATCGCTCCAGACTGTGAAGGAAGGCGTTTCGATGCATATGAGCGGTGGATTGCCCGAAGATTGGATCGTCCTTTCGATAGCGTCAGCAAAGTTGCAAAAATTGGACGATGCAAACATGTGGTTGAAAGAAGCCGAGGCGGCAATCCCAATGGATGCCAAGTACCCTGATCCCAACTGGGTGTCCAATTGGCAACGACGCTTGTTACTTCGAGAGGCAAAGCGCGCAATTACTTCCGACGAGGAGAAGTAGTGGTAGTGCCGTCAAGTGATAGCCTTCACCGCTACGAACGGGGAACCGTAGAGTCGTGATCAGACAAACACGTCAGCGAAAACCTGCTTGGCTGGTCGACATTTCAACGACCAACTCTTCGAGGGTCCAACTCCTTCAAATTGGATGTTACACCTGAAACACTTCTGCCCGATGCCGTTCCAGAAACCTGGTGTCAGGGCGGAATTTCTCAGGCAAGCGCATCGGTCTGCCCTCATACGGGATGAATGACGCATTGAGTACCGGATTCTCCGTCGCGTCTCGAAGCTTTGCCGAAAGCACGAGGCAAAGGTTTAGGTCGAACGTGATCAGGCCCTGGTCAAAGGCTGCGTCGTGGAGGCGGGACAGGCACAGGCCGTTGCTCGGATTGGCCCGATGTTCCGGGTGGGTGCTCCACGGGAGGATGTGGCTCGCTACAAGGAGTTGCGGCAGAGCGATGCCGGAAATGCAGCACTGGCCGGCGTAAGAGGTCAGGACGGCGCGGCGAAAGAACCGCTGGGCTCGGCGGACCCGGACGATGGCTTCGGCATCGGTGGGACCGGTGAACGGAGCAATTTTCGATTCGTGATTTTCGATTTTCGATTGTGGTGTTTCGAGCGATTCTGGCGGATCCGCGTCCAATCGAAAGTCACCAGGTCGAAAATCGAAAATTCCCGCGTCTTCTGGCTCCGGAAGCAGTCGTTCGCGAACCGCTTCGCTTTCTGCGGCGAGGCGCGCCCAGTCGGCATGGAACTCACCCCAAATCTGTCGGTCAGTCACGGAAGTGGATGTCAGGCCTTTGACGCCCCGTTCCTGATGGTGTGGATCCAGGGAGGCAAAGTTGCAGAGCTTCATGCCCACGCTCGAAGGCGTGCGGCCGATCGCTGTCGCTAGCCGAATGACCTCGGGGTTGGACTTGGTGAACTGTCCAAACGGCAGGCGGCAATAAAGATTCATCGCCAGAATCAGTTCGTCGCGAGTCCACCTGCGCTGTGCCATCGCGGAGCCTCAAGAAATTTCGACCGGGCAGGTGTCCATGCTACCATGACTGGTGGGGCAGGTCTGGTGCGGAGGCAAACTGCGTGGTCGACGTGTTCACGAAGAAAAAGCGTTCCGAGGTGATGTCGCAGATCCGCGGCCGGGGGAACCGGGGGACGGAGCTGCGGATGATCGAGCTGCTTCGAGAGCACGGGATCACCGGGTGGCGGCGGAACAGGCCGGTGTTTGGACGGCCGGATTTTGTATTTCCCGCAGAGCGCGTGGCTCTCTTCATCGACGGGTGCTTCTGGCATGGTTGCCCCAGACACTACAACCGCCCCTCGTCGAACACCGAATTCTGGGACGGTAAACTGTTGAAAAACCGGACCCGTGACCGGCTCGTCACGCGGACGCTGAAGAAGGCCGGGTGGACGGTGCTGCGGGTCTGGGAGCATGCCCTACAAGGGACGGGAAAGGCGGTCGTGGCACGGGTGCGGAAGGTATTGGCACATTGACGGGTGAGCGTGCGTTCTCTCGGACAGCGGTAACCGGCACTCCTCCGCGAGTGTCGGCTTGATGTCCGCTCACTCCGGATTTTTCGGATTGGCGCGCGGGATTTCGGTCTCCCGCGCGAGTTCGTCGGCACGCTTTTTGTCGGCGTCTGCCTCAGCCTCGTGGCCGAGCTTGGCGTGTGCGAAAGCCCGCGAACGGTGGGCGGAGATGTGTTTGGGATCCAGGGTGATGGCGGCGTTGAAGTCATCGAGTGCGCCCTGGGCATCATCGAGTTGCAGACGCACGTCTCCACGCAGGGTCAAGGCAAACGGCGAGTCCGCAGCCAACGACAGCGCGGTCTCCGCGTCCAGGAGCGCGTCCTCTGCCCGCCCCTGCTTCAGGGTTGCGGACCCACGCACGATGTAGGCGGATGGGAACAGGGGATTGGCGTTGATGCTGGTCGTCGCCGCTTCAATGGCGGCCGCCAGCTCCTCTTTTGCCAGGAGGCGCTGCGCGGCCCAAAAAGACTCGAAGGAAATGTTGGTTCGATAGTCCTGCTTCAGGAGTCTCCCAGCCTGTTGAAGGTCCACGGTGGCACTGCTGACGCGATCCAGTTTGAAGCGGGTGGAACCGCGGAGAAGATAGGCATTGCCATCACTGGGCGTGAGCCGCAGGGCGGACTCGGCATCCTGCAGCGATGCCTCGAACTGGCCCAGGGCGAGTCTCGCGAAGCCCCGATTGATGTAGGCCAGGGGCTGAGCCGCGTCCAACTGAATGGCCTTCTCGGCGTCGCTGAGCGCCAGCTCATTATGAAAAAGTCCGCGATGGGCAGACGCGCGGTTCACGTAGGCCACCGCACACTTGGGGTCGATGGTGACCGCGCGGTCGGCGTCAGCCAGGGCGTCGGAATGGCGTCCCAGATTCACGTTGGCAGCGGCGCGGTTCACATAGCCCAGCGGCGATCGGGGATTGAGTTCGATCGCCCGGGTGGCCGTGGCTATGGCCGCCTCGTACTGCCCGGCACCGATCTCTGCCCGAGACTGATTCACTTCCGCATCCCCTGGTTGAATCCGCCCCAGACGGCTCAATGCCGTCCGGAAATCTCCGTCCTTCGGGTCGATGGCAGAGATCTGCCAACCATCGAGAGCGATGGCACCTGTCAGCCCCAGAACATAAAGCAACGCGATCGCCGTGGCTCCACTTTCCAGCCAGCGGGTATTGCTCGTTTGAGGCACCGCCATATCGCGCAGCAATGCTGAAAACCGAGTACTGGTCTTCCAAAGACGGCGGCTCAGAGTCAATCCTGCCACTGCGATCATCAGCCCTAAAGGATCCAGAAAGAGGAGTAGACCCAGAAAGGGAACGGCCGACCTGTACGCCACTGAACCACCGATGACCAGAGACAGGCATGCGAGATACGGCGAAAGCGTGAGAAACACGTTGGCGATGGCGGTGGATCTCAGCAACTGCGGAGGCTGAAGGAGCCAGAGAAGGCAGGTCAGGGCCAGCGGCACACTGTGATACAGCATGACATTGCGGCCGATTTGAACGTAGGGCAACGAGGTCAGTGCGTTTGCAGGCGGGCCGCTCAGCGAGAGCATCAGGCCCCCAATGAAGTGCGCAACGAGGTGGACAAAAACCAGAAGCAGAAGCCACTGGCAGGTTCTGTGGACCTCCTGCACATACGAACGGAAGGCCAGATGACCGCGGGACGCCGCGTCGAGGGTTCGCACGGCCGTGCCGCTGGCCCGACGACGCACTCCCTCCGGCGTCACCAGCCGCTCCGTCACCAAGTCCACGAGACCATTGCCGCCCTGCAGGGCGACTTTCAGCCGCAGAGCCATAAGTGCATCGGCATTCCACGTTCCGAAGGCCTCGCATCGGCCCAGAACCTGCACCTGGACATCGGGATGCGCGGCCGTGAGGACCGGGTCTTCAACGATTCGCGACGGCTCGCCGGAGGGACTCACCGCACACACTTTCTCCAACTGCGCCTGCCAAAAGGTGGCGACTTCCCGCGTGCGAAACTGGAAACCCCTGCTGGTCTTGCGTTGTGGTTCGACCAGGGTGACCCACAGCGCCCGGCCCGATCTCACGACCTTTGACACGGCCGCGACGGGCCAGCTCTCAATCGACGTGTCTGTGGCAATCCAAAACCGCTGTGGCTGCAAAGCCAACTGCATGCGAGCATTCCGCAACCGCAGACTCACGGCGAGTTTGGGATACGCCTCAGCGACCGGCGCGGTGCATAAAACCTTGTCGTCGGCCGTGGGGACAGCCTGAAACTGCGCACCGAGCGCACTGGCAAACTCACAGCACGACGTGAATCGTTCATTCGGGTTCTTGCTCAGTGCCCGGCTCACAGCCATTCGCACGGAGTCGGGCAAACCGGGCATGAGCGACGAGAGGGCGGGGGCCTGTTCAGACTTGTGCTTCTCCAACATGTCTTCGCACGTTGCCGCCTGGAACGGCCGCTGCCCGCTCAGCATTTCATACGCGATGACCGCCAGGGCGTACTGATCGGTGCGGCCATCGGAAGCGACCTCGTTCGCCTGCTCGGGAGAGGCGTAGGCCGGAGTCCCCGCAAAACTCCAGTTGCGGTCGTTGTGAAAATTCTTGGCCAGCCCCAGGTCCAGGATCTTGAACTGTCCGTGTTCATCGCAGCGAATGTTCTCGGGCTTCAGGTCGCGGTGGACAATCCCCTTCTGATGTGCGTAGTCGAGACCCTGAGCGAGGCGTGCCAGGATCGTCTGCACATCCTCCAGAGGAAGGCCAGCTCGCCCGCGAAGCAGGTCCCGAAGCGACTGCCCGCCCAGGAATTCAAAAACGGCAAAGGGGGTGCCCGCATGAAACCCGTAATCGTAGACCGTCGCAATTGCTGGATGCAGCAGGCTGGCCCCCAGCCGCGCTTCACTTTCAAAGGCAAGACGCATCTCTTCGCCGTGGCGAGACAGGCGGTCGGGCCGGATGAGCTTCACGGCAACACGGCGGCCCAGCCGACGGTCGACACCGGCATAGACCGTGCCCATGCCTCCACTGCCGAACTCCTGCTGGAGTTCATATCGTTCTCCGAGAATGGTGCCGACCTGTATGCCGGGCAGCGCCGTCATCGCGATGTGGCGCGGGGACTCCGTGCCGGTCTCCAATGACACAACGTATGAGAGCGTTGGCTCAAACTCTGTTTCATGGCTCAGCGGAGCGGTCATGATGAGACTTCAGAGTGTTTCTGAAACGACAGGAGCCAGAGTATATCGCGTCTGTGGTTGAAAAGGGCGCTTTTGTTCCATTGGACGATGGTACCGGCAGGCAAGCCGACACGTGGCAAGGCTGGCGGCTTTTTAAGCTGGGGAGGGCTGTCACCCTCCACGCGTCGGGCACTGATCGTTGACGCTCGGCGACTTTCGACGCTGCCGTGGGCATGTTAAATTGCAGGGAACGACAGTCTGCGGTTGAACCTTTTCGGCCGGGCGCTGTCTGTTGAGCCACGGGCGCAGCTCGCGGAGGACCCGGCGGGGGACGAATGTTACTGCTGATCGACAACTACGATTCCTTCACCTACAACATCGTCCAGCGGTTTGGCGAGATTGACGCCGGGCTCGACCTGCGGGTGTACCGCAACGACCAGATCACGCTCGAAGAGATCGCGGCGCTGCGGCCGGAGCGGATCATCGTTTCGCCCGGTCCCTGCACTCCGCGCGAAGCGGGAATCTCGAAGGCGGTGATTGAGCAGTTCGGCCCCCGGCTCCCCGTCCTGGGCGTGTGCCTGGGGCATCAATGCATCGGCGAAGTGTTCGGGTGGGAGGTGAACCGCGCCGACCGCCTGATGCACGGCAAGGTGTCGCCGATTCATCACGACAACACGGGCGTGTTTGCCGGCCTCGAAAATCCGTTCATCGCCACCCGTTACCACAGCCTGGTGGTACGGCCCGATGACCTGCATCAGGACCTGATCGTCACCGCGTGGACGCAGGATGCCGGCCAGCAGCGCGAAGTGATGGGCGTGCGCCACAAGACATTCCCCATTCACGGCGTCCAGTTCCACCCCGAAAGCTTCCTGACGCAGGGCGGGATCGATCTGCTGCGGAATTTTTTGACGGTCTGAGCCACTGTGTACATATTGCGTGATTCCGGGACACCTGTCGCGGATCCGCTCGCTGACGCTCACTCCCGATCCACGGGCGGTGTCCCGGTATCACGCCGGGCTATTCAGCGCGCCCAGTAGATCTTCGCCTGCGGCAGCGCCGCCTTCAGTTGTTCAAACCCCGCTTCGCTGATCTGCGTGTTGCGGATGTTCAGGAAGGTCAGCCGCTTCAGGCTCAGCAGGGCGGGAAGCGAGGCGTCGGTCACCTTCGTCTTGCGGATGTTGAGCGAGCGCAGTTCGGGCAGGTGCCAGAGATGCTGCATGTCGGCGTCCGTGGCGATGGACTGCGGGAGCGACACCGCGCGGACTTCCTGACTCCACCCGTCCGGGACGTATGTAAGTCCTTGGTAAACCGTGCGGTTGAGCCACTTGGGCAGGGTCCGCCGCCATGCTGTCGCCGACTTGTGCCAGGCCGCCGGTTCAACTGATACTGCGGGGGCTCCTTCCGGTCCCCCACCGCCACCAGGCATCTTCCGCAATCGCCAAATTGCCGCCGACCGCTGGTACGTGCGCAGGCCCACCCCTGTCAGACCACCAAACACAACAACCAGCGTGAGGAGGACCACACGGCGGAGGTTGAGCCACGCATGCGGCGGCGGCCCGACCGCTGGAACATCCCGCCGCGGGATTTCACCGGCGATGATTTCTTCAGCCATCTGGTCATCGCCTATAATGAGGGCGAAGTGCCTGCCCGCACAGTATACACCGACCGCGGCCCGATCGCCGCGCGCATGCGATTGTGTCGCACAACCAATCGAAAATCCCACATCGAAAATCGAAAATCTTCCCCCATGCCGCCGTTTCGACTTGTCAGCGACTACCAGCCCGCCGGGGATCAGCCGAAGGCGATCGCCTCGCTGATTCAGGGCCTTGAGGCCGGGAAGCGGGACCAGGTGCTGCTGGGCGTGACGGGCTCCGGCAAGACGTTCACGATGGCGAACGTGATTCAGGCGGCGCAGCGGCCGACGCTGATCTTGTCGCACAACAAGACGCTGGCGGCGCAGTTGTACTCGGAGTTCAAGGAGTTTTTCCCGCACAACGCCGTGGCTTACTTCGTCAGCTACTACGACTACTACCAGCCCGAGGCGTACATCCCGCAGCGCGACATCTACATCGAGAAAGACGCGTCGATCAACGAGGAGATCGACCGCCTGCGGCTCTCGGCCACCAGTGCCCTGGTCAGCCGCCGCGATGTGATCGTCGTGGCCACGGTGAGCTGCATCTACGGGCTGGGTTCGCCCAAAGACTACCTGGAAATGATGATCCCCGTCCGCGTCGGCGAACCGCTCGACCGGGACGTGATGCTCTCGAAGCTGATCGACATCCAGTACGAGCGGAACGATGTGGCGTTTGAACGCAGCCGCTTCCGTGTCCGCGGCGACGTGGTGGAACTCTGGCCGGCCTATGAAGAGTTCGCCTACCGGATCGAGTTCTGGGGCGATGACATCGAAGCGATTTCGACGTTCAACCCGGTTTCTGGCGTGGAGATCCAGAAGGTCACCGAGGCGTACATCTATCCGGCGAAGCACTTCGTGCTGCCGCAGGACCGGATTTTGAAGGCGATCGAAGAGATCCGCAACGAACTGGAAGAGCGGCTGGCGTGGTTCCGCAAGGAGGGGAAGCTGCTGGAAGCCCAGCGGCTGGCGGCCCGCACGCGGTATGACCTGGAGATGATGCAGGAAGTGGGCTATTGCCCGGGGATTGAGAACTACAGCCGCCCATTGGCCGGGCGGAAACCGGGTGAGCCACCGTTTACGCTGTTTGACTTCTTCCCGCCCGATGCTTTGATGTTCGTGGATGAGTCGCATGTCACCGCGCCCCAGGTGCGGGCGATGTTTGCCGGCGACTTTTCCCGCAAGACGACGCTGGTGGAACACGGCTTCCGGCTGCCGTGCGCCATGGACAACCGCCCGCTCAAGTTCGAAGAGTGGCGGGCGCGAAACCTGCAAACAGTGTTTGTGTCAGCCACGCCGGCGGAATGGGAGACGGACCAGACCGAAGGCGAAGTGGTGCAGATGGTCATCCGCCCGACCGGGCTGATTGATCCCACGGTTCACGTCGTCCCCGCCCGGGGCCAGGTGCAGCACCTGATCGAGCAGATCAAAAAACGGACGGCAATGGGCGAGCGGACGCTGGTCACCACGCTCACCAAGCGGCTGGCCGAAGATTTGACCAACTATCTGCAGGAAGAAGGCCTGAAATGCGCGTGGTTGCATTCCGAACTGGATGCTCTGGCCCGCGTCGAAATTCTGCGAGAGCTGCGCGAGGGCAAGTTTGACGCGGTGGTCGGCGTCAACCTGCTGCGCGAAGGGCTGGACCTGCCGGAAGTTTCCCTCGTGGCCATTCTCGACGCCGACAAGGAAGGCTTCTTGCGGAGCGAGACGAGCCTGATTCAAACGATCGGCCGGACCGCTCGGAATGTGAACGCCGAGGTGTATCTCTACGCTGACAACGTCACCGACAGCATGCAGCGGGCGATGGACGAAACCAACCGCCGCCGCGTCCTGCAGATCGCCTATAACAAAGAGCATGGCATTACCCCGGAGACGATCAAGAAGGCGATCCGCAAGGGGATCGATGAAGAAATCGCCGCCCGCCGCCTGGCGACGGAAGCCGCCGGACTCGGTGAACGGCAGATGGTCACGCTGGAACTGATCGGCGAATTGGAAGCCGAAATGCTCCGCGAGGCCCAGGGCCAGAACTACGAACGCGCCGCGGCCCTGCGGGACCAGATCGTGAAATACAAAAAGCAACTGGAGGTGCCGCTGAAGGCCCAGGAAGAAGCGTTCGCCAAGTCTCAGCCAAGCAAGCCCGCGCGGAAGGGAAAACGCGGCGGAGGCGGTGGCCGGGTGCCAAAGCCGGAACGGTGAGATCTTGAACTGGACGACGGAGCCCCGACTCTCATGATTCGTGATGACGCTGACCCCACTGAATTCTCCGACGAGGAACCGGAGACCGACTGGTCGCCCCTCGGCTGGGTGTGGGACAGCTCGTTGTGGGTGTTCATCACACTCGGGTTTGTCGTGTTTGAACTGACATCGAACGTCGCCCTGGGAATTGCCGTCACCTGTTTCAAATTTGGCGGTCCGGACCTGTTGAGCGCCCTGTGGGCCCGGAGCGATCCGTTCCAGCCACGCGGCAGCGCGGTTTCGTATTTTTGTCTGGCGCGGGCCGCCTTTCGGATTGGCGGGGCCGCCTTGCTGCTGTGCTGTCTGATCGTCCTGGCAGACGCACTGTTCAGGGTTCCCATCCATGTGGACAAGTTCATTGGCGCGATGTCGCTGGTGTTTGTGGGCGCGATGCTCGGGACGGCGTTCGCGACGGTGGCGGCGGTCATTGCCCGCAGTCATCGGGTGCCCCTGTGGATTGACGAACAGTTCCACCAGTCACGGCGCTACGGCACCTTTCCCCCGGCCCTGCTCGGAACGTCCAACCGCGTGCGCTGGGTGGTCAATCTGGCCATCGTGCTGCTCACGCTGGCGGACGTGCTGATCGTGGGCTCAGTGACGTACCAGGTTCTCTTCAATCGCGGCCCTGGACTGCAGGAAGTGCTGATCGCCGGGACGGTGTGGGGCGTGCTGCTGACTTTGCCCGCCTGGCAGTTGTTCCGCTTCGCCCGCTACATTGCCCGCACGCCGGCGGAATGCTGGTGGGAACTGCTGAATGACGAGATTGAACTGATCCAGCCACAATGATGAGCGTCGTTTCCATACCGCGGGGAGCCATCCCATGCAATTCCTCCGTAGAACACTCTTGTCCCACGATGTCTTTCCGTGGGTGCTGATTGTCGGCATGGTGTCGTTGTTGGTTGTCACCCTGGTGGCGGTCATCGCCGAGGAGGAGGTGTCGCTGGATGTGCGGTCGGGGATGACCCGCTGGCGCATCAATGTGGGCAGCTTTCCGCTGATCTCAAGAAAGCAGGACACGTATGTCAGCCGGTTGGTTGGCCTTCATCATGAAATACCGGCCTGGCGGACGGTGCGGACACAGACGTTGTTGTTTCCAGTCTCCCCACACTACAGGTATCACGGCTCATACCACACGTTAAAGGAGATCGAACTTGTGGTTTCGCTTTTCAGTCCACCAGAGGAAGAATCGCGGAAAATCGCTGAGGAAGTCCTATCCTGCCTGCAACGCAATGAGCCGAGGATCGCGGACGACAAGGTTCGAGCATGGTTTGACCAGTTGCGGTTGGCTTCGGGCGAATCTCCATGACAGATCCAGACCGAGCCACGGTTTCACCATCGAACCGCTTTGCGCTTCCCGTCGCCTGTGGCACGGTGGCTTGGCTCGTTGCCGCACTGCTCTACCTGCAAGGCTGGGACCGCGGTGAACCGCCCGCCGTCTGCTGGTGGGTCGCGATTGGGGGCTATGCGGCCTGCCGCTGCGTGTTCCCCGCGAGTCGCTGGCACAGTTCCCCACTGTGGCGCATCGCCGTGGGAGCCGTTTTGGGTTGGATGGTCGCCCCCGAGGTTGGAGGCCGCTCAGCCTCGCGCCTTGACGGTCTGCTCAGCGTCAACCGCCTTGGATTCGGGGCCGTCACTGCGTCGCTGTTGGGTGCCCTGGCCGTCGACATACTGGGCGAATGCATTTCGTGGGTGCGAATGGCGAGGCGTCAGAGTAGAGTGACAACAGCTTGCGAGACAACCGGGACTGGAAATATTAAGATTCCGTAAGGAACGACTTCCTTATCGACAGGTGACAGCAAATGCGTGCGTTAACTCGGGAAGAGGTGCGGGGCATTGACCGCCAGGCGATCATTGAGTACGGCATTCCCGGTGCTGTGTTGATGGAGAATGCCGGTCGTGGAATCGCCGAGCGGCTGATCGATTTGGGGATCAATGGCCCAGTGGTGATCTGTGCGGGGAAGGGAAACAATGGCGGGGATGGGTTTGTCATCGCCCGGCATCTGGACCTGCATGGGTATGAGCCACGGGTGCTGTTGTTTTGTGACCCGCTGGAATTGGCGGATGACGCGGCGATCAACTGGCACGCCATCCGCAAGGCCGAGATTCCCGGCCGGGCGTGGCTCAGCGTCCCCGAGCCCGAGCATCTCCGCGAGGAACTGAAGTCGGCCGACTGGATCGTCGATGCACTGCTCGGGACCGGCTTTACCGGTGGGGTCCGTGAACCTCACCGGACGGTGATTCGCACGATCAATGAGTCTGCGAAAAAAGTGCTGGCGGTCGATCTGCCGTCTGGCATGGACTGCGACACGGGTGAGCCACAGGGGGAATGCATCCATGCGACGCAGACGGCAACGCTTGTCTGCCGCAAGATCGGGTTTGACGCTCCGGGTTCCGCGGCCTACACCGGGCAGGTGTCGGTGATCCACATCGGCCTGCCGCGGGCGATGATGCGACAGTTCCGCAAGGACGCAAATGCACCCTGGCCAGTGGAGTAGGAAGGCTGGTCAGGTTTCAAATGGCGTGACCGAGAGGTCACCCCGTTCTGGCGGCAGCGAATTTTCCGATTCATCGAGAATTGGCACGTCATCCGCGTGGATGACATCGCTCATGCACCGCCTTCAGCCGGCTGTGTTCCACCTGGGTGTAGATCTGCGTGGTGGCGATGCTGGCGTGGCCGAGAAGTTCCTGGAGGGCGCGGATCTCCGCGCCGCCAGCGAGCATGTGCGTCGCGAAGCTGTGCCGCAGTGTGTGCGGGCTGACATCCGTGCTCGCCCCGGCGCGGCTGGCGTACTTTTTCACCAGGTGCCAGACCATGATCCGCGTCAGCCCCTTCCCGCGCTTGCTGAGCAGCAGGTCGTCGCTGCCATCGCGGGCGAGCTTGGGGCGTTCGTGGGTCAGATAAGCTTCCACGGCGGCGATGGCGACAGGGTTCAGCGACACCAGCCGTTCCTTGTTGCCTTTGCCAATGCACCGGCAGTAGCCCTCCGCCAGATGCAGGTCGCGGAGCTTCATGTTGGCCACTTCCGACGCCCGGCAGCCGGTCGCGTAAAGCAGCGAGAGCATCGCCCGGTCGCGGAGGGGGAACCGGTCATCGCCGGAGGGAGCGGCCAGCAACTGGTTCACCATCTCGGGGCTGAGCACATGCGGCAGGTTCTGCCACAGCTTTGGCGAAGTCAAGAGGTCGGCCACGCTCTCGCGGATCACCCCTTCCAGCACGAGGTACCGGAAGAACATCTTGATCGAGACGAGATGCCGACCAATTGAAGTCGCCGCCAGGCCGCGTTCATGCAGATGATGCATGTAGGCGGAGAAGGTCTGGAGCTTCGCCTCGTCCAGCCCGCCGGGTTCATGGTCTTTGAACCAGGCAAAAAACTGCACCAGGTCGGCCCCGTAGGCCTTGAGGGTGTTCTCCGCCATCCCGCACTCGGCGCGGGTGTAATGCAGAAACCCCTCCAGGTGCTGGCTGGGCTCGCCATAGCGCCGGGGTGTGGCGACAGAATCGGCAGGTGGTCGTTTGCGTGGGGGCATCTCTGAAGGCATCGGCCAGCGGGCCGAGAAACTTGAGCCACTTCTTTTGACTGCCTGGTTTTCCGTGACTTGAGGACAAAACGATTCAACGATGCCGTTGAGTCGATAGACTCTCCAACAATGTTCATGGGGGGGATTGCCGTGACGAATGGACGCAGGTGCGCATGGTTGGTCATTGTCTCTGCGGCCCTCACCACCGTGGCTGCGCCGCTCCGTGCGGACCCGGGAATCGACTGGGCCAAGACGCGGGTGTGCGTCGTCGGGCTGTTGCAGTGGCAGCATCCGGAGTATTGGAGTTCATTCCCCGAGGCGATGAAGAATCGCCGTGATGAGCAACTGGTGCAGACCTTCAAGGAACTCGGCGTCCCCGAGAAAAACATTCTGTATCTGCAGGATGCCCAGGCTACCAAGCAGCGGATCGACAGCCGGTTTCAGCAGTTGCTGGAGGCGAGCCACGAGGACGAGCTGCTGATCTTCTATTTTTGCGGCCATGGATTTCGCGACAGAACCAGCGGGCAGATCTGGTTCGCGAACTATGATGCGGGCGCGGCGGCCACCAGTGCCTGGAACGTGCCAAGCATCTTCAAAACCATCGACGCGCGGTTTCGCGGACGGAAGGCACTGCTGATGGCCGATTGCTGTTATTCAGGTGCTTTGTACGACCTGGCCCGCACGCATGCCGACTCGCGGATCAGCTATGCGGTGCTGACGTCCTCCTATTCGCACAACAGTTCGACCGGCAATTGGACCTTCACCGACAGTGTCCTGACGGGGCTTCGCGGCGACGGCCATGTCGACTTCAACCACGACCAGAACATCCAACTCGATGAACTGGCGCGGTACACGGAACTGGAAATGGCGTTCGTGGAAGGCCAGAAGTCGATGTTCCACGCGGGAAAGGACTTTTCTCCCAAGACTGGCTTGAAGCCAGTTCGCGCAGCCGCCCGCCCGCACACCGGCGGGCGGGTCGAAGCCCTGAGCAAAGATGTCTGGTACAAGGCCAGGGTCGTTGACGTAGATGGGCCGCGCTCAAGGGTCCACTACATCGGCTACGCCGATTCCTACGACGAGTGGCTCAACCCCGATCATGTGCGGCCGTACCAGCCCAAGACCTACGAGAAGAACCACAAGGTGTCGGTCCGCTGGCGGGTCGATGGACAATGGTATCCCGGCCACGTGCTGGAAGGCTGGAACGGCCTGCACCTGATCCGTTACGACGGCTATGACGAGTCCTGGAATGAATGGGTCGGACCGAAGTCGATTCAGCCACGGGATTGAGTGAAGTCGCTGGTCGGGCAAAACGGTACGTGCATCGTATGTTTTTAAATTAACCACGAATCTGCACGAATAAGTCGAATTTCACGAATCGTCAACCGGCATTGCATCGCTGGTGATGAAACCCATCGGTTGTTATTCGTGACATTCGTCTTATTCGTGAAAATTCGTGGTTCCCTTTCTCGTTGTCTAGCTAGGATCGGCTTTCCTTCCTTCTCCGGCTGCCTTGTTGAAGGGCGTCGCTTTCGGTCACTCAGATTTCTTGATTTCCGCCAGCTTGGCTGTCAGCTCCTCCGCCTTCTTTTCAGCTTCAGGAAGGGGCAGTCCGGCGGCGACGCCAGGGCGCTTGTGGCCGGCAGTGGCGACATAGGCATCGCGGCGGACCGCGGCCCGCTGCTGGATGAGGGGCCAGGCCGCTTCGGGAATGTGCTTGGCCTTCAGCATGTCCGCAGCGCTGGTGAGAGTGTCCGGCAGGCGTTCTCCGAAGCCAGCGATGAGTTCGCGGGCGACGAGCCACGAGCCAGCTTCGTTGGGATGGACGGCGTCCGGTTGGACCGTAAACTCCGGGTTCGTCTTCCGCTGCGTTTGAATGTAGCGGGTCATCGGTCCGTGCAGGTCGATGACGGTCCAACCGGCGGAACGCTGTTCGACCAGCCACTCGCTGTAGCGGTCCAGCACGGCGTTGTAGGAAAAGTCTGCTGGCTTCCGCAGGTCATCGTAGAAAGGTGGGGTCATGACGATGAACTTGGCGTGGCGTTTCTCGACTTCGGCTTTCACGTGCTTCATGCCTGCCTGGTACTTCATGAACCGTGCTTCATCGAAGGGCTGATAGATACCGCAGTTGATCCCGTAGCAGGCGACCACCAGATCGGGCTTGGTCAAATCCAGCACCCGCTCGAGCCGTTCGGCGAGATCGGGACGCGGGAATTTTCCGCCGGCATGACCCTCTTCGCTGAGCCCGGACACGGTCTCGCTGGGCAATCCGGCATTGATGACCACCGGCGTCTGTTCGGCCTTGCGGGTCAAGAGCCACGCATCGAAGGCAGCGACATAGGCTCCGGCGGCAGTGATGCTGTCTCCCAAAAAGACGATCCGTTTGGAAGTCTTCAGCAGGTCCGCGGGCGACTTGGCGGCGGTGCCTGGTTCGTCGGCGCGAAGCGGTGCGGCCACGGCCAGCACCAAGGCCACACAACTGAGCAGAAGCGGTTTACGAAGCATGACTGGGTCTCAAGAGTGTTGAGGGAGAGCGTGGGCGCATTTGAGGATCCCCAGACCTCAAAATCAATCCCGAGCCTGCAGCCGGATGTGTCTCACGGGAACTCCGCAGCGACTCGAATGGACTGGCTGCGTCGCAACACTGAACTGAAGGATTCGTAAGACGTTGTGCCCCGCAGCAGGATTTTCCATCTTGCCGCACCGGCACTTGTCTGGGACACTGCGGTCCATTGCCAGCCTTCGCGGACAGCAAGGCGGCATGGGCCTGTTTCCCGTTCCCCTGGCAGGTGTGTGATGGACGCCCGTTCCATGCGATCGCTGATGATCGGCCTGTTCGCGTTGATCGTGAGCACGACTACGATGACTCTGCTTTTCTCGCAGCAGCCGGACAAGTATCACGCCGCCCGGATGACGATGGTCCAGGATGAGATCATCCGTGAAGGAGTGAAGAACCCGAAGGTGCTGGAGGCGATGCGGACTGTGCCCCGCCACCTGTTTGTCACGGCGGACCTGCGGCAGAACGCCTACTTCGATGCCGCCCTGCCGATCGGCCACAAGCAGACGATCTCGCCACCCTACATCGTGGCTTACATGACGGAGATGCTCGATCCGCAGCCGGAAGACCGCGTGCTCGAAATCGGCACTGGCAGTGGCTACCAAGCGGCCGTGTTGTCACGGATCGTCAAAGAAGTCTACACGATTGAAATCGTGCCGGAACTCGGAGAAAACGCCGCCAAACTGCTGCGTGAAATCGGCTACACGAACGTCTACCCGGTTGTGGCTGACGGATACAAGGGGTGGCCGAAGTACGCTCCGTTCGACAAAATCATCGTCACCTGCTCCCCCGAAAAGGTGCCCGAGCCCCTGGTCGAGCAGTTGAAGGACGGCGGCAAGATGATTGTCCCTGTCGGGGAACGCTACGAGCAGGCGTTCTACCTGTTTGAAAAGCATGGGGGAAAGCTGGAGAAGAAGCGGCTCCTGTCGGCGCTCTTCGTGCCGATGACCGGAATCGCCGAGGACAAACGCGAGGTGCAACCGGATCCCGCCAACCCGCAGATCCACAACGGCAACTTTGAAATCCTGGGTGAAGAAACCGGCCGTCCCGTCGCCTGGCACTATCAGCGGCAGACGCGGTTGGAGACGGGGGACGCCCCCAATGGCAAATCCTACTTGACGTTCGAGAACGACACCCCCGGACGCGGTGCCCAGATCCTGCAGGGGCTGCCGTTGGACGGTTCGAAGGTCTCAACCGTTGAAGTCAAGTTGCACGTCCGGGCCGCTGGCCTCAAATTTGGCACGAAACCCTATGAACGGCCAGGGCTGATTCTGCACTTCTACGATGCCGACCGGCGGTTGATTGGCGAAGACTCCATCGGCCCGTGGCGGACCACCTTCAATTGGCGTGAAGTGAGCAAGATCCTGCATGTGCCGCCGAAAGCCCGCGAAGCGGTGCTGCGGATCGGTTTGAACGGAGCCACGGGCGCGCTGAGCATTGATGATGTGCGGTTGAAGGCGTCGCGGTAGGAGGCGTTTCGTGCCGTCGCAGGGTGTGTGCAGCGGCGTGAGATTCGGCTTCTTGGGCGGGCTGGACCGCGCAACACACCCTATCGCTTGACGCTCGCTGTCGCAGGAGGGCTGTCTGTATGACCAGAGCCGATTGGCAGCAAATCGCGGAAGAGCGCCTTCTTGCCGCCGAGGCACTCTTGGCGGCGCAACGTTGGGCTTCGGCCTATTACTTGGCGGGCTACGCAGTAGAAAGCGGACTCAAGTCATGCATTCTTGTTCGCATCACCGCGAATCCAGAAGTGCTTTTCCAAGAAGGTGGCAACAAGTTCTCGGCGGATTGCTGGACCCACGATATTGAAAAGCTGGTGAAAGTTGCCGGGGTCGAATCCGTTCGTAACACAGACATTGCCGCAGACGCCATTTTGGGGAATAATTGGCAAATTGTAGCGATTTGGAATGAAAAGAGCCGCTATCAAATGAAGACTCAGGCCGAAGCTGAAGAGATTTACAACGCGATTGCAGATAACGCGCGTGGGGTCATGCAATGGATCAGGGGACGCTGGTAGTGGAGCAGGTCGAGGCGGGGAACAGCTTCCTTCGTGAGTTCGAGAAATCGACACCGATCGTCGTGGCTTTCTGGCTTAAGGAAGTCGATGGCGAGGAGGGCCGGTGGAATCTCCATGTGGCGTCAGATCGGTTCAACGACGGAAAACTTGGAGGGTACTATGGGGAGGTTTTGCGGATTGCAACGGAGATGAACAATCCCCTTTTTGACCCGTTTCAAGTGAAGCTCTTTGGCTTGAGCGAGCCCCTGGTGCGAGCCGCCCTGGAATTCTATACGACGCATCCTCCCAAGATTCCGTTTCATGTCCATGAGCGGAATTTTGGAGATACTGGCGTCAAGAATGTCTATCTCATCAAAGGCCCGACGGGAGAGTATACGATGCCCAGTGGACTCGAGGTCCTTCATCAAATCATCGATCAGGAAGCCAACTTTTTCCAACAGCATGGCACGCCCCCTCGAAAAATGAAGCTTCCCGTTCTCATGGCCTACGACCTTGCCAAGTGTGGCCGCAATGAACTTGGCGACCTGAGCGGGAGAGTTTTTAAGGACGGTATTACCGTCTTTGAGAAGGACGGCTTCCATGGAATGAGTGTGGAAATCGTTCGTGATCGAAACGCGACCCTTGAGTTCGAGTGAGGGCGGGGCTCACAGCCGCCGCTGGGTGTGTGCAGCGGCGTAAGATTCGGCTTCTTGGGCGGTCTGGACCGCGCAATACACCATGAACGTCTGACAAGTCGTCGCGTCGCCAGGCGCGCTTGGTGTGTTGCGCGTTGCTTCACACCCTACGCTTTGAGGGCTTACAATCGCGGATCGACCGGTTCGCTCTCCAGGGCCAGCACGCCGAAGACGCATTCGTGAACGCGCCGTAGCGGTTCGCGGCGGACGAACCGTTCCAAACCCTCGATCCCCAGGGCGAACTCCCGCAAGGCCAGCGACCGCTTGCCACCCAGGCCTCGGCTGCGCAGTCGGCTGAGGTTTTCATCGGCTGTGTAGTCCGGGCCGTAGATGATACGCAGGTACTCCCGGCCGCGACATTTCACGGCGGGTTGGACCAGGCCCTTCTTGCCGCGGACGATGAACTCCAGGGGCTTCACCACCATCCCCTCGCCGCCGCGACCGGTCAGGGCGGTAAACCATTCAAGGCCTGCCTGTTCGCTGTCGGGGTTGGTCAAGTCGACGACTCGGTGTTCGGTCGCCAACAGAAAATCGGCATCAGCTTGGCAGACTTTCGCCAGAGTCTCCAGGTGCCACAGGTGGTTCTGGTGCGTGTGGACGGCTCCCTCGGTTGCCAAAAGATGAAACGGAGCCAGCCGCAGGTCATCCAATGAGTCAACAGACCAGCAGTAGTGCCGATAGGCGGCCACGAAACTCTCGATGTGGCTCTGCGAATCGCGGGACTTCTGCAGCAGCACCGCGGCCTGTTCGGCCGCCTCGCCCTTGAGCCGTGCGCCCGCCTGCGCGAGTGCCTCGGCGACCGCCGGCAGCACGGCCTTGCCCGCGGCGCCAACGGCGGCGTACTGGGTCCGCAAGAGTTCCTGCGCCTTGGCGGACCAGGGCAACAACTCACAGTCGAGGCACGCCCAGGTTGTGCCAAACGACTCCCAAAAACCGGATGCCGTGAGCGCGGCCTGCAACCGCTCAAGAAACTGCCGTTCAAGATTTGCATCGTTGAAAAACCGCCGGCCGGTGCGGGTGTAGACGATGCCGATTTCGTCCTCAATCACACCAAAGCGTTCACGAGCAACGGTGGCATCCCGACAAACCACGACCACCGCGCGGGAGCCCATGTGCTTTTCTTCGCAAACCACCTGTGGCACACCCTGCTTGCGGAAGTAGGCAAACGCTTCCGCGGGATGTTCCAGCAGGCCGGGCTGCGTGGTCGTCTCGCTCGGCGACATCGTGGGCGGCAGATAGATCAGCCACTTGGGGTTGGCGGCAAAGCGGCTCATGACCTCCAGGGCGGCAGTCGCGTTCTCCTCACGGATGGTGATGTTCTGCCCCCAACGTGTCGAAACAATTCGCTTGCCGATTACGTCTTCAGCGTCTAGCAAATCATCATGGATCTGCTGCGCAGACAGCGCGGGGGCCGGCAGTTGATCCGGCAGGAAGGGTCGCGCCGGAACACAATATGTCTGCGCAGCGGGAACGGAGACGAACTCCTTTTCGGGGTACCGCATCGCGGTGAGCTTGCCGCCGAAAACGCAGCCCGTGTCGACGTTGACAGTTCGATTGAGCCACTCCGGTTCGGGAACCGGCGTGTGGCCATAGACCACCATCGCCGGACCCCGGTATTCGGCGGCCCAGTTGTAACGGACCGGCAGGCCGAACTCGTCGGTTTCGCCGGTCGTTTCGCCATAGAGCGCGAAGTCCCGCACCTTGCCAGAGCCCCGGCCCTGCATCGACTCCTTCATGCCGGCGTGAGCCACGACGAGTTTGCCATCGTCCAGCACATAGTGGCTCACCAGCCCGTCGAGGAAATCGGCCAGCGACTTGCAGAACGGAGCACGTTCTTCGTCCGGTATCGCTTCGATTTCCGCCAGCGTATTGGCCAGTCCATGGGTGATCTGCACGTCGCGACCGCTGAGTTTCTTGAGCAGTTTCATGTCATGGTTGCCGGGCACGCAGAGTGCGCTTCCCATGCCGACCATGTTCCGCACGATGCTCAGCGAATCGATCACGCGCGGTCCACGGTCCACAAGGTCGCCAACAAAGACCGCCTTGCGGCCCGCCGGGTGCGCGTACGCGACATTCTTCCAGCCCGGTTCAAGCCCCGGACCAGGCACCATCTGGTACCCCAGGCGTGTCAGCAGTTCCTCCAGTTCGTCGGCGCAGCCATGCACATCGCCGATGATGTCGAACGGACCATGCTCGCTCGTCCGGTCATTCCACAGCGGCACGCGCTCGATGGTGACCGCGTCAATCTGCTCGACGCTGTCGAGGACAAACACATGCCGGAAGCCTTCACGCTTCAGCCCATGCAGCGACTTCCGCAACTGCGACCGCTGCTGACGGATGACGTGCGGCCCAAAGGCCCGGTCGGAGCGGCCCGCATTCCGCCCGTGGCACAGATCCTCCGGCAGGTTCAACACGATGGCGACGGGCAGACAATGGTATTTGCGGGCCAATGCCACCAATGGTGCCCGCGCCTCGCGCTGGACATTGGTCGCGTCGACCACCGTCAGCCGCCCCCGCGCCAGCCGCTTGGAGGCGATGTAGTTCAAGACTTCAAACGCGTCGGTGGTGGCCGTCTGATCGTTCTCATCGTCGCTGACCAGCGCCCGGCAGCCATCCGACGACAGCACCTCGCTCGGCAAAAAATGCCGCTTGGCAAACGTGCTTTTGCCCGACCCGCTGGTGCCAATGAGAACCACGAGCGAAAGTTTGGGGATCTTGAGCGTCATCAATTGACCTTTGGGCGAAGCGCAACAACCAGCGCAGGATCATACCATTTCAAGGCTGACCTCGATTCCTGCGTGCGTCGACAATGGCCTCATCACGTTGCGGCCGGTGAAATGACAATTCCAGCTTACCCGGGGTTCACGCCCAGCAGTTCACGGATCTTCTTCTGCCGGAAATTGAAGATCCGCTGCAGGTCACCGCGAACGAGAAGGCGGTGGACAAGAGGGCCGCCGGGCACCGAATACTTCACGTTGTCCAGCACTTCCGTCCCGTTGTCGACGGACTGAAAGGTGTGCTCGTGAATCCAGATCCGGTAGGGACCCTTGAGTTGCCGGTCAATGAAGCGAAAGGGGGGATCCCAGGCGGAAATCTCGGTTTGCCAGCGGATCGGAATTTGATGCAGCTTCAGGCGATAGTCGATCAGTGCGCCGGCGTGCATTTCGATCGGCTGGGGAGTCAGCACTTGAAAATTGAGCCACGGGGGCGTGATGGCTTCGAGGTTACCCGCGTCGGCGAAAAAAGCGAACACCTCCGAAAGCGGACGCGGCAGCCACTGGGTTGCCTGCAGCAGGTAGGCCCGCGAACCGTCGGGGTGGCGGGCAATTTGGACAGAGTCACCAGTGGAGTGCGGGGAGGGCATGTGTCAGAATGTAAGAGTTACCAGCCTGCAAACTTACCCAGCAGGATTTGGAACACCGACAGTGGATCCGAAGTGAGCGTCAGCGAGCGGGGTCCACGATAGGTGTGCCAGAATCCTGCAAACTTACCCAGCAGGATTTGGAACACCGACAGTGGATCCGAAGTGAGCGTCAGCGAGCGGGATCCACGATAGGTGTGCCAGAATCCTGCAAACTTACCCAGCAGGATTTGGAACACCGACAGTGGATCCGAAGTGAGCGTCAGCGAGCAGGATCCACGATAGGTGTGCCAGAATCCTGCAAACTTATACAGAGAAACCCCGTCCATTGAATCCCGAATCTGCCTCAAATCGTCGATTTTCCTGGCGTCGAATTGTTTCGACGGACTGGGTCGGACTGACCGCGCTTTGCCTGATTCACTTCGCGCTGGTGTGGGACATGGCGGCGCGGCAGTCGCTGACGATCGATGAATTCGCCCATCTCCCGGCGGGAATTACTTACCTGCAGCAGTTGACGTTTCGCCTCTATCCGCACAACCCGCCCTTGCCGCGCGTGTTGCCGGCTCTTGCGGCGCTGACACAACAGCCACGTATGTTTTACGAGGGCAGTTGGCAGAGCCCCAATCCGAACCACCTGGCGTTTGCGGAAGAGCATCTGCTGGCCAATACGGAGGACACGGCGGCGATAGAGCGGTACTTTGCGAGTTTTCAATCGGGCCGCCGGGTGATCGCCCTGTGGTCGACGCTGACCATACCGATTCTGTTTCTTTGGGGAAGCTGGTGGTTTGGACGCGGCAGCGGTTGGCTGGCGGCGTTTCTGTGGGCCTTTTGTCCCAACATCATCACTGCGGCCGGCCTGGTGACGACCGACATCGCCGCGGCGAGCATGAGTGTCACTGCTTCGTACTTGTTCGCCCGCTGGCTCGATGTGCCAGACAAAAGCCGGGCCATAGCCGCCGGGCTGGTGCTCGGTCTGGCGCTGCTCACCAAGTTCAGCGTGGTGCTGCTCGTGCCAATGTGGGGCATTTGGGCCATCGTCTATTTTCGGCGACGACAGCGCCTGACTCCTACCCAGCCCCCCATTCCGTGGCGTGGGCAGTTGATTGTGCTGTATTGCATCGGTCTGTTCGTATTGAACGCCGGCTATCTGTTTGAGGGCAGCTTCACGCCGTTGGATGACTACGCGTTTGTGAGCCACAGTCTGACCCGGCCGCGGCAACCGGGCGACGGCCCGCCGGGAAAGGACGCCGATCCCAAGTTCGCCCAGGTGCACCGCGAACGGGTCAACCGCTTCCGAGGGTCACCCCTGGGACTCATCCCCTGCCCTCTGCCACGGGATTATCTGATCGGTTTTGACGTACTGAAGTGGGAGTCAGAAGGAAAGTACGAGCAGTATCTGCGCGGGCAGTGGCAGCCACGGGGGTACTGGGACTACTACCTGTACGGCCTCCTGGTGAAATGGCCGCTGTCGACGTGGCTCCTGCTCGTCGTGGCAGCCATCAATGCCTGGCAATTGCGGCGCACGCGAACTCATTCTCTCCTGCCGTGGCTCACACTGGGCGGCGTGCCCCTGGCGATGCTCAGCCTGCTGCAAGACGTGAACCTCGGGCTGCGTTACGCGCTTCCCGCCTTCCCCTTTTTGTTCCTGTTGGCCGGAACGGCGGCGAGCGATTTGACCAGTTCCAGCCGGTGGAAGCGAATTGCCTGTTGGGCAGCCGTTGCCTGGAACCTGGTGGCCATCGCCCGGATTCATCCGCATGAACTTGCCTATTTCAACGAGTTGGCGGGCGGACCCGCGCGGGGCAGGTTCCATCTGGTCGACAGCAATCTGGACTGGGGACAGGATCTGAACCGGCTGGCGGCATGGGTTCATCGGCATCCGGAATGGCAGAATGTGCGGATCGCCTATTGGGGGCCGACGCCTCCGGAACTGGTGGGACTGTCACCCTATCGGGTGGCTCCGCGCGACCTGCGCCAGATGCCGGCAGCGCTGCGTTATCCCACAGAGTCTGACGATCCCCTGACCTGGGGACCGCAGCCGGGAAAGTTCGCCATCAGCGTGAATTTTGAACGAGGCATGGGGTTCCGCATGCCTTGTCCCCAGAACCTGTGGGACAAGTTTCCGTTACGTTCGCCGGCACGGGTTGGCATCACGATGCTGAGCGTTCCCAAAGACAGCTATCGGTATTTTCAGGAGTTCGAGCCACGGGTGGAGCCTGAAATCGGGTATTCGATCCTGCTGTACGAAGTTTCGCTGGAGCAAGCGAACCGGGTGAGGAAGACCATGGGACTGCCGCTGCTAAGCGATTCGACCATCCCGTAGGCACCAGCCACGTCATTCGGCATCGCCGCACCGTGATCGCTTGCTGAAAGTGTCAAAAATTCGGGTTGCAAAAATCTGTCTGAGTTGACCCGGCAAGGGATACTGGTAGGATGGCGGTTGCTCATTTCTGACCATCTGCGCTGCCATTCCAGTCATTTCCTGGTGTACCCGCGACATTTCGGGAGTGGAAGCGTTGTCCGAAATGACAGGCGTGGGGGCGAATTCTATTCGTTCCCAGAGTTGTTTTTCCGTGAATTTCATGGGACTTCAGGCAGGTCGACTGAAGAAGGCTGGGGTGACGATCGAAGGATGTCCAACGGAACGGCGGTCAACGGAGACGTTGTGCCGAGCCTGTTGTCACACCAAAGATGTCAATTCAGCAAGGCAGTTCGTTAGCGTGTGCAGGACTGAATCATGCAAATCTGGATCATGGCAGCACTGCAATTCGTGCTGAAGATCCTGCAGGAACCGTTGCGAAGGGGACATGCCTCTTTCCAGCGGCCAACCGATGCCGCCCAGGTGGAAGCGCCTGGTTTCGTGTCGCTGGTTGGGGGCAACTGCAGGCTCAGGCACAATTGTTGTGGAGAACGCCAGTCGCGTGCGCATCGCCCCGGCGACGCGCACGCTGCATCTTCGCCTTCGGCACGCCGTTCCAACCTTCTTCACTACGGCTCTCACACCGGCCGCAAATTCCCTGGTCCAGTGTCTTCTGGATCAGTCCAACCTGAACCCGGTCAGCCCGAGTCCGCTCGGCCTGATGACGTTCAGCTTGAACAGGGAGGCTCCGCCTCCGCGCCGGTCGCCTGGTCCCAGCTAAGCACATTGCAGGGGAGGGTGACTGATGGGGACCGAGCTGTGTTTGTTGATGGTATTTCTTGCGCTCGCCGCCGGCCTCGGTGTGGGGTTCATCGCGGACCGGCTGCGCCTGGGGAGTGCCTATAAAGGCCGGGACGAACTCCTGGCACAGGCTCATTTGGACGCCGCCACACTGCGAAAAGCCCAGGAGGATGCCGGCAAGGAAGAGGTCGCCAAGCGGCACAAGGAACTCAAGGAAGAACATCAGCGGATCCGTGACGACCTGCGCGAGCAGGAGCGTCGTCTCGACCGCCGCGAGACAGGCATCGAAGAGCAGATTCAGGACATCGCCAAGAAGGAGCGGCTCCTCGAAGGCACGCAGCGGAAGCTGGCCGAACGCGGCGAACAGCTCGAAGCCCGCGATGCCGAACTGCAGAAGGTCTTGAAGCAGCAGCAGGATCAGCTCTACAAGATCAGCGGCATGAGCCCCGCGTCCGCGCAGGATGTGCTCCTTAGCCGCCTCGGTCAGGAACTGAAGAACGAAACCGGTGCGGTCATCCTGAAGCACCAGGCCGAGTTGAAGGCCAACTGTGACAAGCTGGCCCGCGAAGTCATCGGGATGGCCGTGCAGCGGTACGCCGGCAGCCACGCGTCTGAGACGACGGTTTCGTCCGTCGACATCCCGAATGACGAGATGAAGGGCCGGATCATCGGCCGTGAAGGCCGCAACATTCGCGCCTTCGAGAAGGCGACCGGCGTCGACGTGATTGTCGACGATACGCCGGGCGTGGTCATCGTTTCGGCGTTTGACAGCGTCCGCCGCGAGACCGCCAAGCTGGCGATGATCAAGCTGATCCAGGACGGTCGGATTCATCCGTCCCGCATCGAAGAAATCGTCACCGAAACACAAAAGGAGATGGAACTCCACATCCGCCAGCAGGGCAAAGAGGCGGCTCAAGAAGCGGGAATTCACGGCCTGCACGACAAGCTGATCGACCTGATGGGGCGGCTCAGCTTCCGCACGAGCTACAGCCAGAATGTGCTACGGCACTCGATCGAGGTCTCGTACCTCACCGGGCTCCTGGCCGAGCAACTGGGGTTGGACGGGTCACTCGCCCGCCGCTGCGGGTTCCTGCATGACATTGGCAAGGCGGCCGACCACGAAATGGAAGGCGGGCACCCGGCCGTTGGGGCAGAACTGTTGAAGCGCTATGGCGAAGGGGCGGAAGTCGTCCATGCCGCCGCCGGCCACCACGACGACATCCGCGTCGACTACATCTATACCGTGCTGGTCGCCTCCGCCGATGCCATTTCCGCGGCCCGTCCCGGCGCTCGCCGCGAGACGCTGGAAAAATACGTCAAGCGATTGGAAGAACTCGAGGCCCTTGCCTGTGGCTTCCCCGGTGTCGACCAAGCCTACGCCGTGCAGGCCGGCCGCGAAGTCCGCGTCGTCGTCGATTCCCGCCAGGTCAGCGACCGCGAAGCCGCCCGCCTCTGCCGCGACCTCGCCAAAGCCATCGAAGAGACGCTGACCTACCCGGGAGAGATCAAGGTCAGCGTGCTCAGGGAGATTCGGACGGTGGATTACGCGCGGTAGCGGCGGGGTGGGAGAATCACCGTGCGATGACCACTGCGAGAGGAAAACCATTTGAATCGAGCAGAATTTCAATCTCTCTCCGACGAACGATTGCGTGACGCAACCACGCTCTTGGCGGCAGCCTGTTGGTCTGGTGCATACTACATCGCCGGCTATTCGGTGGAGTGTGCCTTGAAAGCCTGCATTTTGCGGAGGATCGAGCAAACTGGAGTGATCTTTGAGGAGAAGAAGTTCGCGGAAAAATGCTGGACGCACGATCTTTTGGATCTCGCCGGATTGGCCGGTATCGAACCGGCACGAAAGGCGGCAATTGCGACAGATCCACAGTTGGAGGATAATTGGATGATGGTCAAAGACTGGAACGAGTCATCCCGTTATCAGGTATGGGCACAGATCAAGGCTGAATTGTTGTTCAATGCGATCACAGACACAACGAGCGGAGTGCTTCCATGGATCAAGCAGTACTGGTGAACGAGCAGCTTGATGCCGGGAGTGCATTCCTTGAAGCCTTCAACAAATCCGTTCCGGTCGATGCAGCGTTTTGGATGAATGAAGCCGACTCGCCCAGTTGGTATCTCTATGTAGCCTCAAAGGCGGTCAACGACAGCAATCTTCGTGACAAGTACAGAGAAGTGCTCAACGTTGCCGAGAAGGCCAAGAACCTGTGGCTTGATCCGTTCCGCATCAAATTGGTGAACTCCAATAACCGGTTGGCCAGCCAGGTCATCGAAGTTCAAACCCTCTATCCAATTAAACATCCCACACGCTTCAACGGATCTTCGATCGGTGGGGTCGCCATTGATGGAGCCTATATTTATCCGCCGATTACGACGCCGGCAGCAATGAGTGCCAATTGATCGACGGCGCACCCACCACCTGGTCAGTCCGTCCCAAGGTGTCCGAAGTGCGGGATCTATTTGATCGTAGGGTTTGTGACCGGTTCGTCGGTGTCCACGCTGTCGATGCAATTTGGAGCGATGGTTTTCAGTGACTGGGGATTGATCATTCGCGGTCGCGTCTGCCGTTGAACGCGTTCCCCGCAGGGTGACAGGTGGCGGCACGACCCACCTGATGTTGTCGTCACGAAGCCGCACTGATGATTTGACGGTCGGCTGCCACTACACTACCGACCGAAAATCTCGTGCTCTTCACTGGTGAGCGATGTCCACATCCCGGAAGCGAAGGCGGGCACTGCAGTCTCGGAAGATTCCCGGCGCAGCACCGGGGACATTGGTCGTCGACCCAAATGCCCCGGTCAGCAAGGTCGAGCTTCTGGCCTACGGTCCACACCAGCAGGTGGATCTCAAGGATCTGCCCGTCAGCCAGATCTCGGAGTACCTGACGAAGTTCCCCGTGACATGGGTGAACGTCGAGGGGTTGGGTGATCTCACCGTGCTGCAGGAATTGGGCCGGCTGTTCCACCTGCACCCATTGGCCCTGGAAGATGTGGTGAACCTGCACCAGCGGGCGAAAGTCGAGGTCTACGGCGACCAGCTCTTCATCGTGACGCACATGGTCACGCTCAAGGAGCAGGACGGCCGGTGCCACCTCGAATCCGAACAGCTCAGCATGTTTCTGGGGCCGGGGTTCGTGCTGTCGTTTCAGCAGGGGCTGGAGGGCGATGTGCTCAACCCGGTGCGTGAGCGCGTCCGGCGCGACAACAGTCACATCCGCGTCTGTGGACCCGATCATCTCGCCTACGCCATGCTTGATGCCGTGATCGATCACTACTTTCCGGTGGTGGAACGCTATGGGGAGCGTCTCGAAGATCTCGAGGACGCCATCCTCGGGCGTCCGGCGCAGTCCATGATCGCTGAAATTCATCAGGCAAAACGCGAGCTGCTGCTGTTGCGCAGAAACCTCTGGCCCCAGCGTGAAGCGGTCAATGCGCTGATCCGCGACCCGATACCGCTCATCACCGACGAAACCCGCGTTTATCTGCGGGACTGCCATGACCACGCCATGCGGCTCATGGATCTCGTGGAAACTTGCCGCGAAGTCTGCTCGGACCTGATGGACTTGTACCTCTCCAGCGTCAGCAACCGCATGAACGAGATCATGAAGGTGCTGACCGTGATGTCGACGCTGTTCATTCCGCTGACATTCGTCGTCGGAATTTATGGCATGAATTTTGACACATCTGCGCCCTTAAACATGCCCGAACTGAAGTGGCGCTACGGTTATCCCGCGTGCCTCCTGGTGATGGTCCTCATATCCATCGGACAGCTCCTGTTCTTCTGGCGGCGCGGGTGGATTTTCGGCAGGAGGTAGAGTCCGCTTGCCCGCGAGCCTTCCTTGCCAACAACACCCTGCGCCGCGCATCTCGTCTCGTCAGAAGACCACCCGGCTGCCAAACCGCTCAATGAGCGGCGCGCGGTCGCGGTCGGGGATTTCGCATCCATTGACGCTCAGAAACAACAGGCCGCGGCAGTTGGGGGATTCCGCCAGCGCTTTGGCACCCCGTGCCCCAATCGGGTTGTCATCGAGAATCAATGCCTGCACCCGCCCCAGACGCGGCGACAGCGCCAGCGAACGGATTCCAGCCGGACCGATCCGGTTGCGGCCGAGGTTCAACGAAGCCACGCCTTCCAGCCACGCGGCCTCCGCCAGCCCCCGCGCACCGTCATCGCCGATGCGGTTGTTGCTCAGGTCCAGCGTGGTCACGCCCCGCAGGCAGTCGGCCAGCGACAATCCCTGCATGCCAATGTCCTCCAGCCCGTTCCCGCTCAGATTGAGCTGCTGCAATTTCAGTGGCTCGTGGCGTGCAGTGAGACGAATCGCGCCCATCGCCAGGCCGCAATTTGCCAGATTGAGCCACAGCAGATCGGGACATCCAGACTCGCCCGTCAGCAATCCCACGCCTTCTGTTCCCAGGGGATTGTCGGACAGATTCAACGATTGCAGCCGTGTCCATGCGGGATCCTGAACAAGCCGCATGGCACCATCGGCCGTCAACTGATTCTGCGACAAGTCCAGTTCCTGCAACGCCGTGAAAGAGCGGCAGGCCGCCAGGCGTTTCGCGGAAACATCGTGGAGGGTGTTTCCGGACAGGTGCAACTGGGTCAGACTGCGGGCACACCAGTCCGAGCCACGAAACAGACCCTGCAGCCCCGCATCGCCAATTCCATCGGCCGTCAGCGACAACCGGCTGAGCCTGGGGAATTCCGCGGTTGTCCGCCAGGTTTCAATCCCGGCGAACCCCAGTCCGCAGTGGCTCAAATCGAGTGCTTTCAGTTGCCGGGTCACCGCCGCCGCACCCAGCACTCGCGCCAGCACCGGCGTGAGTGGACTGTACTGCAAATCCAGCGCCTGGACGCCGGCCAGAGAGGGAGTCTCGAGCAGTCCAGTCAAGGCGGGAAGCGTGAACTGCGCGTGTCGCAGCGTCAAGTTCTTCAGTTGGGGAAGAGAACTCGCCGTCGCCAGTGCGGTGATCCCTGGCAACCCCGCCCGGCCAATCTGCAGAGTTTCGACACTTGAGAGGCCCCGGGCGCGGGCCGCGGCCTGCAGCAGAATGTCGCCCGTGCGCCCTTCCGAAAGCTCGAGTGTTTTCAATCCGGTCAGATTGGGAGAGGCAAACAACGTGTCGAACCGCACGCGCGGAACGTCCAGCCCCCCGTACAAATTCAGCCCATTGAGTTTCCGCAAGTGCGGACAAAGAGCGAGGTCGCGGGTATGGCCATCGAGCGGAAAGAACTGCACGCGACGGACCGGCCACACCTCAAACAACTGAGTGGCATGTTCGACGAACCGTCGCGGCGTGATGGAGAAGGATTCGACGAAGCCACGGCGGTAGCGGGGATTGTCGACCACCCTGCGGATCGGTTCGAGCCACTGCTCGCGGTGTTCGTCCAGCAGGGCTCGTTCACGGCGCTCCAATTCGCCGCGCCGGGGATCATACGGACCCAGTTCGCCAAGTTCGCACTGCACGCGGATGAATTCGCCGCGCGGGTCTCCCTGTTCTTCGAGCCAGTCCGCAAAGACCCCCCGCGGTCCCATGTCGTCGGGATGCGCCAGCACTTCCTGCAGGAAGGCCTGTTCGTCACTCATCACGAACCCACGAATGCTCAGTCTGACAAAATCGCTCTGATCCCCATGTTAGGACCGCGGCAAGAATAACTGTCGATTTTTGACGAGCCGCACAGCCAATGAGCCGGCGGGCCTTAGCCCCCGGTTGGAGGATGATCGGAAGACGCCAACGCCACGAACCGGATGCTAACGCGTGCCGGCTGATGAATCTGCCCTCAATCGGCGTCCATCCCAAGCAACTTCACCATGTTATTGTTGCCACGATCCTTAGTGCAAACGTCCGGCCTCGTCGTCCGTGCCGTCGCCATGCCTTTCGCTTCGCGAAAGAAAGCGAACTTCACCAGAGGGCTCGCACGGACGTGAGCCCTCGCCCGCCGCAATCGAAGGTGTCTGTAGAATGGCCTTCCTAGGCCGTTTGGTGGGCGGGCGTCGGTCGGCGCGGGACAGCACTGTTGTGCGAGTCGAACCGATTTGGAAAGTCGACACCCGTTCGCGTTCTTTTGCGGGAGCAAAAGACGACTTTACGCCGCGTGTGTCACACCGCATCCCCGCTGAGCTTGTCTCAGTGGATTCGGGCCTCTGCACGCAATGTTGTATCGGTCGGATCGCGGTCCGCGCGGCGTAGTGCAAAGGCCCGTTCACCACCGAGGTGGACTCGGTGGGGCGGCGTAAAGTCGCCTTTCGCTCCTGCGAAAGGACGCGGGCCATCACAGATGAGCCTGTAGGGCGACGCCCTGGGTATGGGGCAAACGCACGGGCGCCGACCCTGAAGGGGGCGTTCAACGTCCGAATCTCCGGAAACCCTGCCGCCGACGGAGCAAGCGCTGAACGGCCCCTTCAGGACCGATGGCT
>JAKFUF010000118.1 GCA_021732845.1 Planctomycetaceae bacterium | reverse complement strand
GCAGACTTCGAGATGCTGTTCGACTGACGAAGACTCGTCTGTCGCCAGCTTTCCCTGCCCGAACGCGATCAACTGCTCCTTTGCGGGATGGATGACGGGCATGGACTTCTCCGCAGGCGTGCGCGATAAACTTCGTTCCGAAGGGAACGGCTAAATCCATAATAGAAAGTGCATGACCCCGCTGATTCTTACACCCGCGGCCCTTTTTTTTCACGCTGGGCCGAAAATGCCACAAGATCTTTCGACACAAAATATTGTGGCTTGAGGCTTTGTGTTGAGTGCGCAGCCCAAAACGGCGTCATGCCGAAATTCCGCAGGTCGCGGGAGAGAGTCAGTAAGACTTCTTGAACCAAATCATCTGCGTCGGCTGAGCCAACCTCGAATCGCGTCAGCCAAGATCGCAACAGCGCTGAATAAACCTCAATCAACTTCTGCCATGCTTCATCAGTCACGTCGCCTCGCACTCGTTCCAGCAAACTCAGAGAGGTTTCGCTCATAACGCCACCTCCTGCGGACCAGCGTCTGTGGGGTCCTCATGGGGTTGCTGCCGCCAGCGAACGGAAAGGCAATGCAGTGGGGTGCGATTCGCTGGGAAAGAAGTTCTTCAGGCGGTTGGCCTGGAAACGGACGGGGCAATCGATGAAGCGGTTCTGGTCGGCGCGGGTGTAGTACCAGAACGAGTTCGAGTTCCAAAACGAGACATGCGTAGGGTCTTGGAACGCTCCGCGGCCGTCGATGCTGGGGGTCTGCGAGAGCAGCCAGCCTTGTGGGGCCAGGCAACGATGGAGTTCCTTCATCGTGTGGATCGGATCGCGGAGATGTTTGAGGGCGTCGTGCGCCCGGAAGACGCCGACTTCGCCGTCGCCAAACGGCCAGCGCGCGTTGAGGTCGGCGGCGATCCGTCCGCCGTGGAGATCGATCTTTCGCTGCTTTCGCGAAGAATATCGCAAAGACCTCCACGTCGTTGATGCCTGTTCACGGACCTTTCGCCGCGGACGATGGCGGAAAGCCCATATTGGCTTCTTGTGATCACCTGCTGCTCGGGTTGGGTATATCCTGAAGCAGCCGTACAAAGTCGTCAGCCGTGAGATCGGGACGCATGGGCCGCGGACCGCCGGGCTTGAGGGACCGCGCAATCGATACCGCCGTCTCGCCACTCTTGCTTGCCACATCGACCTCGGCGCCTGCGGCGAGAAGCAGCTTCATCTGATCGAACTGCGCATTGCGCACCGCTCCCATCAGCGGAGTCTCTCCCCGATTGCTTTGAACATTGACCTGCGCCCCCGCCGCCAATAGCAGCCGCGTCGGTTCCACGCTCGGAGCAAAAGCTGCGAAGTGCAAAGCCGTATTGCCGAAGCTGTCTTGAGCGTTGGGGTCGAGACCGGCGTCCATGGACTGTTTGAGCAGTCCTGGATCGTTCCAGTACGCGGCCACCATCGCGACCGCATTGTCGAATCCCCGCGTCTTTATGTCAGCCCCCTCCGTGACCAGTCGTTTGATCTCAGGAATGCTGTCGGGCTGATTCCGATCAATGGCGTCCGCGAGTTTTGCGTGGCGGTCATGGCGGATGATGAGCGGGATTAGCACTGCGATGGCGATCAAGATCGCGCAGCCTGCGGCAATTCCCCCATGTATCAGCCACCTTCTCCTGCGGGAGATGGCCAGGGGAGTTGAAGCGGCGGCATCCCGCGCGGCGTGCCACTGCTTCCAGGTCAAGGTGGAACAGAACCAGCGGCCGATGCCGGTCAGGATAATCACGAGAATCATTCCCACAGCCGAGTTCCGCACACTCGTCTCGATTTCGAGAGGCGTCGTGGGAAAGGTCAGGCCGGGTCCCGTGAACGTGCTGAGTAGCGTGGTGATCCAAATTGCATAAACGCCATAGCGCCACCAGGGCCACCGTTGAGCGACAACAGTCGCCGCAGCAATGGCACCGACGATGTAGAGAGCCGGGTTGTTTCCACCAGGACCGCTTCCGAACTGTCCACCGAACAAGAGTTTGTCGGGACCAACCGCCAAACCCAGAGCAAACAGCCCGGCGAGGATGACGACTGTCAGCACGCCACGGCGGGCCGACTGTGTCCAGCGTCGAGTGGATTCGATGACCAACCAGGCAATGACCGCAAAAGCCATGACCTCCAGGACGATTCGTGGGCGCTGATACACCAAATATCCGCTGCCACCGAGGATGACCGCCAGCGGTATCGACAGTTCAACCAGATAGAACAGCCGTTGCCACAATCCATCCCCACGCTGTCGCATCCAGAAAGCGGCGAACGTCTGCAAAACGGCGGGAAGCAGCAACAGATTCAAGGAGAATAGCAGTCCATACCCCAGCGCGACCGGTATCCCCGTTTCCAGGTCCGCGAGCGCCTTTTTCATTACCTGACGGGCGCGGACGCCGGGGTATGTTTCAGCGAGACGACGACCTTCGCTAAAGGACGTGTCGTTATCGATCGTTCCGGCCAGCAACTCTAAATCCGCGTGGATTGGCCACACTGCCTGCTGGCTCAATGCCGTCCAGCCGACGCCGCCGAAAAACGCCGTCACCGCCGCCGTCCCGCCGAGAGCCAAGCCGGTGAGGACCGCAGTGGCTGTTGATTTGGGGCGAACCAGCCAGTCAGACCACCACCCCATGCTCAGAAAACAACCCACCCCAAGCAGAAATGAACCGACACCCAACCATTGGGGATACTCGGCCAGCCGAATGAGGATGACCGGAGGCTGGAGAGTGGGAAACGATCCGCGGTAGATTCCAAGATACGAACCAACATTGTGCGCCTGCGTCATTCGTGCCGGCTCGATGACCAGCCATCCGGTCACGACGCCGAGGATCAGTACCGCCGCCGCCACACGGAAGTTCGCGGAGAGCCAGCGCCACAGGACGGTCGCCGCATTCGGTGGCGCGGCCGTCACGGGCTCCCCGCTCAACCAGCGTTCAAGATCGTCGGCGAACTCCCCGGCCGAGCGGTAACGATCTTCGGGATTCTTCGCCAGACACTTGCCACAGACTGAATCCAGGTCGCGGTCGACCTGTGGCGAGAGGCCACTCGGTTTACGCGGCGCTTCGTTTTGGACTCGTTGCAAGGTCTCCAGGGGATGGGCCCCCTCGAACGGTGCGTGACCGGTGAGGACCGCATAAAGAATGGCTCCGAGTCCGTAGATGTCCGTCGCCGTCGTAACGGCCGCGCTGTCGCCCCCCGCCTGCTCGGGTGACATGTAACTCGGCGTTCCCACGATGGCTCCGGTCCGCGTCAATTGGCTATCGCCCGTCATTCGCTTGGCGAGGCCGAAATCCGTGACATGCGGATGGCCTTCGGCGTCAATCAGGATGTTCGCGGGCTTCAGGTCACGATGAATGATGCCGCGCTGATGCGCGTAGTGGACCGCGCGGGCAACCGCAGCCAAGAGTCGGACTTCCTGCCGAATCTCCTCTTTGTTCAAAAGCGCTTGGTCGCCCCCCGCTGTTCGCTGCTTGAGGCGGGTCGCCAGACTCTGGCCCGCGATGTACTTCATGCTGAAGTAATGCTGCCCCTGGGATTCGCCAATCTCATAGATGGGGACAATCCCAGGGTGATCCAGATTGGCCGCGGCTTCCGCCTCTAAGCGAAAACGGGCCACATCATCCGGCGAGGCGAGCTCGCCTGAGAGAATCATCTTGACCGCGACGGGGCGATTGAGACTCACCTGCTTCCCGCGAAAGACAACGCCCATCCCCCCGCGTGCAATCTCTTCAATCAGCTCATAGTCACCGAAGTAGCGGATCTGGTTGGCTTTCTCTTGGGCCGAATCCAATTCCGCGTCCGCGCTCAAGATCGTGCGCTCATTCAGATCGGCCGGACCGGCTGGCAATCGGGCGACAATTTCATTCAGCCGTCCATGATTCGCAATCAGTTCCCGCAGCGGACCAGCGAACTCTGGGTACTTGACGACCCAATCATCAACCGATGTTGTTTGTCCAGACTCGATGGCCTCAATACATTCAGTGAGAGCGCGTTCCAGCGCCGGGTCAACCTGTGAGTGCGAACGGCTGTCGGTCGTCATGTTGTTTCTCCACGCTGGTCCAGTCGCTCGCGCAATCGCTTGAGGGCTCGATAAAGGAGTGCGGACGTGGCTTCTTTCGTGCGTCCCAGCCGCTCCGCTGTGACAGCGAGTGGAAGTCCTTGCAAGTGATGGAGCACGACGACTCGTCGCTGGTCCTCAGACAAATCCGCCAAGGCAGCGGCGAGTCGGCACAACTCATCCATCCGGACGAGGCGCTGGCTGGGACTGGATGTTTGACCGACCAGCCAGCCTTCGATCCGCTGGGATGACTGGTCGAGGGCCGCGTCCAGCGAAATCTCGCGTCGGACATCGTGTTTGGCTCGAGTCTGCCGCCGGATCTCGTCGCGCAGGTTGTTGGCCAGAATCCGCCGTAAGCATGCGAGCAGATCGGAATCCGGCTCGGGCAGCGGTGAACGGGATGCCTCCCACAAGGTCTGCTGCACCACCCCTGAAACATCGATTTTGGTGGCCCATTGGGCAGCCAACTGCAAGCGGACGAGCAGGCACAGATAATCACGGTAGGACGCCACTCGGCTCGCAGTCTCTCCGATGTTTTTCTGGTCCGCCGTCATTTTTCTGTCTCCCTACCCAATCCAGCGTCAATGCCGCACATGCATGACGCAGATTTTTCGCAAAGTACCAGAATTTCAAAGTGAGGGGTGCCTTGCGAGCAGCATGCATTTCAGGTGCGACGTGGGTTCTACCGAAATCTCATAACCTCGCGGTCGCCGGTCCGAATCGAGTTCCCGCCACTTGTTTTGACGGTAGCGAAACTCGCGTACCGTCGGGTTACACGAAAGGCCGCCATCCTCGGATGGCGGCCTTTTCGCGTTCTATCGCCAGTTCTGGCAACCACTTCGAGCACCGCGTCGCGTCTCGAAGTCTCCGGCTCGTCCCGATGCGCGACTCACCGTCGCCCTGCCCGCGTCGGATTTTCGGGCCGATCTCGCCCGAAACTCTCGGTTGTCTCTGCGTCTCGCCGCGTCCGGGTTAACGACCGTTGCGAGCGCTCGCCCGGTCGCAGATGGCATGGTTGCGAGCGGTATGAGGCACTTGTCGGCATAGAGTTGTCGCGCGAGCATCAGGCAGGGCGTGATTCTATCGTGTGCCCATCGATCGGAATGAGCCCCGCGGGCTGGGGTTGCCTGTCGTGAACGATTTGGCGTATTCCAATCGCATGACGTAGATCGTGCCGTTGGCGTTGCCAGTGGCGAGGTTAATGAACTGGACTTCGGAACCGATTTCGACACGGAAGACGCGGAGGCCAAGGACAAGAATTGAATTCACGAAAGCAGTGGCCGACACGTCTCCGACTTGTTCGCTATGGCTTTCGAGACTTCTTGTCTTCGCCTCGCCCTCCATGTCCAACTAGATCGTTTACTTCGGCGGAGGGGCCAATCGCACGACGTAGATCGTGCCGTTGGCGTTGCCGGTGACGAGGTGGCGGCTGTCGTCGGTGAAGTCGAGTTGATGGACCGGGCCGGGGAAGCTCAGCCGTTTTTCCACGACGCCGCTGGCGAGGTTGATGATCTGCACTCCGGTGACGTAGCCAGTCCCGCCGGATGCTGCTGCTAATCGCTTTCCATCCGGTGAGAAAGCAACGGCGTGCGACTCACCGACTACGAATTCGGAACTCGATTTTTTTAAATCAGACTTCAGATTCCACAACCGCAGTCCAGAATGACCAACCGTGGCCAGGGTGACTCCATCTGGCGCGATCGCGAATTGGTGGTACTGATCTTCGGGAAGCATTGTTCGCGAGACAAGTTGATCATCCTGTACGTCCCAAATTCGCATCGCCGACCCGTGACGGCTGACGAGGGATCGCCCACCGTCGGCAAACGCCAGTTTCACAACATGTGCAGTGGCCGATTTAACCTCCGCAAGTTTTTTTGAAGGGGCGTCTTCGGATTCCCAGCCCCACAGTTCGATGACTTCTTCGGCTCCATTGTGCCGGCCGAGTGCGAGTCGGTGCCCAGCATCATTCAGCGCGGTTGATCGAACACCGCCTCCGGTGATGCGGCGAGTCGGTGTCACACGGCCCTCTTCAGAACGGAAAAGGGCTGTTCCGCCTGCGCCTCCCGATTCTCCAACGATGAGCTGCCGATTTGCGCGAGAAGTACCCCAAACTAACAGCGAGGATGATTCTTCAGGAACTTGTTGCAACCCGTCACGAGTCGGTCGCCAGATTCCGATTCGCACCGATTCCTGCGATGCACACAAGAACTGGCCGAGGACTTTGGTTGTACCGAGACCGTCGAGGCGATGTGGATTGGGAACCAGCGGATCGAGTTCAGTCACTCCGGCTTGAGACACATTCCAAAACCTAACCGCCCCGTTCAGATGGCCTGTGAAGACGATGTCACCGTCAGGTGCACTTCTAAGATTGTCTTGGATATTGTCTATCGGAAACGCCGACGTCGAACGGCCCAGCAATCTCGGCGGATCGGCGGTGAGACCCCAAACACCGAAGGTTGCGCTGTTGCTGACAACGAGCCGCAATGACTTCGAGGGTGCATAATATAGGGAGACTCCGGAGTCTTGAATTTTCCCGGCTCTTTGCGGCTCACCCTCAGTCATTTTCCAAAGCCAATTGCAGCCGTTGCGATCGGCGGTGGCTAGGCGACCATCCGCGAGAAAGACTGCGTGCAAGAAGCCCTTCGCAGGGGCATCGGATTTCTCGTCGGCATCCGCCTTCAGCACAGCGGCTTCACGAGGCGTGTCGCCTCGCAGATCTATTAGATGGATCGTGCTTTGCTCTTGGCTGAGGTCTGTGAAACAGAACCACTTAGCATCGGGTGAAAAGCTGAGCGGAGGGACGTTAGCGTAGGGAACACGAAACTTGAACTTTGCAAATTGCCGAGGCGGCGTGTCACTCAGTTTCCAGAGGACGATCCCTCCAAGGTTGTATTCAAACGCAGCGAGCCAGTGGCCATCAGACGACGCGATCGCTAAACGAGAGCCATCATCAGAATTCGTCGTCGATTGCAGTTCCAGAGGCTCTCCCTCGCGAGGTTTCGCGAAGATTTGCAACTGCACACTGCTCTTGCCGGGAACGCTCACGAATGCGGCGATTCGTCCGTCCGGCAGAAATGTCGCTGAAGAAATTACATCACCCAACTTGAAGGTCCGCGAGGGCTTCTTGACATCTCGATCGAACAGGTGAAGCGTATCCCATGTGGTCAACATGAACTGACTGCCGTCCGCTGAAACGGCTGTCGAGTAAATGGAGCCCCAAAGTCTTCGTCGATGTTGTCCCAAGACGGCGACCAGGCCTTCGGGCTGGCCTGGCACTCGTTCCGCCGCCGGAATCTGCGCGGGATCAAGGTCGTCCCACGCACTGCGGCCCTGCTCGACGATCGGATTCAATTTGGACCCAACCGGAACCCCAGGCTTCACGATCTTCGCCCCATCAACCTTCAACGCCTGACGCACCGCATCGACGGGCAACGACACTCGAAAACCGATGTGATGATTGCGGTCCTGCGCTGGGAGATAAGCACCGCGAGACGATACCCGGCTGTATGTTGCCTTGTAGCCATAACTCGCAGACCGGACGACACGCCGCGAACCGGCCAATGTGGGACCGCTTGGGTCAATTGCGGAAGCGCCTTGCAATTCAGTGAAATACGTCGGATTCCACCAGTCACGGACGTATTCAAAAACATTGCCATGAACGTCAAATAGCCCAAATGGATTCGGATTCAGCTCGCCAACTCGGTGAGTCCGTCCAGCTGAGTTGGCACTAAACCAGCCGACACTCGACAATTCTTCCTCGTTGACGCCGATCCAATACCTTGAAATTGTTCCTGCACGGCAGGCAAAATCCCACTCCGCGTCCGTTGGCAATCGATACCCAACCTCAGGAGTCGCTCCAGGTTGGGCAGGGTCGGATTCTGGACGGTGCTGTTTGAATTCCTCTTGATGATTGAGCTTTACGCAGAATGCGACGGCTTCGTCCCAAGTGACATTTTCAACTGGATGTCTGGTGGTATCAATTCCAGCAACGGCCTCCTTCGCCCGCCCCGCTGGAGCAAAATTCGAAGGATTTGCCCCCACCACTTTTTCATACTCTTGTTGCGTTACCTCATGCATGCCGAGGTAGAACCCCTGCCTCAACGTTACCTTATGTTTGGGGCCTTCGCTCTTGATGCATTCCTGCCAATGCTCTTCGCTTTGATCACCAGCAATCGATTTGAGGGCTTCTTCTATCTCCTCTTTGGTGCTGCCCATCGTGAATTCCCCCGGCGGGATGAGGCGGAACTTCATGCCGATGGAGTTGGTATACTCAACCGGCACCTTGAGATACGCGGCCCATTCGTCCTGATGCTTCTTCGCCTGCGCCGCATTGAACGGCGCGATGGCCGGTTTGGGAGCATTGGCAGGCCAGTTGTGCCAGGGTTGAATGGGCTTCGGGGCTGCGGACGTGGCCTTGGCAGGCTCCGCCAACCTCACAACATAAATCGTGCCGTTCGCGTTGCCGGAAACCAGGTGACGCCCGTCGTCGGTGTAGTCGAGGTCGTAAACGACTCCGGGAAAGGTCAGACTCTTCTCGACGATTCCGGTAGCGAGGTTCACGAACTTGACACCCGCGGAACTTCCGTTCTCGCGGAACGAAGCGGCCACGTGTCGCCCGTCGGGCGAGAATGCGACAGCCCCCGTAATGCCGATCGCAAAACTGGCCTTCGGTTGTCGGAAATCCGATTTCAGGTCCCAGAGTTCCAGGCCGCTGTAGCCCACTGTCGCCAGCGTGCGGCCATCCGGCGACATCGCGAACCGGTAAAACTGCCGCAGCGGCAGTTGGGCACGACGGATCAATTGATCGTCCTTTACGTCCCACAATTCGACGGCATGGATGCTGAACCGACCAACGAGCGTCCGCCCTTCGTCGCTGAACGCCAACTGCACGCAGCCATGTTCCCGGTGCGGCGCCTTCAGTTCCGCCAGTTTTTTCGCCGGCTGCTCCCCGGATTCCCATCCCCATAACTCGATCACTTCCTCAGTGCCGTTGTTGCGGCCGATAGCGAGGCGGTGCCCATCATCACTCAGTGCGGCGCAACGGAGGAGTCCGATGCCGTCGATACGTCGAACGGGCTTCCATTGAGCGCCTTCCCGGCGAAGGAGCAGTGTGCCGCCGGTTACGCTGGATTCGCTGACGATCAGAACTCTTTGGTTTGCGTTCTTCCTCAGGATCAAGTGAGCGGGGGGGCTATCGGCAATACCCTGCAGCCCCTCGGGCGTTGCCCGCCAGATTCCGACCCGGTGCTGTTCCGTCGACGAACACAAGGAATCGTCAAACACCTCTGTCAAGAAGTTGTCCCCAGCGAATCTTGGATTCGGCGCGAGTGGACCTGTTTCGGTGATTTCCGTCGGGGAGACATTCCAGAACCGAAGAGACCCGTTCAGATGGCTTGTCATCACTGTCTGTCCATCGGGCGCGATCGCTCCGTAAAAAATGTTGTCTGCTGGAAACGACGAGGTCGAACTACCGATCAGCTTGGGGGGCTCAACCCCCAACTCCCAGACACGAAAGATCGATCCATCCATCACCACAAGCCGCGAGGAACTCGGATGGGATGCCAGGATGCCCCCGGGGTCGCGAATGTCCCCGACGCGCTGTGGTTCTCCCTGATCGAGCTTCCAGAACCAGATGCGGCCGTTTCCGTCGGCTGTCGCCAGTCGACCATCCGCCAGAAAGATGCTTTGCGAAAACCCCTTGGCCGGCACGTCGGATTTTTCTTCACCGTCCGCTTTCAGAACGTGGGTCTCACTGGGCGTTTCCTCACGCAGATCGACCAGATGAACCGTGCTTTCGCCTTGCGAATTGTCCGTGAAGCAGAACCAGTTGGCGTCGGGCGAAAAGCTGACTGGCGGAGGAATTGTTCTGGCTCGCATGGGAAAACTGGCCACTTGCTCGGGAACACCTTCGCGGAGGTTCCACAGGGCAAAGCGACCTGAGTTCGTTTCCCAGGCAGCCATCCAGAGGCCGTCCGACGATGCCCGCAGACTATGGAAGATGCTGGGTTCATTGGTGTCGGTGCTCGACTGCGATTTCAGAGGAGCGCCATGCTGAGGTTGTGCAAAGACTTGCAGCTGAACGTTCTGTTTTCCACGCACGCCGACGAATGTGGCGATCCTCCCGTCGGGCAAAAAGGTAGCCGGATTTTCGCCGATGTCCAATGGGAAGAACGAAGGAGTTTGTTGCGGGTCTTGGTCAAAAAGATAGATACCGTCGTCGGTCGTCGACAAGAATTGCCGTCCATCGGACGTGACCGCGACCGAGCGAATGCGCGCCCACACGCGTTGCCGATGTTGGCCCAGGACGGCGACCAGACCTTCCGGCTGTCGTGGCACTCGCTCCGCCTCCGGAATCTGCGCGGGATCAAGGTCATCCCACGCACTGCGGCCCGGCTCGGCAACCGGATTCCCGTTCGCCCCCACCAGCACCCCAGGCTTCACGATCTTCGCCCCATCAACCTTCAACGCCTGCCGCACGGCATCGACCGACAGCGCCACTCGAAAACCGACGCCGTGGTCACTGCCCGGCAAATCGACGGCACTGCGATCCGACGACCGGCAGTAGGTTGCGGAGGTGTAATAGCTGCCGCCCCGGAACACGCGCCAGCGACCCGAGGGGAATGGGCTGTTTGGATTGATCGCGGGCTTCGCTCGGAATTGGTCGTAATAGGTTGCATCCCAACCGTCCTGCACCCATTCCTTGACATTGCCGTGAATGTCGTACAGCCCGAATGGATTCGCTTTCAATGCTCCCACTGGATGCGTCTGGCCCACGTCGTTTCCGGTGAACCAGCACGCCTGCAATAGTTCTTCATCCTTGTCGCCGATCCAGTACTTCGTAGCCGTACCGGCTCGGCAGGCAAACTCCCATTCCGCCTCGCTGGGGAGTCGGTAACCCGTCCCGTCGAGCGGAGTGATCGTCTCACTGGCCCGGAAGTAGAACGGTTTCAATTTCTCCTGTTGGCTCAACTTGGCGCAGAACTCGGCCGCGTCATTCCAGCTCACCGTTTCCACAGGGTGATTGGTCGTCTCCAGCCCGGCGACCGCCTCTTTGCCCGCACCCATCGGGGCGAAATGCGAGGGATTCACTCCCATGACCTTTTCATACTCCGCCTGCGTGACTTCATCCACTCCCAGATAAATCGGCTTCGTCAGGATCACCTTGTGCTGAGGAGCTTCCGACTTGATGCACTCCTGCCAATGCTTGTCATCCGCGAAAACCTCCTTGAGTGCCCCTTCAATCTCCTCCTTGGTGCTCCCCATCTTGAACTCGCCCGGCGGGATGAGGCGAAACTTCATGCCGAGGGAGTTCGTGTACTCAACCGGCACGCCGAGGTACTTGGCCCAGGCCTCCTGATGCTGCTTCGCCTGCTCGGCATCAAATGGCGCGATGGCGGGGGGCGCAGCGTCCGCTGGCCAGCCGTGCCATCCGGGTTTGGCCGGCGCTTCCGCTGGGGTCTGGGCCGTGGCGGCTGCGGCTTGGGCGGGAGGTTTGGCTGCGGTTCCCTCAGGCTTCTGTCTGCCGCCGTTGCTCAGCACCAAACCGATCACGGCCACCACCGCAAGCACTCCGCCTGCCAACCAACCGATCGGCCACCGGCCGGGTGCCGAGGGATCGCCTCTCCGCGCTGGCAACACCTGCGTTTCCGCAGCGGTGGGGCGTCCCGGCACACAGGTCACTCGGCCCTGATGCTGTAATTCGCTCTGACAGCGGGCCAGCAAATCGGCTACTTCCTGCGCCGTCTGGTAACGGTCGTCCCGATCCTTTTCCAGCAGCCGGAAGACAATGGTCTCTAACCAGCCGGGAATCCCCGGAATCACGTCAGCCAGGGGGCGTGGCGTGTCTTCGCAGACGCGCTTGAGCACGGCCACGGTGTTGGCCGCGCGGAACGGGGGCCGACCGCTGGCCATCTGGTAGAACACGCTCCCCAGGCTGAACAGATCCGCCCGATGGTCCAGGGTTTCCCCACGCGCCTGCTCGGGAGCCATGTACATCGGCGTGCCGGCAATTAAGCCGCTGGAAGTCATGGTGGCGTCATCGACGGCGCGGGCCAGGCCAAAGTCGGAGATCTTGGCCCGCTCGTGCGCCCCGCCTGTCATCAGAATGTTCGACGGTTTAATGTCGCGATGAATGAGGTTCGCGGCATGGGCCGCTGCCAGGCCGGCCGCCACCTGCCGGCCAATCCGCAAGATCTCCGCCGGCTCCAGCGGCCCGTGCTCGTCCAGCCACTGCTGCAGCGTCTGGCCCGGGATGTACTCCATGACGAGATACGGAATCGGGTCCTCTTCCACCGCGTAAATGGCCACGATGTTCTCATGCGTCACCGCCGCCGCTGTCCGCGCTTCCCGCAGGAACCGCTTGCGGGGCGGTGAGGTCGCTGCGAGCTCGGGATTCATCAGCTTGATCGCCACGACGCGATGCAACTTCTCATCAAACGCCTTGGCCACGATCCCGAACGCACCCCGCCCCAGGATCGCCTCGATTTCGTAGTGTCCCAAGCGGCCCAACCAGCCCGTGCGGATGGCCGGTTGCAGGTATTTGCGGAACTCGGCCTCGGCCGATGCACGTTCCGCATGCGGGTCCTCATCGGCGTGGGAGGCCGCCGTCACGAATGTCTGAGCCATCGCCGATTCGGCGGCCAGGGCCGGCGTTTCCAAAAACTGGCTGGACTGCGCATGGGTCTTCAGCAGTTCTTCCACCTGGACACGCAGCGTGGCATCGGAACCGCAAGCCTGTTCCACATACGCGGCCCGCCGGGCGGGATCGGTGATCTCGATGGCGGCCAGAAAAATGTCTCGTTCGTTCATGGCATTACCCCGCAGTGCTTTCATTCAGACGCTGTGACGCTCGGTCTGGCCAGTGATGATGAGGGCGAATCGTGTCGGAAGATCGTGCCTGAAGATCCGTGGCGTTTTTTCTGGGGAGAGTGCGCCATAAAAACAGAAAAGGATTTTTGGGCCACCCGATTCAGGAAGAGTCGGCGGGGTCGCGCTGCATCTCCCGCAGCAGCCACGCCTTGGCGTAAGCCAATATTCGATCAGCAGTTAGGGACGGGAGCTCCAGGGCCTGTCCCGCGTCGCGCAGCGAAAGACCTGCAAAAAAACGGAGCTTCACCAGTTCGCACGCGGTCGCATCGACCTGCTCGAATCGACGCAGAGCTTCGTCGAGAGCTTCGAGGAGGCTGTCCCCGCCCGCGACCGAGACCTCTTCGAGTTGCACGGTGATGCGCTGCCAGTCGCCCCCATGCTTGTGGCGATGCTTGCGGCGGGCCCGGTCCACCAGGATCCTTCGCATCGCTTCCGCGGCGGCTCCGAAGAAATGCCGCCGGCTGGACCAGCTCTGGACGTAATCGACATCCACCAGCCGCAGCCAGGCTTCGTGAACCAGCGCGGTGGCCTGCAGCGTCTGCCCAGGTTTCTCCTGCGCCAGTTTCTCGGAGGCCACCCGGCGGAGTTCGTCATACACCAGCGGCAGCAACGCCTCAGCGGCCGAAGGATCTCGCGCTTCGACCATTTGCAGAATCTGAGTGACGTTGTGCGTCTCGTTCATCCCGTAGGAAACTCCCGGCCACTGGCGTTCGCCAATTCGTATTACAGGAGTCCCTGCGACTGACTCACGCGCACGGCTGACGCTGAAGTCGCTTCGGTTTCAGATGGGATGCAGTCGCACAATCCTCATTGCAAATGGCGGGTGGCCAGCACGGACACCGCCGCGACACCGAGCAAAACGCCGATCTTCACCACTCCCCTATCCCTTTTTATGATCTTAACCCAAATGACCGGGCCTCGATAGACTCCGGACGTCGACTTCAAAGCGCCACCGCACCCGGCACTCGCCCCGCGACCTTCAAGAGATCGGCCTTCACGTAGACGATCTGGTGCTCGCGGTGCCATTCGCTGGGGAAGAAGTTCTTCAAGCGGTTCGCCTGGAACCGGACGGGGCAGTCGATGAAGCGGTTCTGGTCGGCGCGGGTGTAGTACCAGAACGAGTTCGAGTTCCAGAACGAGACGTGCGTCGGGTCTTGGAACGCACCGCGGCCGTCGGTGCTGGGGGTCTGCGACAGAAGCCAGCCCTGCGGGGCCAGGCAGCGATGAAGCTCCTTCATCGTATGAATGGGGTCGCGGAGGTGTTCGAGGGCGTCGTGCGCCCGAAACACCCCCATTTCACCATCACCAAACGGCCAGCGCGCGTTGAGATCGGCGGCGATCCGTCCGCCGTGCAGATCGACCGACTCGTAACCGGGCACGGGATTGATCCCGCCGCAGAGATCGATCTTCCGCAGGCCATTCAGGTCGCACCAACGTTCGACCAACGGGTAGATGGAGCGAACGCCCCTCGACGGCCACCGGCGGCTTCAGCCTGCAGAGTTCCGTCAACGTCCGGTACACGTCCTGGAGCGACACGAACCGCTCGCACACGCTGTTCGGCTTGGTGGTGCCGGGCAACCTGGGCCTGAGCCACGACACGACGGAGTTCGCCTGCGACAGCTTCCGCTGGTACTGGAATGAGTTCGGCCGGAAGGCGTACTCTAAAGCCGCGTCGATCCTGTGGCTGTGCGACTGCGGCGGCAGCAACGCGGCCAACAAGCACCTTTTCAAACAGGATCTGCAAGGCCTGGTGAACGACATCGGAATCGAGATCCGCGTGGCTCACGATCCCAGCTACTGCTCGAAATACAACCCGATCGAACGCCGCTTTTTCTCGCATGTCGGCCGCGCCTGTCAGGGGTTTCTGTTTGACACTCTGGAAACCGTGGTCCGGCTGATGAAGAACACCTCCACCCGCGCCGGATTGTCGGCTACAGTGAACATTCTCGAAGGAGCCTACGAAACCGGGAACCGGACGCAAAGCCTCGGAGGAATTCAAAGCCGCCATGCCAATCCTCTTCGATGCACTGTTAAGCAAATGGAACTACCGCGCAGTTCCACAACAGTAAACGAGACAGTTATTTTTGCCGCGATCCTTTAACCAGACGTTGCAGCAGGAGTGCCTCGATTACTTCGAGGTGTTATGCGAAAAGCACATGAACCATCTGGTCCCGGAGATGATTGCCCACTACCACGAAGAGCGGCCACACCAGTCCCTGAGAAATGAATCACCCGTCAATCAGCCGGAGACGGAAACCCCAAACGGCGACACCGACGATACCAAGCAGCGGATCGTCTGCCGCGAGCCACAGGGCGGGCGGCTCAGGGTTCGAGCGGAACGCAGAGCACTCCGATCCCCATAACCCGGAAATATTAGTGCGTGATTGCAGGGGGCTCGGCCTTGGTGGACTTCAGGAGGCTATGTCCGAAGGGAATGGTGGCGGCTCCCGCACCGGCCACGAGAGCCAACAGCCAGTCGTCCCGGTGGAGCGCCTTCAGGTGCAACACAGTATCGATTCCTGGAGTTTGGATCAGCACGACTGCCAAGAGTAGCGTGGCGATGCAAGTGATCCATGCCGTCCGGGTTCGCAGTCGGCTCAGGCTCGCAGTCACAAACGCGCTGGCCGCGGAGAACGATGCCAAGGCCATCGCTCGGCCATGCTCGACATTGTTGATCCCTTCAAGGCTGCGCAGATATCCGAACGTTGTCGTCGCCGCGATGAACACGCCCGTCGTCACCAACATCGCCCATTCTCCGCCCGTAAAGAATCGCAACGATCCGGTAATCCGCGCTCGTGGGACGAGTTCCCGAGCGGCTTGTTCCTGGAAAACCAGCATCGCCGTGGGATGGATGATCATTTCCATCCAGACGACATGGACAGGCAGGTACAGGAGCGGGTAGCCGGCCAACGGGATGAAAGTGGCTGTCAGGACAACTGGGATATGTACAATCAGCAGGTACTGAAAACTGACTCTCAGGTTCTCGAACAGCTGCCGTCCCTCTCCGATAGCACGAACGATGGTTCGAAAATTGTCGTCCAGCAGCACGATGGCAGCGACTTCGCGGGCACTGCGAGTACCCCGCCCCCCCATTGCGACGCCAATATCAGAGGCTTGGAGCGCGGGCACGTCGTTCACCCCGTCTCCAGTGACAGCCACGATCTCACCGAGCTGTTGGAGCGCTCGGACCAGCTTCAGTTTCTGGGTCGGCTTGGCGCGGGCAATGACGTCCACGCTTCGCAGTGACGCCGCTTGACCGCTGGCTACGATCTGCTCCAGGTCATCACCAAGGATGACCCTTGGAGAATCCGCCCCGAGGCCGACCTCTCGCGCAACCGCTGAAGCTGTCAGCGGATGATCTCCGGTGACCATGATCGGATGGATGCCAGCGGATCGGCAGGCTTGCACGGCCTCTTGGACTCCGTCTCGAAGCGGGTCTTCGAAGGCCAGCAGCCCAGAAAACTCCAGGCCTTGCTCAATTTCACTGGCACAAACAGCGGCATCCACCGTGACAAGCGTGGCGACTCCGATCACTTTGTGTGCGCCGGCGGCAAGCTGCCGAACATGCGCCAGCCATTCCTCTCGCTTGGACTCGACCAGGCTGCACAGTCCCAGAATGACTTCGGCAGCCCCTTTCGTCGCCACGAGAAAGGTGCCGTCGACTTGGCGAACCACGCCGGTCTCCCGCTTCCGATCTTCAGTGAAGGGAAAGGTTGCCACCCGTTCCATCGTCGCCGCTTGGATGTGTGAGCGATAAATGGCTTCATCCATCGGATCGCCACTGTCGGCCCGACTGGCGACGCACGAAAGCCAGGCGAGTCGCTCTTCAGCGAGGCTGGCCTCTGGGAGCATGTGCGTCAGTTGGAGTCGCCCCTCAGTAATCGTTCCGGTCTTGTCGGAGCAGATAAACGAGATACGTCCGATATTCTCGACCGTGACCGCGCGTCGAACGAGGGCCTTCCGTTGGGCCAGCCGATACACGCCGACGCCGAGAAAGACTGTGAAGACAACGGGGAATTCCTCGGGTATCGCCGCGGTTGCCAGCGTCACAGCGCTGATCAGTGCATCCAGCCACCCGTGACCCTGATACAGGCGGACACCAGCGAGAAGAACACACAGTCCGACCGCTACGAACAGCAAGACCCGGACCAGCCCTCCGATGGATTGCTGCAGCGGGGTGCTTTCATGCACGCCATGAACCGCCGAGCGGACGATCTCACCGTAGACCGTCTCTTGCCCGGTGAACACGACCCGAACGCGTGCCGCTCCCGTCAGTAGACGAGTTCCGGCGAACGCCCAGTGCTCTTCCGCGACCGGTGGCGTGACGCCATCGTGCGGTATGTCGTGCAGCGCCTGCTTGCCGACCGGGTAGGCCTCGCCCGTCAGCGCCGATTCGTCCACTTGGGCCGACTGGGCTGAAACGATCACGCCATCCGCGGCAAACGGCTCGCCGGCGGATACCTGAATGAGATCCCCCGGAACCAAGTCCAGGACTGGAATCTCCAACACCTTTCCGTCACGGATGACGGTCGCACGCGTCGCCAACTGGCTTCGCAAACCCTCCGTGGAGGCCTGAGTTCGTCGATGGAGATACACGTCCATCCCGAGCAGCGGCAGGATGGCCACGAGCAAGGTGATCGACTCGGTCCATTCTCCGACGAACGCATACAGGGCGCTCGTCGCGACGAAGAACCACAGCATCGGATCTTTGGCCGTTTCGCGGAGCAGCGTTCGCCACGGATGCGTTGGAGCATCGATGACATCATTGACTCCGTACTGGCGAATCCGCTCCTGGGCTAGAGGTGTGGTGAGGCCCTGGTCTGAGTTCAGCAGCCCGGCAACGCGTTCCAGTGGTAGGTTTCGTGTCCCCATAACCCACCATCATACCAGATGTGGTTCATCCGGGAATGCCTTGCCGACCGGCGACCCGGCGACCAGCGACGGCCGCCGGACCGCCATCAACTAGTCCCCAGATCACGCACTGGGTAAGCTGCTGGTTGATCCTCACCTCACGGGAAGGCCTGTCGTGCCACGCAGTTTCCAAATCGCATTGCGATGGTTGCAGTTTACCTCTGCCTTGCAATTGTTGTTCGCAGCATGGTTTGCTTGGACGTGGTTAATCACCTTCTGCTCGCCGACCGGAGTTCCGAATGCCACAGGAAATCTGCTCATGACCTCTGCGGGATTTTTGGGCGTTTTCGTCTGGGGAACTTTTCGGAGGTGCTGGTGGATCGGAATTGTCGAACTTGCGTTTCTCGTCAGTTTGCCGCTCATGATTCTTTATTTCTTCTATCAGCAGCGAACCTGACCGCTGAAATCGCGTTTGAGTCTGGAGTGTGCAGCATGTTCGTCATCGTCCAGTTTCCCGTCGTGCTGGCCCAGAATGGAGGGGTGATGGGGCCTTCCGTCATCCTGCTCGTGGCCACATTGTTTATTGCCTGGGCCATGGTCTCGGCAATTCACGTCAGTCGGTATCTGTGTCTGCGGTCGTTGCAGCGCAGTGGGGGATGGGAATTGGCCCCGGTCGCAGCAGCGACTCGCAAGAGGATCTATCGAAATCTATTGTGCCTGCTGGCTGTTTGCGTGGGTGCCGATCTTCTGTGCAATTCGATCGTGACTTCAGCTTATGAGCGACATCGACGACATGAACACGAACGCGCTGCTGCAGCGAGGCTGCAAGAGAACAAACGGACCAATTGACGCCGACCTGTGTCACGGAAGCCGCGACCGAAGGACACCCGCTCTCCCAGGAGCTCGCTCGTGTAAAGCCGCCGAGCCAATCGAAAAAGACTCGGCGGCGATTGTCATTCATCCAACTCAACGGTCCAGTACGCCTCGCTGTGGAACTTGGACCAGCTTTCGATTCGCACCTCGGCCCCGGACACCGGATGAAATCCGTGAGTTCGTGTTGCGACTGGCCAAAGAAAACTCGTGGGGCTACACCCGCATTCTTGGCGAGTTACGGAAACTCGGGATCAAGAACATCTCTCGCCAGACGGTGAAGGTGATCCTGAAAGAAAACGACATTGATCCCGGCCCGAAGCGCGGCAAAGGAACCTGGGACGAGTTCCAGAAGATCCATGCCGACACGCTGTGGCAGTGGGGCTTTGTGTCGAAGCCAATGTGGACCGTGAAGGGTCTCGTCGACCTCTACTTCCTCGTGTTTTTGCACCTGGGAACGCGGCGGTGCTGGATTACGCCGTGTACGCTCAGCCCCGATTCAGCCTGGGTCAGTCAGCAGGCCAGGAACTTCGTAATGGAGGCCGAAGATCTGAACCTAGCCCCGACGCACGTGATGCGGGACAACGACACAAAGTTCACGGCGCAGTTTGATGCAGCGATTGAATCGAGCGGGGCGAAGATCAAACGCAGCACGCTGGTCTCACCCAATCTGCGGGCGCACGTCGAGCGGTTCAACACACCCGAGGCGGCATCCTTATCATCCTGCCATTTTTTCCGGTCCTCGAGCTTGGGCACCCCGTGGGCACCCTGGGGATATTTGGCCCACAATTCCTGAATCTGCTTGGGCAGCTTGTATTGCCCGGCGCTCGGCGGACGGAATTCGGTGTTGAGTGACCTGCCGCCCCAGGCGGTCTTGATAATCAGAATGGGCTCCTTCAGCTCTTTCTCCATATAAATTCCGAAGGTGAACTCGGGACCGATCTTGCCACCAAACTTGGTGGGTTGATTTCCACGTTCGCCAAAGCCGGCGGTCATCACTCAGCGCATCGTAGAAGCTGTGGCGGTCATTGTTGCTCCAGCCACGCCCGTCGACGATGAGTGATTGAGCGGCTGCGGCATCGAGTTGCGGGACTGCACCAGCCTTTTTGCAAGTGAGATAAAGCTTCTTCAGCGGCATGGCGTAGGCCAGCAGATAGCCGCCCGTCGCGTCCCAGCCTGCGTAGCTGTCTTCACCTCCCTTCATGCCGCCGCCGTGCAGCCAGACAATGATGGGATGTCCTTTCCCGCCCGCCGGCGCATAAACATCGAGGCTCTGCGACTTCGCTTCCGCTTGTTCCGTCCCGGCGAAACGCACGTCGAGCAACTCACGACGCGGAACCGCAAAGGCATAGTCCTGCGGCTTCAAATCCGCCGGGACCGACGTCACGGTTTCGATCTTCGCGCGGGCTTCGAGTTCGCTGATGACTTTCTGCAACTGAGCTGTGCGCTGAGCTGTCCAACCGCTTTCCTTGCGCACGAGCCCTTCCGTCTCGACCAGTTTCTCAATCGCACGCAGATCCTGCTTCTTCACCGCCGCGTCTCGCACCCGGCACAGACGGTAACAGTCGAGCGGTTCCAGCTCCGCGCCGGCGGCGGAGAGAACCGAAAACCCAAAGACGAAGGACGCGAGAGTAGTGAGGGAGCGGTGGAGCTTAGGTTTCATCGTTTTCATGGCTTGGCGGTTCCTTCCACGGCACTGGGCTTCGCCTCCGCATCGAGCGGATGCTTCTGGAAAAACTCCCACATCAAATCGTTAGCCGAGATGTCCTCCGTGGACTTGCCGAGCAGTGCCACGATGGGTTTCTGGCCGGGCCAGGTGTGGCCGCCGTTTTCGATTTCGATGAGCACCACTTCGCTGCCACCTTTGCCGCCGCTCCACGTCTTGCGCGTCACGCTCATGCCGTCGTTGGTCTTGTCCGTGAGTGCGATGACTTGCGGCTCGGGCTCGCAGCCGTTCGCCTTCACCCAGCTCTGGATGGTATGATTCACCGACCGAAACGACGTCACCTTGCTTCGACCCAGGAATCCTTTTCCATAGCCTCCCTTGAACGGTGCGAACTCATCCGCCGTGCCGTGGAAGTGCATCACAGACACGGGGCGTTTGGCATTCGGCGCGTCCATCATCAGCGGCCCAGCGACCGGCGCGACGGCGGCGATGCGGTCGGACAATTCCGATGCAACGTAATGCGACATGATGCCGCCGTTCGAGAGTCCGGTCGCGAAGACGCGATTCGCATCCACGTTTGCCACCGTAGCCAGGTCATCGAGCAACGCGCGGGTGAAGCCGACATCATCAATCTTCCGCTCCATCGCGTAGCCGCAGCAGCCGCCGCCGTTGAAGGTCAGCAGGGAGTTGTCCAACTTTCCGCTGCCGAACGGATAGACAACGATGAATCCCGCCTCGTCCGATTTCGCATTCATGCCCGTGAGGCGAATCATGCTCTCGGGATTCCCGCCGCCACCGTGGAAGACCACGATGACCGGCGTGGCCTTCGCCGCGTCGTATTTCGCCGGGATGTAGATGCGATAGCGCCGCTCCAACTCGCCGACTTTGATCGTTCGTGTGTGGTCGCCCGGCCCCAGCTTCCCGTCCCCATTACGGTTGGGCTGCTTGGAATGGTCGGCGAGGTCGCCGGTGGCGGGCCGTGGCGTTTCCTGTGCTAAGAGAGTCAGGCCGGAAAGAATGACTGACAGGCTGATGATCGTGATGATCGTTTTCATGGTTTCTCCTTGTCAATGGCGGACGAAGAAGCCTTGCCATGTACTTGGAAGAAATTCCAGATGACGTCCGTGGCTTTGAGTTTGTCCGTGTTCTTGCCGACCATGAATTCCGGCGCCTGTCCGACGCCGCCCGCCCAGTTGTGGCCGAGGCCTTCGATAGTGATGAAGACAACTTCCGCGCCGTCGCGTCCCGGACCGAAGCCGCGCGTGCGCACCCCATTCTTCGTGTCGTCTTGCACGGGTGTTTCGGGGCAGCCCAATGTCTTTGCCCACTTCAGAATGCTGTCGATCACGGGCGGCTTCGGTTTGCCGCCTTGATCCTTGCCGCCGAGTGCCAGCTTCGGAAAACCGCCGTCGAGCGGGTTCAATGTGTCCGCCGTGCCGGTGAGATAGCAGAGCGAAATCGCGCGCGAGGGTTTTACGGTCTCCGACCAGCACGCGCCGGAATGCGGGGCGACAGCGGCGATGCGATCGGCGAGTTCGGCACCGACGCGAAAGGCCATCGACGCTCCATTCGAGAAACCGGTCGCGAAGATGCGGCGCTGATCAATCGCGTAATTCACGCTGAGTTTTTCGATCAGCACGCGGATGAAAGCCACGTCGTCGATTTTCTGCTCGGCGGAGTAGAAGCGACCGGAGCCATCATTCCATGTCTGCATGTTGTTGCGCAGGCTTGGCGGTTTCACGGCATCCGGTCGCACGCCCTCGGGATACGCGACGATGAATCCCTCCGCGTCCGCCTTTGCCGACCAGCCCGTCTCCTTCATCGCATTGATGCCCGTCCCGCCGCCGCCGTGAAACGAGATGACCAGCGGCACGGGCTTGGTTTTGTCATAGCCAGGCGGGAGATGGACGAGACATTCTCGCTCCAAGTCGCCAACCAGCAGCGTTAAGACCACATGGCCCTCGGGAATCGCCTGGGCGCCTTTCCTGGCCAACTGGCCCCAAACCATACCTAAGGAGGCGAGGGTGATGAGTGCGAGAAACAGTCTTAGGATTGTCTTCATTGGTATCCGCATCGTTCATTTATTAGGCAAGTGACATTACTGAGGAGATCTGGTTGCCGCACCCACGGCGGTCAAAGCCTGTCGGACATGTTCGTCCGAGGCGAATTGTGCCGAGAAGATTTGTCGGATGATCCCTGCTTGATCGATGACGTAAGTGACCCGCCCCGGAAAAAGCCCCAGCGTTTTTGGAACCGCAAATGCCTTGCGCAGCGAGCCGTCCATGTCGCTGATCAAGGGGAACGACAACTTGTGCTGCCGCGCGAATGTGCGGTGACTTTCCTCGGTATCACCGCTGACGCCGATCACGTCCGCCCCAGCGTCGATGAATTGCTCATACGAGTCGCGAAAGGCGCACGCCTCTTGTGTGCAAATCGGCGTGCCGTCTTTGGGGTAGAAGAACAGAACTAACGCACGCTTTCCCAAGAAGTCGGCCAGACGGATCTTGTTGCCGTCATGCGTCGTCGCGGAAAAGTCCGGTGCATGGTCGCCCACTTCAAATCTTGCCACGTTTGTTCTCCCAGAATCTGCGTTGTCGGTATGCCTCAACTGAACGATGACCATGCCATCCACAGCACCAAGCCCCCGTGCAGGCTCCAGGCGGCGGTCCGCAACCAATTGGTCGAGACGAGGCGTTGATGAACAAGCGGGTCGAAGACTTTAGACAATACATTGTGACAGGGAACCTGGATAAAGACCGTCGACAACCAACTCAATGCCAACAGTGCCAATCCGGACCAGACGGACCACTCTGGGACACCGGTCGGGCGGAACAAAATCAGGAGCACTGCGGTTGCCCCTTCGATCAGCATCGGGGGTGCGACCACCCAAGTGGTGAGAGCCGTGTGACGCTGTTCGTAGGATGGAAATTCCAGATTTCCGACGCTGGCAAAGAGCGGGTAGTGCACAACCTGCACAAACCAAATGAGCCCTACCATGTACAGGGATGATCCAAGGTGGGCCAGGAACAAAAGTCGGATGAGAGGGTCGTTCATGCCATATCCTTCAATACGGCTTCCGCAACTCGACGCCCCGAGACCATCGCACCTTGGATGGATGCGTTGTCTCGATGATCTCCACAGACGTAGATTCCGGACTGCCAGCGAACGGGGCGCTCTTGCACATTCAACGCCGGCGGGCTCTGAGCGGGAAGGGCGTAAGGAATGGAATACGTTCGCAAATGACGCCAGTCCTGGATCACGGTGCCGAACCATTCGCCCAGCTGCTCGCGCACCTCCGCCAGGAGGCGATCAGGATCGTTCCCCGTGCCCAAGACTGTCACCGAGACGAGGCTCTTGTCGCCCGGGCCATAGGAAGGTGCGGCGACGGTGGGGACGCAGAGATTGTTGATCGGGCCGCGACCATCCCCGTTTAATACAAGCAGCGGTTGGGTAACGGGGGGTGGCGGTCGAGGGCCGTGCGGCCGCGGACCTGCTGGGTGACACGATTTCCCCGACGGGACAAGGCACGACGTGCCTTTACTTTACGGCACCGCGCCTACCACGGATTTGGCACGCAGCTCTTCACCAGTGGAGAGTGTCACCGCACCAGGTCCCACTTGGACCACCCGGGCTCCCAGCCGGATGCTGTCGGGCGGCAACGCCGCCGCAAGGTGTCGCGGGATGGCTTCCATCCCCTGGGCAGGCAGGCAAGCATTTCCCAAGGAGAACATGCGAAACACGAAGTTCAGCATGCGGCTGGAAGTCCGCAGCTCGGAGTCGAGAAAGATGCCGCCCAGAAACGGCCGGAAGAACCGCTCGATCATCGACGGCGAGAATCCGGCATCTTGAAGTGCCTGGAGGGATGTGGTTTCGGGGTCGCGAAAACGGTCCTCAATTGTGCCACACAGCGATCTTGAACGAAAAACAGCGACGCGTAGCTTGTCGGGGAAGGAGCCGATGGGCGAGATCAACGAACGGATGGCGGACAACGGACGCCGCCAGGGGTCGGTCAGTTCGTGAAACCGGCCACCGTAGCGAACCAGAGCACCTGGCAGAAACGGCTTCAGGTCCAACGCCTCATAATCCAGGTTCGCCTTTGCTTCCGGGTAACTGGTCAAGAAGACCTGAAAGCCTCGGTCCAGGCGAAAACCATCCACGATATCAGTACGGATGCGGCCCCCGACACCGTCGGAAGCCTCCAGCACCAGGCAGCGGATACCCTGCTGCTGCAATTGGCGGGCGCTGCACAACCCGGATAGTCCCGCCCCGACGATCAGAACATCATGATTCATGAGGCGTTGTTACCTTTCGCTCGCCGATTCCGCACTCGTCCATTCCCCAGATTCGATCAAGCTCCGCGTCTTCTCATGGCGGTAGGCGAACATGGCTTCCAGTTTGCGGCGAACAAGCCAGCCGCCGAGCCATTGCCCAAACACTCCGAAGGGAACTGCATATTCGACCTCGTCCCTCAAAAGGGTTCCGCCTTGTCCGTCATCGAGAAAGCGATGGCGGTAATACCAAGAGGCAAACGGTCCCGATTCCTGTCGATCCGCGAACATGTGCGGCGGATCGCACTCCGTATGAATGGCAATCCATTGAATCGGTATGATTCCGAGACTTCCACGCAGGACCACCCGGCTACCCGGCTGCCAGGCCGAAGAGACCCGGCAGACTCGACCATTTTCATATTCTCCCACGGCGGGATGAGATGCGGCAACGCATCTGGGCCTTCGTGAAAACGAAAAACCACATCCGGGGGAGCATTGATTGGGGTTTGTTTAACGTACTGCTGTTGCGCAATTCCCATCGACTGCGATGTCGCTCTCTGGTGCTTTGCCGCATCCCGCAGGATCATGGTTTACGGAATCCACCAGAGCACGTCTTTGGTCAGGCTCGTCAATCCGAAGAGGGGGGAAACGTCCCGCGCAGGAGTGCCACCAGAAACCCGATTGGGCCGAAGACTTTGCCCAACAGTCCGACGAGCACGATCGGCCAATGAGTGTGCGAGTCGCTGGCTGCGATGAGGTATCCGATCCCGTAGACACCGACGATCATTCCGACACACTGCCAGATTTCGGGATAATTGATCCGCTCGGCACCGGTGATGTCGAACAGCAGGTGGGGCCACGCGATGGTCAGTGTTCCCCAAGTCAGGTTGTAGATTCCCGCGGCCCAGAGCCAACGACTGGCCCAAGGCGGCGATTGTGATCCGTCTGACGAGAGACTCATGCCACTCTCCTTGCTTTCGATCACAACTGGGCTCCCGATGAATGCGTTTCCGGAGCGGTCGCCTCGATCACGATGTCGTGTGGCTGTGCAGCATCACCATCGGAACTTTCGGCAGCGCGGGCGAGATTCCGGAGCATGCCAGCGAACACGAATTGGTGGAGCGGATAGATTCCGTACCAATACAGCAGCCCGGCCAGCCCCAAGGGATCGAAAATCGCCGTTTGGCGAATCGTACTTCCTTGCTCGCAAGGATTGACCTCGAATTCCAGCCACGCCCGCCCCGGTAGCTTCATCTCGGCCTGCAGGCGCAGTCGGTGATCCGACTCGAAAACTTCCACACGCCAGAAGTCGAGCGGCTCGCCCACATGCAGGTTGTCTGGATCACGCCGGCTGCGGCGGACACCGACTCCACCGATGAGTAAGTCCAAGAATCCGCGCAGCGACCACAACCAGTTCCCGTAGTACCAGCCGGTCCGACCGCCGATGCGGCGAATCGGCGCGAACGCTTGCGCGGGAGGAACCGTCACCGTGATCGTCCGCGAATCCACGAGCCGCGAGCCGTATCGGTCACCGCCCCACGATTGCGACTGACCGGCCGAGGACATTGCATCTGACCAGCGGGTTTCCGCGAACTCCCGATCTTCGTTTACCAGCGCCCGAGCAATCGCATCACGCACGGAACGGGCACGGACAACGAACACCGATTCGGCCAGGTTGTTCGAGACGAGCGTCGGGTTCCGCAGGCTTTCGACGAGTTTCCGACCGACTCGGGCGTACAGCGGGGTGACGAGCCCCAACCAGAGGCTCGACAGGTAGGGCGTCAGAAGTGGCACAGGAATCATCCACCGCGTGAGCCCCCGTTGCCGGGCATACTCCTGCATGATCTGGCCATAAGAGACCTGGTCGGGACCGCCAATCTCGTAAACCTGGGAAGCAGAGGCGGGGAGTTCCAGAACGGCGATCAGATAAGCCAGCAGGTCTTCGACGGCGATCGGCTGTGCTTTTACCTGAACCCACCGCGGGCAGATCATGATCGGCAGTCGCTCGACGAGTGCCCGGATCATCTCGAACGACAGGCTGCCGGAACCGATCACTATCGAGGCACGAAACTCAATCACTTGAGGGTGATGGACCCGCAAAACATCTCCCGTCTCCTGGCGACTGCGGAGGTGTTTGGAGAGCTTCTCGTCGGGATTGCCTAGTCCGCCCAGATAGACTATGCGACGCACTCCGGCATGTGTGGCGGCTTTCGCAAAGTTTTCCGCCGCGATCCGATCCTGGGATTCAAAGTCGCGGTTGTCGCCCATCGAATGGACGAAGTAGTAGGCGGTCCCCACTCCCTCGAATGCGGCTTGCAGGGATTGGGGATCGAAGACATCTCCTGCCACAACCTCGGTGGTCGTGTTGATCCGATCCAGCAAGGCTGCAGGCCGCCGCGTCACGCAGCGAACGTGGATGCCATGTTGCTGCAGCAGCGACAAAAGTCGCCCCCCCACATAACCTGTGGCTCCGGTCAATAAGATCAACCCCGACATCCTGGAATCCCATCTGCTGCAGCACTGGTCATCTCACCGATTGAAAGTCGACATCACTCCAGGGGAAGCAGCATTCGAACCAAGAAAGACGGATTCGGATGCACTTCGACTCTGCCCAACCACCTTATCCGAACGAACAAGCGGATGTCAGATCGCGTGAGAAACTCACGGAGAGATTCAATGACTGAGCGTGAACTGCGTCGGATCGTCAGTAGAGTCCGGCAGCGTCCCACGGCGAGAACCAGGTCTTGTCTCTCCGCAACCAGCCTCACGGGCCGGCCGTCGACGATACCGTCAATTCGGCCGGCCAGCCTCAGTTTGGGAGTTGCCCCGCGTCCCCGGTGCGGATCGCGAGTCAGTGGTAATCAGGAATTGAAGTGTGAGGCCTATCGACGACTTGCCGCCGACATGCGGTAGGTTACGACTCGTCCGGTCTGAGGACAGACATAGGAGACGTGTTGCGACGGCGCCGGGGCGTTATGAGCGCCCTTGGCTGGTGCAGCCGGCGGCAGCATCACGCTGTCGATCACATGAATCACTCCATTCGACGCGTCGATATCCGTGGCGACCAAACCAGCTCCGTTGATGCTCGCGGCACCATTCTTCATCGCTGTAGTCAACGTCCCTCCATGAACCGTCTTGAATTCCTTCTTGCTGAGAACTTCATTGGAGAAAATGCGACCGGGCACGACATGAAACTTCAGAATCGCGGCCAACTTTGCTTTATTCTCCGGTTTCAGCAGGCTCCCCACAGTGCCGGCGGGGAGTGTCGCAAAGGCATCATCCGTCGGAGCGAAAACCGTCAGCGGCGTGTCGCCCGACAACACCTCAACGAGCCCAGCCGCTTTGGCGGCCGCCAGGAGCGTCTTGAACGTGCCGGCCTTGTCCGCTGTCGCCGGAATGTTGTTTGCAGATGGCAGAATCACCTGATCGATCACATGGATCACGCCGTTCGAGCAGGCGATATCGGCAGCTACGAGCCGTGCTTGATCGATCTGGACCTTTTCCCCGTCGACTTTGACATCGACCCGCTGTCCGTTCACAGTGGCGGCAGCCGTGAGTTTCACCACATCTGTGGCCAGCACCTTGCCAGGAACCACATGGTACGTGAGCACCGCGATCAGCCGCTGCTTGTTCTCCGGCTTCAGCAGTGTCTCGACAGTTCCAGCGGGCAACTTCGCGAACGCCTCGTCCGACGGAGCGAACACCGTGAACGGGTCCTTGCCCTGCAGTGTTTCCACCAACCCAGCGGCTTTCAAGGCAGCCGCGAGCGTCTTGAACGAGCCGGCTTCTACCGCCGTCGTCACAATGTCCTTCCCAGAAGCATCTTGAGCCATCGCCAGGCCTTGCGCCATTGCAACCACTGCCATCGCAGTCATTCCGAACACCATTCGCCGAATCATGTCATTCTCCGAACTTTTACTGACCACCTCGGACCACACGATGAGCGATTTCCATAAAATCGTGCAAATCGTTCAATGCGGACCAAATCGCAGGCTCGCCGAAGAGTTAACTTCCTTTCTCAAGAATTCTAAAACTCCCTCATCTGATTCATGTCGCAAGCAGTCAGCGGGCGACCGAACCAAGCCACTTCAAATCCCCACCGCACCCGGGACGCGACCGGCCACCTTCAGCAGTTACTAGGCGTCATCGGCTTACCCAAACGGGTTTAGTAGACCGCGAGACTTTCCGGGTAATGTGTGGCGGATGATGACCCGGCGGCGGGAGAGGGTTCGAGCGGAGCGCAGAGCACTCCACTTGTTTTGACGGTAGCGAAACTCGCGTACCGTCGGGTTACACGAAAGGCCGCCATCCCCGGATGGCGGCCTTTTCGCGTGCTATCGCCAGTTCTGGCAACCACTTCGAGCACCGCGTCGCGTCTCGAAGTCTCCGCCTCGCCCCGCCGCGCGACATTTCTTTGCCACGCCCGCGTCGGCTCTCCCTCCCAATCTCGCCCGAAACTCTCGGTTGTCTCTGAGTCTCGCCCCGACTGGGTTAACGACCGTTGCGAGCGCTCGACCGGTCGCGGATGACATGGTTGCGAGCGGTGGGATCATTGAATCCGTCAACCAACTGGCTACCTCGAAGGCGTCCGCCCCTTGCAAGCAGTCTGGTAGAATGCCGGAAGCGGCCGAATGAGGAAGAGATCTCTATACCTGCGAGATGCAGAGGAAGACGCATCCAATGTATGTGCAGCATCGTGAAGGGCACCGGACGGATCGCATTGGTTGGCTGCGTGCTGCCGTCCTTGGTGCGAACGACGGCATTGTATCCACGGCGAGTCTGGTCGTCGGAGTTGCGGCCGCACATTCCACGTCGAGTGACATTCTGGTCGCAGGAGTGGCCGGGCTAGTTGCTGGCGCGATGTCGATGGCGGCCGGAGAATACGTCTCGGTGAGTTCCCAGTCGGATACCGAAAAAGCCGACCTGGATCGCGAGCGAAAAGAATTGGCGTCTGAGGATGAATCGGAACGGAACGAACTGGCCGCGATCTATGCGAGCCGCGGGGTGGAACCGTCACTGGCCAGGCAAGTGGCCGATCAACTGATGGCCCACGATGCGCTGGCGGCCCATGCTCGCGACGAGCTCGGCATCTCGGATCTGACGACCGCAAAGCCCGTTCAGGCGGCATTCGCTTCAGCGGGAACGTTTGCCATTGGTGCCGCCATGCCGCTGGTCACCGCGCTAGTCACGCCACGCACGGCATTGATCCCGGTCGTCATCACCACGTCGATCCTGTTTCTGGCTCTGCTGGGCGGGTTTGGTGCCCACGCGGGGGGAGCCCCTGTTGTGAAGGCCGCCTTCCGGGTCACCTTCTGGGAGCGCTGGCGATGGCACTCACGGCCGGGGTCGGAGCGCTGTTTGGCGCTTCTGTCTCATGACCTGAACCTGGTTCCTCAAATCGCCACGCCGCCCCCCTTTCGTCTGAATCATCTGGAAAGACTGCTTGACACTTCGGAAACTTCCGATATTATTGAGTGTGTGAGCAGGAGAGTAAAAGCCATGAGTAAGTCACGACGATTGACCAATTTGGAAGCCTTGGGCCAGGCTGCGGAGTGTCTCCGCGTTTTGGCTCACCCACACCGGTTGCGGATGGTCCAGATGCTCCTGCAAGGCGACCACACCGTTACGGAATTGGCGGAAGCCTGCGAGTTGCCGACAGCGATGGCGTCGGAGCATTTGCGGCTGATGCAGCGCTGCGGATTCCTGTCCAGCGAGAAGGATGGGAGAAAGGTGTACTACCACGTCGCCGAGCCGCACCTCAAGCACATCCTCAAGTGCATCGAAGACCGTTTTGATTCCGCGGAGGGTCAGTAGGCTCTTTTTTTGACTCAATGGATCGACAGTTTCCGAACCGTCAAACATTCATCACCACCACCAGATTGGGAATCCAACATGAACGTCACGACGATGTCGCCGAAACAACTGCACGATCTCGTCCAGTCGGGCAGCTCGGTCGAACTGATCGATGTCCGGACGCCGGTCGAGTATCGCGAAGTCCACGTGGGATTTGCCCGCAACGTGCCACTCGATCAGTTGGACGTGACCCAGCTTGCCGCTGGCCGCGATGGCTCGGAGCCGCTGTATGTCATCTGCCGTTCGGGCAGCCGTGGCAGGCAGGCTTGCGAGCAGCTTCTCGCCGCGGGCTGCACGAATGTCGTGAACGTCGAGGGGGGCACGCAGGCGTGGGATCAGGCGGGGTTGCCCGTCGTCCGTGGCCAGAAGGCCATTTCCCTCGAACGCCAAGTGCGGATCGCCGCGGGCTTGCTGGTGCTGGTCGGATCGGTGCTCGGCGCGTTCGTCAGTCCGTACTGGATTGGATTGTCGGCGTTTGTTGGAGCGGGTCTCACGTTCGCTGGGATCACGGATACATGCGGCATGGGAATGATTCTCGCTCGCATGCCTTGGAATCAAGTTCCGAAAGCGACGACGGTCGGGACCCCAAGCAGTGGGGCGGCCTGCGCCCCGAAGTCATCCTGCTGCGGCTGATTCCTCCAACAAATCGTTCACAGGTGGCTCACTTCCTGCAGGAGCTTCGATCATGATCCTCAAGCAATACTACCTCGGCTGTCTGGCACACGCGTCGTACCTGATCGCCGATGAACGGACCAAGCAGGCCGTCGTCGTCGATCCGCAGCGCGACATCGAACAGTACCTGCGTGATGCCCAGCAGGGCAACTACGCGATCAAATACGTGGTGCTCACGCATTTTCATGCGGACTTTCTCGCGGGGCACATCGAACTGCGAAACCGCGCCGGTGCCCGCATCGTGATGGGAGCCCGTGCTCAAGCGGAGTTCGATGTGCAGGCAGTGAAAGACGGCGACCTCATCGAACAGGGCGACGTTCGAATCAAGATTCTGGAGACACCGGGTCACACGCCCGAAGGGATCTCGCTGCTGCTCTTCGACCGGACGAAGAGTGACACCATGCCACAGGCGGTACTCACCGGCGACACGCTGTTTATTGGCGACGTGGGTCGGCCGGACCTCCTCGCTTCTATTGGCGTCACGGCGGACGAACTGGCCGAAATGCTGTTCCACTCGCTCAACAAGCTCCGCGGCCTGCCGGACTCGACGCTCGTTTATCCGGCGCACGGGGCCGGTTCGATGTGCGGGAAGAACCTGAGCAAAGAGACCGTCTCGACGATCGGCGAGCAGAAGAAATTCAACTACGCCTTGCAGCCGATGGGTTTCGACAACTTCAAGCGGCTCGTGACAAGCGATCAACCGGAAGCCCCGGACTACTTCGTGTACGACGCCATCAAGAACCGCCAGGAACGTCCCGATCTGGAAGCGACACTCCGCACTTCGCTGAAACCGCTCAGCGTTGATGAAGCCGTGCGGCTGAAGAACCAGGGTGCGGAAGTGGTCGATGTCCGCGAGGCGGCCGATTTCGAGGGCGCGCATCTGGCGGGCTCGATCAACATCGGTCTCAAGGGGAAGTACGCCACCTGGTGTGGATCGATCCTCAGCCATGATCGTCCGATTGTCGTGGTCGCTGATCCGGGAAGCGAGGAAGAAGCCGTGATGCGGTTGGGCCGCATCGGCTTCGACAACGTCGCCGGTTATCTCCGCGACGGGATGGCGGCGTTGGAAGCGCGCCCCGAGTTGATCCGGGTGATTTTGCGGATCACGGCCGCTGCTCTCGCCGAGCAACTGGCCGGGTCGACGAAGCCGTTCATTCTGGATGTCCGCTCCGAGAAAGAATGGCAATCCGGGCATCTGGCGTGCAGTCACAACATCCCGTTGACACACCTGCGGGAACGGATGATGGAAGTGCCCCAGGATCGCCCGGTCGTGGTCCACTGCGAAGGAGGCTACCGCTCGGCGATTGGCACCAGTCTGCTGGCGGAAGCGGGGCGAACCAACGTCAGTGACCTCGTCGGTGGCATCAGAGCCTGGATCGCCTCGAAGCTGCCGACCGCAGCCGATGGGACTGCGTCGGCCACGTGCGGCACGGTCTGCACAAAGTGATTGAGAACTGTCACCCTCACGAGGAGTTTTTCCATGTCCGATATTTTGTTTTTTTCCAGTCTGATCGCGGGCTGGATCGTGCTGAACGTCTGGATTCTGCCGCTGTTTGGGATTCAAACCTATATGAGTGGTGCCTGTCGGGTGCCACATGTCGAGCAAAACGCGCCGCTCAACACTGCGGACCAGGCGGCTCGTGTGACCAAGACCGGACGTGAATGAGACCGCTCATCAGCCCCCAAGGCTCGGCGAATGAATCGATGGAGACCTTACGATGTTGTGGCTGAGTCTGATCTTCGGAGCGGTCGTGGGTCTCTCGCTGGGACTGACCGGTGGCGGTGGCGCGATCTTCGCGGTTCCGCTGCTGGTGTACGGTCTGGGTGTGGATGCACGAGAAGCGGTCGGGATCTCGCTCGCGGCTGTGGGGGCAACTTCGTTCGTGGGCTTTCTTCATCGCTGGAAGCTGGGCCAGGTCGAGATTCGCACCGGATTGTTGTTCGCAGTCGCAGGCATGGCGGGCGCTCCAGTTGGCACTTGGATCGCTGGATTCCTGCCCGAGACAGTGCTGCTGTTGTCATTCGCCGGCCTGATGGTGATTGTTGCTGTGCGACTCTGGCAACAGGCGTCGCATCCGGTCCTCCCAGAACCAGCTTGTCCGGCCCCGGAACATGTGGATGGTCCCACCTGCCAGCGTGACGCTGCCGGGGTTCTGATCTTAAATTCGCGATGCGCCGTGTTGCTGCTGATCGTGGGCGTGTTGACCGGCGTGTTGTCGGGAATCTTCGGTGTTGGGGGTGGCTTCGTCATTGTCCCCGCCCTGGTGCTTTTCAGCGGCATGTCGATTCACCGCGCCGTCGGCACGTCCCTGATGGTGATCGCACTGGTCAGTGTGTCTGGCGTCGCATCGCAACTGTGGGCCGGCCACGCCATCTCCCCAATGGTCACGGTCCTGTTCGTCATCGGTGGGATTGCTGGCTTGTTTGCTGGCCAGCAGATCGGTCGCCAGTTGTCCGGCCCCGCGCTCCAGAAAGTCTTCGTGGTCACCATCCTCGCGGTGGCGGCCTTCGTGATCATTCGAAATCTCAGCGCCTGAACCGGGCGAGGAATCCCATCATGTTGGACACTATGCACCATCAAATCATCATCGTCGGTGGCGGGACAGCCGGCATCACCGTTGCTGCGCAACTGACGAGAGGTTGGTTCCATTCACGCGATGTGGCGGTCATCGAGCCTTCGGACAAACACTATTACCAGCCGCTGTGGACGCTGGTGGGAGCCGGATTGGCAAAGAAAGAGGTTACCGAACACACGGAGGCCTCGGTCATCCCGCGCCGCGTGACTTGGATTCGGGACGCCGTCGCCGAGTTTCTCCCCGAGCAGAACACGATTCGGACGCGAGACGGCAAGACCATCACCTACGACTGGCTGATTGTCGGCGCTGGCCTGCAGATCAACTGGGACAAGATTCCCGGCTTGAAGGGGGCGGTCGGGAAGAACGGCGTCTGCAGCAATTACACCTATGCAACCGTCGATTCGACGTGGGATGCGATTCGCAACTTCCGTGGCGGCAACGCCGTGTTCACGAACCCTTCCGGAGCGGTCAAGTGCGGGGGAGCGCCGCAAAAGATCATGTATCTGGCGGATGACCGGTTCCGCGAGGCCGGGGTTCGGGACAAGACGAAGATCATCTATGCGTCGGCACTTCCCAACATCTTTGCCATCGAACCCTACCGGGCCACGCTGGAGAAAGTTGTGGCTCGCAAGGAGATTGACTGCCGATTTCGTCACGAGCTGATCGAGATTCGGCCGGAATCCAAAGAAGCCGAGTTCAGGAACCTCGACACTCAGGTGCAGGTCACGCTTCCCTACGATCTGCTGCACGTCACCCCACCGATGGGTCCGCCGACGTTCATCGCTTCCAGTCCGATCGCTGACAAGGATGGCTGGGTCGATGTGGACAAGGACACGCTGCGACACCAGCGTTTCGCCAATGTGTTTGCGTTGGGGGATTGCAGCAATCTCCCCACCTCGAAGACCGGCGCGGCGATCCGCAAGCAGGCCCCGGTGGTCGTGAGAAATCTCCTGGCAGCCATGCAAGGGCAACCTCTGCCCGCCAAGTATGATGGATACACATCGTGTCCGCTCGTCACGGGCATCGGCAAGCTGGTCCTAGCGGAGTTCGATTACCACAAAAAGCCCGCTGAGACATTCCCGGTCGACCAATCGAAGGAACGCTGGAGCATGTGGGTTCTCAAACGCTACCTGCTGCCCATCTTCTATTGGCACGGAATGCTGAAAGGCCGCATGTAGACGTGTCGGCATCGTCACTGCTGTCGAACACGTTTCAAAAACCTGGAGAATCCACCTATGGACCGTCACGAGCACTGGAACTCGATCTACCAAACGAAGGCGGTGACTGACGTCAGTTGGTTCGAATCGGACCCGCAAATCTCTGTGGAATTGATCAACACCGCCTCATCCTCGCACGGCCGTGTGATCGACGTGGGAGGCGGGGCTTCGCGCCTCGTTGACAGATTGGTTGCCACCGGATTCGAATCCGTGACGGTCCTTGATATTTCAGAGATCGCCCTCGAACACGCCAAAGCCAGATTGGGTGCTCAAGCCGCTCAAGTCCACTGGATTGTGGGAGACATCTGCCAGATCGCGGAGCTGCCCCCCTGCGATGTCTGGCATGATCGGGCCGTGCTCCACTTCCTGACCGAACCGAATGACCGTCGAAAGTACGTTGATTCGGTTACTCGCACAGTGCGCATCGGCGGCCATGTGATCATCGGAACCTTTGCGGTCGACGGCCCTCTGAAGTGCAGTGGATTGGAGGTCTGCCGATATGATGCGGGCACTCTGTCCCGCGAGTTGGGGCCACGTTTCAAGCTGGTGCGAGAGCTGTCACACACGCATTTAACGCCAACCAGTAAGCAACAGCATTTCTTCTTCGGCCTATTCGAACTCTTGCCACTGTTGGTGGCGTCCACGCTTTCGCCGGGCTCATCGGTGTGATCAAGGTCGTTTGGTCGGATGAACGCTGTTGCCGCACCCTCTTACCGCGCTGAAAGGAACTCGATCCATGTCGCGTCTCGTGAAACTCCTCATTGTCCTTGCGCTGGCAGTCCATGCGCTGCCAGTTGTTTCGGCCCAAGACAAAAGCGTGAAGCCCGGCATCAATGACTTCTTTCGCGATCCCGACCCGAAAGAGTTTCTCGGCAAGTTTGAGGTCGAGAGTCGCGAGGTCTTCGCGCGTCGAAGAGAGATCGTGGCGGCGTGCGAGATTCAGCCGGGACAGACGGTCGCCGACATCGGCGCGGGAACCGGCTTGTACACCCGGATGTTCTCCGATGCCGTCGGCAAGGAGGGCCGCGTCATCGCCGTCGACATCGCGCAGAAGTTTCTCGATCACATTCTGGCAACCAGCCGGGAAGCGGGACAACGGAATGTGGAAACGCTCCTTTGCAAAGCCGATTCGACGGAACTACCGCCCGATTCGGTCGACATCGCGTTCATCTGCGACACATATCACCACTTCGAGTTTCCACTGAAGACAATGGCGTCGCTGCACCGGGCATTGAAACCGGGCGGACGGGTTATTCTGGTGGACTTTCGTCGTGTTGAAGGGGCGAGCACCGACTGGGTCATGAACCACGTGCGGGCGGGACAGGAAGTCTTCGAAGCGGAGATCCTTCAAACGGGTCTCAAGAAGGTCTACGAAGAGCGGGAACTGCTGAAAGAGAACTACTTCGTCGTCTTTGAAAAGCCCACTCCCGCCAACACGGCTACAGAGCCTCGCCCAGGACGCGGTCGGGGAATGGGGCGTGGGCCAGGTTCGGAGATGCGGGTGGACCAGGAAGTGTTCCATTTTCTGCTGGATCACCATGTGGAGATTCGTCGTTCGGTCAAACGGCTTGATAGCGGTGTCGAAACGCTGACGGAGTCTGACAACAAGGACGTTGCCACTCAGATCCAGGAACATGTCGCGTCCATGCATCAGCGGATTAAGGACGGGCGCGGGCTCCGGTTCTGGGATGAGCTCTTCGTCGCGATCTTCCAAAAGCACGCCAGCATCAAGATGACGGTCGAAAAGACCGCGAAAGGCGTCAAGGTCGTCGCAACGTCTGATGACAAAGCGGTCGTCATCTTGATTCAGGCCCATGCCGAGGTCGTCAGCCAGTTTGTCGCTCATGGATTCGACGAGGCGCACAAGAATCATCCGGTGCCGGCCGTTGTGCCAGCCGCTCCGAAGCTGGAGTTTCCGATCATTCCCAAGCATGGCGGGGTTCTGCCCCGTCCAAAAGCGGTCGAACAACCGCGGGCAGGTGCCAAGGTGGTCTTTGATGCCACGGCCGATGCCAAGCCCGCCGATGTCAACAAAGGGCTCGACCGCGTCGCCCGACTGCTCAATCTCTACGGGGCGGCCGGACTAAAAGCCCAGGACGTGAAGATCACGATTGTGCTGCACGGCGAAGCCACCAAGTCCGTTTTGAACGACACGGCATACAAGGCTCGGTTCCAAGTAGATGAGAATCCCAATCTCCCGTTGATCCGCGAGCTTCAGAAGGCGGGCGTGGAAGTCCTCGTTTGCGGCCAGGCCCTCAACTACAAAGGTTTCCCGGATGGCGAAGTCACCGACGGGGTTCCCATTGCCGCTGCCGCTTTGACCGTCGTCGTCAACAAGCAGACCGACGGTTACTCGTACATTCCTGTTCCATAGATGAAGGAGCATCGTCGACATGCAACGTAACCTTTTGCTGGCGATTTGCGGACTCGTCGCCTTCGGCGGAATGTCGTGGGTTGGGCAGGCCGAGGATCAGAAATCACCGGACATCCCGCGTCAGATTCCTGAAGGACCACTGGGCGATGCGATCCGTCTGGGCCGGGATCTCGTCGAGAACACGACGAGTCATCGCTTGTCCAAGCCATTTGTCGGCAACGCGCTCAACTGTACTTCCTGCCACCTGATGAATGGGACCGATCAGCAAGCGGCTTCGTTCCTCGGGGTCGCGACCGCGTATCCCGCGTGGTCGCCGCGCGAAAAAACCGTCATCACGCTCGAAGACCGCATCCTCAACTGCTTCATGCGGAGCTGCAACGGCATCCGACCGCCACTTGGGAGTGAAGTGTCGGTCTCGATTGCGGCTTACATCACATGGCTATCCACTGACCAGCTGATCCGCATGAACCCAGAACGGCCCGCCGGTCCCCACGCGGTCCCGCAATTGAAAGATATCGCTCAAGCCGACGGTCAGCGCGGTGCAAAACTCTATTCGGAACGCTGTGCGAGCTGTCACGCCGCAAATGGGCAGGGCAACAAAGAGAATCCACCAGTCTGGGGCGCTCGGTCGTTCAACGATGGTGCTGGTCTGGCAAACGTCGTCCAACTGGCCTCGTGGCTGAAAGTCGCGATGCCATTGAACGAAACCGACCTCATTGTACAGGAAGCTCTCGACTTGGCAGCTTTCGTCAACTCCCATGAACGCCCCAAGTTTCGATTGAGCGAGCACATGCCACCACGGGATCAGCTTGGAACCTTCAATTCCAAACTGCGACCAGAAGATGCGGATTCCGCCAAATAGCTGTTTCGGGTGTCGGGGTTTCTCAAACCGCCACGCCGCCCGGCATTCGTCCTGCGACTTTCAGCAGATCGGCCTTCACGTAGACGATCTGGTGCTCACGGTGCCATTCGCTGGGGAAGAAGTTCTTCAAGCGATTCGCCTGGAACCGGACGGGGCAGTCGATGAAGCGGTTCTTGTCGGCGCGGGAGGCCATTGCGACGATTCGGTTGAATGATGTCGTGTGTACGTCACGATTGAGTGGGCTGCTCAACTCGTACTCACGGCGCGCAGCTTGACGGGAGCCGCGGCGGGCTGCAGGAGCCGACAGGGGCTGTGGCGGATCATTCGGCAGCGCAACGGTGTCGTCATCGCCTTGGCGATCAACCATTGTGGCGAGGGGACAGGACCCATTTGGGTAGTCAGTTCGACGTTTTGGGGGCGTGGGCCACCGACGCAGCCAAGCCCCCGTTTCGACGCTTCGGTCGATCAGACGTCGATCAGACCTTAGCAGCGAACGGCTGGCGACATGAAGCGGACATCTGTTGACCAGAATCACAGCTTCAATCTCTGGCAAACTGTCGGTCATTCAGCGAGAACACTGCGATTCGCTTCTGAATCGAATCCAGTCACCGTCGAATTGACCATGACAGTACCACCCGACTGGCTATGATATGCCGGCTTGCTTCGGCGTCGTGATCTTTCTCAATTGGTGGCACATCCCGACCATCTCACTCGTTATCCCAAAGACAGAGATTGACGTGTGTCACCCGGAGTGACAAGTGACACGTTCCCGCATCATCGGCAGTTACCTGCTCAGCGCAGCGGCATTCAGTGGGGTCACCGTTCTCGTGGGAATCCTCATGGGTGGCGAGTTTGATCTTGTCTTGTACGGCTCGGTGTGCCCGCTACTGATTGCGGCAATGGCTGTTGCGGGAGGGCCAATTCCCAGTCTGTTGTGTGGCATGCCAATCGTGCTACTGCCGATCAGCACTGCTGTGGCAATCGGCGGAGCCATCTACAAGAACGAAGACAGAAGAGCGTTCGTCGTGGCACACATCCTGCTCGGAATTTACTGGATCGTTGCGCTAATCACGTCCATGATGATGCTCGGAATGGCGTCAAGTCCGGTCTGAAGGCTTCCTTTGAGTATTTGCTTTCGGTCCCGACTGAAAGAAATGGCACTTACGCTCACGTGGGCCACGAGGAGGTCCGGCGATTGGTCGCGCCGGTCCGCCAGACCGGTGCATCTTATTACCTCGGCGCGGAACAACATCACACATCGCCCGCCGCGTATTGAGCGCACGGGTGCTGGAAATAGGACATGATGTGCCCGGGAAGCTGGGCAAGTTTCTGCATGAAACCGTTCAGGTTTGACT
>JAKFUF010000082.1 GCA_021732845.1 Planctomycetaceae bacterium | reverse complement strand
CCCCGAACGCGTGATACAACAAACTTGTGGACATGACGGCCCCCTGATCTGACAATTTCTATCCACACAGAGCAAAACCGCATGTCCACATCTTTTCCACCCCAAGCGCGCAATTGCCGGATGAACCTGTATTCTTGACATGCCCGGTTGGAAGATCGATGACGAACACTTCAGTGTGTTGAAGTCGATGACCGGCGCGCGGCAGTGGGTGCGTTCGTCCCTCATCGAAGAGGGGACCGACCTCGTTCTCACGGCGGAATTCAAGTCGAGTCTGCCTGGTGGCAGGCCCGCAAAATTTGTCCACCGCGTGCCCGCCGCCGAGGCCCGCCGGCTGCCGACTCTGCTGGCACGCGATGTTTTCACACACCTGGGAATCACGCTGACCGCGGCAGAAGAGATGCTTCTGGCTTCGTCAAGCTTGGGGAGCGAGGAACTGCTGCGGAAGTTCCAGTCGGCACTTGAGTCACATGCTGTCAAAGCCGACATCATGCTTTTGGAAGAACTGAAATGCCTGGCCGCCTCAGACATCTTCCAGTCAGCAGGCACGTTCGGCCCGCCGGGTAAAAAACCGTGGTTGTTCTCGCTGCACCATTCCGGCCTTGGTGACCCCATTGGGGCTGACAATTACAGGCTGGCGGAACTGCTGGAGTTGGTTCCGATGGCGCGGCAGCATCCGCGCTTCTACCTGGCGCTGTGCAACATGGCGGCGCGCATGGACAAGACGCCGCTCGTTGAACAACTCCTGATCCAATGGAACAAGGACGATCCCACGGCCATCGGGCTGACCTGGAGGGGCCAGTTTTTGACCGACTGGGCGTGGAAAGCGCGGGGGAACGGCTGGGCGTCCGAGGTGACGCCGGAAGGGGCAAAATTGTTTGCGGAACGCATCGATCGCGCCAACCGAACTCTGCAGCTCGCGGCTCGCGATCCACAGGCTTGGGAAGCGCATTGCGGGTTGATCCAGGTCCACATGGTGGCCGGTGTGAGCCACGGGGTCTTGTTGGACCACATGCGTGCCGCCAGCAGGATCGTTCCGAACAACGCGACTGCCTACAGCCAGATGTGCCATGCCATCAAGAAACGCTGGGGAGGTGACCGGACGACGCGGCTGGCCTTCGCTCGAGAATGTCTGGCGACCGGACAGTGGCAGGCAGGGATTCCACATGTCGGAATGGAGGCACTGTTTGAGGAGGCGGCCGACGGTGGCGGTGCGGGCACCTCCTGGTCCGCCTGGAGGGACTCGGAACTGTGGAAACTGATGCAGGACTTCGCGGCCGCCGCGGAGCTTCAGCCCCACGGCACCCAGCGCGACGCGGCCCGCCTCACGCTGTTTTCCGCGGGGATTAAGGGAGGTCATTTCGACGAAATGATTCCCATATTGGACTGGCTGGAAGCGATGGCGCCGGCGGAGCGCGCTGCATTGCTCGCCGGGAAGGGTCTCGCCAGCGAGTCGCGTTACGCCTACTTCCGGGATCTGATCAACGCCCACCGCACCGACGGCAAATCCACTCTCCTGGCAAGGGCCCGCGTGGCACTGGTGGAAGCCCGGCCGTCCGTGGCGGAACGGGCCTTGGACGCCTTTGAAAACACCGCCATGAATGTCAGTTCGCACGAAGAAAAGGCCGAGGTGCTCCGTCTGCGGCCCGCCTTGGCATTGGCAAGGACGTTCGAGTCCACGGGCGAGCTTGAGATCTCTCCTCAGCAGTTCTGGGAAACCTGCGTGGAATTTGGCCCCAAGGGAAGGCTGCCGCTCAAATCCAGTCCGCACTGGTCAGTTCAGGGTGATCTGCTTGTCTGGGAACTGCCTGCCGCCACGAAGGACGAGGATCCATTCATCTCAGTCGAGACGACTGTCCTCCTGCCGATCGGGACGCGGGAGGCAGACATTGAGGGCCGCCTGGAACTGTTCGACTCTTACAATTACCGGCTGGAGTTGACCCTTCACGCCCAGGGTGCCCGCGACCCGGTTCTGTTCATCAACGCGAACAACGAGATCTGGGGCGAACGCCTCAAGCGCACCATTTATCGTGATCCGCTTTCGGCTCACATTTCGACCAGATCTCCGAAATTCCGCATCAGATCGCGTCGGACAATCGAGCAGGTCGAGCCCGCCCCTGGCGAGTTCTGGGAGGTCAAGGTGTTCGACGATGTTCCCAGTTCCCTCGGAATCATGCTGCAAGCCCGTCCAGGCTCCAAGTTTGGATTCAGCGCGATCCGTTTCAAGGACGCGATGTGATCACCGGTGGATCAAGGGCGTTCCCCAGTTCATGGGTGTGTCTTACTTCCCAATGCGGTACGCCGGCTTGCCGGGGATCCGCGTGCGGCCGCTGAGGAGCCACGGGCCGGAGGTGACATACAGCGTACGCAGGTCGTCGCCTCCGAAAGTGCAGTTGGTGATCGTGTCTTCCGGAGTCGGCACGTAGGCCAGCAGTTTGCCCTGCGGTGACACGACATGGATGCCGGGCTTGGTGTCCAGGGTCTCCTTCGTGGCCCGCAGGTTGTGCAGGCCGGCGGCGATGTACAGATTGCCCGAGGCGTCGACGCACATCCCGTCGCCCGACCGGCCGGGATAAAACGTGATCAGCACGCGGCCGTTCGCCAGTGTTCCATCTTCCTTCAGATCGTAGGCGCGAATGCAGCGTGAGCGGTTTTCACGGCCATCCGATTCCACGAGATACAGCGTCTTGTCGTCGGCCGTCGTGACAATTCCGTTGGGCATGTCGATCTCGGGTGCCGCCAGCACGCGGGTCAGCGTGCCATCGGGATCGATCCGGTAGACAGCGTTGACATTGCCCCGTGCCAGATCGGTATTGGCCAGCCGCGACGTGAAAAAGATCCGGCCGCGCGAGTCCAGTGTCAGATCATTCGGCGCGCCCAGCGGGTGCCCCATGTACGCGTCGGCCAGCACCGTGATTTTGCCGGTCGAAACATCCGTCCGTGTCACACGGCCATCCTCGTTCAGCCCACCCTCACAGGTCAACAGCCGGCCCTGCGGGTCAAACAACAGACCATTCGCGGCATTGGTCGGTTCGCGAAACACCTCCAGTTTTTTGGACTGGGTGTCCCATCGCAGGATCTGCGCCGTGGCTGGAGTGGGCAGGTTCGTGAAGTACAGTTTTCCCGAACCATCCGCCGCCGGCCCTTCGGTGAAGAATTTTTCGGTGGGAACACGAGTCATCACTTCCAGCGGCGAAAGCCAGTCGGACTGCGCGAGCTGGTCATACGCGAGCGGTCCTGCCTGCAAAGTCGAGCCCAGGATCGCTGAACCGACCGCCGCACCCCCAACAAGCACTCCGGCGCGCTGCAGCAGTTCCCGACGAGTGATCTCGGCCATGTTGGTCTTCCACGCACAGACTGGGTTTGAGATGGCAAGTGGGCTCAGAGAGAGCGGTGCCGATCGTATCTGCCCGCCGATCGGCTTGCCACCACGGCGATCAACACCGGCTTAGGATCGCAGCGACACAACTGCCCCGGTTGATATCCAACAGCAAACGCGACCAGTGACAACGAATGGAGGGTTGGTCAAGTCGGATGGTCCGGCAAAGCGGTGCATGAATGGCATGGTCAGAAATTTAACCACGAATTTTCACGAATCGTCCACCGGCATGGCTTGGCGGGCGATGGAATCCTGCTCGTTGTCATTCGTCTCATTCGTTGGACTCGTGTCATTCGTGGTCCGCTTAAACTGTCTGCTGGATACAACGCGACGTTCGCACCAGCATCCGTGGTCGCTTAGGATCGCGGCAACAATAACATGGTGAAGTTGCTTGGGATGGACGCCGATTGAGGGCAGATTCATCAGCCGGCACGCGTTAGCGTCCGGTTCGTGGCGCTGGCGTCTTCCGATCATCCTCCAACCGGGGGCTAAGGCCGGCTAAGGCCCTCCGGCTCATTGGCTGTGCGGCTCGTCAAAAATCGACAGTTATTCTTGCTGCGGTCCTTACCTCTGGACGTCAGCGTTTCGGTGGCGTTGCCTCCCGCACCAGGGCTCCGTGATCATCGCTGAGGATGAGGATCGAAAACTTGGCGGCGGCCTCCAGTTCGTTGGTGTTCAGCGAGGCATAGTCAAAGCGGCCGCGGAGGTCGGTGTAGCCATCCTTGTAGAACTTCACCTGGCCGTCACCCAACTGCGCGTAGACCTTGACGTAGGCCTTGGACACTGGTTTGCCGGTCTGCTGCTGCGTGACCTTTACCTGCCCATAGTTTTCGATCACCTGCACCAGCAGTGAGTGGGAATAGAACGCCTGGGACTTGGTCTGCCCGCCCGCGGTGATTTCCACCAGCACGTTGCGGTTGCGGAGTGCCGCCGGCAGGGCCACCGTTGTGGTGGGCTTGTCCTTGGGCAGGGTGACTTCCACGGAATGGTTGGGACGGATTGAACCAAACTGGCCGCTGAACTGTTGCACGAACGGGTTGCGGCTGAACAACAGTTCGACATCCATTTCGTAGAAGTTCACGCGGGCCGTGGTCAGGTTCTGGAAGTTGAGATTGATCTGCTGGGCATCGACGGTGAAGTCGAAGTTTGGCTCTGTGGCCGCCAGGGCCGCCTGCTGCTGGTTGCGGTCTTCGCCGTCGATGGTTTTGGACGCCGCGCCCTCCGCCTCATCCAATTGAGCCACGATCGTGGCGAAGGTGTTCTTCCAGCGATCCACTGGATCGTTGGCATGCTTTTGCGCGATCGTCCGTGCCTGACCGTAGTCGCCCGTGAAGAAGCTCAGATAGGCGGCGCAGTAGTCGTACTGAAGTTTGGTTCCGACACTTTCCGCCTTGACCTGCCCGAACATTGCCAGGGATTCTTCCACGCGGTCCTGCAGCAGCAGGTAGTAGGTCACACCCAGCAGGTCATCGGCGCTGAGCCTCGGGGCATAGGCCAGTTCCTTGAGGAAGCGGTGATACTGCCCATGCAGGCGGTCGTTGACCAGTTGGCGGCGGCGGCCGAGAGAATGCACGCGGGCATTGACCAGAGGCTTGTATTCGAGGAATTCGAAGGTCCGCCGGGCCACGGGATCGATCGAGAGCAGCGGGCTGTTCAGCCGGCCCCCACAATCGGCAATTACCGCGTCCACGTGTTGCAGGAATTCGCGGCCGGCAGGCACGACGTTGTGAAGCAGCGCGTACGACCACAGCGTATGTTGGTACATATGCCGCAGCGCCAGCTTTGCGGTCACGGCTTCAAAGACCTTTGCGTCATGCATCCGCCAGGCGATCTTGTCGAGATTCAATTCCTGCAGGTTGTGCTTGTCGAGATAGGTCAGAACCTCGTCCGTCGTTCCGAACTGCGAAACGTAGTCCCACGATTCGGTGTCGAGCTTGGTGGGTTTGTCGACGACGTTGAACGTTAGCGGGGCCGCCGCTGAAATCAGCGTTTCATTGCGGGCCACATGCACGGGGAAGTGTGTGAACTGCCCCACGGCGGGGAAGTAGAAGTAAAACTCAAGTGTTTGAGTGTGGTAGGGTTCGAGGTCGAGGTGCTGGGTCTTGGTGGGCTGGCCGTTCAGCACGGCGATTGAGCCACGGGGGATCTGGGTCAGGACGTTGAGTTTCTGCCGCGTCGAGGTGGGGTTGGTGATCACCACCTGGCAGCCATAGACGACATGCGTCAGGAATTCTTCGCTGACAAATTTGTCGACGGTCTCGCCATTCTCCACGCGCTGGCGGTCGCCGTAGCGGAAGAAGTTCTGGCTCACGAGCACCTTGGCGGCTCCGTCGCCAGCGGCGTTCGGTGCGGCGGCTGGTTTGATTTCTTCGTGAAACACCACGATTGGCCCGCCAGACGTGAGCGTCATGGCGTTGCCATCGAACTTGCTCTCGTGCTTGGGCGATTCGAACGGCAGGTCGAGAACCGCCAGGGCGAACAGCATCTCGGGGAAGTTCCGCGCCGCCTCCGCCAGATTGCGGGAGAGGAACGGCTGGCCGGCTTCGTGCTTCGCGTAGTCACTCCAGAAGGCATTGATGGAAACCAACGCACCCGTCTGCTGGTCGATGGTCAAATGGTGATAGTTGTTTTCGGCCCATTCCCACGTCTTGTCGAGCTTGCGGTAAAGCTGCCGGATCTTCTGCCGGCTCTCGGCGAGATCCTCGAACAGGCTTTCCGTCTCCTCCTGGATGATAATCCCAGGCTTCACTTCATCAGCGTCTTTTTCGGCCATTTTCTTGTCCGAGGCCGCTCGCCGGGCGACGCCAGAGCGCAACTTCATGTTCGCTTTGGCCTTGGCCAGTTCCTTCATCTCGGCCGGCTTGCCGGACGCGGCCATCCCAGCGGGGGCCGACATCGGCGCGGGTGGGGCTTCTGCATCCGATGCAGGTACTCCAAAGCGGTCGCTCAACTCCATCCGTGGCTCAGCCGTCCCATTGGTGATGATCATTCTCACACCCAGCGGGTCCGACACTTCCAGCGAGCTGCGCAGTACCGCAGTGCCAAACAGCCGGTTGAAGTTCTCGATGTTGGGTGGGAGCACCGCCAGCAGGTCGGCCAGATGCCGCACGGTGCGCGACTTTTCCTCCTGAATCCGCTGGGCCAAGAGGCACCGCTCCATGATGTTGAGCTGTTCGTACTGCCACGGCTTCAGGTATCCCGAAAGATCCTCTTCCAGCAGGAACCGGTCGACGAACGTCTTGTCCTTCTTGTTGGCCAGGTACGGTTTGATGGCCGACTGGAAGAACTCCGGATCCTTCTTGGACAGGAAGAAACTCAGCTCGTGGCTCGCATGCTTGGAGTACAGCGCCCGCTTCTCCTCGGGCTTGAGCTTCGGCCAGTTGAGGATGAAGGCGAAATCGACAAGCTTCGGATCGTGGCTCAGCGTTGAATACAGACCATAGACCCGGGCCAGGCTGTCGAAGGTCTGGAACTTGGAGGTGGTCACATCCTGGAGTTTGAAGACCTGCCCTTTGGGAACGATCGAAATCTGCCGCTGCTGCGTGAAGTGCAGTTTTGGGTCAAACGACAGCAGAAGCCGCTGGTCGAGGAACGTGGGCTTCACTTCGGGCAGAGCCACGCTGCGGTAGGTGGTGTGCAACGGGTCGACCGCGACCAGATGAATCTGCTGGTGCGTCCCCAGCGCGGCCCGGGGAAATTCGATGATGCCGTTCTCATCCGGCACCAGATTCACGAGCACCGCCGTGGCGTCGGCGAGAAAATCGAAGTCGCTGGCAAAGCTGCCTGCCGCTGCCTGACCTTCCGCTGATGCCGGCGCGGGTGCGGCGGCTTCACTTTTCGGCATGTTTCCGGCAGCTCCAAAGTCATCGCCGCCCGCTGCGAGCTGCTCGCCGGTTTCGGTTTCGCGAACGGCCCACGGGTTCAGGAGCAGTGAGGGCCGCTCCAGCATGTTGCCGGGATACTTGGTGGCATACTTCCGGTCGATGATGTACCGGTATTCATCGCCGATGTTGCGGCCCGTGAGATACACCGACTGCGCGGGTGTCTGCTGGAACAGGTACGGTTCAGAATCCCGGATGCGGCCTAGGCGACCGAACGGGTCGTACTCTGGGACAAACCGCGTGGCGAAAACATGCAGCCGCGTCAGCTTGGAGACATTCTTCAGCGAGACCCGGAGCATCTCCGTCGGTTTTTTCTCCGCGTTCTGTCCCTCAACAACCACCGCCGACCCGATCTGCAGTGCGGGCAGCACCTTCGTCTCCAACTGCCGCTTCGACCCGACGACATACCGGCCAATTTGCTGGCCGGAGGTGATCCGGACCCGGATCCGCGTGCCGGTCGACTTCAGCAGCAGATCGTAGTCGCCAGCCGGCAGCTTCTCGATCACCAGCAGGCCATCCTGCACCCGCAGGTGTTTGAAGCGGTCGGAAACATTCACATCGCCCCGCAATTCCAGCAGCGAGAGTTCCTCACGCAGATCCATCTTGGCTGCGGGGACGCGCGGCAGGAAAGGCAGCACCAGTGGCTGGCCGGTGGGGTGCGTCGGGGGTTGATTCAACTCATTCGCCACCGGCAGCGCCAGCGGTTGGCCGCTGCCGTGCAGCAGTTGCGAATAGGTGTGCCGGTCTTCGAGCAAAACCCAGGTATGCGTCGTTGCTTCTGGACCTGTGACGCTGAGCGAGCTGATGTCGCGCAGATCACCCAAGGCGATCCGCCCGGCGGGATTCGTCTTCAGGACTGCCCCGACTGGAGCCCGAAAATCGCGGTGCTTGAAGTTGAACACAACCGGCCGCGACGCGCGGGGCTCGCCCGTCTTGCCCCGCAGTTCTACGAAGTACCCCGCGGCGGACTTGAGCAGGAACAGATCTTCCACCTTCTCCGTCTTGTCGATGTCGTTCAGCGTGAATGTGTCAGCAGCAGCGAAAGTCACCTTTTGTCCGCCTGCGCTGAGCTTCTTGACCGTCGCGGTCAGCGTGAAGGTCAGGCTCGCCAGACGCTGGGGCACCAGGAATTCGTGAACCGACTCGCGATCCTCGAAGACCGGAAAGTCGGCAATCTCCTGCGACGACGGCGTGCCGTCCAGGTCGACCGAGGCGATCGTCAGTTTCACGTCTTCGAGCAGCTTCAGCGAAACGAGCGTGCCGTTGAGCAGCAACCCCGGACGCACGATGACTTCTGCCGTACGGCGTTTGAGCAGTGCTTCGCGGTCGACATAGAAGCCGGCGGTAATTCCGTAGTTCTCGGCTTCCTGCTGGAAGTAATCCAGCACTGAGAAACTGGCGGGTGGCTTGGCGGCACCAGCCACGCGCTCCTGCGGGAGCGGCATGGAAATCACGATCGGCTGCCGGCCGGGATTGGCGCTGAACGGCACCAGAATCTGCCCGTTGTCGCCCGCTGCATAGTCGTGTCCCGCGAGCCACAGCGAGGCGTTTTTGACCTGCTGGTTGTTCTCGTCGAGAATGGTGAAGGCCTGCCCGGCGGGCGTGGTCCGCACAAGGTGCCGCAGGCGGCCCTTGCGGATCAGCGCGCGGCTGCTGCGGCCATTCCCGATGAAGTCGACGATGTACACTCCCGCTTTGTTCAACTGGGGAAAGTCAAAGTGCCGCCGTACGCGGCGGAGCGGCGGCTCGGTGTAGTTGAAGGTCTGCTCGAAGTTCGGCACCAGGCCGTCGAGGTTGATGTCGGTGTCGACTTCGCGCTTCTGGTCGCGGTAGTAGTTCTTCGTGTTGATCTCGAAGACCTTCACGATCAGCGTCGAGACATTCTTCACATCCAGGTCGAGGCTCACCGGCGCGGCGGCACCGAACTCAGACGCATTCGTAAAGGCGAAGTCGATGTCCACCCGCTGCTTCAACTGTTGGTAAAGTTCCGGGGGCAGCAGCGAGGCCCACTGCTCTGGGTCTCCCAATCCGTTGACGATCTTGGTTTCGGCAAACAAATGCCGCAGATAGACATCGTTGATGAACGGTTCGAACTCTTTGGTCGTCGTGGCTTCCAAGAAGAACTGCTGCAGGTAGCTGCGAACCAGCGGTTCATCATTCCCAATGGGGGACAGCAGCGTGGCTCCCTCGTAGTTGGCATTCAGATCCGAGGGGAACTCTCTGTAGGCCGCCGATTCCATCACCGCTTTGGAGGCGTAATGCACATGCCGCGGCAGTTGCAGATAGGCCAGGAATCTGGCCTTGTTGAAGACGCCCCGCTGGCGGTCGAGAACCAGCCTGTGGTAGAGGACGTGGGTCTTGAGCGAGTTATGAGCGGCGTTGAGCCGCGCGGCAAAGGCCTCCAGACGTTCAAGCCATGCCTGCAGCAGTGCGGGGTCTTGCCGCCAGTTCTCATCGGCTCCGGGCTGCAGTTTGATCAGGTACGGCACCACAAATCCCTGCTGATTGAGCAGATCCGGCTGTGCTTTGAGCAGGGCTTCCATCTGGCTCAGCAGCAGTTGCCGGTGGATGCCGTGTGAGCCGAATCCACCGGAATTCTGGTAGGCGAGATCGTCCAGCACGAGCTTGGTGAGTGTTTCGTAGTCGGGCCGGCTGAGCCTCGACAGCAGGCTGCGGCGCTGGTTGGCGTTAAGGTTCAGCTTGGTCAGCCAGTCCAGCGCGGAGTCTTCGTATCCGTCCAGACTATCCGCGTTGGTATTGGCACGGTCGATGAACTGCTGTCGCGAGATCAGCGCGGCGTCGAGGGAGGTGGGGAAATTCGGCTCGGCGTTCAGCTCTTCCTTCTGGTGCGGGAAGTGAATGTTGAAGCGGCGGCGGAGGTATTCGAGCGTCGCCGCGGGGTTCTTGTCGTAGGTCAACAGCGCGCTGCGGGTGCGAATTTCCCAGACGCGCTGGGTTTCGCCGTGGCGCTGCACCCAGGGAGCCTGAAATTCGGCAACCTTGTCGAACTGCTCGGTGTTGAGGTAGTGCAGGCTGTGGTAGTAGTAGAAGTCTTCCGTGCCAGGGATCAGTTGGCGGAGCGCGACGGCCCGGTCGGCAGCGAGCGCAAAGTCTTCCACGAATTCGATTTCGCGTGCCGCGGCGATCCGCGCAAACGCCATCAGGATTGCTCCCATCAGGAAGAATCGTCTCATGTTGCTGCTCCGAAGTTGAGCCTCGACAGGCCCGGTGATTTCAGTTTGGGAATCGCTGAAGCGTTGACGGGACGGACTGCAATTTGGGAATTCGCTGCACCGAAGACGTTTGCCAAATAGGAAAAGTTCCCGCATTCTGTTTGCTGTTCGACTGAAAAATAGACTGCGGCAATCTGCCCGCTTGGACTTTTTGCTGAAAAAACCACCTCAACCGCAGTTTATGCAGCCAATTTCGGCCTGCCAGTCTGGAAGGGCCGCATTGGGCGTGTTACCTTTCGCCTGCACAATCCATACTTTCCAACGCGAATTTCGGGCACAAAGCGTTCAGTGTGACATTTCAGGGAACCCGTGCAATTTGCCGCACTCGGTGTTTGACAAGGCCTGATTGGGGTTGATAATTCAGGCATCCGTGCGGGATGTGTCATCGAATCGCAGCCCAACGGGGCAAAGCACTTCGGATGTCGCACTTGCCGAGTATGCCTGTTATTCCGACCGATGGAAATTCTGGCGCGACCTCTTAAACGACACGTCGATAAACGAGACTGACATGTTCCAGTCGGGACATTGAAGAAGTTGATACTGCGACCAGTGACCACGCGGCGCTTCCTCGGATCCAACTCCCCACAACCAGCAATTTTTTCAGACTGCGAAGGGTGATCGATGCTGGCATTCGCAAAACCATCGGTACGCTGGTGGATCGGCGCGGCAGGATTGACCTTTGCCTGTGCCGGAATCTTCCTTGCACGTCCGTCGGTCAGCCACGCAGAGCCGGAACTGCTGATCGCCCAGACCCCGACCAGCGCCGTCTCTGACGTGATGACCACCCCGCAAATCGTGGGTGCCGCGTCCTGCGCCGCGACCGCTTGTCACGGAGCCACCGAACGTGGCGGCAATGCCCGAGGGTCGGAATACAGCCGCTGGATGTTGGGCGATCCGCATTTGAATGCCTACACCGTCCTGCGGAATGAACGCTCGCGAACCATCGCCAAGAATTTGCAGAAGCGCCTCGTCGCCGGTTGGACCACGCTCTACGGCAAGGCCCCCACGAAGTTCGTGGAGGCGCACGAAGCCCAGGTCTGCCTCGACTGCCATGCGCCGCGTCCCGAATCTGGCGACACGCTCGGCTTCATCAAGACGCACCCCGAACTTCAGCTCTCCTACGGGTTGGGCTGCGAATCGTGCCATGGACCAGCGTCGAAGTGGCTCAGCGAGCATACGACCGTTGGGTGGAAGGGACTGCCGCTTGAGAAAAAGGAAGCTCTCGGGTTCATCAACACCGACAACCTGACCGGTCGGGCACGCTCCTGCGTGCAGTGTCACATTGGTGCCGCTGATCGTGAAGTCAACCATGACCTGATTGCCGCCGGCCACCCCCGGCTGGCGTTCGAGTTCAGCGCCTTCCATGCCCTGCTGCCGCACCACTGGCGTGAATTTTCTCCGGGGCAGGACAAGGACAAGAACAAGGCCTTTGAAGCCCGGGCGTGGGTCATCGGCCAGGTGATTTCCGCGCAGCAGTCACTGAAGCTGCTGGAACTGCGGGCGGGCACGCCAAAGTTCTTGGATGGCACCGACCGGCAATGGCCGGAGTTCACCGAATACGACTGCTACGCCTGCCACCACGATCTGCAGTCGGCCAGTTGGCGGCGCAAGGAATTTGCCAACTGGAAGAGTGCCGGCACGCTTTATCGCCGCCCTGGCGATCTTCCCTGGGGCTCATGGTACCTGTCGAGCCTGTCGCTGGCTGCCGGTGACAAGCTGCCTGCCGCCACCTTGGACAAACTGCTGCAGAAGCCACAGGCCGATGCTGCCGCACTCGCCGCCGCCCCAGCCACGCTCGAACAGTTGATGAACCGACCGTCGGTGGCGAACAAGCCCGAGATCGCCAAGATGGCCAAAGAGGCAGTGAAAGATTTGGATACGGTGCTGGCCGCCCTGGAAGCAATGCCGAATGAAGACATCGCCACGGTCAAGGCGAAGATGACCGCCATCGCTGGCGACCCCACCAAACTGGCCGGAAGCGATTGGGACCATGCGGGACAGACGCTGCTGGCTCTGCAGGCGATGTACCACGCCCTGTATGACCTCGACCACGCAGAACACAACCCGACCCGCAACGCCGCGCTGGCAGAGTTGGTGAAATTGCTGGAATTCCAAGCTTCTCCCAACTCGTACCTCGACAGTCCGAACAACTTCAGTCCGGAAGAGTATCGCAAAGCCCTGATGAACGTCCGCGATTCATTGTCGAAGTAGTCGACTCGACGCGCAGCGTCCCAGCAACCTGACAATCAACGACCCATAGTCCCGACGGTTCGGCTCACTCACGATCGTCTTGATGATGAAGGAACAGGCGATGAATTCACGGAACCTGTCGGGATGGCTTGGTCGCATCTTCCGTTCGATGCTTCCGGCCGTTGCACTGGCGACCGCGGCACTCGGCCCGGCAACGGGGTGGAGCCAGGACAAGGCATCGGAGGGAAAGGCAAGCCTTCATGCGTTCGTGGGCTCGGCAGGCTGCCAAAGCTGCCATAGTGTTCCGAATCCTTACGGCCAGGAGATTCCACAGGATTTTGTTCTGCTTGACGAGTACAGGAAGTTCCATGAGTCTGACAAGCATGCTCATGCGTTCACTCTGCTTACGGACAAGGCGGAGTCGAAGCTGGGTGTCCAGATCTGTGAACAGCTCGGAATCGCCGATGTGGCTCAGGCACCACAGTGCTTGAGCTGCCACGCAAACTGGCATTACAAGGAGGGGTTCAAACGCCCTGGCCTTTATGACAAAGGTGTCACATGTGAAGCATGCCACGGCGCTGCAAAGGATTGGATTGACCCCCACAAAAATGCCAAAGAATGGCGTCCGAAAACGGCTGAAGAAAAGCTGGCCCTCGGTATGATAGAAGTTCGCAACCCCGTCGATCGTGCCAAGCAGTGCTTCAGTTGCCATATTGGCAATGCTGCGGAAGGAAAGGTTGTCACTCACGACATGTATGCGGCGGGACATCCGCCTCTGCCAGGAATTGAGGTCGAGACCTTTGCCGAGTCGATGCCTTCCCACTGGCGGAATCTCAAAGAAAAGGGTGAGTTCGCTTTCAAGGACAAATATCTCACGGCAAATTTCCGGAAGAAGCCGGAAGAGGCAATGGCCGATCTCCCTCGCTTCAAGAATGTCGTATTTGGTGGTGTGATCGCACTGCGTGAGAGTGTCAATCTCGTGGCTACCCAGGCCCAGACTGAAGAAAAGTCATGGCCCGAACTGGCAGTGTTTGACTGTGCTGCCTGTCACCACGAATTGAGAATTCCCAGTTGGCGTCAGCATCGTGCGTCCAATTCACGCTTCAAGCCCGGTCGTCCTCAGTCGACCTTGTGGCCGTCAGCCCTCGTCAAGCTCGGTGTGGCCGTATCGGCGAAAGGCAATGCAGACACGGCGAAAGCGACACATGATCAACTTGCCGCAGCTTTGGCTGACTATCGCGCGGCGCTGGATGAAAAGCCGTTTGGTGAGCCAGCGGCGATGCGCGCCGCAGCAGACAAGGTCATCGCCGTTATCGACGGCGTGGCCAAGACTTTAGAGACGATAACCTTTGACAAGGCCGCTGCGGAAAAATCACTCGAAGTTCTGACTACTCTTGGGCCGGATGAATCTCCCGATTTTCACTCGGCTCGCCAGATGGCTTGGGCATATCAAGTGATCTATACGGAGATGAACGCTGCGTATCCGGAATTTGCCCCAAGAGGCGAGGTCGAAGCCAAGGACGACCAGGAAGACGTACCAGGACCGATGAGCCGTATGGCGACCGCCGCACGTGTGCAGAAAGACCTCGAAACCCTCGCGGCTTGGCGCGCTGGCCCGCTGCAGATGGCCATGGGTAAGACTGGTGAACTGCTCGATCCGTTTGGTTGGGATAAGAAACTGCTGCTAACTCTGCCGGCGGGCACAAAGTATGAAATTGGCAACGAACTTCCCCGTCAATTGAAGGCGATCAGCGAATTTGATCAGCATCAATTCCTGAAAGAGCTGATGGCTCTGCCGACAAAATAGTAGTTTCCGAGTTCGGATGAACTCAATAACAGGCGGCGCGTCACCTTGTGATGCGCTGCCTGTTCTCATTTCCAGTTGCCTGCGAACACTCATGGCGCGCCTGAATCGCCATTCTGTGGAGACAGAATGTCCCTGGCGCTGATGTACACGCGCAGATTCGGCGCAAACCCGGCTTGACCTGTTTCCGCCATTCTGCGATACCGCTCGCCCTCCCCTCTCTCATCACTTCAAATCCGTATCCTTCCACGTTCCCGTTCTGGGGCCAGGATGGTCTGTATGCGTCGTGCGTTCACGCGTCTGCTGGTCGGTGCAATTCTGCCAGTCGGCGGCCTGTCCATCGCCGGATGCAGCCACATGGTCGAAAGCCGGGTGATCACGGCCTTTGCCATGGCACTCGACAAGGATGACCTGCCCGAACTGAAGAAAGTCGCCTCGGAAGACTTCGAGTCTGACGCCCTCAGCCGCGATGAAGCGCTGGCGTCGATGAAGCAGCTTTCCATCCCCACTTCTGGCAAGCCCAAAATCCTCAAGGTCATCAACGACGAGAAGGGGGACACGAAGCGCGTCACGGTGCAGATGGGCAAGACATCGGGTCCGAAGGTCTATTACAGGCTGAAGAAGGACGAGTCTGGGAAGTGGGTCGTGGATGATCTCTACCTGAGCAAGACCGATCAGTCGAAAGGCAAGTCGGTCGCCCGCGACATGAAGCTGCTGCTGAGCGTGCGCGGCATTCTTGACGCCTGGGGCGGGACGAATGCCCCCGCAGGCGGGACGACCGTCCCGGCGGGCGGAACCGATGCCCCGGCAGGCGAGATCAACCGCGAGGCGCTCCTGGCCACCACGACTCCCGAGTTCCGGAAAGCCCTCGAACAACTGCCACCCGAAGAGATGCTGAAGCTGGCCAGGAAACTAACTGGTGAAATCGTTCAGGGCAACAGCGTGCGTCCGCAGGTGGAACTGCGGGAAGACACCGCCGACATCCGCGTGGCCCGCAGCTCAGGTGGTGACCTGATCATCAAGCTTCAGCGCGACGGCGACGACTGGCGCGTCGGCGACATGGCCCAGGTGGGACGCCGGGGACAAGGGGACGTGAGTTCGGTGATCCACCTGGCGTCCGCCATGAACACCGCCATGGCGTTCGAGGCGGCCTATGCCAGGCAGGACAAGGCAGCCTTGGAAAATACCTGTACGCCGCGTCTGTTTCGCGGCAGCCTGGCCGGGGCCGACCTGTCGACCGTGCCGCTCCCCGCCCCCAAACAAGATGCCCAGCCGGAAATCGTCGTCGAAGGTTCGACTGCCACTTTTGTGACCGAGACCCCCGATGAAATTGTCCGGATCGGCCTGCAGCGGGTGGGCGACGCCGACCAGCCGGAAGCCGCAGTTTACCGTGTCGACGAGGTGACGCTCTTCGAACTGAAGACCCGCCAGAACAAGCGGCTGTCGGTACTGTATACCGGCCATGCGGTCCTGCAGCTCTTTTCCGAGGCTGTCGCCGAACGGGATCTTGACAGCCTCAGGCTGAACTCCACGATCGATTTCAACAAGCGCGTCTGGTCGCGGCTCACGCCCGAAACGTTATCCGCACTCCAGCTCGAGATTCCCGCCGTTGCGCCGCAGATTCTGAACACGGTCTTCCAGGGGCAGATGACCTCCATCACGGTGATGCAGGGCAACACGCCGCTGACCTATGTCCTGAAGGACATTCAGGGCAAGGTGCTGGTCGACGACATTCTGCTGCCGGCCGTCGATCGGCCGGAGTCGATGAAAATGACCTACGATGTCCTGATTCCGGTGCAGGAGTTTCTCGCGTCCTACGAATCCTCGGACATGACCAATCTGCGCGGCCATTCCTCCCGGGAATTCCAGCACCTGGTCTGGAACCAGGTGGAAAAAGTCCCCAGCCTCGAGCAGGACCTGCCGCGCCATCTGCGGGCTCCGATCGGGTCAATTCAGCACAATCCCGAGAACGCACTGATCATCCTGGGTGATGACAATTTCGGTGCCAGGGTCAAACTGGTCCGAGAACGGGAATTCTTCCGCATCGACGATGTCACGATCATCGCCGGCCCGGAAGAATCCCAACGCGCCAGTCTGCGAGCCCAGTTGCGCGTGCGGCTGCAGAACGGGCTGTGAGTTTGGCGGCGATGTCGATCAATGTCGGCTCGTCAGGGCTGTGGCAGCTCGCTGGCAATCCACTCGTCCACCTGCCGTTCCAGCAGATCGAGCGGGATGGCGCCGTTTCGCAGCACCACGTCGTGGAACGTGCGCAGGTCGAAATCCTTGCCGAGCTTGAGGGCGGCCCGCGCCCGCAGTTCCTTGATTTTCAGTTCGCCAATCTTGTAGGCCAGCGCTTGGCCAGGCCAGGCGATATAGCGGTCGACCTCGTTGACGATGTCAAGCTCTGACTTTGCCGTATTGTCGGTGAAGACCTTGATGGCGTCGTCGCGCGACCAGTGCAACGAGTGCATCCCGGTGTCGACCACCAGCCGCACCGCCCGCCACATCTCATAGGTGAGTTGTCCAAACTTCGAATACGGGTCTTTGTACAGCCCCAGTTCGCCTCCCAGGCTTTCGCTGTACAGGCCCCAGCCTTCGATATAGGCGGTGACGGAGCTGAAGCGGCGGAAGGTTGGGACCCCGGTCATCTCCGTCGCCAGGGCCAGTTGCAAATGGTGCCCCGGGACAGCCTCATGCAGCGACAACGCCTCCATCTCGTACTTGGGACGCGTCTCCGGGCGGTACAAATTGACGAAGTACGTACCGGGCCGCGTTCCGTCGGCGGCCGGCGGGCGATAGTAGGCGGTGGTCGTATCAGGGGCCATGTTCAGCGGGATCGCCTCAATGCCATATGGAATGTGTGGCAGGTTGCGAAACACCTTCGTCAGTTCCGGGTCGATCCGCTTGCACAGGGCGAGATACCCGTTCATCAGGTCATCCGGCGACGTGTAGTAGAACTTCGGATCGGTCCGCAGGTGGTGCAGAAACTCGGCGAACGTTCCTTCAAACTTCACATCGCGGATCACTTGTTCCATCTCCCCGCGGATCCGTTTCACTTCGCTCAGGCCGATCTCATGAATCTCCCGCGCCGTGAGCTTGGTGGTGGTAAACTGTTCCACCCGGAAGGCGTACAGGGCATCGCCCTGGGGCACATTCCAAACCCCCACTTCGTCGCGGCAGGCGGGAAGATATTCCTCGTCGAAGTACCTGGCGAACTCCCGATACGCGGGAACGATTTTCTGGGCAATCGCCTCCCGCGCCGCGTGGCTCAACCGTGTACGGTCGGCTGCGGACACCGAGTCGGGGAATCGTAGAAACGGCTTGAAATACAGGCTCTTGTCCGGGTCTTCGACAAGCTGTCGGCGAATCTGAGCGGGGACGCGCTGCATCACGATTTTTGGCTGCGTGAGACCCGCCTTCACGCCGGCCCGCATCAGGGCCAGCGTCTGTTCCATGTAACGCGGAAAGGAGTCCAGCCGCTTGATCCAATCCTCGTAGTCTTTGACCTCGTCAAAGGCCGCGCCGTCGGCCACCGAGTTCTCATCCTGGATGCCGCCGCGGGCCGACACCGGAACCAGGTACCAGCGGAAGGCATATTCATCGACATCGGCCTGCACTTGCTTCCGAAACAGTTGCAGGTTGATCTGGTCGGCCAGGGGCAGCGTCTGAGGATCGAAGGTCTCCAACTGTTTAAGCACTGCCTGCTGGTGTGCGGCGCGGGCAGAGATCGCTTCGAGACTCACGTCTGCCCAGCGGTCGTTGTAACGCTTGTCACCGAGTTCGGTGGCGAACGTCGGGGCCTCTTTCAGTCCCCACTGCCACTCCGTTTCAAACAGTGTGTGCAACCGCTGTGCCTCTGCCAGCGATGGCTCTGCAGCCACAGCCTTCGCGGAGTACGCCACAAGGGCGATCAAGACAACCGGGTAAATCGTACGCATGGGGAGCATTCTCAGTCAGCCAGACACTCAAGTCAGTCAACGTGATTCCCCACATTGACGGTGGCTGGAGTGTAACCGCTGGCGGCGCGGACTGGCTAATGCTCGAAGGGATTACTGCTTCGCTTCAGGTGGGACCTCTTCGGCTTCGAAGACAACCCCGGTGGGCAGGATCGAAATCACGCGAAAGCCGTTCAGGAGATCGCCCTCGCGGACCATCCGACCACCGATCATGGCGGTCGCCTTGCCGGAGTGCCGGAGGATCACGCTGACCTTCTGCGTCCGCAGATCGGCCATGGCGGCTTCGCGGGCCTTGGCCGCTTCGGCGATGGCTTCCATTTCTGCTGCTGCTTCCCGGGCCACCGGTTCCGGTTCGGCCGCCGCGGGGGCTTTGGGAATGGTCAGTTCGGCAAACGGATTTGTCTCGACTGCCTTGTCGAGCGCGACCTTGACCCACTTCTTTTTCTTCGGCGGCGACGTTTTGACAGGCCGGACCACCGGTGTTTCAGCAGCGACGGCGGCAGGGGACTCGACCGTCTCGGCTTCTGGCTGACCGTAGACCAACACGCCGACCAGGACGACGCCCAGCACGCCAATGATGACGGCCTGTTTCGCATTCACGCGCGGATTGGAGGAATTGATGGCGGCTGCCATGATCACCCTTTCCTGGCCGGCGCGTCGTCATTGGATGGCGAGAAATAGATGCGAAACACCAGCTCGGCCGTCAGCGTCTTGCCGGCCGCGGGTGCTCCGATTTCCAACTGTGAGATCCGGCACAGCCGCGGAAGCCCGCCAACCTGTTCCATGAACTGGCACAGCGGTTCGTACTCGCCGCGCGCATTGACCTGGACCTCCATTTCGCGATGGTTGTCGAGGACGTGAATCGTGCTGGGGCGATAGTCCAGCACTTCCAGATCGAACTGTTCCGCCAGGTGGCACACCTGGCTGAGAAAATCCGACTCGCGGGGGGCCGCGGGGATCCGCAGCAGCAGCGCGGCGGTCTCCTGTTCGGACTTCGCCAGTTGATCCTCCAGCGTCTGATGCATGTGGGCGATCTTGGAGGCCTGGTCCACCTTGAGCTGCAGGCCCACGGTCTGGCATTTGAGCTGTTCCAGATGCAGGTCCAGCGGCAGATACGCCATGCCAAGCATCAATCCCAGCCCCGCCACCGTGGCGGCGGCGAGCAGCCGGTTCAACCAGCGGTCGTACGACCGGATCTTGTGGTGTTGGTGGGACAGAGGCATTGGAAGAACTCTATGTGACACTGCGTGATTCGGCGTCATCAATCGCAAGCGCGATCGTGCTTCAAAACGAACATTCCACCAGGAACATGCGAAACGACGATTCCAGCTCCTTGTCATCCTGCGTGGACTTCAGATCGACACTGTCGAACACACTGGCATCGCGGAGCGAAGTGACGAACTGAGCCACCGCGAGGTTGCTTTTGGCCTTGCCGGACAATGCCAGCACACGCGTTTCGCGCGTTTTGACGGGGGCATTGGGCGCTGCTCCTGCCGCAGCGGGAAGAGCCACTTGATTTGTCTTGAAGGTCATTTGCCGAACCTGCACGCCGCCCGTGGTCAGGGCCGCGCTCTGGCTGACCGTCGCCAAAAGCTGAAACCCGAGGTCTTCGTTTTGCAGATGCCCATATTTCGCCAACCGTTCCTGCTGCCGGGCGACCTTGTCCCGCAGCTTCTGGCTGGCCAGTTCGATCGCCAGGATCCCTTCGGCCCGGCGTTCCCACGACTGCAGTTCGGCCCCCGCCTGCGAGAGTCTGTTCCACCGTTCGCTGACCAGCAGCAGACTGAACGCCACGAGGATCGCCCATGCGATCGACCATTGCCGCAACCGCTGGATCAGCAGCGTGCGGCATTGCAGGTGCCACGGAAGCAGGTTGAGATGCACGTTCATGCGATCCACCCCAACTCCGACAGGGCAGCCGCCTGGGCGAACAGCGGCAGTGGCAACTCGTCACCACGGCATGTGCCGGACCGACGCGGCAGGGACCACAGGGAAAATGGCAGGCCAGCTTCGGCGCTCAGCAGCGCGGCCGCATGACGGATCGTGGCTCCGCCCCCTGTCAGCCAGACTTCGGAGGGCACAAGGTCTGGCTTCTGACTGCGCAGGTAGGAAAGCGTCTTCTTGATCTCGGCCGTCAGGCGGTTGAACGCCTCCGCGGCCAGGTCGCGCACCAGATTTTGCAGCTCCGTCCGCGCCGCAGAGGGGGCAAACGGATCGGGAACTCCGCAGGTCGCCAGCAGCTCATGACATTCGTCGTTGGACAGCGACAGCGTCCGTGTCATCCGGGCCACGAGGCTGGCAACACCGCAGTCTTTCAAAACGCGAGAGAACGCCGGCTGGCCGTCGATTCTCACGACCAGATGGGCTCCCTGGTGGCCCCAGTCCAGGACAGCGGCCGGCTGCTGCCCCGCAATCTTTCCGGTGACGAGCCCCGCCGCGCGGGTCAGCGTAAACTGTCCCCCATCCAGAACGCGGCAAATGAGCCCCGCCCGCTGCATCTCTGCCGCGACCACGGCGACCACGGCCTGGGATGCGGCCAACACATTCACGGTCGCTGTCGCACCTTGCGTCTCGCCCTCGGGACGGGTGTCCCAAAAGTCAAATTCGACCGGATCTGGGCGGCCGCTGCTCCCGTCCTGCAATTCCAGGGCAATCATCTCCCGCCGCTCTTTGTATGAACCGGGTGGGATGTCCAGCGCGCGGGACTCCGTCAGGCTCATGGAGAGGACGCAGGCGGCGATGCGGCCCTTGAAGCCGCCGCGGGAGAGTTCATCCCGCAGCACCCGGGACAACCACCCCTGTCGCAGGCTCTCGACCGAAAGTGCCGCGCCTTCCGGGAGCGCCATGACTGCCGCTCCTACGATCTGAAACTGTCCTCCGACCTGTTCCACCTGTGCCAGTTTGATCGATTGGCTGCCCAAGTCCACACCGATCCAGCCCGACTGAGGTCGGGATAACCGGTTGAAGAATGAATGCAGTCGGTGGGACATGGAAATCGAAACACGGAAGCGCAGGGAAGGATCTTCCGCCAGGCAGGCCTGTCTAACCCTAGTTCAGTTTCCCCGCCCCTGCGGCTGTTTCTGAAAAAATGCACGAAGCTGTTCTCGCCACCCGCCATTTGTCATTTGTCATTTGTCATTTGTCATTTGCGCGACCCGACGACACCGTGTCTCCCCTCACAAACTTTCCTCGATCTCAGCCGACTCAAACTCCCAAACATTGCTGCCCAAGCGGTCTTCGCGCACACCGCCAACCCCACTATCATCCCGCTCCTTTCTCATCTCCCACCGGGGCGAACTCCCATGCGCGGGTGGCGGCTCCGATTTTTGCTCTGCTGGCTGGTAGGCCTGTCGCTTTTGGCCGGCTGTAGTCCGTTTTTGCGCGGCTACTCACAATTGGCCCGATTCGATTGGCCGTTTGACACCGCCGTCGACGAAGACCTGGAGCCGTTGGCGAAGTCACTCGAAAGGCAGGCGTGGAGTGTGTCGCCGGAATGGACCCCGCTGGTGGAATTGCCTGCCTATCCGCGAGCTGCTGGTGAATCTGTGTTCCGCTGGACTCACCCTCAGGAGTCGACGCGGATGCCTGGGTTGCTCCATCCCAGTGACGAAGACTTGACACGACTGGCCAATTGTCCCGTTCAAGCCGGATTCTGCGCCGAAGTTCTTTTGGCGCGCAAGCCCTGCCCATCCCGAACGCATCTCAAACCGTTGGAGAGAATTGCCACCTTTTCGGCGGATGCTCGAACCCCCGCCAATTTTAAATGGCCAAATCTGCCGATCGGTTTGCGGGCTGCGGCGGCGGAAGCATGGTGCCGCATTCTGATGACATCGGATGATGAGCCGGAAAAGGCCATGGCTCCCGCGGGACGGGCGCTGCAACTGAAAAACCTGCCCATCGAGGTCCGGGCGGAACTCGTGCGTGGCATCGCCCGGCGTGTGTCTCCACATCGGATTCCCGGCCTGATGGACAAGCTGCGCGATCCGCCTGCAAACCCACGTGACATCGAGCGACAGGCGGCGGTTGATGCCTTGGTCATCCACGCCGTGCAGTCAAAGACGCCTCACCGCTCGAGCCTTCAGACGCTCAGCATACAGGTCGAACAGCCTTCGGATGTCGACCAGCATTGGGATTGGCTGATCCCGCTGGACTATCGTGAGAAGCACGACTTTCGTTTCGATCTGGAGTCCCTCAAGCAGGAGCCCACCCCCGGCCTCCGCAAGAGGTTTGCGGAACTGGTCGCCGTCACGCGGCATCCGAATGCCCTGCCCATCCTGGAGTCGTTCTTGATTGACCGGGATCCCGATGTCCGGCATGCCGCGCTCGTCGCCTGCGGAGCCCTGGGCACTCCCGAGGCGTTCACTTTGTTGCGTCCCCAGCTTGACCGGGACGAGGAATTGACGAAAGTTTTTGCCGCACGTGGCATGGCCTTTGGCGGGCCGGATCTGCTGGCACCGTTGAGCCTGCGGACTGAGCCACGCGTGCGGGCGGAGGTCGCTTCGCGGCTGGCGCGAGATCCGAATTCCGTCTCCGCGCGGACGTTGTTTCCGCTGATTGCCGATGGCCACGCGCCGGTGCATACGGCCGCGCTGGAGACGGTCGCTGCCTGGCCGGATGCCCTGGCCCTGCCGCTGTTGCTGCAGTGCCTGACCGAGTGTCCTTCGCCAGCGCCACGCCGTGCCGCGCTGCGCCAGCTTCAAGAGCGGCACGAGGATGTTCGGTTTCCAATCGATGGTACTCCGCAAGCACGGGCCGCGGCCGCGGCGCAGCTCGCCAGTGCGTGGGGCCTGCCAGAGACCGACTGGGCGGGAGTGCGGGCTCTGGCCGACCCGCAGAATCCGCAGGTCAGTGTGATGCGGCTGCAGGAGATCCAATTGCGGCTGGAAACCTGGCGGATTTCTCGCAACACGCCGGACGAAGCCGAAGTCGTCGCGTGGCTCGAAAAGCTGGCGCTGGCCGATGTGCCCCCCCTCGAGCAGTTGTTGGAGACCGCCGACATCGCCGCGGCCCAACTCCTGCTGACCCGCATTCTGCCGCGGATTCATCCGGAATACCAGGCGCTCGAACACCTCTCGCCAGCGCACGATCTGGTGACCCGGCAGAACGCTGCCCGGTCCCTGCACGGCATCGGACAGTCGCAGTCCCTGCGTCTGCCAGTGCTGGTCCGCCTGCGGCCGATCCTGGCGCGTGAGCCGGACCCCGGCGTGTGGCGGGATATCATGCGCGCCGTGGCTCTGGACGGACGCGACGAGGCCTCGCAACTGGCTCTGCTGGCCGTGCAAAGTCCGTGGGCCGACATCCGCATTCTGGGTTGTGACTATGTGAGTTCGCATGCGCAGCACCTGCAGGCGGCATGGGTCATGCCGCTCTTCAAGGATGACAATCCCACCGTGCAACTGGCGGCCGTTCGTGCCGCCGCGCGGTGCCACAATCCGCTTGTGCTGGACGCCTGGTCGCCGCCCGGTGCCGCCGGACCGCTCAAGGGGCTGCGGCAACTGCAGTTCGAGGCTCAGGGCGACCTGAAGCTGGCGGTCGTCTCGGCCATGTGCCGGCTGGGTGACGAAGCTGCCCAGCGGGAACTGGTCCGCATGGCCCAGGATCCCACCCCCACCTCACGGACTGCCGCCATTCTGGCGATGGGCGATTCCGGGCAAACCCGATTCGTTGACCCGCTGGTGCGGCTTGCCTGGACCGAGTCCGTTCCCGGCGTGCGGCAGACGGCCCTGGACACACTGCAGAAGCTCGTTCCGGCGGAACAGCAGCCCCGCGATCTGGCCCGCGCCCGCAATGCGGCCGAAGCCGTGGAGATGTGGACCACCCACCGGCATGCCAGCGTGTGGTGAACCAAAAATATCAAATCTCAGATCGACACTTTCACATAATTTATGCAACTGTTGTTTCTCTGCCGCTCCTGCGCGACGCACGCTCAAAACTTTGTGTTCCGAACGGATTGCTCCTCCCGACAGCGCCGCAAAATAGCCACCGCAATTGTGGCCAGCGTGGCGACTTGAGGTTTTTGAGCAGAAGCAAACGAAGGGAACGAAAAATGGTCAGTCAAAGCTGCATCAAAGCCTAAAAATTCATTTGTGACTGTTAAATTTCAAGTCTTAAATCACTCAGGCAATCTCAGCTTGCCGCACGCTCAGGCCAAAAAAGCGACCACCGCAGGGGAGAAACTCCCCCCTGCGGTGGTCAAGATACGCCGCCTGCGGTTCGTCTAATTGATGACGATCACCAGAGGCCCACCTTCCGAGATCTCGACTTGGCGATCCATTGAGCCTTCGCGAAAGGCCTTGGGGACTTTCTCGAATTCCTCTTTGGATTTGCCTTCGGTGATGAAGTAGGTGTACTTGCCGGGGGTCAGCTTGGTGGTGAAGCCGCCAGAGGTGACCGGCACCGAGGCCGGGAGGCCGGGTCCGGTCGGCTGCAGGTTCAGCACCACTTTGTCCATGGGTGCCGTGCCCAGCGTCACGGTGCCATTGATCTCCACGGGGTCCGGGTTCTTTGTCACGGTCACTCCGCAACCCATCAGGCAGACTGAGAGGCCGAAGGCGACGAATAGCCTCTGCATGAGAAGCCTTTCCTTGTTTAGGAGTTTGGTGTTGGTCAGGACAGCAGGACTAGAAGTCGCCAACCGTCTGTCCGTCCTGACAGCCGGCGATCCATTTTAGCGTCAAGGCGTCGGTGCTCTCGCCGATGAAGCGCACCGAACCATCGCCCATCACGGCATGGCAGCCACCAGTGTGGAAACTAAACGGTTCATCGTTGGGGCCACAGTTGTTCACCGTCCAAGGGCATGTCGCGGGGCCGCCCAGTGGAGTCTTGTTCTGATTGATAGCGATGACTCTGGACGCGGGCGCGATGGCATTGCTGGGGCCTGAAAAGCCGTTCGTCCCCGAATCCGGGTCGGCCCAGGCATACATCCGGCGGCCACCAGAGGTGCCACCAGAATAAGCCGGTCCCTCACCATTCGGCGACGGACGACTCGACAGCGAGCCGAAGATGCCCGCTGTTGGATGAGCGCGGCCCGCGTCTTCGATGCACAGGATCGTGTTCGACGTTCCGTCAGTAATCATGCCGAAGCCCCAGTTCTTGTCACACGACAGCATGCCCTGCCTGGTCATGGCGAGGCGCCGGGCGCTCGACGTTGGGCGGGTTCCGACGGGGTCCGTCGCACCCGTGGTTTCCTCGACATCGCTGACGGCAATGAACATGTAGTCCCACACTCCGTAACCATCAGGGGACCGGCCCGACGGGGCAACCGGGGTCGACGGACACATGTAGACGGGAATGTTGGTTTTCGCGGCCGCAATGGTGGTGGGTGAATTCGCGTCATTGTAGATGCGGCCGACCGCGTTGGGATGTATCTGGGTGAGTGTGTAGCCTTCGGTTGCCATATTGGCATAGGTCAGCGTGGTGTCCATCTGGTTGTAGACGTTGGCCTGGTCGAGGTAGGGCAGCAGCAGCGTCGGCGTCGACTGCGTCATGTAGACCGTGGCCGCGCCGCCGGTGCTGTCGCACTGGCCTGGATGCGGCAGGAACCGGTACGTGCTTTCGAAGTTGTGCACCGCCAGGCCGATCTGCTTCATGTTGTTCTTGCACTGCGACCGGCGGGCCGATTCACGCGCCTGCTGCACTGCGGGCAGCAGCAGCGCCACCAGAATGGCGATGATCGCGATCACCACCAGCAGTTCGATCAGGGTGAAGCCTGCTCGACACCGTGGATTGTGCCGGGTCTTGTTGGAAATGTGGGACTGTCGCATTCTGAGTGTCTGCACTTGGGATGACTCCGAGGACCTAGGGAAAATGTTTGAGGGACACTTTAAGATTCAACTGTGAAGTGCCAGTGAAGCCGTCATGAATAACTGACGAAGTTAGGATCGCAGCAACAATCACAGGGGCATTTTGCTTGCTAGATGGCTGGCCGATGTGAACGAGTCCATCAGCCGGCACGCGTTAGCGTCCGGTTCCGGCAGTCGTAAAACCGGACTCATTGGCGGATCAACGAATTGAAATCGAACAGTTATTTTTGCGGCGATCCTTAAGGGCCACGTCCACAGGCTGAGAGGCGGAAGGTGTGCTGGAAATATGCGCGAAGCGGACGAACCGCAGCTTTGGGTGGTGGGCATTGTGAGAAGGCTGTCGACTGCTCAGTCAGACGCGGACGGTCGTCCCCGCCACGCCAGCGCATCCCGAGCGGTCCGGCGACAGATGCAGTGTTGGGGAGACTCTACGAATCGAGTGTGAAGAGGTTGTGAAGCCACCGTGAAGAAATGATGAAAGTGCGCGGCGGCAGCGAGCCGTTCCCGGCTTCCGCTCATCTTTTCCATTCACGTTATGACAAGGACAAACTTCAGTTTAAACGAGGTGAAACGTCCTCAAACAATCCTGCGGTCAGCCACGTATGAGAGCCTCTCACGCTCATAAGACCGTTGGTTGTTCTGCCGCGGGGGAACGGCGAAGATGCCCCGAGGCTCCAGAAAGGCATACGATGAGCAACCCGAATATTTTGGTCCTGTGCACGGGCAATTCATGCCGCAGCCAGATGGCGGAAGGCTATCTGCGCCACTTCGCGGCGGATCGATTGAATGCCTTCAGCGCGGGAACTGAACCAAAAGAATTTGTTCATCCGCTGGCGGTGGACGTGATGAAGGAAGACGGCGTCGACATCACGTCACACCGGCCAAAGCACGTCGAGGAATTCCTCGGGCGAATGCTTGTGCGCCAGCTCATCGTGGTCTGTCACGACGCGAGCGAAAGCTGCCCGCGGATCATTCCAGGCCTGTCCGAAAAGCTCGACTGGCCGTTCGATGACCCCGCGGCGTTTGAAGGCACTCCGGCCGCCACCCTGGATGAATTCCGCCGCGTGCGAGACGAAATCAAAAGCAAGATTCGCGCGTGGCTCGAATCAGTCTGAGCGATTGTGCTGGCGTGATCACCGAACCTTTCAACCGCGCCAGCCCATCGCTTGTGAAGACAACACGATCCCACAAAGGAGTGACCAATGAAACGCATGCATATCCATGTTGCCGTCGACAATCTTGGCAACTCCATCGCATTCTACTCGGGAATGTTCGGTACGCCTCCAAGCGTCGTGAAGTCGGACTACGCCAAGTGGATGCTGGATGATCCGCGTGTCAATTTCGCGATCTCCGCGCGCGGGGCGAAGCCCGGTGTCGATCATCTTGGCATCCAGGTGGAAGAGGCTGGCGAATTGGACGCGATGCGCCGGCAGTTTGCTGACGCAAAACTGACCACGTTCAGTGAAGGCGAAACCACCTGCTGTTATGCGCAGTCTGACAAAACCTGGCTGCGGGATCCCAGCGGAATCGCCTGGGAGGCCTACCAGACGATGGCCGAGGCATCGCTGTTTAATGGCGGGCAGTCGTCGCTTCCGCAGGCGCAACTCCCCGTTGCCTGCTGCGCGCCGACGGCACAGAGCCAAGGGTGTCACTGATGGTGCGCGAAATTGCGGCCCGGCACACCCACGTCTACCAAGCGATGAGCTTGTAGGCGATGGCGGCGAGAATGGCACCACAGGGGACCGTGCTGATCCAGGCGAGGAGGATTTCCCCCACCTTGCGCCACTTGGCCTGCCGCGTTGTCGCCCCCATCCCCATCAGCGATCCGACGCTGACATGGGTGGTGCTGACGGGCAGGCTGTGAAAGCTGGCCGTCGTGACGAGGCAGGCCGTCGTCAGGCAGGCCGCAAACCCCTGGCCGGGGTTCATCGCCGTGACTTTTTTGCCCAGGGTTTCGGCGACACGGTCCGCGTCCAGCAGTCCTCCAATGGCGATCGAGACGCCCACGACCACAATTCCCCAACCAGCGTTGAACCCCGGCACCACAACCAGCAGCGCGGCCATTTTGGGGGTGTCGTTCAAGCCCCGCGCGAAGCTGGCCGCGCCGGCGCTCAGGTAGTGCAGTACATCCAGTGTGGGTGTGCGATGGTCGGGCGCAAGCCGCGTGACCCTCAGCAGCAGATAGGTCACGGAACCAAGGATGAAAGCGAGCGCGGGGCTGAGCAGCAGCGGGTAAACAAAGGATTTGCCCAACGCGGAAAAATCCACGTTGGTGCCACTGCTGGCGAGCCCCGCTCCAAGCAGCGCGCCGACCAGGGCATGAGTGGTTGAAACTGGGAAGCCAAATCGGGTGGCCAGAAAACTGGTCAACGCGGCTCCGATGGCGACGGCGCTCAGAAATACCGGCGACTGCGCCAGGGCATCGGGGACAATTCCCTTGCCGCTAAAGTTCTTCAGCAGGCCCTTCGCCACAAAGATCGCCGTCATGGAGCCCGCGAATGTGGTGGCTGTTCCCCACCACAGCGCCTGGCGCAGAGTGGTTGTGCCGCTGCCATAAAGCGAAGCCACGCCCTTGAAGTTGGCGTTGGCTCCGTTCGTAAAGGCCACGCACAGCACAGCGAGAAAGAGGATTGCAGTCAGCACGGATGCGGGTCAGCGGGCCTTGTTTTCCGTGGTTTCTGCCGGGTGCTGCTTCAGGGAGACGTATTCTTTCCACGATCCCTCATACAGCCGCACATTCGGATACTTGGCGACATGTTTGAGATAAAACCGCAGCAGGCTGCCTTCGCGGGATGTTCCGCAATAGACCAGAATTTCTTTGTCCGGCGTCAGTCCGGCGGCCGCCAGTTCGGCCTTCACGGTTTCGAACGGCCGGAACTGATGCGTGTTATCCGTCTCCATCAGCCGTGCCCAGTGGAAACTGACCGCTCCCGGGATGTGTCCCTTCCGCAGCCAGACATCGTCATGGCCAAGATATTCGTTGTGCGGTCGGGCATCGACCAGAATCACTCCCGCCTTGCTTTTCCGCGCCAGCACCTCCTCCAGCGTAACCGCGATTTCCGGATGTCCCTGCTCTGGCAGTGTTCCCGGTGGATTTCCAAAGTATTCCTGGGTCACTGGGAGCTTCGCCTGCTTCCATGCCGGCAGCCCGCCATCCACGATCCGAATGTCCTGAACGCCAAATTTCTCCAACACGTACGCCACCATGCTGGCACTCAGAATTTCGTCATTCGGCAGCGTGTCGCCCGTGGCATAGATCAGGTGCGTGCGATTCCGATCCACCCCCGCGCGGACGAGCAGCGTCTTCGTCAAATCATCGGGAAGATACTGCACCGGCACCCCATGGACCGTCCCCCGCAGCGTGTCAAAATTGAGGTGGTGCGCGGTGGGCAGGTGCCCCCGGAAGTAGTCCTTGTATCCACCGCGGGTATCAATCACGAGCGGCCGCTTGCCGGCCTCGGCAGACTGGATCAGCCGGTTGGCTTCGGTTGGCGAAATGATGCCGATTTCAGCCCTGGCGGTACCGACGGAGAACAACAGGATGAGCGTGGCGGCGAGACGATGCATGGGTCTTTCAGTCGAGGGAAGGCTGTGAGGATAATTCTTAGACTCTTAAGAGTGTAGCAGTCTTCCAGGCCCACCACACCCGTCGAGCACGTCAATCCCCGCCATTGCAGCATTCAAAACGGTTACGTGAAGCGCAACGGCAGCCCGCACCTGCGTGAGTGTCAGCACGTGTACAGACAGGGGCTGCAGCAATTTCAAATTGGCGCGATGTTCAGCCGGACCAGGCCATCAATGAGCCGGCCAATTTTGAAATTTGAACATCCGCCCCCAGATCCACCAGTGGGCCGGCGCAGCCGATGAGTTGAGCCGATTTGATGTCGGTGCACCCACCGCCGAAATTCGCCACCGAGTGTGAAACGACATGGCTATTTCGTCGACGGCGGTGAAAGTTCAAGACAGACCAGGGATTTTGACCCGCGCAGATACAGGCGGCTGCCAACGATGGCGGCATGGGAATAGAACCCGGCCTCATCGTCGAACACCTGCAGTTCAGAGATTCGCTCAAAGCGGTCGGCATTCAGATTGAACAGGATCAGGTTGGCCGAAAGCGTGAAGACGAGCACTCGTTCCGGGCTGGCGATCAGGCTGGCGTACTCGCGAAATTCCTTGCTGTCATCGCGCCAGACTTTCGCCAGATTGTTCTCCGCACTCAGGCAATGCAGTCCGGCAGACAATCCAAACAGGCGGCCCCCGGCCAGCACCGGGGACTGGCAGTCGGGCAGCAAATCGTCGTTCGTGGCAACCGGGACGGGGTTGATGATCCCGGCCGCGTCAAAACCGTAAATCCGCGCCCCATTGTTTTCCGTGGCCACGAACAGCTTGTCGTTCCACACGATCGGCGTGGGGACGTTGAAATCACCCTGTCTGGGGGGCGTCAGCGTCCACAACCGCACCCCCGTGGCGACGTCCCACCCGCCCAGCGTCTCGTTGTCGTATCCGACCACCTGCCGGCGACCACCGTAGTTGGCCAGGACGAACGAGCCGTGTCCGGGCGGCCGGCCCGGAGTCTTCCACTGCACCTCGCCCGTGGCTGGATCCAGGGCCACCAGCGACGCGGCCTCGCCGCCCGGTTGCACAATCAACCGGTTGTCGACCAGGAGGGGTGAGCCACAGAATCCCCATGACAGGTCTTTTGGCCCGCCAAAGTCGCGCTGGAAATGCTTCTTCCAGCGGATTTGTCCGGTGGCCAGGTCCACCGCATGCAGATGCCCGTGTGCCCCCGACAGATAAGCCAGTTCGCCGGAAATCTGCGGCGTGGCGCGGGAAGAATTGCCGTAGTCCAGTTGACCGGGGGCCGGATACCTCAGCGTCCAGCGCTCGGTCCCATCGGCATTCAGGCAGCGAAAGATGTCGACCCGATCCGCCGGATCCCGGTCGGCGACGATCACGAGATCGCGGGTGGCAGCCACGCCACCGAGCGCTGGGCTCGACATCCGCTTGGACCAAAGAATTGCCTCGCGGGTGGGCAGCCGGTCCGGCAGCCAGGAGACGACCCCATCTCGGTTCGCCCCCCGCCAGCCGGACCAGTCGCCGTTGTCAGCGCTGGAGGCGGACGTTACTTTTTTTTTGCGACCGCACCGGGCTCCTCGACCACCACGAACCCATCTTTGGTTTCCAGCGCGCGCCGCAGCAGAAAATCGGCGGCGGTGGATTTCAGGAGAGCCTTGGAGAGCGCCGCCTGAAGGTCCGCATCGAGAGCCGCGTTGACGTAGGCCGCAACGAACGGAATCTCTTCGGTTTCGCCGATCACGCGCAGGGCACCCTTGGGCACCTGCCCGCAGCCTTCCAGCAGCGGTTTGGCATAGCTGGAAATGACAGCACACCCACGAACATTTTCGGCGGCGAGCTTCAAAATCTTCACCGCCCCCTCGTCGCAGGCGACAGCCGTTTCGAGTTTCGCCGGACTGGCGACGCCATTCTTCTCGAGCAGCCGCAGCGCCGCGCCATGCTTCTCGTCGCATTCCTGCGGTCCGAAAAAGATCTGGTAGTCCTTGAGGTCAGCCACGGATTTTGCCGGATCGGCGGTGGCCACGACGAGCAGACCACGCTGCGTGGTCAGTCCGTCCTTGCCGGAAAGCATCGCCACTTTCTTGACCTGCAGTTTGGCCGTCTGCGCGTCATGCAGAATGACGGACTGCTTGCCGATGATCAGGTCGGCGCGGGCATTCTCTTTCTTCAGCGCGGTCACCAGCGAGTCGTTGAAGACCACCTTCACTTCCCGGCCGAGAATCTTGGTGAGGCTCGCGGCCAGCTTTTCATAGTCGCGCTGGGCATACCCCGCCACGCAGGGGCACGAGAGCGGCATGGCCAGCGGGTCCATGACCACAACCACAAGGGCCTTGCTGCTCGAAGCCTCGTCGGCGCGGACCTGGTCCGCAACCGGGACGGCGGCGAGGAACAAAGCCACAATCAACAACGACAATCGGCGCATGTCGAATTCCTGCCAGGAGGCGATGAGAAGATGTCGAACGGGTGCCCGAGGTCAGGCGATCCTACTTCCTGCTGACCTTCTCATCGCGGTCGAGGACAATGATCCGTGACTTGTGGATGTCGATGTAGAACAGTTTGCTGTCATCGGCGGTCACACCCACGCAGGAATTTTTGCAGCCGGCCTGTACATCGGCGATCCCCACGATGCCCAGGTACTTTCCGGCGGGCGTGAAGTGCTTGACCACGCCGTTGCTTTCCGACACGTACAGATCTCCCTGCTTGTTGAAGCAGAGGTTCATCGGATTGCAGCAGCCGCCAAAACTCGCCCCTTCGCCCGTGCGATCACGCTCGCCAAACTGGGCCAGTTCCTTGCCATCGCGGTCGAACCGGACCACGCGGTGGCGGGAGTTCTCGCAGACATACAGTTCATCGTTGTGGCACTGTACATCCATCTGTCCGCAGCAGCCCGACAAGCTCTTGATGATCTCCTTGGCCTGGCCAAACTTCTCGTCGGTCCGCCAGACCCCAAAGCCGTAGCCAGCCAGTGCCGGGCAGCTCACGAACACATCTTTCTCTCCCGCGGTGATCGAGTGTGTCCGCCGGGCGCGGGCCATGACTTCCTTCAAGACCTCGTCCACCGTCCGCGTCTCCAACTGCTTGGACATGTTCTTGTAGGCGGTGACAATCTGCTCGAGTTGATCTTCACCATAGACCAACTCTTCCTCGGCGGGCTCGTCCTCGCTGTCCGCTTCAGTCTTCTTGGCTGGTTTGTCCTTGTCGGTGTTTTTTTTGTCGGTGTTTTTTTTGTCGCTGGATTTCTTCTCAGCTTTTTTCTTCGCCTCTTTGGCCTGCTTGAGCAGTTCCTCGAACTGCTTGACCTGTTCGGCGTAGGTCACCCGGTCCGACTCCAACTGCTCCTTCGCGCGCTCCCGCATTTCGTCGGTGTTCTTGCTGATGTACGTCATCTGCGGCGACTCGGCCTCATGCAGTTTCTTGCCATCAGCGTCAAACCGCGCGACATGCCCATCGCCGCCAATCACGATGGTGCCATCGGGCGCCGTGTTGATGGCCTGCCCAGTAAAGCCCACCTCCCACTTTGCCGCCATCTTGCCGGTCGCGTCGTACACCCGAACTTCGCAGGCGAACTTGGCCGGCTTTGCCTTTCCCAGGAATGGAATGGCGAAGCCTTGCTCGGCCTCCCCCTGGCCCATCAATGCCAGGATGCGGCCCTTCGAATCAATACAGAAATCCTCCAGCTTCTCGCCCTTGGCGGAATTGGCGACAGTCACAATGGTCTTCTGCTTGTGAGTGGCAGCAGCGCTTTTTACAGCGGCAGGAATGTCTTCCTGGGCTTGGGCCGCCTCCGAAAGGAGCAGCATTCCCGCAAGCAAAAAGGAAGCCAGAGTGTACGCGACCAACTGCCGGCGACGAGACGGGACGTTCATCGACAAACTCCAGAAGAAGTGATTTGGCGAGGTTCTGGGAATCCAAAACCGTCCACGGCCGAACCATAGCCAATTTGTCTTGGCCAACGATACCCAGACGCCAGCGGCTTGGTCAAACCAGCGCGACATATCTCGACCGCGCGGTGACTCGAACGGTTCAAAGCTTGTATTTCCCCCGCCAATTGTCGATCGTTGGCAGTGGGCCAGCGGAGACATGGATTAGACACCCCTGATTCAAATGGGCGGCGCGCGATGAGATTTTCCCGATGGCTGTTGTGCGCACTTTTGGCCGTGGCTCTGCCCGGAAACTGCGGGCCGCGGCTGCATGCCGCACCGCTCCCCCCGGCAGATGAATCTCCGCTGCTGCGGATCGAAGCCGGTGGACCGCTGAGTTACGTGAGTGCGCTGGCCTGGGCCCGCGTTCCAGAGACCAAGGAACTTGTCCTCTACGCGGGCGGCAGGGACATGACGGTCCATGCTTGGCGGCTGGCTCAGGGCCGCTGGACGTACGATGCAACGAGCGTCCTGCGGATTCCGATCGGCCCTGGCTTGGAGGTGGTGATCAACAGCATCGCTGTGAGTGCGGATGGGCGCCGCGTGGCGGTCGGCGGCCGCGGGCTGATCCGGTCGTCGGCGACTATCAGCTCGCCAAGTGTAGTCTGGCCGACTGCTTCCATTGGTCCAGAGGACCGGCTGGATCTTGGAATGATCTATGTCTTCGATCGCCAGACTGGTGAAGTGTTCCTGTTGCGAGGTCATGCCGGGCCGGTTGCCGTGCTCAAGTTCTCGCCGGCGGGCAACAAGCACCTCGTGAGCTACGGAGAGTACGAGGGTCAGGGCAAGCGCCACGGAGAACTGCGCGTCTGGGATGTCGAAACCGGTGCGACATTGACGGAAAAAGCAGGCGCGGCCGGACCGCAAGTCATGAACCGCCTGGATGTCTCCGCGTCCAAGCCCGGATTGGATGACCTCCGAGTGGCGCTCGTCAATGGCCTCCCGCAGTTGGAGTTGTGGGATGCGGGGCGCAACACACTTCATGCAATTCCCTTCACCCAGTTCCCGTTCGCCGTGTCGTGGCTGTCCGATGGCCGGCTTGCCGCCGGACGTCTCGGCCAGGTCGGGGTATGGGCCATTCCCAGCGAACGGTCAGCACCAATTCCCGCGCTGACCGCCGCGCGAGACTTTCAGCCGGTCATCGGATTTAGTGCCGAAGAGGACGCTGTCGCGAGCGTGAGTGCGGCTAACCTGTTGAGTTGCGTTGTCCAAAAGGGGCAGGGCAGCAAGGCGAGCCTCAGCCTGCGGACTTACTCGACTCAGACCTTCAAGCAAACTGGCCGCCTTGAACTTTGGACGGGAGCGAACAAGGCACCGGCGTTGGCCGTCGACACCCTGGGCGAATGGATTGCCGTCACCGGGAGCGAAGACAATACGCTGCAGGTGATTGATGTTCGCCAACTGCTGGCTGCTCCCGAGCAACTGAAGCCACAGGTGTTGCGGGCGGCGGGAGAATTCGTGAGTCAGGTCCAGTTCTGCCGCCAGGGAGAAAAGTCGGGACTGTTGCTGATGGGGACGGGCGGGCTCAACGCGCTCAATCTGCGCGACGGGCAAATTCAAGCTGCTGCCAACTGGAAGCCGATCACCTCCGATCTGGGCGGCCTGCGGGTGGAGCGGAACAGCCAGACGTTGCGGGTGCTGCAAAATAATCAGCTCCTGTTTCAACAAGCAGTGCTTCGTCCCGTGGAGCGGGCCGGTGTTCAGGTGCCGGAGCAAATCACGGCAGCCGAGGTTTGTGCTTCCACTCCGGACTTTGCCAGTCCAGTGTTGGCATTGGCAACGCTCAAGGACGGCGAACCGGTACTGACGCTGATTGACCTCAAAACCGGCGAGGTGCTGCGGCACCTGTTCGGCCATACGGAGAGGATTCGCAGTCTGGCATTCTCGGAGGGCGGGCGGCTGCTGGCATCCGCTGCGGACGACCGGACCGTCTCAGTTTGGTGGTTGTCGGATCTGGGCGAATCCACCGCGGGCCAGGGGTTGATTCGAGATCTCGAAGTTCGGACCGAGGGCGTCGACGCCGACGCAAAAGTGATTGTCACTCACGACAAGAAGTCGCGGTTTGCGGCCGGCAGTGTCATCGAAAGCGTGCTGGAGCCTGTGCGTGGCCAGCAGCGCCAGGTGCCGCTGGCCACCGCCCGCAAGTTCTATCGCTATGTTTCAGATACACCACGGGGGACCACCCTGCGGTTTGAAACGCGGACGGGAGGGGTTCGCAAAACGATTCCGGCCGTTGTGGATCGCGCCATCGACCAGCGAAAACCCCTCTTCTCGGTGTTTGTGGTTTCAGCCAAAGATAACAAGTGGATCGCCTGGGACTCGGTGGGTAAGTACGTCTCCAGCGCCGATGGCGACCGCTACGTCGGCTGGCACTTCAACCAGGGCGACCCCGCGCATCCGGTGAAGTTCGCCACTGCGGCCGAGTACCGACAGCAGAACTTCGACAAGGATCTGCTGCAAAAACGGCTGGATGACGGACCACAGTTTGTGCCGCCTCCCCGACCTGAGCCCCACGTGGAGTCATCGTTGTGGAGCGAGGACGACCGGATAGCGTTGATTGATGCCCGCAATGGCCCGGACAACGACTATTTCAGCCAGACCAGGCAGGTCCAGTTGACGGCCTCGATCAGTGAGTTTCCGCTCAATTCCCTCGCTGGCGTGACATGGCAATTTGACAACGGCAACGCCACCCCCTGCGCCGCCGCCGAGCCCGGCGACTGGCGCGCCGACCTGACGGGCGTCAATTGGACTCCAGGTCCGCACCGCGTCACCGTGCGGGCCACCACGAAGGAGTATCCGCCGCGGGAAGTCGTTCGTGTCGCCACGGTCCGCTACCAGCGGCCCGCGCCCGGCCTCAAAGCCGTGGCTCCCGAAATGGTGATGGCCGCCCGCACGCCGGTCAGCGCCAGTATCACTTCGGAACTGTTCGCCGCGGGACAGGCGGTGAAGGTCGTCGCCCGTCATCGCCACGAGGGCAAAGACGTCGCAGAAAAATCGTGGGATCAGCGCGAGCCAGCAACGCTCACCTGGGAGGTCGACCTGTTGCCAGGTGAAAACTATGTCGACTGGACGGCGGTGAACGATGCACCGCTGGCAAGTTTCGAACGCTTCGAAACAGCCTCGCAACACACGACAATTCGCTACCGCGTGCCGAAGCGTCCCGAGATCCGCGTCACCAGCGTGTTTGAAGGCGATGAACCGGTGGTCATGACTCCCGGCCAGCCCGTAAGGGTTGGATCGCCGGTCATCCGGTTGATTGGCATCATTGTGACCGAGGGCTTGTTGACGAGTGCCCAGTTCGGCGAAGCCACGGGTGAGTTGAAGTCGCTGCCAGAGTTCAATGCTGGACGGGCCGAGTACAAATTTGAACAGGAAGTGCGGCTGACCCCTGGCACACAGCATTGGAAGATCGAAGCCCGCTCCGATTCCAACGGTGTCGACGACATCCGCCTGGAAACGCGGTACATCCCCAACCTGCCCACCCTCGCGGAGATCAGCGTTCGTGCCGAAGAAAGTGGCCCCGATTTGCGAAACGGCAGCATCCTAGCGGAAGGCCGCGAATTGCCGCGGGTGTTCGTGACGTGCCAGTTGAAGGCCCCCAACAAATTCCAGCCACGGGACATCACGGTGACGCCGCTTGTCAACGGATCGCGCCGGGCGTCGACGGTCATCGCCGTGCCTGCCGAGGGAGTCAAATACTCCGCACAAGTTGACCTACAACCGGGCGACAACCGGATCGAACTGGAACTGAAGGACGAGTGGACGCCCAAGGTTGAGCTGCTGCGCAGCGTGACCTACATCCGCCCGCCGCGCGTGGTGGCGTTGACGGTGCCGGCGAGCGTCGACAGCCCGTTTGTGAATCTGGTGGCGGAGGTTGAATCTCCCGACGACCCGCTCAGTCGAATCGAAGTGCTGGTCAACGACAACCCCGTGGCTTCACTCGACAAGGCGGAATTTCCCGCCCGCGGCGGCGTCGAATGCCGCGAGCAGCCCGATCATCACTGGACGGTCAAAGCCAACAACATCGCTATTCCGGCGGGTGCGGTGAAGATCACGCTGGCCGCCCGGAACAGCTCCGGCTATTCACTGCCGCTGGCAAAAATCGGCGATCGCGTCTTTGATGCGCGAGCCACGACCCGCTATGCGGCTCCGCCGAAGCCGCCGGAGAAGGCGCGTCTCAAACTGCACTTCGAAAACAGTGCGGTCTCTTCTGCCGAATTCCAGATCCGGTTCCGTGTGCAGTCGGAAACCCCGCTGACTTCCGTGCGGATCCGTCACGGCCGCGAGGAGCGGCGGCTCAAGCTGCCAGAGAGCATGGGCCGTGATGTCGAGTTCACCGAGCCTGTGCCGTTGCTGGAGGGCGAGAACACTATCACGGTGGAGGCGGAGAATGCCGGCGGGAGTGTCTCCGACTTCCGCGTCATCAACCGGCTGCCGGTGCCGTCAGTAGTTGCCATCGACCGCTTGATTGACGTCAAACACCCCGACAAGCCGGTGTTGGCGGTCAAGACGTCGGCGGGGTTGCAGTTCCCCGCGCTGGACAGCGGCACGGTGCGGATTCAGGGGCATCTCGACCAGCAGATCGCCGGGGTCCAGTTCCTGCGGGTCTGGGCCAACGGGTTTCTGTCGGTCGCCACGATCGAGCAGGGCAAGTTTGACGTGCAGATCAACCTGAACCGCGCCAGCAACGAGATTGTCTTGGAGCTGCCGAACCAGCCCAGCACAGTCAACAGCCAATTAAGGTGCCTTGTCGACACCCGGCAGCCGGACCGCACCCAGAACCTGCATGTGGTGATCCTGGGCGTGACCGAAGACCCAGAAAAACTGCGGAAGCAGGTCCTGGCCGCCTTTTCGTCGGCCAGTGAGGTGAATAGTGGCGAATCGCCGGCGGGCAGCACTTCGGTCGCGGGCTTCAAAGGGGTGCGGGATTATGTGATTTCCGGCGAGTTCAATGATGGTGTGGTGCGGGCCCGCATGAACCGCATTCGGGCGCTGATGAACACCACGGCGAACAACGTGCTGCTGGTGTGCTATGCCGGCGAGGAATCGGTGAATGCGAGCGGCGAAATCGAGCTTTCCACGACAACCCGGCGGACGATTCGCAGCACGCACCTGAACAACATGGTCGTCAACGCCCCCGGCGCGCACCTCTTGTTCATTGATGCCACACGGAGTTCGGCCGACAACAAGGTCGTCGGCTGGCCGGAGTGGCCGGCCGACCCGCGGCTGGGGCTGTTTCGTCTGGTATGGAGCACCCCGGCCCACGATGACCAGCGATTGCCGGCCGCGCTGGCCCGCGCCTTGCACGGTCCCACCGGCGCGCGGGTGCCGCTGGAAAGCATCGCGGTGCATGTGGAAAAGGAAGCCAGGCAGCACACGCACCTGGGACGCGCGGACAATGTCGTCCCCAAAGCGCTGGCCGACCTGACGCTGGTCGCGGCGGAGTAGTAGTAACAGCCCACTCTGCATTCTTGCGAAAAGGTCCGCTTCGTCGCGGTAAGCGTACAGCTTTTGGCCCCGAGGAATTTGCGCCCACATTGAGATTCCATTTTCCCAATCGTCACTTGATTTTTTTGATCAATCAAAACTATAGTCACGAGCATATGAAATGACATGTTTGATGCACGGAGAGAATGCATGTTGCGCCGTCGTGGGTTTACCCTGATCGAACTTCTGGTGGTGATCGCCATCATCGGGATTCTGGTGTCGTTGGTGCTGCCGGCCGTGCAGCAGGCGCGGGAGTCGGCGCGGCGGGTGCAATGCCGCAACAATCTCAAACAACTGGGACTGGCGCTTCACAACTACCACGAGTCACACCGCGTCCTGCCGCCAGCGTACGTGAGTGCCCCCACCGCCGACGCGGCGTTTGGATTCGCCAGCCCTGACGACAATATGAACGGTCCCTCGGGGTTCGCGTGGGGAACCATGATTCTGCCGCAGCTCGACCAGTCGCCGCTGTACAACTCCCTGAACTTCTCCCAGCCCTGCTGGTCGCCGCAGCACGCCACGGCCGCCAGGACAAAGCTTTCGATGTTTTTGTGCCCCTCCGTGGGGGCCGGCAGTGACGGGTTTGTGGTGGAGCGCTGGACCGTGGGCTCTTCTTCCGCCCCGGAGGACCCCGTCCCCT
>JAKFUF010000107.1 GCA_021732845.1 Planctomycetaceae bacterium | reverse complement strand
GGTCGGCCCACCAGTCCCAGATCACACTGACCAGTTGATCCACGATCAGCCCCACGGCGAAGCCGATACCCAGCGTGCCCAGACTTGAAGCCGCGCCACCGCCCAGGACCGAGGCGGAGATTCCCATCCGCAGCGCCACGCGGGTCAGGACTTCGCCCGCAACCAGTGACACGACAGTCTGGCCGACATTGCGGCTGGCATCCGTGACAACATCCTCGTGAATGCGTTTCAGGATCTGCTGAAAGGATTCTTCCAGCCGTGCATTATCAAGCTGATGCAGCGGAAGGACTGGCGGCAGATCACTCAGATCGGCCCGCACATCGACCAGCAGGCGGCTGTCGATGCTGTCCAGTTCGGCGAGGAACGACCGCACCACCTGCTCAATGGCATTCTGCAATTGGTCAGGGGAAAACAGGTGCTCGCGAAAGCGGGCCTGCAGAAAGCCGCTGTGATCACCGCGGACAAATGGCAGATGGTCCGCCATGCAGCGCCATTTGCTATGGAAACCGAGGGCTTCCGTGGCGAACCTCGGGATTCGCCGGCGCACATCGTTGAAGAACTCTTCGAGGATCTGCAGATGCGTGTCGACCGCCGCATTCGCCCGCTGCTCGGCCGCCAGCAGATGCGGACGGAGGCGGTCACGGGCAGTCTGCCGGACCTCGTCGGCTGACCAGGTTGGGACTTGAACCGCCGGTGTGCCCGTCAAGTCCCTTGCGCGTGCCAGCGGCGGGGTCACTGGTTGAGGTGGATGCTGAGGCGGCACAACGACCAGCGCGACAGCCGTCAGTGCGAGGGCTGTGAAGAGACCGGCCCACAAATTCGGAGAACGGGTCATGTAAGGCTCCGGAAGTTTGGAAGGAGTGTCGGGAAACTGTCCTGTCTGAGAAGCAGACTGCACCGTCAGCCAGCAGCCCGGGGCCGCGAGGGAGCGGCGACCCGCGCATTCAGTTCATCGATCAGATTGGAGGCGTCACGGACGCTCAGTTCTTCTGGATGAGCCACGCCAAACCGTTCGCTGAGCAGGGCCGTAAGGTCCACCTGCTGCTGGTTGGCGATGGCGTGGATTGCCCGGATTTGGTTCTCTGTGACCGGCCGCATGCGGCCCTGTGGGCGGTTGGCGCGAGCGCCTGCAGAAACAGCAGTCGCAGGGCCTTCGCGCGGTGGGACAATGATCCCGCGGGGGTCAGCCTCCCGAACCCCAGCGTCGCCTTGTGCCAGTTGCTCGTGGACCGCCTGCTGACAGGCAGTGAAGGCATGGCGGACCTGCTGTTGAAAGGCGTCCCTGTTGGCGTGCAGCAGGGCGCTGTCGAGTTCCAGTTCCACATGGCACGACGCGCCCAGGCTGCTGTAGTTCGGCAGGCCAATCTTCCGGCTCAGGCCGACGTTGAGTTTCAGTGGCATGGCGAGTTCCTGTGAGGACAAGAAACGATCTGAGCCACGGTCGCATGGCGGCGCGTGGCTCACGGGAGTCGATCGAAGGCGGATGAAGGTCAGGCGACGTCCTGCAGTTGCTTGAGCGACGCGAGCGTCGAGCGGACGAACTGGTGCTGCCGTTTCTGCCGCTTGAGCGCGGCGAGGAGGCGGTTGGTCTTGCCCACTGCCTCGCGAAGGACTTCGCGGAGGCTTTCCGCAGCTTCGATGGGATCAGGCGGCAGATCCTCAACCACGGCCTTGACTGTCTCAGCTTCAGAAACTGCGACATCAATGGGGTTCGGCGGTGTCTCGGGCATGGTGTTCAGGTTCCGGGGCGGGGTGGTGGCTTGCTGCCGAGCGGCAGCCGTGACGGGAGAGGGAATGCTGATGTTGTCGGGACTCGGCCGGAGCACGCCGGCGTTGGTCAGGGGCTGCCAGACAAAGCGGTGCCTGGCGTCCGCGCAAAGCACGGGAGTGCTGTCCTTCCAGAGCCCCAGATCCCTGAGGCCGAGCCTTGCTGCGCGGCGCAGATACTCCCGGTTCATGTTGATCAGGATCTCCTGGCCGTGGACCGTCGACTGACTCAGGACCAGTTCCGTGACCGGGCCATCGGCTCCCCGGCCCCGAATCGCCACATGCCCGTTGCAATGCAGGGTGACGGGAAGATGCTCCTCGTTGTCATGTGGCAGGCGGGAGATCGTTTGTTCCAGAAATTTCTGGTCGTCCGCGGCGAATGTCACCCGCGTGAGCGCCTGGGACATGTCGGGAATGACCTGCTCGAAAGTCGGATACCGCAGCTCCTTCTCGATGGTGAAGCACAGCGTCCAGCGACCGGTTTGAATGACGACATGCTGGTCAGTGCATCCCGCTCGAACCGGCCCGGCACCGGTCAGTTCGGGGCTGCTGAAGAGCTTGGAACGGGGAATCAGCAGATTCTCAGTCCAAGGAAAGGGAAAGCCGCTGGTGATCAACAGGTTCAAGCCATCACTGCCCACGGCCTCGCCGGTCTGACCCCGCAGTTGGAGGCAGTCCAGGGCGTACTTGACTTGTCCTTCACCGCAGCTCCGTGAGACGTGCGCCAGTTCGGGGAAGGCGTCGTCCCCAAGAACCGCCATCCGTTCGGGCACCGGTGGGTTCTGCAACTCACTGCAGTCGATGGCGGTGAACGAACGATGCTGTGGCACTCCCGCATCCGTCCAGTTGGCTTCAACGATCTCGCTGTTTGGGGTGAGGGTGACGGGATGCTCCCGACTGCCTTCGAGTTCCGCCAGATCCGCGAACGCGAGCACGAACCTGGCCGTGGGTTGGGGACCGGGCAGATGGTACGACACCGCAATGCGCCCGGCATGACACCAGATTTGGAGCCCGCTGGCGTTGGCATCAAAGAGAATCGGAGGGGATTGGCGTCGCGTGCCGTCTCCGGCCCGCCTGAAAACAGTCCGCAGTGTGCGGATCAGCTTGCGTGTGATTGAGATCATGGGGGAGCCGTGCCGTATCGAGGATTGAAGACAGAGAAAAGCACGTCGCAGAGCGTCAAACCCACAGCCCCGGTGCCCAACCCTGTGGCCGAGCACCGGAGCTGTTTGTGACTGGATGGTCAGCTGTCAGGCGGCGCGGTGGGCACTGCGTCGGCGGGGATGCATGGCGATGCCGCGTGCATGCCCCACTTCATCCCAGTCGATCGATTCGGCCAGTTCGCTCGGTTCCGGATCGAAACCGACCACGGCTGGATCGGCGATGCTGAAGCCCCGGCGGCTGATCTCGGAGAGACCCTCGCCGGTGGCGCGGGCGACAGCACGGTTGAGTTCACGTTGGTTCATGGCGTTGGCTCTGGAAGTGGGAAAGAAAACGCCGCCCCACGGTCGGGGCGGCAGAGGAAAGCCGCCCACAAGGGGCACGGTGAGAATCTGCGGTAGCTGTGTGTCAGGTGGGGGTCAGCCAGTGTGTTTCGAGCCACTGGCGCTCGGCGGCGAGGGCTTCCGTGCGGGTGGCAAACGGTCCCAACTCTGGACCCTTCACCGGCGAGAGATCGGCGGTCCATTGACCGTCCGTCGTGGGCTCGACGTGCGAGCCCCGTTGAATCGAGAGCTGGCCCAGACTCGCGAGGTCCAGTTGTTCGTCATACACACAACGGATCGAACCGTTGGTGGCAATCACAAGCTGCATGATTGGTGAAAACTCCTGTCACTTGGGCCGTCGGAGGATCGCCCGCCGTGGCCGGTCTACGAGGATGCCGTCCAGAACCGACTGGGTGCCCGCCAGTTGGCTGACAACCTGCTGCCGCAGCGCGGTGTTGTCCCGCAGTTGCTGTGGCTGGACGCCGCGGACGATGTTCTGGGCCTGACCGACCAGATCATCGAGTTGGCCGTTGGAGCGGATGTTGAGCTTGCGAAAGCGTTCAAAGAACTCGGTCAGGTTCTCGATGGCGCTGTCGCGGAACACCTTGGGCTTGCCGTCTTCTGTGCCGGAGAGCCGTTCGGTCAGATGTGTGATCAGCTTGGACAGTTCGTCGAGGAACGCCTGTTCGGCCAGTTGCACCGCTTCGTTGAAGCGCGACTGCACCCGCTCACATTCCTCCCGATAGAGGTCTGGAGAGAGCTGGCGCAGGTATTCCGGTGGCTCGACCGAGGGCCAATCCCATGTGAGATCAAACAGCCCGGTAAGTGTCTGGGGATAGTCACTGGGGTTGAAGAGCCGTCCCAGTCGGGCTTCGGCCGCATCCTTCAGATCATCAAAGTGATCGTCCAGTGTGGCGACGGCCTCATCGAGTTCCTGCTTAAAGCGGGCCATGCGGGAGTTGATCTCGTCCAGTTCGCCCTGGGGCACCAGACGGATGCCGGGCTCGGGATAGGGTAGACTGACCCCTTTGAAGTACGAAATCGCGTGGCTGCGGACCGACGTGACTGCCCGGAAATCGGCATCACGGGTGTCAATCAGCTTCTTGCCCGCCGAAAGGAATTCGCCTTCGGCCCCAAACGCGTCGGCCGCGCGGGCCTTCTGCTCTGGCGAGAGTGTCTTGCGGACGCCGAACCAGGTGAACGACAGCCGCATGGCCGCCATGACGGATCGCAGGCGTTGCGCGGGATTGTGCGGAGAACGTGTGGTCGTAGGCGTGGCATCAAGCAGCGATGGCATGGAGCGGATTCCAATCAGGGTGAAAGGCAGGGGTGAGACATTTGAAGAACGCTGACCAACGCGAACAGTCACACGCGCTGGAGGTCCACGAGATGCTGATAGGCCAGTTCGTCGGTGGTTGTCAGCCGGTTGCAGAGGCAGTTGCTCTCATCCGGCGACAATCCATGCAGGTCGTCGAGTTGCGGGAAGCTTGTGGGCAGCGTGGAGTCCTGCACCACGCTTTCCTGCCACCAGCGAAGCGCCGCGACGACCGTGGCCCGCTCCCGGATCGACATCCCCGGGAACGAGGCTGCGGGGCATTCGAGTGGGTCTGCGGACTCCCCGGCGGCCAGTGCGGCTTCGATCAAACCAATCACATGGTGCAAGGGCTGAACCACCGCCCGCTGGACATGGGCATGAAGCACGTTGTCGCCGTGTGAAACCGTGAGGGTGGCGGGCTCGGTAGATTCGGTTTCCCAGGTCACGACGAAGACTTCGCGCAAGTTTCCCTGGCGGAGACTGATGATGATTTGCGGTGGGGGCAATTGGATGATCTCCAGAAATGACGAAACCGCCGCATCCCATCCCAATGCGGGAAGGATGCGGCGGCGAGAAGAAACGGACGACAACCCGGCACGAATCGCGTCATGTCCGATCGTCACGGCGAGCCGTCGGGAGGGGTTCGCGGGGCAGGATCGTGATCGTGAACTGGATTTCTGGGTTCAGACGCAGAAGCGCGCACATGCCTTCGCAGTTCGCATAGACCGGATCCGCGTTGATGTTCTTGGCGGTCATCATCAATGGCGTCAGGTTTCCCTCGCGGGAATACGAGACTCTGGCGACGCAGGACTTGGCGTTTACAGGTCGTGAGTTCATGGTTCCTTCGAAATGGAATTCCGACTGATTGGAGGTGAAGGGAGCCATGTCACACCCGTCCGGAAACGAGGAATCGCCACGTCACAGCCCGGTGAAGGTGGCCATGATGTGGCGGCGTGTTGATGCGGTGATAGTGAACCATCAGTTGGCGGACGGATCGCGGGTCACCCGGCGACGCGTGCCAGAAGCAACCTGGGTTTCGCGGCTGTAGATGCCCGGTTGCTCGGCCGAGAGGCAGCGTCCGCTGGCCCAGGTCCGCAGCCGTTCCACGGATTCGGCGGCGGTCACCGCCACGGGAACCACATTCTGAGCCGCCTGCGCCAGCGACACGTCCAACAGGGCTGACAGACGGCAGCAGGCACGGATCTCAGCTCCGGTCCATTGGGTGTCATCGGGCAACCGCTGTGTGCGGTCAATCTGGAACTGTTCACGGTACAGGTTCCAGATCGCCTCCTTCTCGCTGGCACCGGGCAGGTCGAGGAAGAAGATCCCATCGAACCGCTCGGCCCGGCAGAACTCCGGCGGCAGCTTGGAAACATCGTTGGCGGTGCAGACGACGAACACGTCCGATTCGTGGTCGTTGAGCCAAGACAGGAACGTCCCGAACATTCGGGCCGAGACGCCGCTGTCGCCGGCGTTGCCGACGCCCGCGAACGCCTTTTCGACTTCATCGATCATCGCCACACACGGGGCCATCGCGTCGATGATTCGGAGCGCCTGCCGAGTTCGCTCCTCCGTCTGCCCTACAAGGGAGCCCATCAGTTGCCCCACATCCAGCATCAGCACCGGACGGCCGATCTCGTTGCCCAGCGTCTTGCAGAACTGGGACTTGCCGCAGCCTGGCGGCGACAGCAGCAGCACGCCCCGTGGTCGTTTCAATGGATTGCCCCGGCTCGGCTGCAGCAGAGCCCGTTTGGTAAATGCCTTCAAGGCCGCCATGCCACCCAGGCTGCTGAAGGACTCCTGGCCCCGGTACAGGGACAACAGACCGCTCTTTTTGAGCGTCTGACATTTCAATTCCCACACAGCGTCCGGAGTGATCCGACCGTGCCGAACGAGTGACAGACTGAAGGCCGCTTCCGCTTCGTGACGGGTCAGGCCCGAGGCGGCATCCAGCAGCGTCTGCAGGTCTGGACCAGCGGGCAGATCCCCGTCTTCGGTGCCGATGCCGCGGGCGATTTCAGCCAGCTGCTCGCGACCGGGAGCTCATGCTCCAGAACGACGAACAGTTTTTCAAGTTCAATCGGAATCTGCACCACCGGCGCGAGAATGACCACAAACGTCCGGGTCTGCTTGCCGGTGGTGAGTTGCCGAACCAGGGCCTGAACGATTTCTGCCGACTGCAGGAACCGGTGAAAGTTCTGCAGGACGAGAACCGCAGTCCCATCGGGCGTGGCCATTGCTTCCAGGGACCGAATGGCCGCCAGCGGATCCTGCCCGCCGGCCTGGGCCGTGTCGGTTTGGCCCACAATCGCCAGACCCCGGTCGATGTCCCACGTGGCCAGCCGCCAGTCTTCGCTGTGGCACAACAGGGTGATTTCACGAAGGGCATCCTGATGTTCGTGCGATTCGATCCACAGACCCGAGAAACAGGCGCGGATCAGCTCTGAAAGGCGCTCGATGAGCGACATAGACGATCTCCTGAGAGAATGTGTTTGGGTTGGAGGGGCGGCCGCCGGGGGGGCCGTCAAATGCGACCGCAGGCAGCCGATCGAGAAACCGGCGTCAGCGATGACTCGTGATGTCGTGGAACGGGTGATCCGGAGGGACCGCCGATGAAACCAGCGGGTGAGTCCAGCTCACGTGATTTGCTGGACGTTCTGTTGTTGGGATTGGGTCTGGTGAAACTCGCTGGTCAACTGTTCCCCGGTTCGCCGTCCGAGGGCCAGTTCAATCAGCTCGCTGGCCTGGCGGCAGCTGCTGCCGGTGAAGCCTTTGGTTTCGACCTGTGTCTGGCCGGTGGGGGACACAATGATTTCGATCGTCTTCATGGAGCAATGACTCCGCAGGAGGGTGAATGCGGGAGTGAAGGGTGAGCGATGCTGCTGAGCCTGTGGCTGTCAGCCGCCAACTTGAACAGTGAGCTTGATAGAACCATCAGGCAGGGACTGCTCGGTGACGGTATGCCCCTTGCGTCGGGCTTCGATGCGGATTCGCTCAACGGCGTAGGCCTGCAGAAAGTTGTCCAACCTCTGCTGTGGTCCCCAGTGGCCATTGAAATTGTCATAGGCCACGGCGCCCGACGTGGTGTCACAGACAACGGGATACCGCCAGTCCGGCAACTGCACGCCCAGGCCGGTCGCCGAGGTGCTGTAGAGCTTGAATGTGCCCCGCATCGGCACCGGCAGCCTGAGCCGTTCGCAGGCGGAACAGATCGCGGCGGGATCACGGACTTCAGTTTGAATCTGCACGATGTGCGACATACAGGACTCCGATGCGGATGGTTGAAGGTGTTGAAGAACAAGCCGATAGCCAAACACTGACTCGATCCGCCGGTTGAAACTGTCAGCCGGTTCGGTTGGCGGGTGATGCCATCTCAATTTGAGCGGTCTCCATCGCGAATTGACGGAGCAAGTCTGCCCTGTCGGCGGGATCGAGGATTTGAATGATCTCGTAGGTTGTGAGCACGACGTGGATCACTCCCTGCTCATCCTCAAAGACCATGTTGCCGAAGATGTTGTCGGTGGCATCGGCCACGTTTCCCAGGCCCATCAGCAGGTCCACACCATTACTGGCATGAGTGTCGCAGTCATCAACGATCCAGCGTTTGATCTGCAGATCTTCGATGGGCGGTGGCAGTTGACTGAGGGTGGCTTTTGCACCCAAATGCCTGACCATCACCAGAAATTTCTGCTGGAGCGCCAGCACCAAGGCGGCGGCGTTGGCATTGTCCGGGAGTTGGACACGGATGTTCATCGTGTTGGTGCGCATGGGAGCCCCGATAGGAATGGGAACTGGCCGAAGCAGGCAGCGAATCCTGCAGCAGTCGGCGCGAAGGGGAGAAGGGGCGAGGTGTGAACCGCCCGATCTCGGGCCGCTTGCCTGATTGAGTTCGCATGCGCCGATCCTGCAATTCGCAGCAGCCACATTACGAAGTGGCACATGCGGTGCCTGCAGAGACCACGGGCGATCCAGGTCAGGTCGGTGCCACGCTGGCGCGGGCGGCGGCCCGATGATCGGGACTGTCAAGCTTGTGCCCGCATCAATGCCGGAATGGCACGCGCTGGCGATGCCGCGCAGAATTGCGGCAGCAGGCTGCCTGGGGACGCAAGCAAAGAGGCAGGGCAAGACCACGAAAGTCGTGGTCACCCTGACGGGCGGCGATCGCCAGCAGTAAACCGTCCACGCCCATGAAGCCAGGGTCTTTGGTGCGGTTCTCCCGAGAGCTATTTCCACATCATGTATTATGACGTGTTTACGCTAACATTTTAGCTTATTCGGCCCTGTCCAACCTGTGAGAACGCCTGGTTGAGGACAGACTTGCCTATTCTCGCAGCGGAAGGCCGGCGTCATAGATTAGGTTCGCGCGGGACGACAGTGGCTCCAGTGGTGGCGGTTTCGTCTCGTCCCATTTCATGGATGACTTGAAATCCGGCCTGGAATGTTCGGATTTCAACTGTTCCTCATTTGGAACCTGTTCATGCTCACCATTGCCGTCGAACTCATCATCGCCGCGGTCTTCGTTGTCATCGTTTTCCATGCTGTGTTCCAATCGTGCCGAGGAGGGATTGAATGCAACCATTTCAACACTGCTTGTGGGCTGCCGCCGTGCTGTCACCGAATCGACAGCGCTTCACCAGATGTCGACGAATGCGGAGGTCAGGTTGCTCACTCGGCGGCAGTTGCGCGGCTGTTCCCAGTTGTCGGCCGTAAAGATCTGCATGAAGAGCGCCAGCGGCTGCCTTTGGTTGAGGTCGGTACGATCCAGCCACGGCAGGTCAAATTCAAAGGGGAGGATTCCTCCAGGCGATCCGAGCATCCGATTGGCATGGCATAATCCGGCATGCTGACGCCGAGTGGTGGCTCCGATGCTCGGTCGAAAATAATGCACCTGAATGGCACCGCCGAAGTCCAGGGGTGCTGGCGAATCGCAGGCGTAGCGGCAGATGCCATTGAGGCACATTTGACCGGCACTGTTGGTCACCAGCCGGATTTGTTCGACGGAGAGGGAGTACCGGCGTTCGGTTGAAACTACTGGCAGCAATGTGTCATCGCTGTCACGCTGCAAAATCAGGGCACTGGGCTTGATGCTCCAGGCCTGTTGCATTTCCTCTGTCAGTTCTCGAACCACCAGGTCGATGCCATCCCACCGCGCCAGGTAGGCTCGATGGTCAGGATTCAAATCTCGCCCCACGACGACGGTGCAGGTGAGATTGTTGGCGCTCTCGAAGAAGTCGAGTGCTTTTTTCAAAGGCAGTGGGTGGCTAATCGCAGAGCGTGCCCAACTCCGTGTCAGAGAAATTGACATCAGCGGCCCTCAGCTCAGCCCTGAGCATGGTGACGTGGAACACAAACTTGGAGGCTGCAATCGTGTGTGTTGGAAATCCTACCAAGCGCCCGCTGGAAAGTCCGGCCAGGCAATCAATCCAAATCAGTGCCGTGGCGTCCGGCGGTGGGCGCAATCCACTTCCACGATTCTGGGCCTCACGGCCGAACTTGTCGCGAATCAAATCTGAAACTTGGTCAAGTTGTGACAGCTTCTCACGGGCGGGATCTGGAAACAGCGACTGCTGCACGGTTCTTCCCCTGAAAAGCCGCCCAGTCCCACACCAAGCAGCCAGAGGGGTTGCTCCGGCCCCAGACCGCAATTGTCCAGGAGCTGAAAGACAGCCTGGCAGATCTCCCCGATGATGTCCGTTGCCTCCGAGAGCGTGGCTTCACGGGTGATCGTGCGAAAGTCAGAAAACAGGACCTTCAACTGGACCGTGCGCCCGCGCCGATCGTGATGGCGAACCCGCCAGGCCACCTGTTCAACAAGCTCCTGCAGTGTGGCCCGCAGGACCATATCGTCCGCGATATCGACGGGAAACGTCGTTTCATGTGAAATGGATTTTGCTTCCCGGTCTGGAATGACCTTCCGGTCGTCGATCCCCTGGGCCAGCTTCGAGAAATGGATGATTCGCACGTCCCCGATGGTGCGAAGCCCAAGCCGCTCCATTGACCGCTCCGTCACCCGGCTGAGCCGCACATGCTCCCGGATCTCCCTCTTGATCCTGTTGGCGATTTCTACGGCTGAACCAACCAGCGGCTCACAGCCGCGCACGTCGACAAACGCCTCGTCGAGGGAAAGCGGTTCCACCAGCGGACTGAAGCTGTTGAGAATCTCGTGAATCCGCCGCGACACCTCCGCGTAGTAGCCCGGGCGCGGTGGAATGAGAATCGCCTGCGGACAGCGCGGTGCAAGTCATTCCACCGCTCAGACCGCCGCGCGTTGCAGCGAAGCAGACCCGCCTGCCTCAATCGCGGCACCATTCATTGGTTCGGTCGTTTCACCGGGATCACCAAACGAAAGCCGACTTCGGAACTGTAGACCGGGGGGACGACAAAGCGTTCACCGTATCGCGGGACGTCAACCAGGGGGAAGCCGCGCAGGACTCGTTGAACCTCCGTTGTTCCTCCAGCTGTTCCCCCCGTTTTGCCTCCCGTTGTCCCTCGTGGGGAAATCTGCGGTTCGGCGGTGTAGGTGCGTGGAAAATCGTCGCACCATTCAGCCACGACAGGATGGCGTAATTCCAGCAGTGTTCTCAGCCCCCAGGGGTTCGCGGACTCCGGCACGCTGGGCTTGATTCCCTCATCGCCCGCCCGGCAGAAATACTCCCACTCGGCTTCCGTCGGCAGGCGGTGGGGGACTTCCCCGTTTTGCGACATCAACCATTTGAGGTAGGCCTGGACATCGTCCCACGAGACCAGCACAACTGGCGAATCCTCGGTCGGGCTGAAGCGGCGGTTGCTCCAGATGTTGTTCGGGTGCTTGGGGTCAAAGATGACCGGGGCGCCGCCATCCTTCTCGCACGTGGTCACGTAGCCCGTGTCTTTCACAAACCTGGCAAACTGGGCGTAACTCACCTCCTCGCAGGCGACGTAGATGGGGTCGGGCAGCACAACACGATGTGGCGGGGTTTCGTGGGGAAGAAAATCCTTCCAGTAGGTCTCGAGGGCCTTGGGCTGCGCGATGATCTTTTTCAGCTCATCGCCCGGAGTTCCCATGACAAACTCCCCGGGCGGGATCAGTCGAAACTCCATGCCCGCCGAGTTCGTGCGGTTGACGGGGAGGCCGAGATACTCGGCCCAGGCTGTCTGATACCGTTTCGCCAGGCCAGCGTCGAAGGGCGCGATCGCCGGCTTGGGGGCACCCGGCGGCCACCCGTGCCAGTTCGTGTCGTTCACCCCCACCGGCTTCGCGGAAGCTGACTCCGCGGCAGGTCGGTAGCCGATGGACAACCAGATCAGCAGCGCAAGCCCCGCACCGGCCAAACCGATGGCGAGCACCCGGCGACGCCAGGCCCTGGCCGAACCCGCCAGACTTGGGTCAGCAGACTCCGCGAGGTCCGAGGCGATGAACGAACGGGTCGTTAGGCGGCCCAAACTGGCCGGACCAAAATCGGGGTTGGTTCCCGGGACCTCCGGTTGCGGACGTCGCGGCGGGGGCTCCTTCCCCGGCGCGAAGATCGGCTCACCTTTCGGGGTCGACTGGCCCGAACTTTCCCGGACAAACGGTTCGAGGGCCGCGGCGACTTCCGCCGCCGTCGGAAAGCGGTCCTCCGCCTTCTTGGCGACCAGACGCAGAAAGACGGCGTTGAGCGGCGCGGGGACGTCGAGGCGGAAGTCCATGAGGCTGGGAATTGGACCCTCCACATGCGCCTTCATCAGTTGCAGCAGCGAGGATCGGGTCACATCCGCGTAGGGTGCCCGTCCCGTGAGCGTGAAAAACAGGGTGCAGCCCAGCGCGTACAAGTCGGCCCGTTCGTCCACGGAATGGGTGTCGTCCCACTGCTCGGGGGCCATGTAATCGGGCGTTCCCAGCACCTGGCCGACCAGCGTCAATCCCCGTTGCTGCTCGCTGTCGTTGCCAAACCGCGCCAGTCCCAGGTCGAGCAGTTTGATCTGCCCCTTGTCCGTGACAAACAGGTTCGAGGGCTTGATATCGCGATGCACCAGGCCATGCCCGTGGGCGTGCTCCAGTCCCAGAGCCGCCTGACGCATCGCCCGGCAGGCGTCCCGCACCGACAGTGGCCCATGGGTCCGCACCAAGGCATCAAGGTCAATCCCGGCGACATACTCCATCACCAGGTAATGGGTGCCATCCGACTCGTCGGCGTCGGTGGCCCGGATGATATGCGGATGATCCAGCTTGCCGATCGCCTGCATCTCGCGCCCGAACCGCTCGAGCGCGCCTTCGGTCGAGGCAAATCCCGCCGGCAGCACCTTGAGAGCCACCGTCTTGTTGAGCTTGGTGTGGACCGCCTGATAAACGGCCCCCATCCCCCCCTGGCCCAGCTTGCGCACCAGTTGATAAGGCCCTAGTTTTGAACCGGTCGCCAGCCCACTGGGCAGAGCCACGGTGTCATTGCCGTTAAAGGAAATCGTTTCCTGGATGAGCGTCGGGACCAGTGTCAACGCGTCGTCCCGGTCACTGGAATCGGCTTCCGGCGCGGCCTTTGGTGGAAGTGGTGCAGGATCGGACATCGCAGACCCACGGTCATGAGATAGAAAGCGACTATATCACTCCGCCCAGCCTCTGTCAGCCTGCCTCCCAGCGCTTCCTCCCAGATCGAATCCCCCCACTGCGGCTCGCCAGAACGAGCCGCGTGGTGTATTCTGACCGAAAATCCGCGCCGAACCGGGCCCCGTCGCGACGAGCCGGCCTTCGATGATTCAGATGGTGAAAATGGTGGAGTGGACGTCGACGAGGATTGGGAAGAGGAATTTTGAGACTAAGTTTGGACAGTCGATGACGTGGCACAGCAGCGAGTTGCACGGCGCCGCGACCTTTCGCCCCCCACCTGCAAAAAACCTCACCCCTTCCAAACTTCCGCCCCCAACGGCAACTCATTGAGTTCGGCACGGGCCTCGCGCCAGGTGGGGAAGTGCTTTTCAAGGATGGCGACGAAGCGGTCGCTGTGCGTTGGCTCCAGCAGGTGGACCATTTCGTGAACGATCACGTATTCGAGGAGATCCCTGGGCTTTTTCACGAGTTCGGTGTTCAGCCGGATGTGTCCCGCCTTGTGGTTGCAGCTGCCCCACTTAGTTTTCATGCGCTGTAGGAAGTAACCAGCCACCTCCACCTTCAGTTTCTTTTCCCACTTCTTGATGAGTGGCGGAATGGCGGTGTGGAGCAGGGATTTGTGCCATTCATGGACGACTTGCTGCCGCTTGGCCGCATCGCAATGTGGGCGCACGGTCAGGGTGATGCGTTTGTGATCCAGGGTCACAACCGGCTTCTGCTCCCTCTCGACGACGCTCATGAGGTACCGCCGGCCCCAGAGGTAGTGGCTTTCGCGTTCGATAAAATTGCGGGGAGTTTCCCGGGCCTGTTTCGCCAGTTTGTCCCGTTGGTCCCGAATCCAGCCCAGTTTTGAAATGGCGTAGGCGCGGGCGACTTCCAGCCGCGTGGCCGTGGGGGCGACCAGGGTGACGCGGCCATCCGGCGGATACACTGAAAGATGGACATGCTTGACGCTCTTGCGCGTCACCTGAATGGTCACATCGCCCAGGCGGATGGTCTCGCTCATCGATAACCCCGCTGGTTCTTGATGATCTCGAAGATCGCCTGCGTCGCTTCCCGATCCCGTGACATGATTGGGAACAAGGCGTTGAGTACCTGCTTCTCACGGGTTTCGTCCCCCTTCCAGCCAGCCGGGGCATGGATCCGCATCGCCTGGTCGAGGGCGAGGGCCAGCTGAGCCCGTTCATTCTCGTCCGCAGGGCACTGGAAGCTGGTGCAGGGAATACTGTCCAGGTTGGTGAACAGGACCGTGGCTTCCGGCTTGCCGCGAAGTGCCAGTGGCACGCCGCCGGCCGATCCCTTGCCTGCCATCTGCTTCACCAGCTCCTCCGCCTTCTTCAAGAATTCCTCATAGGCGGCGGTGTCGGCGCGGCTCTGGGCGATGAGATCATCCAGCAGCCGGGACATTTGAGCATAGAACTTCGGGTCGGTGAGCTGGTCGCGGATGATCGTCTTGCGGACGTTGTTGATGATCGCCTCGGCGATGGCATTCTTGGACCGAGTTCCCTTCTCGTTGAGCCGCTTCGCGATGGCGTCGTGGATCCCGGTCTCGATGATCAGTTCGGTCAGGGAAAGTTCACTCAGGTCGCCCAGGGCCGCCGCGGGATCGGCTTGAACGTACGTGTTGAGGAGGTGCCGCATGTCCGCCTCAAACGGCTTGATGTCCAGCTCTTCTCCCGCGTGATTTTTGACCTGCTTGCGGGTCTCGCTGTAGAAGTCGACCTCCTGCTGCAGCGCCGCGGCCTCGGCATCGCTGTATCCCGCCTCGGTGAGATTCTGGGCGAGGTCCGCATAAGCCCGCACGAACGCCGCGACGGCCTTGTAAAAAGAAATGCGGAGCGCTTCCGTTTCATGGAGAGCGTGAGGGTTGCTGGCATCCCCGCAAAAATAGTGCAGAAACTGCTCCATCTCCCGCGGCAGTGGCACCGGCTCGCACAGGTAGCGGAGGGCTTCCCGCGCGGTGTCCAGTTGCTGTTTGCCCTCGACCAGCCAGTTCTTGATTTCGACGTTGTTGCTGCCGCCGCACCCGGCATCAATGTCCAGCTCGTCGGAACTGTAAACCGCGATCGCCTCCTGCACATCCCCGAACAGTTCCTTGAAGTCCACGATGTGACCGTAATCCTTGTCGACGCCGTCCAGGCGGTTGGTGCGGCAGATGGCCTGGAACAAATTGTGGTCGTGGAGTTCGTTGTCGAGATAGATGTACGTGCAGCTTGGCGCGTCGAAGCCGGTCAGCAGCTTGCTCACCACGATCACCAGCTTCATGTTCGCCGGCTCATCAATGAACCGCCGCTTGGTCTCGCCCTCATACTCTTTCGTGGTCTGCCCGCTCTTGAGCACATGCAGCGTGTACGTGTCGAATTTGTACCGTTCGTCGCTGTTGGGCGGCTCTTTGGAGATTGCCGACGCGTTCGGCTCAAAGGAGGTGATGATCCCGCACAGGTGGCCAAAGGATGTGTTCTGAAACAGCCGGAAATAATGACACGCGTCGTAGATGCTGGCCGCCACCAGGATCGCCGTGCCGCGGTCATTGTTCAGCCGTGGCTTCAGGCTGAAGTCTTCGATGATGCTGTGCAGGATCCGCTGCTTGCGTTCGCCGGCGCTCATCAGCTCCTCCATCGTCGCCCAGCGTTTGCGGAGGATCGCCCGCTGAAAATTGTTCAGCGTTTTGGTCTTCTGCTCAAAGTAGGCCTCAATGGACTTTGGCGAGGTCAGCCGCTGCGGCACTTCGCGGGCCTCATATTTCAGGTCCAGCACCACCTTGTCCGCCACCGCTTCGTGGAACTTGTAGGTGTGGATGTAGGTCCCGAAAACGTCCCGCGTCAACTGCTTGTCCTTGCGGAGCAGCGGCGTGCCGGTGAAGCCGATGAAAATCGCGGTCGTGAGCCACTTCTTCATCTGCTTGTTCATGCTCCCGCCCTGGGTGCGGTGGCATTCATCCACGAAGACATAGAACTGTCCGTGAATCGGCGGCGGTGGAACTGTCAGGTCAGGCTGGAATTTGTGCAGCAGGGCGCACAGCAGGCGTGGGGTGCTGGCGGTGAGCTTCTGGACAAACTCCGCCCGCGAGGTGATCCGCGGCGAAGGGGCCTCTGTGCCGATCACCCCCGCGTTCCGCATCACCCCCTCAATCTGTTGATCCAGCTCGTCGCGGTCGGTGATGACCAGGATCCGGGCCTCGGCGTCGTGCTCCAGGAGCCACTTGGCCAGCAGCACCATCAGGATGCTTTTGCCGCTCCCCTGCGTGTGCCAGATGACGCCGCCTTCCCGCTTGCGGACGCGGTCCTGGGCGGCTTTGACGCCGGCATACTGATGGGGGCGGGGCACTTTTTTGATGCCACCGTCGAAGATCATGAAGTTGCGGATCAAGTCGAGCAGCCGCGTCTTCTCGCAGATCTCGGCCAGTGGCCGGTCCAGCAGGGCACCGGGGGGCAGGGCATGGCCGTCACTGTTCCGGGCCGACTTCCACTCCACATAGAACTGCTCCTTGCTGGTGGCTGTGCCGTAGTGCAGCCCCTGCGAGTCATTCCCGGCGAACACGAACTGGACCGTGGTGAAAAAGTTCAGGTTGAAAATCGACTCTTGATTCGTGCACAGCTGGCGGACCCCATCGGCCACTTCGACGGAGCCACGCTTCAATTCGATGACGCCGATGGCGATCCCGTTCAGATACAGCACGATGTCCGGCCGCCGCTCGAAACCGCCGCGGAGGGTCACCTCTTCGGCGACGGCAAAATCGTTGTTCTGGGGATGTTCCCAGTCCACCAGGTGCACCGTCTCGTTCGGGGCACCGGCGGCAATCTGCACCGGCACGCCGTACCGCAACAGTTGGTAGGTCCGCAGGTTGGCTTGATAGAGGGTGATGCCCGTGCCATCTGCGGCGGCCAGCAGCTTTTGCAGTGCGGCCGAGACGTGGGCATCGGAATAGCCCCGGGCTTTGAGGTTGGCCCGCAGGAGTTCGGCCTCGATGTTGCGGTTGCCGTCCCGCTGGTGCCAGTCCCCCAGATAGCGGTAACCCAGGCAATCGGCCCGTGCCGGGTCTGTGAACAAGCTGATGACGCGGTCCTGGGTGACCCGTTCGGGACGGATGGGGCTCATGGGGACCTCTTCCAGCAATTAATCAATTCAAGCCGAATTCACGGGTTCTAAGCACGTTCATCCAATACGCTTCACGATTCAGAATGGCCGAGGTCGATCAAACTCAGCACGTGTTCGCAACCAAAGTTGCGTTTGGGCTGATGCTCCTGCCAGCCCTGGAAGCGGCCGGCGAAGTACACATCAAGCGGGTGCTCACTCCCATTCCAGCAAGCCAGATGGACCTTGGTGCTCTGGGTGTTGAAAGTGATTCCCGATGCCGCCAGGAAATCGACCAGCCCGATCATGATGCAGTCTCACGCGGGATCATACGAGTCGGGTCCTTCCGGTGAGCAGTTCCTGCATCATGCCTTGCTTGAGGTCGCGGGTCTTGGCCAGCCGCTGCTCCAACAACAGCAACTCTGCGTCCATGTCCGTCAGCACGGCCGCGATGGCGGCCTGTTCGGGGGGAGGCGGAAGAGGAATCGCGATTTTTTTGAAAGTGGCACCGTCTACGCTGGGAAACGTGGAACCTGTTGCTGCTGCCAGAATCTCAGAAACACCTGAGATAACTTGATAGCTCATGAAATCTGTATTGTTGCATCCCTTAGCTCGGATAGCCGCGACACCTCGGCCAATTGCATAGTCGTCATTCGCGTAGTTCGTGCGACCGGTCGAGCTTCCTCGCACACAGATCAAGAGATCTCCCGACTTGCAAAACCTAGCTGGCTCTGAGGTCCACTGAATCTTTATTGGATTGCGATCTGTGAACTCAGTAGGCCCATTGATGAGCGGAGTTCCGACACTGTTTTGATTGTAGGAGGCACCTGGCGGCGATTGTCCCATGATGACTTCGCCACATTCTCCCAACCGCTTCACCTCCCACTCGCCGTGGAAGCCGGGGAGGCGGGTTTGGCCGGTGAGGAGTTGCTGCATGGCGGCCTGTTTGAGGTCGCGTTTCTTGGCGATGAGCCGGTCCAGCACGCCCAGCAGCGCATCCACATCGTTCAGTGCCGCCGCGATGGCCCGTTGTTCTGACAAGGGTGGGCATGCCACCCAAAAATCACTCAAATTCTTGAGGTTTAGGCCCGGCTTGCTCTGCCCGGCTTGGCTCGCCCAAATCTGCCAGTTACCGGGTGAACCGGGCATAAGGAAACGACAAGCGAATTCCGCAAGCGATGGGTCTCTGAGTCTAACAAGTCCGACATGTTGACTGATGTAAGCCTCGCCTAAATCCTGCTCGACCCATGCAACATTGCCAACACTATTGCCGGTCATCGTGATCAGCAGGTCCTCGCGATTTAGACGAGTTCTACTTCCTTCGGTCCCCGCCGGGGGAATCACACATTGCCGGTCAGTGAAATCGAGTTGACCGTCTCGCACGTTCTGGCTTCGAACAAACAGTGGACCGGTTTCAGAATAATGTCTTGCCCATCCACGCGACCCGCTCGTCGCAAAAACCGAGAGTCCTCCGAGACGGAGCATCTCCCAGTCCTCCGGGATGACACCCACCTCCGTCAGCTTGTAGCCGGGCTTCACTTCCATACCGCCCCCATCCTCTTGAGGTGTTCGTCTACGCGGCTGGCGAGTGTGGCAACTTCGGCGGTGAGCTGCGGCAGCGGGATGGCGTAGCGTTCGGCGAGCTGGCGGATGCGGCCGGTGAGGGTCTGTGACACGCGGTCGAGTTCGCCCTGCACGGTGGCGGCCAGGGTGGACAGCCACTTGTCGTCCACGACGAGGGCCTTGACCTCGTCCTCGGTCAGCCGGGCAAATTGCCGCAGGACGTTTTCAATGAGGCTCTCCTGTGCGGTCTTGAGAGCGGCGTTTGCCGCCGCCTCCTGCTCGCTGAAGGCCAGGTATTCGCCCAGCAGCTTACGCTCATCGGCAGACTCAGCGTCGCCCTTGACCTCTTTGAGCCGGGCCGCGACAGAGGCTTTGGTGAGCTTGTCCTTGTCATTTTTCGCGTCTTCCAGCAAACCCCCTTCGCCGCTGTGTTCCTCGGCCAACTCTTCCATTTGCTGCTGGAAGGCGGCGATGTCAGTCTCCAGCTTCTCGATGGCCGCCTGTTCTTTGGCGAAGTAGCGGGCGATGACCAGCACCGATGGGATCAGCTCGGCCTTGTACTTCTTTTTGCCGATGGTGAAATCAGGCTTCTCTTTCGCCTTCTTGGTCTTGTCCTCGACAATCAGCCGGGGCCTGGCTGCCTGCACCCAGCCGTCGGCGGCAACGAGATAGCAGTCGTCCTGCATCGTCTCGACCCAATAATCCATGAGATGCTGATAGATGTCGTACTGGTCCAGCAGCGGCGCACGGGCGAAAGCGGCGAGCAGATCTTCAGACAGCGTTTCAATGAGGGCTTTGGGGTGGCTGCTGGCTGCGTCCGCCGCGAAGCCCTTGAGAAGCGGCGTGTTGACCTTTTTCCATTTGGCGAAGAGCTTGTCGACGCCGGCCTTGAAGGCCGTGAACTCCGGGTGGCCGAAGATGGCCGGCTTCACATCCGGGCTGGTCAGCTCCCAATAGCCCCTGTGCTGGCCCGGCTTGAACAAGGTGGCCCGCAGGCTGGGCATCACCTGCCAGTAGCGGTCGAGGGCGTCAATGTCGCGTTCTGGAATGCCACCCCGCAGGTGGCCGTTGATGTCCTGCAGGTCTTCCGGTTCCGTGCTGTCGATGTACCGCGGGAGGTTGAGATTGAAATCGTTCTTCGCGTCGCTGATCTCCGCCAGCGGCACCAGCCGCGAATATCGCGGCACCTCCAGCTGCTTGTGAAAGGTGTCCACGATCTTGTGGATGTCCTGGGCCCGCAGCCGGTTCTTGGGGCCGTCTTTCATGAAGCCCTTGGAGGCGTCGATCATGAAGATCCCCTTGCGGGCGGCGGCGTTCTGTTTGTCGAGCACCAGAATGCAGGCGGGGATGCCGGTGCCATAGAACAGATTCGCCGGCAGGCCGATGATTGCGTTGAGATAGCCCGACCGCACCAGCTGCTGGCGGATGACGCCTTCGGCATTGCCCCGAAACAACACGCCATGCGGAAGAATGCACGCCCCTTTGCCGGTGCTTTTCAACGACCGCAGGATGTGCAGCAGATAGGCATAGTCGCCCTGCTTGCCCGGTGGCTCACCCCACGGGAACCGCTGGTAGGGGTCTTTCGACGGAATGAGCCCGGTGCTCCAGGTCTTGTCGGAGAACGGGGGATTGGCGACCACATAGTCGTAGGTCCGGAGCTGCTCTCCATCCTTGAACTTGGGGGCGGCCAGGGTGTTGCCGGAGAGGATGTTGGCGGTCGGGAAATCGTGCAGGATCATGTTCATGCGGGCCAGGCCGGCGGTCGTCACATCTTTTTCCTGACCCTCCAGCGTGATGTGCTTGCCCGCCTGATCGGCCACCTTCAGCAGCAGCGAGCCTGAGCCACAGGTGGGGTCGTACGCCGTCGTGGAGGCCACGGCGTTTTCCGGCCCGATGCCGATCACCTTGGCGATGATGCGGCTGACCTCGGACGGGGTGTAAAACTGCCCCTTGCTCTTGCCGCTCTCGCTGGCGAAGTGCCGCATCAGATATTCATAGGCGTCGCCGAGGATGTCATCGTTGTCGGCCCGGTTCTTGGAGAAATCCAGCTCTGGCTTCTGAAAGATGCCCACCAGATTGGTGAGCCGGTCCACCATCGCCTGGCCTTCGCCCAGCTTGTTGGGGTCGTTGAAGTCGGGGAAGTCATGCCGCGACAGGCGGCTGTTGGCGTCCACCAGCTTCTGGATGACGTGGGTGTTGATCTTGTCGCCGATGTCCGGCTTGCCCTTGAGGGCAATCATGTCCTTGAAGCTGGCACCCGGCGGAATGACCACCGGCGGGGCGAAGTCCTCCGAGGCTCCGTACTTGTCCGAGATGTACTTGATGAACAGCATGAACAGGACATAGTCCTTGTACTGGCTGGCATCCATCCCCCACGCAGCTCATCGCACGAGGCCCAGAGGGACGAGTAGAGGTCGGACTTCTTGATGGCCATATTTCAATTGGTGAACGGGGAGAAGCAAACCAGAGCCCGGTTTTGGTCGACGTGGCAAAAAGCGCCTCTTCGATCAATGGTCGCAGGAGCAAGCCAATGCCCGAGTCGATGCTGGCGATCGGGCAATGCAGGAGTCTATCAAGCCCGACAGTGCGGCGAAATGACCACAGTACTGCGGGAACGGCCCGAAACCCGCACGATGGCTTCGCCTGACAGGACGCAGCAACTGAGTGGGAAACGAGCCGAGAGCTTGGCCGTATCGGCACGAGATGCCGGCCGGTGATGCGTCAAAGTCGATTTTTTAAGAATGGACTTTCGTGGCGTTTGGCAAGTAAAAGTCCTTCCGACAATTCCAGCACATGAAGGAAATGCGATGGTTAAAGCCGAGAGCCATCGACTCGTGGAAGGGGTCCTTCAAGCTGACCATCACACTCGTCTGCCATGCTCATCACGACATGCCATCAGCAGTTGGGCCATTCGATTGAGTGGCCTCGGTGTCAGGTCAAGCCGTTGGTGGCTCCAAGCTTGGCCCCGTCATCGTCAGCGGATCCGCTCGACGTAGAGGCGGACTGCCTGTCCATGTCGCAGCGATACTTTGAACTGGGCGTGTTCAATCTGATTGGCGAGTGTTGCAGTGTTCGCCCGATAGCTGACATGCTGCGTGGGACGACCGGTCTCAAGAAATCCCAACCCCTGGTCTAAGGTGATGCGCACGGCCGCCCCGTTGGGCCATTCCAGCCGCAGGAACCGGTCGTGGGGCATGTGTGACTTCTCCAGTGCGTGAACCGATGCATTGAACGGCCGCAACAGCTCACTCAAAACCGCCGTCTGCTGCTGCCGTCCGCACCAATCCCGGAATAATGGTTCGTTTCCGCGTGCCGTGTCGATATTCATCCCTTCGCACGATACCGCCACTTTGGCAATTGACGACTTTTGTGCCAGGGTCTTCAACACTTCGTGCAGAAGTCTGCCAGTCAACGGGGACCTGAGGTAGCGATCGCTGTACGTCACTGTCACCTGTGGCTGCAGCAGGAGCGTGTCCAACCAGGGAGAGCGTTGATTCAAGTGATCCCAGAAGCGCGAGCCAAAGCCGTCGACAAGTCCATCCAGTTGACGCTCAACCAGCACAACCTGACAGGTCTCAGGCTTCTGCTGTAGGACTGAGTCCGACGAAATGGGCACTCTGTCCACGACGAGTGACCTCAAAGGTCCCCGGACAATCGGAATCCCTTCAGTTTCCCCCCAGGATTCGCCCGGGGTCTGAGCGCAGGTGTCGAACCCCGCCCACATTGCTCCGCCGTCGCCATCATCGACACTCAGAAGGGGAACCGCCGCTGAGCCGGACGCACCAACGAATTTCTGCGTGCCACCGAGGAACAACGACATTTTCAGGGCTGCCGCCCGGCTAGTCAGCTCCCATCGGCTGATCCAGGTCAACCCGTCCCAGGTCTCCGGGGCGACGACGAGGTCGACGGGCACGCCATCGTTGGCGAACCTCACCAGGTGGGGCCAGAGGACCCATTGATTGGGACACCAGTCGGCCGGGGCTCCCGCCAGCGGGATCACGAGCCGGGTGGGCGCGTGGATTCGGGTCCGCGAAAGCAGACCCTCCACAAGCGAGCGTGTTTCAGCTTCTGTCTTGTCACCGAAACAGCGGAATTCCTCCGGCAGGCTCAGGGCTTCCAGGATGTTGTCGGTCAGCCAGGCCAGAGCCACATGGCGACTCAGGTCGGTCTCATGCTGCGTGTCGAAATCGAGCAGGCAGGCATGGCAGGCCCGGTCGCACTCTTTCGGGCACTCCAATAGTTGGCGGGCACTGCGCAGGAGCGCAGTGATTTCAAACGAGGCCTGCCCAGCATACCCAGCGCCACCGGCGGCCGTGTCAAACAGCAAGATCCCCCAGGCCTGATCACCGGGGACACGGTCGACGGCCCAGCCGAGTTCCTGTGACTCGATGCCCAACTGTCGGGACAATGCCAGCCGCAGGGCAATCGCCAATGGGATCGCCGCCGCCTCAGTCAGGATCGGTGCGTCGGCCAGCGGCGATCGCAGTTGAAGTTCAAAGACATCTGTCTGAAACTCTCCACCAAAACGCAGGTTGCGCTTGATCAGCGACGGACGCCCATTCGCCGCGCATGATTGTGTTCCAGCCGCCTTGCTGCCGCTGCGTAGCTGCATGTGGTCGATCATGCCGAAGGGCAGCTTGGTTCCGGGCAGCGCACGCTCCGATTCTGATTCCGCGCGCCCACACGCCAGGCAGACCGCGTACCCCAGTTCCGTCTGGCCGGCACTGTAATGGAACACGTGACCGTTGGGGTCGTGCCGATGACGCCCGATGGCGGGATTGGGAAGCGCGGACCACGGGCCGCCGCACGCCACACGTGGCTTCCTGGGGGGCACGTAGCTTTGTTCATCCAGGTTGTTTGAAGGGGCGACACGAACATCGACGGCGAAGCCGGAGGGTTCCAGATACTGAAAACTCTGAATCTCGCCTCCGCAATCCGTGACTGGGCAGGGGCCTTCGAGCTTGGAGACAGATGTCTTCCAGTCGCCGCAGCGGGGACAGCGCGCCGCCCACCTAAGTTGCTGAGGCTCTTGAAAGAAGTTTGTGTCCTGGGCCGGAATCTGCCAGTTCAACGTCACACCCGCGGAGCGGAAGATCTGTTTTCCGATTGTCACCGAGTTCCCGGGGGCGTATTCACGGATGGCCATCGCCAGCTGCCGCGTGGGGTACGACGCTTTCAGACTGCGGTTGTCTTCGCGGCCACTGCTGGCACCTTCGTTCCGGCGTGCCTTTCGGAAGTCAGCGACGTTGGTGTTGACGAACGGCACGACATGCAGCGGAAAGCCGTAGGAGGGGAGGAAGCTGGCGTCGGCCAGTGTCCCCAGGAGAAACTCCTCTTCCAGCCGTTTCAGTTGATATCTGAGAGCCAGGCGCAAGGGAAGATCGCCATCGTCATCCTTGTTTTCGCCGCCAGCGTCCATAAACTGCAGCCGAAGCGACTCAAAGTCGGCGTTCCAGGCCATTGAGCATCGCGCCATCGCGGCCGCAGTGCGGTCCAGCAGATTCTGGGCATCCTGCCCTTCCAGGCAGGTCCCCTCCGTAAGTTGAAGTGTCAGTTGATGCAGCCCGGCGGGATACTCTCCGGCCATGAGCCACGCGATGAATTGATCTGCGGGTGATTGAGTCCCCAACCCTTCTGCTGTGACAAAGAACCAGCGACAGCGAAGGCGGTGGTGATCCTTCAGCGTGCTGGCCAGGAAGGCCCTCAGGGCCGAAGAGTTGATGTGCCGCTGAACAATCCTTTGGCTGTTGAGGGCCACCTGTGGCACGGCCACCGGCGTATCGAACGGCCAGCGCGGATTGGCGAACACCGCCTCGCCATGGGGCTGGTTTTGACACAACGTCAGCGTGAGGGCCTGCGAGATCTCCCGCCGCCCCGCGCGGCCGGCGCGCTGCAGCCAGTTGGCCGGACCTGGAGGAGCGTTGTTCATGGCCACGGATGTCAGCCCGCCAATATCGATCCCCATTTCCATGGTAGTCGAGCAGCTCAAAACATTGATCTGAAATTCTCGAAAGTGCTTTTCGGTTTCTTGAAGTTCAGTCCTGCCGATCTGGGCGGAATGCTCAGCTGAAACAAAGTAGTGGGAGAACTCGGCAATGCGGTCGGAGAACTCGATCCAGGTTCCGTGGGCGCGCAGGTCCGCGATTTTCGGGTCATCCCGCAGCCACGCACGAATGGCCTCGCGTGGGACATTCCCGCCGCCCTGCTGGCCGTCGCGTTCAAAGGGATAGCGCAGCGCCGGCATTTCGACACGCCGGCAACGCAGCCCATGAAAGCGGTCATGCTCCACCTGATAGGGCGAAACGCCGCGGAGCGTCGTGTCCAGCAGCCGCTGTGTCACCGGACATTCCCACGTATCGCCGACGGTCTGAAACTGGGCTTCTTCGAGTCTCAGCCGATAGCCCTCTGGATCGGACGCGAAGAGTCCGGCCTTAAGCAGCTGCTTCCAACAGTCCAAAAGCCAGCCATTGATTTGAACCTGCTGGTCGGGATCGGCAGGATTGAGCCCATACGCCACGGCGAGGAGGCGGGCAAGCCGGTCGGGACGAGCCTTGTCGACAAGCACAGGCCAGCGTCTTGCCAACTTGTTTTTTGGGGTCTCTTCCGGAGCGAGGACCTTCCGCAGCGTCACCGAGCTTCCGAACCATTTCGGAAATGAGATGTCCATGTCGACGATCGAGTTCGCCCGCAGGAAGTGGTCGATGGCCAGCTTTAGGAAATTGGGCCACTCGTGGTCATCGCGGGGCCAATTTCCGGGAGGTGTTGCTGCATTCAATTGGGGGAAGTCGAGTTTGACCAGACCCAGGGTTTCCAGCGAATTTTGCCGCTTCGGGCGCCGGGCGAACTCCCGCATCAACAAAAATCGGGCGCACTCAGAGACATCGGTCAGGCCCGGAACCCATTTGGCGTATTCTTCAAAGATGATTTTGACTTCTGGACTCTTGGCCAGCTCACGCTGCATGTTCCCCCACGAGATGCTGGCTCCAGGGGTTCCTGCCTCCTTCAGCAACTGATCCATCTCAGACTGCTGCCGTGGCAACCAGCCCCTCATCGGTGAGGATTCCGGGAGATTCTGCAGATCCTGAATCATCTTTCGCTTTTCAGCGATCTTGCCGGCCAGCTGGCCGCCGGTGTTCCGCACCTCTGACCACAGCTTGTGATACACAAAACTGCGGACGTAGTTTCGTTCGGCCTGCAGACCGCTGTTGATGGCGAAGCGCGCGGTGCGCTGCCGCGAGTCGGTGAAGGTGATGAGTTGGCGTCCCGCAAACGGCCGAAAGTCTGCCTGAGGGTGGGTATTGGCGGGAGTCTTTTCCAAAAGAGCGGGAACCGCCAGGCCCAGGTAGAAGGGAGGCCCCACGCGCAGGGCACGGAATTGCACTTCTGGCCGCATGGCGCGCGTGCCACAGCCATCGCAACACAGACGGTCTTCTTTCTCGTCCGCCAGCCGGTGTTGGATCCCCAGCAGTTCTGGCTCCGCCTCTCCCGTGAGCGCCGCGTCACGTCGCATTGGGATTCGGCCTTCGTCCAGGTGCAACTGACCTTTCAGCAGCCGCAGTGACCGGGACCACGTCTTCAAACCGGTAACGGTCGTAGTGGAACTGCAGGCTGGTCCTTCCCAGATGCCCATTGCGTGTCTTCACCACCGCCACCTCGATCGTCGTCACGCAATTGTCGCGTGTCGGCTCGCCTTCGGCATGCGAAAGGACCACCACCGCGTCCGCGGCGTAGCCGAGCCGCGCGCTCCCGAGGAGATCTTCCAGCGTCGGGGAATCGTGGCCATCCTTGCGGATTTCGGAGATCGCCAGGACCGCCGCTCCTTCAGCGCTGCCGCCGACGCGAATTCGGCTTGAGAGTTCCCGCAGGAAATTCATGCGGTATTGGTCGCCGTTCGCGTCGCTGACTCCCTCTGGAAGTGGGATGACCTGCAGGTAATCGACGATGACCAGGCAGCGTTTGCAGTCAACGTCCATGTGGCGGATGGCTTCGTTCGCGACATCAGTGGCTGTCGGGAACTTGTGCAGCGAGAACGTACAGACGCGTATGCGAGCGAGCAGTCCTTGGTCGCCTTCCGTCAGCCGCTCATATGACTCCGACAGTGGACGCGCCTGGATCACTGACAGGGCTTCATTCAGACACTGCGACACGAGCCGCCGATTCCAGACTTTAGGATCCATGTCGACTGTCAGAACTAACACCGCCAGTTGCTCATCAGACGCCAGCATGCTCAGGGCGATGTTCTGGGCGAGTGTGGATTTTCCCGTCCCCGGCCTGCCACCCAGGACGGTCACATCGGGAAGGCCACCCAACAGGCGGTCAAGCTCCAGATATCCAGTCGTCCGCTGGCTGACGACGTGGCACCGCCCACACATCGCTTCCAGTCCGTCCAGCACTGACGAGGAGGCTCCGGTCCAGAGGCGTTCGGCCCGCGCGGTCCATTCGAGCTTCTTGCGGACCTTCGGGGGGAGAAGTTGTCCGATGGTGTCGAGGAAGGGCACCGCCATCTGAGCGATCTCTTTCTCGGCGCCTTGCAGGATTCGCTCGCTCGACACCTCTACCCCCTCCAGCTCGGCGCTGATGAGCCGGATCAGATAGCACGGTTGATAATCGCTCGACTCGATATGTTGCAGTTTCTCCGCGACAGTTTGTTCAGCGACGAGAGGAGGTCTCACGATGCGTTCGAGCCCCGCGAGGTCTGACTCCACCCTCTGGCGATCATCGCCCATAGGGTGGTCACGTGTCAGCAAGCACCGCGCGTTCTCGATGAATTTCCGGGTGGCTGCCCACGCTGCAGGAGTCGCGGTTTGAATTTTCCGCGGTGCACTGGGGGGCGGCGAATTGTTTGGCTTGGTCATAGTGCGCTCATTGAGTTATGTATTCGTGAGGGCCGTCGAAGACATTTGAATGACGGCCATTTGTGAGGGAGCGAGCTGTTGGGCTTTATCGGCGCATGAATCTGGACACGGGCAGGCTCCGCCCGCGGAGTTGTCCTCCGCGGGCAGAAGTTAGCGACGAACACCATCAGCTCTTGAGAGGCATGTCAGTCACTTCTTATCATCAGCCAGGACGGCTACAACGAGCCCAGCAGCGATCTTGGTTATGCTGCTTCTTGAGGCCGTCCAGCCAGGAAAACGACTCGTCCGGCAACAACAAATCGAGGATTTGCACCAGCTTCCACGCCGACGAAGCGCTCTTCGAGCCGTTCTGCGTGCAGAGTTCGTCGAAGGTGTCGTGGAGACCCGCCACGTCGGCCGCGATGGCGCGAAGAAAAGCCATTGGCTTCGCGTAGTCCGGCGGATTCAGGAGTCGACGAGACAGCTCGCCTCTGTCGGCTTTCGCTGGCAGGACCAGGGTTTCGAGGAGGCCGAGATGAAGCAGCAACTGCTGCTCCGCCTTGTGCTCTCTGGCAGACAGCCCAATGTTGCAATTCACCCGCTCCCTTGCGCGAATGATGAAGTTCAGAACGAACTGAAGCGGTGATGCGACGACAGATGTTTGTTTTGTAGACATAGTTTCATCCAGTAAAGTGGGTCATACGAAGTTGTTTGGATTGAGTGCCTTTGAGGCGCTCAGAACTGCGGGTGGTCAAACGCAGATGGGTTAGAAGCGGAGAGCCCTGACTGGTCGACCAGCACGCTACGATCACAAGTCAGTGATCCGAGGCGGAGGTTGCCCTCAACTGAGTCCGATGGACAAGAGCCATCGGCCCGCGCGGGCATCAGCCCGTGCTAAGCGTTGTTGAATCCATCAACAACGGCTCCCCCTGTGGAGGAGACTCCCTCGTCGCGATTCGACGACTTCAGACAAAAAGTCTGGAACTGCGGGTCCCGACGGAAAATCCCGTCGATCCCAATGGCAATTGTCGCCATGCACGTTTTGAACGTGACCAACGACTCGCCCAATCGAGTCTCACTCCAGGCACTTTGCCGGAGTACATCGCGTCCGTGGGGTATTTCCTGGATTGTACAGTCGCAGGCGAACCCTTTATGGACGATGAAGGTCGTTAACTCTGTGCTCGACTCCGTGGTCCGCGCATTGCGCGATTAAGTTAGTGGAGCTCAATATTAAGGGCCAAACTCGCCATGTCAACCACTTCTCAAAAGAAATATCAAATATTCTTTGAGATACCCAATTCGACGATCGATCGAACTTGGCACGGTCAGTAGCGGCGCTATGGGGAGCGTCGACACACCATTTGAGAAGCGACCTATTATTTATGCCGTGTCACCACCAAAAAACGCACCTTGATAACAAGGCGTTCCGTCGCTGGTATTCCAGGCTGTCCATCTGCCCGACGCCATATCCAGCTTTCGTCAGCTGCTGCGCTGGCGGTCCCGTGTGAGGGAACAGTGCTTGTCGCACCCCGAAAGCGGCCACCAAGACAACCGGGTTCAACGTTCTGCAACATGTACTTTTCGTGGATGCTGTGTTGGCTGTGCATGGTTATTAGCGCCATAAGGCACATGACCCGCTCTGCCAGGCTGCCAGTGTTAAAGACCTCAAGGTGATCGCCATGCGCCAAGTTCGCGCAGTAGATTGTTGGGGGACACCCTACACACCCACCACACCCTGCACGGACATGATATCGCGTACGAAAAAAGAGCCTGGGTCTGGTGAAGACCCAGGCTAATCCTTTTGTGGACGGCCAGCATCGGTTGCTTGGGCTGAATTGACACGGCGGTTATTCTGCTGTCCAACCGCCTTCTAATCTACGTCCCAGCCGACCCGATCAACGTTGGCAGGGTATGTGCAGATCTAAGTGGGTGGTCGATCCTGGTCGCTGTAGTCCTGCCCCAACCGGCATGTCGGCTGGGCGGGGAAGACCGTATGGATTTCTTTCTCACCGGAGCCGAGGGCTTTGGCGATGCGGAACTTTCTCAAGCCCAACCTCGCCGAAGCAGTCAACGGCTGCTAGAGGCCGATCACGATCCGATCTGCTCCGCTTTGATCAGCTTAAACTGATACCTAATGCGACCCTCGCCACCGTTCCGTCCACGTAGTTTTTCGAGAATGAGGGTCACTTGGAGTTCGTCTTCGGTGTCGGCCTGAAGGGTCTCTTCCTGGTGATTACTGAAGACGACACCGACTCCCCGCCTCCGGCCAGCTTCGGACCCTTGATCGGCGACCGGGATGATCAACTTCACGAGGCCCAGCTCAACGATCCGCGGAACCCACTCACTGGGAGTCAACCACTCGTCTGGGTGGGTTGACCCGAGGATTCCCAACGCCCGCCGAAGCGGATCGTCGGCGGTCTTGCGGGCTCCGTAGTTGGTCAGGAAGTCGGTGAACCCATTGACCTTCAGGATGCCGCCGACCGTCTTCGCCCACGGGCCGAACGGATGATGAACACCCGTGTCCAGGGGCCGGCCTGCAGCCGTCCAGCGTTCGATCATTCCCCGGAGTTCGGCGGCGATCTTCTCTTCGTTGGCTGGCAAGAACTCCAGCTTAGGGTTGCCAATCAGGGGGTCCCGATCCGCGATGTTTCCGGTCGGGTTCAGATGAATTGGCAAAGCCCGATTCAGGATGTCCTCGGAGACCGTCCCGAAGTTTGTAGAGATCGCCAGGACGAAGTCATTGCGGACTCTAACCGGCTGTCCAGTGCCGGTCGAGAACAGCAACGGGACAGGATCGGTGGCGAACCGCTCGAGATATGCCGAAGCAATGAATTTGTTCCGCTCCGTACGCGCGTTCTCCACCACGATCACTGCCGCATCGTGGCAGGTTTTCACTGCTCCGACGAAACTGCGCTCGACCGCCCAGTCAGTGGGTTGGTAGGAGATCGACACGGACTTGTGGACGCCGCTGGCGAACAGGATGACGGTGTCCTTGCCGGCATGGCTTTTCGTTGCCGTGGCAAGGATGATGGGCTTACCCCCGGGCCAGAAGTTGTGGAGCGTCACCGTCAGTGCCGCAGCAACAGCGTTCGTGCGGTCGGCGTTGGTGGCGAACGCCATCACGTCCAGGAACGAATTGATGACTGCCATACCATCGGCGATGACGGCTTTTTCACCAACGTAGAACAGGCGGCTGCCGACGCCGCCATCATTGTAACCCGGCTTTGTCAGCGTGAAGTCAGGAAGGTACAGCGGGACCGCGGTGACTCGATCCACAGGCGTGAATTGCGAAAGGAACCACTCGCACTTAAGCACGGCGTTGAGGTCGCCCGCGTTGATCCGGTTCCCCTTGAGCTTGCCTGCCTTCACCACCCGGACGCGCATCCGATCCGCGATGACCGGCCAGAGGTCGGATCCTTTGACGATCTTGACGTGCGAACCGCCTGGCAGAAGCCGAATCAACCCGCTGCCATCCTGCGGGTTACGGAAGAGATCACCAGCCTGAGCCAGCCGCCGACCGAGGGCAGTGTAGTTCAGCCTGGCGACCTTGTCGTCATGCCAGTGGAAGTCAGCCGCTTCGTCGGCGGGATTGAATTCTTCGCCCATGCTTGCCGACTCCGCGCTCGCATCCACCTGCCGCCAGTTCTCTTCACAGCAGCGCGGTACTTCGTCCCACGGGTTCGCCTCTTTCGGTTCTTGACCTGCTTGGCTGTGGTACTCCAGCCTTTTCTGAGATGGCACGCGCGCGATGACGGAAATTTGGCGCGAATTCGTAGAAGATTTGTCTAAAGACATTATGTCGTCCTGCGTTTTGGCCTGGTGATTTTTTGGGGGGGGGGTTGGTAAGGTACGGGAAGGGGTTGGTGCAACACTTTCCCTCGCGAGAAAAGTGCCACCAAACGCGCTCAGCCCAAGTTGCGGTAAGTCGCTACCACAGCCGCTTGGCTGACGCTTCAGCAGAAAACCGATTTGGTTCTGCTCTGCAGTCACCACAGGTGCCTGTGGTGTGGGCAAGCCAAGCTTGCCAGCAGGGACGAGCAAGACGCTCACCCGCTTCCTTAAAGCAGCCTTTAGCGACACTGAATCACGCTGAAGCGAGATTCCTAAAGCTGCCACCCCGGCCTGTTTAGGCCTAACCGTTGGAGTTTGCACGGAGAGTGCAAACTTTCCAAGGCCCTATTCCGTAGCTCACTGCGACGACCGGCTGACTCTTTCAGGCGGGGTTGTCGACTTTTGACAACATCACAGATTTGACGGCAACCACCAGCTTCTACTACGACCCACTCCTCGGGTCGCTGGCATTCGCACGTACTGCGATTGACGGAATCCTACTAAGCGCGCGGCAGAAGTCAACGCCCTGTCAATCGGAATTCTGGAAATTCTGGTGGATACCGTCGACTTCGATTGTGGCTGCCCCTTCTCAGGCATCAGCTAAATCAACTCCGCTCAAGCGATACTGTTGCCGAAGCCATTCAACAGCCTTCGCGAACAGCTTCAATGGAGGCGCGGCATAGTGCTTGTCAGACGTACTCCGGGGAGCGTGGTCCAGGAAGAGTCCTTCCAGGCCAATGTAGTCCTTGTGGTCCCGCAGCAGTGATGCGCTCGTTTTCTTCAGCGACTTGAAGGGGCTGTCCAAGTCCAGCCGCTTCATCAGCCGTCGAAACATGAGGCCGACATAATCATGCTTCACAGTCTTGTCGCCGCGCCGCACTTCATATTTCAACGGCCCACCACCAGGAGCCAGCAGTAGGCGGTTTGGATCTTTCGACCGATTGTCCTGAAGCAGTTTCAAGGTCTCCGGCCACAGTGGGTAGACCACCGTGGGCACCGTTCCGACATGTTTCGTCTTCCCGCGTTTGCGGGTCAGGGTCGCCTTCTTCCAGTCAATCTGGTCTGGGCGAAGGTCAGAGATGTCGACCTGCGTCATCCCGCAGTTGATCGCCAGCAGGATGTACAACTTCATTGATGGAGCTGCCGCGTCATACACCTTCCGGACGTCAGTCATCTCCGTGACTTTGACCGGCTTCAGCTCGATGCGGATCCGGTGCAGAGGTGTCCCGATGTTGCGCGGCAGATCCTGGATTGCCTTCCGTTCCCAGAGCCAGCGGACCCAGGCCCTGACAGTTTGCTGGATGTTTTTGGCGGACGGTCCAGAGAACCTGCCCGTGTTGATTTCCTTCATCAGGTGCGTGTGCCATTCGTCGATGGCCTTGGCCGAGATGTCCTCCACCGACCGCTCGCCGCCCAGATGGTCCCGAAAGTAGGCCAGTTGCCGGGCGATGTTCGCGACCGCGCCCGGGGAAATTCCCGATGAGCCTCGCAGCTTCACATAGTCGTCGACATGCTGCTTGATGCTCTGGTCCAGAGGGACCGTGCCGGCCTTCTTCTTCTTCTGCTCATCGACACGAAGATTCCAGGTCTTGGCGGTCAGGATCCTCGCCAGCAGATCCTGGACGTGTTCCACCGGCACCAGGTCGTCAGGGATGCCCAGGACATCGCAGAACTCTTCCGCGTCGTTCTCGGTGACCTGTGGACTGCCAGGCTGGAGTTCTGGCGAGACCCTTCTCAGCAGAGGAGACTGGTTGAGCTGATCTCTGCGTGTCGGACGGTCGCCGACACCCAGGGGTGGAGGGGCTGGCTTCTCGAGGCGACGGCACAGATCGTCCCGCTTCATGGCGGCAGCCGTTTCAATGGCCGTGTCGCCCTGTTCGCGGGCCCAGGCCAGCACAGCCTCCCATTCGCTGATCGCCGCCTGGTAGTCAGCCCGGTAGGGTTTGGCCACGGCCGCTTCAGAATCGAGCCGGGTCTTCAGGTCCTGCCACTGCCGCAGTGCGTTCTGATAGCCAGCTTTATCAGTCTTGCCGTTGCCACCCTCAAAGTAGTAACACACCCCGCGGTAGATCTTCTTCCAGCGGCCATGTCGATCCCTGCCCGTCTGCCACGTCAGCTGCCACTTCCGCGCCATCGAACCATGTCCTCGCACCGGATACGATTACCGGATACGATTCTACCAATAAATCTCCAACAATCGTATCACGACATTCAAAAAACACGTGTAAATAGTGATGACATCCACATCCACAACATGCCAGTCTCCGCAGTCGCTTGCGAGTCCCGTCAACGCATCGACATTCCTTGACGGATTGTCGAGCGGTTTGTGAGGATTGTCCAGCGAAGTTCGCCTGCCAGGACAATTGTTGTGGGCGACTGGCGATGGTTTTGCCGTTGTGCTAGAAAATCCGATGTCTTGGCTGGCTTTCCGGTCAGCTCAGGGCTTGCGCGGATTCAATCTCCGCAAGTAGTTGTCCACCTACAAAATCCCCGACATCAAAGCGCGATTATGCAAGAGTTGCTTCAGGCATTGACACTCCTGGGTTCGGGTCTTTCGGCGCTGGTGGTGGCCATTGTTAAGCCACTGCTGCCATGGCTCCCGCTTGCCGCATGGGTCGGGTTCTGGATGCTGGGCGTCAACTGGGTGAAATTCCGGGCGGTCCTCGCCAAGGGCGGCTGGATTGGCATGGTCCTTCTGGGCGCGGTCATCGTCTTGGTCTGGGGGACCCTCGCCCCGCCCGTCGGCGGCACGACCCTGCTGTTTGGCCTGAAGCTCTCAAACTACGTGGAGAAGACAGTTTACGTCTCCGCGTTGGCGTCGATCATGTTTCTGGCTGGCTCGGTCCAACTCTCTGGCGGTTGTGGCTGCTGCCTGGATCTCAGTGAGCCACCGTCTGGTGATGAACACGACGACCATGGGCATGAGTCCCACGGGCACGATCCCCATGCCGCACCCACCGACCATGGGCATGCTGCCGTCGCCCTGGCCCACCACTGATTCATTCTGCTGCCCTCCTGTTCGCACCTGGCGAACCAACGCTCATCTGAGGAATCATCATCATGCTGCGCTCCGCCTTGCTTGTCCTCTGTGGCCTCGCTCTGATTGCGAACGTTGTTCGCGCGGATGAAAAGGAACTCGCCAAGGAGAAGGGTGAAGGTTTCGTCTCCTTGTTTGACGGCAAGACGTTGGAGGGCTGGCAGGGGGCGACCAAGGAATACGTGGTCGAAGACGGCATGCTGGTCTGCAAAGGAGGCAAGCTGTTCACCAAGAAGGAATACTCCGACTTCGTCATCCGCTTCGAATTCAAACTTCCGGCAGGCGGCAACAATGGTCTGGGGCTCCGCGCTCCGCTGGAAGGCGACCCCGCCTATGCCGGCATGGAAATCCAGATTCTGGACGACAACGATGAACAGTACGCGAAGTTGAAACCCTACCAGTACTGTGGCTCAGTTTACGGTGTGGCCCCGGCGAAGCGCGGATTTGTCAAGAAGCCCGGCGACTGGAATGTCGAAGAAGTTTCTGTGCAGGGGACAAAGGTGAAGGTCACCCTGAATGGCGAACTGATCGTCGACACCGACGTGGCAGAAGCGATCGAAAAAGGAACGCTGGACGGCAATCAACATCCTGGCCTGAAGCGAAAATCTGGCTTCGTTGGCTTTCTGGGTCACGGGTCGCCCGTGGCCTTCCGGAACATTCGGATCAAAGAACTCAAGTAATCCGTAGTCGCGGCATCGGACCATCCCGTTTGCAATTCTCGTTTGGGTGTTTAGATGATTCTGGCGGGCGATATCGGGGGAACGAAGACGGTCTTGGCTCTGTACGAGATCGACGCCCTGGATGCGCCTGTGCGGGAGCAGACGTTCCCCAGCCAGAAGCATGCCACCTTCGACGAGATCGTGCGGACGTTTCTTTCGGCCGGACCGGCCTGCACGTTGAGCGCAGGCTGCTTCGGCGTGGCCGGGCCAATCGTCAACGGACGCTGCAAGACAACCAACCTGCCCTGGAGTCTCGACGAGGGCGACCTCGCCAAGTTGATCGGGGCACCACGGGTCAAGCTGTTGAATGACCTGGAGGCCGCCGCGTTCGGGATGTTGTTCCTCAAGCCGGAGGAATTGTGCGTCCTGAACCCCGGCAAGCCGGATTCCAAAGGCAACGTGGCCGTTGTCGCCGCGGGCACGGGACTGGGTGAAGCAATTCTCTACTGGGATGGGAAGGACCATCATCCCATCGCGTCCGAGGGCGGACATACTGATTTTGCCCCGCGCAACGACCTGGAAATTGAACTGCTCCGCTACCTGATGAAGGTCCATGGTGGCCACGCCAGCTACGAGCGGATCCTCTCGGGACCCGGGTTCGTCAGCGTCTACGAGTTCCTGCGGGATACGGGCCGGTACCCGGAAGATCCCAAAGTGCGCGCCGAATACGAGGCCAGCGAGAAGGGGCCAGTGCTCGGCAAACATGGCTTGGAACGGACCGATCCGCTGGCGACAGCCGCGATGGACATGTTCTGCGAGATTTACGGTTCTGAGGCCGGAAATCTGGCTCTGAAGTGCCTGAGCCTGGGCGGCGTGTATGTCGGCGGTGGAATCGGCCCCAAGATTCTCGCCGCCATGCAGCGCGGTGGCTTCATGGAGGCGTTCAAAGACAAGGGCCGCTTCGCCAAACTGCTGGGTGACATGCCGGTCAAGGTGGCGCTCAACCCCCGCGCGCCGATCATTGGTGCGGCACAGTATGCGAAGCGCATCTCCCGCTGAGCAAACCCTGTATCAATTCGCGTAATTCCGGAACACCTGTCGTGGAGCCACTCTGCCACCCGTTCCGGCTCCACGGGCGGTGTCCCGGAATCACCCATGGCTCTTTAGGCCGAGATCGATCATGCACCGTCCAACACTCATCCTCGTAGTGCTGGCTGCACTGAGTGGCTGCTCGAAGCCCGAGCCCATTCCCGAAGTGCATGTGACGGCCACTGCAGCCGGTGCAACCGGCAAAGCGGAGAGTGCGGCCGAGATTGAAGTTGGCGAGGGCGACTGGGCCTGGTGGCGCGGGTCGCATCTGGATGCGGTCAGTCCGTCCACCAGCACCCCCACAAAGTGGGATGACTCACAGCACGTCATCTGGAAGGCCGACGTGCCTGGCCGCGGCCATTCCTCGCCGATCGTGTGCGGCGGCAAGGTCTTTCTGGCGACCGCCGATGAAGGCAAAGCCACGCAGTCGCTGCTGGCCTACGACCGTGCGACCGGCAAACCACTGTGGAACACGGTGCTGCACTCGGGCGGGCTGGAGCATATGCACCGCAAGAACTCGCAGGCCTCGGCGACTCCCGCCTGCGATGGGCGGCATGTGTTCATCACGTTTCTGAACAAGCGGGCGATCTGGCTCTCGGCGGTCGACCTTGAAGGTCATCTTGCCTGGCAAAAGGAGATCGGGCCCTTTGAAACGATTCATGGCTACGCGGCGTCTCCCGCGCTGTACAAGGGGCTGGTGGTCGTTGCCGCCGACAGCAACCGCGGCGGTTTTTTGGCAGGCGTGAACCGCTCCAGCGGTGAGATCGTGTGGCGTGTTCAGCGTGCCGACGAAACCAGCTTTTCGTCGCCGGTGGTCGCCACCATCAGCGGTCGCGATCAGATCGTTCTGAGCGGCGGCAATTCGGTGATCGCCTACGACCCAAACACCGGCGACAAACTCTGGTTCTACAGCGGAGGTCCCTCCATGACGACCTCCGGGACGGCCGCCTTCGACGCCGAGCATGTGTTTGTCAGCGGTGGCCATCCCGACAAACAGACGTTGTGCATCAAAGCGGACGGCTCTGGCGATGTGACGAAAACGCATGTTGCCTGGGAGAACAAGGACAACTTCTATGTCCCGTCGCTGTTGGTGCATGACGGGTTGGTCTACGGCATCAGCGACAAGGGCGTGGGCCACTGTTACGACGCTGCCACGGGCAAGGAGTATTGGACGCATCGCTTCGGCGGGGATTTCAGCGCTTCGCCCGTGCTGGCGGGAAACCACATCTACGCCGCCGATGAGAACGGCAAAGTCCACGTCTTCAAAACAGGCAAGACCTTCCAGCGCGTCGCTGAAAACAACCTCAACGACGGTGGCTTCGCCACGCCGGCGATCTGTGACGCCCAGATCTTTCTCCGGACCGATCACCGGCTCTATTGCCTAGGCAGCGAGAAGTGAGCATAAGAGCCGCCTTTCGCTCCGCGGCTGTGATTTTTTGGCTCCCCGCCGAGTTTGGTTCGGTGGTTGCCGGGCCTATGCAATACGCCGGCGTTTTTCGCTGTGCACCGGCCTGAACCACCTGCGAAGGATCGCACCATCAATAAAAGTGAGCCCGCAACGGGTGACAAGGGACTCCGGCCTCTTCAAAGACTGGTCAGCACTGGACTGTGAAGTGGGGAGCGTTGCAGTCTGTCAATTCGCTCGTTCAAATCGGTTCTCACCCCTCTGAATTCCCTGCCGACGCTGTTGCCCGCATGCCTGCTCCGCTCTCCATCCCCACCATTGACTGTTCCCGTGATTCGGCGGAAGGCCTGTTCACCGCGCTGCGTGAAAAACTCAGTCCACAGGGAGATGTCGTATCCGCCGCGGGGAGGGCGCGGACGCTTGAACTGTTTGGCGAACCGCTGACCCCCCGGCAGGTTGTCGAAAGGATCTGCGGCGATGTGGCTCGCCATGGACTGCCGGCGGTTCTCGATTACACCAAGAAACTGGACCGCAAGGAGCTTTCTCGCGAAACTTTTCGCGTTCCCCTGGAGGAGATGGCTGCCGCACACGCCGCAGCCGATCCGGCGTATCTCGCGACGCTGCGGCGGGTGATCGCCAACATCACCCGGTTTCAGCAGGCAATCCTGCTCAGCGATGTGCATGTCACCCAGAGCGAAGCCACGCCGGAGGGCGAAGCCCGAGTCGGGCTGAGGCAGCGTTACCTGCCGCTCAGGCGGATTGGGATCTGCGTTCCCGGCGGCGCGGCGGCCTACCCTTCGACGCTGTTGATGACGGCGATCCCCGCGCGGGTGGCGGGTGTGAAGGAAATTGTCGTCGTGGCTCCTCCCACGGCGTTTGGCAGCTACAACCAGGACCTGCTGGCGGCGTGCTACGAGGTGGGCATTACTGAGGTGTACCGTCTTGGGGGAGCCCAGGCGGTGGCGGCGATGGCCTACGGAGTCGATGGACTGCCACGCGTCGACAAGATTGTCGGCCCCGGCAATCTGTTCGTCGCCTTGGCCAAGCGGCACGTTTATGGACAGGTCGACATCGACAGCATCGCTGGCCCCAGTGAAGTGGTGCTGCTGGCCGACGAGACAGCCCGTCCGGAATACGTGGCCAGCGACTTGATTTCCCAGGCCGAACACAGCCCCGGTTCGGGAGTGCTGATCACCTGGCACGCCCCACTGATCCCCGCCGTGCAACAGGCGCTGGCCGATCAGTTGGCGAAACTTGATCGCGGCGACCTGGCCCGCGACAGCCTGGAACAGTATGGAGCGCTCATTCTGGCCCGCAATGAGCAGGAAGCCACGGAGATGGCCGATCGCCTGGCCCCCGAGCACCTGCACATCTCCACGAAAAACCCCGATCAACAACTGGCCCAGGTCCAGAACGCCGGAGCGATTTTCATGGGGCACTTCACCCCCGTGGCCATCGGCGACTACCTGGCCGGCCCGTCGCACGTGCTCCCCACTGGCGGCACCGCCCGCTTCGCCAACGGGCTGTGCGCGAACGATTTCCTCAAACGCTCGTCGGTGATCGAATACAACGCGGCAGCCCTGGCGGAAGCCGCCGCCGACCTGCGCTTGCTGGCCGGCGTCGAAGGCCTGACGGCCCACAGCGCCAGTGTCGATGTCCGTTTGAGCGGCAAATGAAGCGAAGTGCAACGTTGCTCCTCGAACTGCGGATCTTATGAGGATCGCAGCAACGAAGTCAGATTCCATTCGCCTGGCACTCTTAAACAACTGGCCAGCGCCGGCCAACGGGAGGAAGGGACTGGAATCGTCTGGGATCGGGAGTTATTCTCAAAGCAGGGCCGTTCCGGCCATTCACTTAAACCCAGTTCATGACGAAATCCTCGCGGCTCGCCACGTCTGGGTGAGCAGCGTTCCTGGTCGCACTTACGGGCTGCTCTCGATATGGACCTTCCAACATGCCCCGCCTGCGGGCAGTCGGTTTTGGACGATGATGTCGAAGACTGCCCGTTTTGCGGCGCGTCCATGAAGACGGGTGCGGCGGGTTCCAAGCCACCGGCAAAACCTGTCACCGCGCCGGCCAAAGCGGCCCCGTCAAAGTCCGCCCCCAAGGCTGAGGAACCTGCCCCGGTGGCTCCGGTGGGAAAACGGCCCCCCAAGCCAGCCGCGGCGTCAAAAAGCAGCGACGATCCCTTTGATATGGAGAACACGGCCGCAGCCACGGCGATTCCGCTGAGCCCGACGCAGACGAAGTCGCGTTCGCTGCTGGTCACGTGCCCGATGTGCGAGACAAAGGGATTCGCCCAGCCCAGCGCGGTCGGGAAAGATGTGAAGTGCAGCAATCCCAAATGCCTCGTGCCGGTGTTCACGGTCCCGCTGCCGAAAGT
>JAKFUF010000058.1 GCA_021732845.1 Planctomycetaceae bacterium | reverse complement strand
GCGGCGGAACCGGGGGTGGTGGAGGATCGGCAGGCGCAGCCACGCCGGGCATTGCGATCACGGGGGACGACAATCCTCCACCGGCGACCCCTGTGGCTCCCGCAGCCGAGACCGTCTCCCCTACGGAACCTGCCTCTCCGCCACCAACTGTGATGCCACAGGATCCCATCCAAAGTCCGCAGCAAATTTGGGGAGGTGGTTCGGGAACCGACATCGAACCGCTGATCGACATCATCACCAGCACCATTGACCCCGAGTCGTGGGATGAGGTCGGCGGGCCGGGAAGCATTCGTTCGATGCCTGATCTGGTCAGTTTTTCGATTCGAGCCACCCGCGATCAACATGCACAGATCGAGCGGCTGTTCGACAAGCTGCGTGCGGTCCCCCCGGTGCAAAGCCAGGTGGGTGCGCCAGCGCGAGTGCGGGTCGTCGGCTTTGGCGACCCCGAGGAACTCGTCGAGCTGTTGCATAGCACCGTCGAGCCCGAATCGTGGGACGAAGTCGGGGGGCCGAGCAGCATCAGGGTGGACACCCAGCGGGCCTTGCTGGTCATCCGCCAGACGAGCGCCATGCACACGGAAATCCGCGAGACTTTGACGCAGTTGCGCCGCGCGAAGGTGGAAGGGATGGCGGGGCGCGTCTGGAAGGCGACGGATGTCTACGACCCCCGCCGCGCCTTCGGCCAGGCGGGGCTGACGGAACTTCCGGTCCGCCCTCAGGCAGAGCGTCCGCTTCCTCAGCCGATAGAACTCCTGGCGCTTCGCGCCCGCCGCCAGCCGATCAGTGGCAGGCAGTCGTGGCGCAGAACGCGGCAACCAGAGGCTCCGCAGATCACCACGCTGCGAACCGCAGGGAACCGGTTTGAAGCGGAACTCGACGGCCGGATCGCCCGTGTCGACGGTGACGAGGCCGCGGTTGCCTACCCGGGTTTGAAGTTCGTTGAATTCGGCACGTGGGGCGAAGCCCTGCGCGAGGTGGTTGACTGCCGCCTGCCGTGGCTGCCGCACCGCTCCAACGAAGATCTGGCGCGGGAGTTCGATGTCAGCTTCGCCGCCGACAAGCCGGCAGGAGAGAGCAACGATGCCGTCACATTGCGGTTCGGTGCTCCCGGCGCTCCTGAACAGGTCTTTCTGCAAGTTGGCTTCGGCAAGACCAACGGTTTGCCCGTCAAATGGGAGGCCTGGATGCACGGCGAACTGTGGCTCAGGCTCAAGTTCGAAAACCTTGGCGAAATCAACGGCGAGCCGCTGTGGCAGACGGTCATCGCCGAGAACGCGGCTGGCAAAATCCTGGAACGCTGGGAACTGGTGGCTCAACCCGCTCAGCCGGAGCCCGTGGCTGAACCCACGATCGCCCCACTGGCCGACTGGCCCGGCTACCTGCCATGGGACGACCGCCAGCGTGGCCGCATTCTGCAGGCTCCGCTGGACCGCGCTCTGGATGCGGTGCGGAATGCCGAATGGACTCTTGCCCAAGAGAGCTTTGACGCCGCGCTGCTACAGTTCCCGGACCATCCACTTCTCCAATACCTGAAAGCCTGGACGCTGAAGCTGGAACAGGCTGATGCTCGGTCCCGGCGGCTGCCGGGTGTGGTGAATCCTCAAGAGAATGGGCCGGTTGTCGACTTGGCGGCACTGGACAAGGCGATGCATGAAAAGATCGTGGCCCTGCTGACTCCGGTCGTCTCCCACGCACCGGCCGAGTTGGCGCAGGCCGTCAACACCCGCACCTTCCCGGATCTTGGCCCGCAGGCGCTGCATGCGTTGTTGAGCCTGCGGCCGGAAGCCACGCGCGGAGTCCGCGACTGGGAGCAGCTTGCCGAAACCTCCCGCCAGGAACTGAACCTGGAGCGGGCGGTCACGGAGATGCTCAAGGCGATGGAACTGGCTGGACATGCCACGGACACTGGATCGCTGACAGCGTTCGAACGCGAGCGGTTGCTCGACACCTGGCTCATCGAACTCCAACGGCTCCCCGAGGCCCTGACGCGCATCAACGCATTCGTCGCCCATCCCGCCACCTCCCCCGAACAGATCGCCACGCTGGCCGAACTGCTCAACGCTTATCGCCAAACCAAGGAGGCTCGCCAACTCTTGGAGCGGGCCTTGGGGCATCCGTTGGCCATTGGCGCGCGACGTGCGCCGCTGTTGAAAATCCTGGCGGCCGGCCAAGTCGGGCCAGCCCGCTGGCGTGCCCTGATGGAAGCCACGGCACTGATGCGGCCCAACTCGAACCACCGAATGGAGGCGCAGGACGAACTGATTCGGGAACTGGACGTGTCCCAAGTCAAACTCGTGGGGACTCTGGCGGACGAGACTCAGGACCGTCCGCTGCGAACCGCATTACTGCGGCACCAGATTGCCCTGCACGACCAGGCGCTGGACTTCAAGGCGGCGGCCGACATTGCCTGGCGGCTGCAAACCGAGGGGCTGCCACCTGGTGATTTCCACTGGCTGTGCCAGCACCTGTCCCGCGCTGATCAGTCCGACCGGCTGATCTCGATTCTGGAAACCCGGCTGAGAACCACATGGCCCCTGCAGCCAATCGAATACGACTGGCTGGCCACCGCCTACAACAACACCGGCCGCCTCGCCGACGCGCACCGCGCCCGGACGAGCGTGAGTGACTGACCATCAACGTGCGCAATAACCCTTATCAACCTTGCCAGATTTCGGTACACCTGTCGCGATTCCGCGCCGATGCGCTCACGGTCGGTTCGCTGGCAGATTCTCCATTCGGCTCGAAGAGGTGGCGGGGGCCACGGACGAGGACGACTTGCTCGAAAGTCTCGACGAAGCCCTGTGCCGCTTCGAATTGGTGGACGTTCACCTTCTTTTGCGGGAGCAAGGGGCAACTCTGGCCTCATCCGCGGGCAATTTACCGCTGCCCCGCATTGACAGTCGGGGGCGGCATCTCCAGGCCGAATTCCCGCATGGCGGGCGGGTTGAGCACTTGCCGGGGGTCCAATTCGGCCTTGAGTTTGATCATCAACCCGGCGCTGGTTGGTGGGTCGGGGGTGAGATAAATCTCCGACCGCAAAGCCGGGTCGCAATGCACAAGGGACAAGGACCCATCGGCCTGCCGCGTGTATTCCTGGAGGGCGAGCAACAGGGCGGACATCTGGGCCGGGGCGGTGTCGAGTGAGAACTGCCCGATGACGATGCCGTTTGCCGCGTGGGCCTGGATTGCCGCATCGGCGGCGGCGGCCCGGTAGACGAACTGCGCGATCTTCGACGGCCGCATGCGCGCCTTAAACATCAGCGGGCTGTCACAGACGGTTTGGGCAATCAGCGAGTTCCACAGCGCGGGAGCCTGGGCATCGCCGACGACATAGGAATTGTCCGCCCCCGCGGCGCGCTGTTCCAGCCGCACCGTCTCGACCTGCCACTGTGTTTCCTGCGCCGTGCCTTCGTACCCCAGGCACACCACGGGATATTTCGTGGGCAGATTGAGTCCGGTGCGGCTGATGATCTGCTGAGCCGCGCTGGGGGACAGCAGTTCCACGGCCACCGGGCGGGTGCTGGAGGTGATCAGCCGTTCCAACCCCAGGTCGACAGTTTCGTAGTCGGAAAAAATGACCCACAGGAACGCCGTCGACTCCGGGATCGGTTTAAGTTTAAAGGTCAATTGAGAGATGACCGCCAGTGTCCCCTGCGAACCCACGAGCATCTTGCATAAGTCATAGCCGGCGACATTTTTCACCACCCGGCCGCCGGCTTTGAAGGCCCGGCCGCGGGCATCGACGGCGGAGAGTCCAATCACATAGTCGCGCAGGGTTCCCAAGCCAAACCGCCGCGGTCCGCTGGCGTTGGCAGCCACGGCTCCGCCGACGGTCGCCTGGTCGGGCCGGGCGATGTCGACAGCCAGCCGCTGCCGCTCGGTGGCCAAGAGTGTTGCCAGCTCACTGACCCGCATTCCGGCTTCCACAGTGACTGTCATGTCGCGAGCCGGATAGTCGATGACCCGGGCCAGCCGCGCGGTGGAAATGACGCTGTGCGGTTCTTGGACTTGGGGTGGGTGCCAACTGGTCCTGCCGCCGACAGGATACAGCGGATGCGGCGGCTGCTCATGCGCTGCATGCATCCAGACGGCGAGCTGGTCCTGGGTGTCGGGGCAGTATTCGCTGGGGTTCATCAAGGATCGATCAGGTTGGCAGCCATCGACAGGGAGCGCACAGTCCATGGCGAACCGGCCGCGTCCGGGAAAGCGGGGGGGATTGTACCGCACATCCACCCGCTGCGCCAGCGTGCACGCGAGAGCACGAGAGCACGTAAGGCCAGCCAGTTTTCGACAACTCAGCCGGAACGCATGAGCATCCGGTTCCAAACTTTCACAATCGCTGGATTCCAGTCAGGCCAGAACCGGGACCTAACGGGACCTAACGGTCTCCGGCTGATTCAGGATCCCGATCTCAAGAACTGGACACCCGTGGGGCGCGGCACCGCAAGAAACTGCATTGCCGCCCCTTCAGTCTTGTGATTTCATGGAGTCCAAAGGCACCCAGCGCGGCTGGCATCCCACAAATTCAAATTCAAAGACATTCTGTGTATAAGGGAATGCCGGGTGACATTTTGCATGGAGACTGGGGAAAGTCCTCGCTCCGCCTCTGCCCGGCGGGCAGCCCCCATAGCATCCATTCGTTCGCGAGACTGCCGTGACCATCGAATTTCGGTGCCCAACCTGCGCGAAAGTGCTGAAGACCACCGATGACAAGGCGGGACGCAAAGCCGCCTGTCCGGGATGCGGCGAGGCCCTGACGGTGCCGGGACTGGTTCACGCGGGAGGCTTCGAGGCGGATGAGCCACACGCGAGTTCGCCACCTGAGCCACAACCAGCAACGACGAGCGATCCGTTCGATTCCGCCTTTGGGGCACCAGCACCGCGGCGGACCGTCGATCCAGGCACGGCGTGGCACACTCCGCCGGCCGGACCGGTCATCTGCGATGCCTGTGCGGAAACCGTCCCCCCGGAAACACGTGGCTCATGCCCGTTTTGCGGCGAGCCCCTGCGTCCAGCGCGCCGCCGACCCTTGTTCGCCGCCCACCGCGGCGGTCTGATTCTGGGACTGGGGATTGCCGGCTGGATTCCAGCGATTCCCTTCTGGGCGTGTGGGATCATCGCCTGGGTGCTGGCCAATTATGACTTGAAGGAGATGGACGAGGGCCGGATGGATCCGTCTGGCCGCGGCCTGACAAGCACGGGCCGCATCATCGCCATCAGTTCCATCGTGGTTTACGGTCTGGTCATCGTCGGCATGATCACCTTGTTCGTCGCCATCGCCGTGATGGACGCCAACTGACACCGGACGCGGCTTTTCGCCAGTCATCCTTCTGGAGTTCCTCTTGCCCATCGAATTCAATTGTCCGTTCTGCAGCAAGGTTCTCAAGACGGCTGACGAGAAGGCCGGGATGAGCGCGAAGTGTCCGGGTTGCGGCCAGGTCCTGGTCGTTCCCGGCTTGCCGGGCTATTCGACGGCACCGGTGGACGATCCCACCATGGTGCAGCCACGGGATACGGGCTTTGCCGACGTGCCACCGGAATACGGCGGCCAGGCACCTGCTGGAGGGCCGGCTCCAGAGGCGACGCGTGCCTGCCCGATGTGTGGCGGGCAGATCCGCCCCGAGGCGCGGGTTTGCCGGCATTGCGGCGAACGGGTCGCGCCAGAGCGTGCCGCGGCAGGTTCATCGGGAGGTCCGTTTACGGGCGAACTCGTCCCGACCGAAGTCGATGCCGGCACCGTGCTGAAAGTCTCGTGGGAGCTGATGAAGGAGCACATGGGAATGGCCATCGTGGGCACGCTGCTCCCACAGATGGCCCTCAGTTTTGTAATGATCATCGCCTATCTGGCCGGGATCTTTCTGGCCTTCCTCCTCAGTGGCGGACGGCGGGTCGATCCTGACGTGATCACGGTGGTCATGATTCCCATCGCACTGCTGCTCTCGCCGCTCATGCTGTTCATCACTGCGGGGCAGATCCGCTTCATGCTGGCCATCGCCCGAGGCGAGTCTCCCCAGATCGTCGAGTTGGTGAAGGGCGGACCCTACGTGCTGCGGGCGTTCGGTGTCATGATCCTGTTCAGCCTCATGTCCTCCCTCGGGATGCTCTGTTTTTGCGTGGGTTCACTGGCGGTGGCCGTCATTTTTGGCCCCTGCTTTCACACGCTGGTCGATCGCGACTGTGGCGTGATCGAGAGCCTCGACCTGACGCGCAAGTTCACCATGGTCAATATTGGCCCGCAGGTGCTGCTGTTGCTGGCCACCATGGCCATCATGATGCTGAGCGGCATTTGCACACTAGGCGTGGCGAACGTGGTGACCTTGCCCTACATCATGCTCGTGCAAGCCGTGGCTTACAAAATGATGACCGGCCAGCCGGTCGGCCGTGGAAAACCGTAGTGGTTCGTTCAGCCCTGAAATCCTCGCCGCGAGGTGCTCGCGGTTGAAGCTCAAAATTGAGGTGTCCGACAAAAGTTGATTTCAAATCTCAAATTTCACAGTCTGTGCGACCACATCGAACTGTCAGCCACTCCTCCACGGCGAAGGACGTAACTCTAGCCCGGAAGGCTAGATGTCGCGAAAAAATATTTTACTGTGAAATTTGAAATCTGAAAGTTCGTTGAAACCAGCGAATGGAATCTCAGACTTCACGGTAACTGACCTGGCCCCCTCAAATTTGAAATTCTGCTTGGACGGCAAAGGACTCCAGCACCTGACCTCTACGGCACCGCCTTCGCCGGCGCGATCCAGATCTCGGTCAGCAGTTCAAAGATCTCTGGCTCGGCCTCCTGCATTTCCGCGCGATTGAATGGGAAAAAATCGTTGCTGCCAAAGTAGGCTTCAGTCATTTCGGCGAAGAACTCCATCTGGTTGGTCAGCGCATAGTGTTTCACCCGTTTCCCGTTGTGAAGCAGCACCGCATCGCCGTGACCGTTGCTCTTGAACTTCTCATAGGCCGCCAAAACCCGTGGCTCATCGAAACTGAGCTTCTGGTCATGAAACGCATGGGCCAGTTCGTGCAGGACGGCCCACGGCTGCTCGCGAATGTTCCGCGACGTCGCCATGTCGGCGGCACGCGGAAGATGCACACACTTCGCCAGTTCCACGGGGTATCCGTGGGCCTTCAGCCAGCCGGCACTGGGGTGATACTGCATGGAACTCAGGTCGCCGCAGTTCAAATCCAGCACAATGACGACGCCCTGCAACTCCTTCACGCGCTCCGCGGGCAGCACCACCTTGATGTCGAACAGCCGGCTCTCCAAGAACCTCAGGGCTCGTGTGCCAATTGCCGCGTCGGGTGCCTCACCCAGGAGGCGGTCATCCACGCGGACCGTCCAGCCTTCGACGTCGCGCACCGAGCGGGAAGCCGGTTGTGGAGCGACGTCCTTTGGCTTCTCGTCAGCCACGCCCGTTGAAATCAGCAGCAGTCCGGTCAGGACACAGGGAATCCCGAACTTCATAAGACATCCAGCCCAGGCAAAAATTGCGGATCCACTCGGCGGACAAGAACAGCGCCGACGATTGGGAAATGTAACATCTCCGCGAACGAAATTCGAAATCGCCCATCGCGCCATCGCGCCGATTCGTCTTGCCGGCCTGGGGTGCTTCGCGTACATTCCGCGCCTCTCAAGTCTCATATCCTTTCAATATGCCACGGACCGAACCCATCCCGGTTTTGTTCCGTTGCCATTCGCCTGGAGTTGCCATGAAGCGGGCTGCGCTGCGGATTGGTTTAGTTGTCACGGCGGGCACGTTCATGGGCTGGGCGGCGCTGAACGCCCAGACACCGCAACGCACCGCGGATCGCTCGGCAATGGCCACCCGGCCTGCGACCGAACGGACCCCGATCGAGCGCACACCCGTCGAGACCCGCACCGCCGATGGTAAGATCCGCCTGGCTCATTGCCGGATCAAGCTGAGCGACGAGCGGACACTGGCCTCCGAACGGACGGGCGTTCTCGAATCCGTGATGGTCCGGGAAGGCTCCACCGTCAAGCCCGATCAAGCCGTTGCCCTGCTCCGCGATGGAGTTGTGCGGGCACAACTGGCGGTCATGGAAAAGCAGGCCACAAACGACATTGAAGTTCGCTTCTCCAAAAAGGCGAGCGAACTGGCCAATTCCGAATACGGCAAGTCGCTGCAGGCGGAGAAAACCGTCAAGGGGGCTGTCCCGGAAAGTGAGCGGCAACGGCTGCGGCTCGCGGCGGAGAAAGCCATTCTGCAGATTGAACAGGCCGAAATCCAATTCGCCGTCGCCGAACTGAAGCGACTGGAAACACTGGAGATTCTGCGAACCCACCGGGTCGTGGCTCCCGTCGACGGAGTGGTGACAAAAGTTCTGAAGCGCCCCGGCGAAGCGGTCCGCGAGGGCGAACCGATCGTGGAAATGGTGAACACCTCGGTGGTCCGCGTCGAAGGTGCCGTGTCCGTCGAAACCGCCACCAGGATCAAGCCCGGCTGCCGGGTGGAGTTGATCGCCACGGGCGGGGAAAAGCTTCAATTCAACGGACACATTGACAATGTCAGCGTGAAAGTCGAGTCGCTGTCCCAAACCGTCAAGATCTGGGCGGAAGTCACCAATCGCGACAATTTCCTGAAGGATGGACTGGCTGCCACATTGATCATCGTGCCCGACGAAGTCGACGCCGAATATGTCCGCCAACTGGAGGAACAAGTGAACTGACCCGCCCAACAAATCCGCCGCGCAGAACTCACGAACACCCGTTCCGACTGCCGATCCTTTCTCTGCCGACGCAGTCACAACGCAAACAGTCGTCGCCGTTGGCAAATCCGAAAGATGAAGATCACCCTTCGCAACCGGCAAAGTTCGCTTGACCGGCTTCTTCGACACCACTAAAGTCACCCTTTGCCCATTGGGCAACAGACAACACGGCGCTGTAGCCAAGTGGCTAAGGCAGCGGATTGCAAATCCGCCATCATCGGTTCGACTCCGATCAGCGCCTCTCTAAACCCTTCTCAAAATAGGGTTTGCGACAGCCGATGTCAGCGGACATGGAGTCCGCTGACATCGGCTGTTGGCGTTTTGGTCTTGGAAGAGGCAAACCCAGCGCAGTTACGACTGCTTGTCTCGGCGCGGCACCCAGGTTGAGCCGTGTGTGGCTGCGTCTCGGACCTGTTCCACCGTCGGCGGCGCAAGAGGCTGCGCAGGGGCGGGTGGCGGAGACCGGCGGCGGACGTGCCAGGTGGAATGGCGCTCGGTCTTGGAGCGAAACATGCGGACCCACCACCCCATCTGCGGACGGTCCTGCCGGTCGCGCAAGAGCCAGAAGATGACAGCCAATGAGGCGGTGCCAGCAATGGTGGCCAGAATCCAAGGCAGCGGATTGTCCACCGCTGTTGTCAGTATGAACGTTGTGGTTGCCAATCCGCCCAGCAACACAAAGGTTGTGGCCAGCAGGGAGACAGCTTCCTGACTCGGACGAGGCGACATGGTTGACCGGATCGAAGGGGGACCATCGAAACGAAACGGGAATCCGAGTTCTAGTGGTTCAGTTCGTGTACAGCACCTCCCGCGCCCCAGCGGTCACTTCGCCCAAAACCCAGGATGCAATGCCCAGCGAGGTCAGCTTCTCTCGAATTTTATCCGCATACAGCGGGCGGACAACCAGCGTGTAGCCGATTCCCATGTTGAAGACGCGGTACATCTCTTCGCGATCGATATGCCCCAGTTTTTGGAGCCACTGAAACACCGGGGGAAGTTCCCAGGCCGAGCGGTCGATGACCGCCTGGCAATTTTCGGGAAAGACCCGCACCAAATTGTCAGCCAGCCCGCCACCCGTGATGTGAGCCATCCCTTTCACCGGCCGCTTGCCATCCTCGGCATCCAGGAGCTGCAGCACCGGTTTGACATAGATTCGGGTGGGCGTGAGCAAGGCTTCCGCCACGGTCTGCCCGAGATCAGGGACCTTGTCATCGATCTTCAGTTTGGCCGCTTCGAACACGACCTTGCGAATCAAACTGTATCCGTTGGAATGGAAGCCGGACGACGCCAGTCCGATCACCAGATCTTTCGGGCGGATCTTTTCGCCCTTGATGATTTCACTGCGGTCAACGATGGCGGTGCAGAACCCTGCCAGGTCGAAGTCGCCCGATGCATACAGTGCGGGCATGATCGCCGTCTCGCCGCCCAACAAAGCGCAGCCCGCTTCGACACAGCCGTCTGAGACCCCCTTCACCAGTGCGGCGATCAAGTCGGGATCATCCTTGGGGAGCGCCAGATAGTCGAGAAAATAGAGTGGCTCAGCTCCCAGGCAGAGGCAGTCGTTCACCGACATGGCGACGAGGTCGATCCCGACGGTGTCGTAAACCTTGGCCTCAATGGCGACCTTGATTTTTGTCCCGACACCATCGGTGCCGGAAACCAGCACCGGATCCTTCATCCGTCGCCCAGGGCCGTTGACCTTGCACAGGCCGGCAAACCCACCTGGCAGATCGAGGATTCGCGGCGTGTGGGTTTTTTTCATCAGCGCGGGGAGCCGCGCCATGGCGTCGTCGTATTGTTCGAGATCGACGCCAGCGTCTTTATAAGTGAGTGTGGCCATGCCGGTATTGCAGCAGGTTCTCCGGCGAGCTTCAAGCGCTCCGGGTCCGGCGACGGCGGCCAGACTGGCTCGATCAAACACGATCGCAGCAATTGGTCAATCGCGGCGGGCTCGGATCAGCCAACCATGGGATCGCAAGCCGGTGAGCCACCGCGGATGAAACAATTCGCCGTTGTTGGCGGTGGCCAACGGAAGTTGCCCTTCGATTCTAAAACCGGCGGTGTGGAGCAGTCGCCGGAGTTCCTGGGGCGAAAACGCATGGTGAAACATGCCGGGAATGCCGCGGTAATCGCGTTCGGTGTCGCCGGCGGTGGAACTTCCAAACAGGGCTTTGAGTCGGTCGCCAATGAGCCACGGGCGGCTGGCGGGGTGGAACAGGTGGTGCCAGACGTTGTGCGCATGCAAGGCGAGCTGCCCGCCGGATTTCAGCAGCCGCCGGGCATGCTGCAAAACCTTGAGTCGGTTGGCGGGACCGCTGACCATCCCCAGCGTGCCAAACATCAACAGGGCATAGTCAAACTCGCCGTCGGGCAGGCAATCCAGCTCGCAGAGATTCGCCCGCACCAACCCCACCTCCAACCCCTTCGTCTGCGCGGATTCTTGAGCCACCCGCAGGGATTCGGGGGCGAGATCAACCCCCAGCACTGGAAATCCGCGTTCGGCGAAGGCCACCAACAGGCGGCCGGGACCGCAGCCGAGGTCCACCAGCGGCCCCGGCGCGGCAAACCATTCATGCACGAGCCGTTCATCCAGGGCGATCAGGCTGGAACCGGCCAGATGTGTGGCATCTTCGCGGGCAATCGCCGGATCGTGCGCGTACTCCCACAGCGAACGGGAGACGCCGGGCGGCAACTGCCAGGGAGCGAGAGGCTTGATGATCTAAAACCTGAGGCGGACTTTTAGCGAAATTGGAAGACTTCAAAGCGACTTCAAAGCAAAGCGGGGATCTCTGAAACTCATCCTCCGAAAGCCGAATAGCGTCGGACACCGCGGAAATACATCACCCGGCAGAGCAGGAACAGCGCCACCACCCATCCGACACCGATGGCCAATTGAGTGGCCAAAGCCGCGGGATGGCCGTGATAGCGACCGAGCATGATGTTCGACGGAGTGTAAGCCAGAAACTTGAACGGCAGCAGCTCCATGGCCGTCCCCACCCAGGCTGGCATCTCAGATGTCAAAAAATCCAGCGGGATCATGTGCCCGGACAGGAAGTAGTTGAGCATCATGAACACGAAGACCAGTGAATTGATCTCCAGGAACCAGAAGGACGACAGGCCAATCAGGGCTTCCAGCAGGAAGCCCAGCAAAAACGCCAGCAGCAGCGAGAAGATGAACGCCAGCACGGTGACCAGGTCGGGCGTTTGCCGAAAGTAGCTCCGGCAAAGGAAGAAAACGATCGCGAATGGGACCGCGGCAACCACATAGTACACGAGCTTGTGAGCCACACGCGCCCAGAAGACGTAGCCCAGAAGGTCGACCGGCTGCGTCAAATACCGCTTGATGCCACCGTCACGGACATCGCGGGCAATGCTGCCCGCCAGTCCCGGCATGCTGGAAAACGCCCGCGCCAGATTGGCCAGCAGGTAATAGGCGATGATGTCGCCATGCTTATAGCCCTGGATCGATTCGCGAGGAGTGGAAGTCCCCACGGCGTAGACTGCCCCCCAGAGGAAAATCTGGGTGAGAATCGGCAGGAAGCGGATCAGCGTGGCAAACGCAAAATCGCCGCGATAGGTCAGCCGCTCGGTGATCGAGGTGCGAAGAATAAACCAGGAAACCCGCAACGTGTCCGTCATGAAACTTGCTGCCCTTCACCCCGTGATCCGAAACTCGCGCGACTGCCGGCCGTTTTCATCGGCGATTCAACCGTGGCTCGCCAGCCAGCGCTGCAAGTCTGCTGGCGATTGGAAGCCAAGCAGTACGTCGCCGAACTGCTTCAACTGGGCCAGCGACAATTTTGCGATCTTCGTGGCGAGCGCTTTCGTCACGGTTTTTTCCCCAAATTTTTGCCGCAGGATTTGCAATGCCATTTCCGCGCGACCCTCTTCATTGCCGACTTCACGGCCCTCCTCGCGGCCTTCTTCCAGACCTTCTTTCCGTCCCTTGACGACGCCCTTTTCGATCAACTCGTCCACGAAACTCTGCATGACTTGCCCTTTCTTGGGAAAAGCCGCCTCCAACACCTCGCCCATGTCCGCGACGTTCAGCATCCCTGCTGATGGAGGCGCGGCTCGTCAAGGACATCCAGCCGCGGTTCAACTCGGAACTCAAGGACGACAAAACCTTCCCGTACCTGGAAATCACGCTGCGCGAAGATTTTCCCCGCGTCGAGTTCACCCGCACCCCCAAACCCCGTGGCACACTCCTGTACGGCCCTTCGTCCCGTGACCCGAAACTCTCGCGACTGCCGGCCGTTTTCATCGGCGATTCAACCGTGGCTCGCCAGCCAGAGCTGCAAGTCTGCTGGCGATTGGAAGCCAAGCAGTACGTCGCCGAGCTGCTTCAACTGGGCCAGCGACAATTTTGCGATCTTCATGGCGAGCGCGTTTGTAATGGTTTTTTCCCCAAATTTTTGCCGCAGGATTTGCAATGCCATTTCCGCGCGACCCTCTTCATTGCCGACTTCACGGCCCTTGACGACACCCTTTTCGATCAACTCGTCCACGAAACTCTGCATGACTTGCCCTTTCTTGGGAAAAGCCGCCTCCAACACCTCGCCCATGTCCGCGACGTTCAGCATCCGGGCGGATGAGATGTAGTGCAGGATGGGCAGCATGTATTTTAACTGTGTTGCGAGTTCCAGCGGGAGGTCAGCCAGGATGTTTGGAAGCCCCGACTTGAATGCCTCCGCATCTGGCTCATGCGCGTGACGCAGCAGCTTCAAGGAAACCCGCGTCAGCGGATCTCCGACAATGTCGGTTTCGGACTTTGGCGAAATATCCAGTAACTGAAACTCAAAGTGGGGCACAAACCGCAGCAGTTCCTTGGGAATTTCGCCAAACTGCGACTCGAACCGCGGCGGATAGGTCCAGCGTGTGGTCCCGTGATACAAAACGAGTGGAATGATGATGGGCAGGGGCTGGGAATTGTCCTTCAGATGCTCCGTCCAGCACTGCACGGAATACCGCAGAATCTGCAGAGCCACAGATTTGTCATGGTGGCTCTTGTGTTCCACCAGCAACAGGACGAACGGCTGAAGCTTGACCCCAATGCGCTGACCTCGTGCCCAACGGCAGCGGAACAGGCAGTCGGCCAAGTGCTCTTTCAACTCCTCATCCACCCAGGAACTCGGCTCGGCCGACAGCGACTTCAAGTCCAACAGCTTCACCACCTCCTGCGGCAGATACTCCCGGACAATACTCCGGGCCGAATCGGGAAGGGAAATCAGGTGCTTGGCGAACTGGTCGTGGGGCTGCTGAACGTCAGACATCGGCGGCTTCCTCTTTATCACTTGCGTGATCTGGGGACACGTGTCGCGTGGGCCGCCCAAAGGCGCTCGCTCCGGCTTCACTGCCGAACCTGCCGGCGCTATCATCCATGGTGGCGATGACTGTAATGGCCCAGGGAGGGTGCATGGAACCCCACGAAAAAGTTCGCGAATTCCCGACGACGTCGGGAGTCTATTTGATGAAGGACGCGCAGGGCCGGGTGATCTACATCGGCAAGGCGGTCAACCTGCGGAGCCGCGCGGGCAGCTACTTCAACAAGGCGGCTGCCGTCGACCGCCGCACGGCCGAACTCGTCACGCAGATCCGGGACATCGACTTTATCTCGACGGAGAGCGAGGTCGACGCCCTGCTGATGGAGGCGCGGCTTGTCAAGGACATCCAGCCGCAGTTCAACTCGGAACTCAAGGACGACAAAACCTTCCCGTACCTGGAAATCACGCTGCGCGAAGATTTCCCCCGCGTCGAGTTCACCCGCACCCCCAAACCCCGTGGCACACGTCTGTACGGCCCGTTCACGAACGCCAAGAAGTTGCGCGGCACGATCGCCGTGCTGCAGAAGATTTTCCGCTTCCGCACCTGCAGTCTCGACATCGTCGAGGGCGAGGACCGCTGGAAGTGGTTTCGTCCATGCCTCCTGCACAGTATCAACCAATGCACCGCCCCCTGCAACCAGCGGATCACCAAGGAGGCGTACCGCAAGGACATCGAAAAGCTGAAGCTGTTTCTGGATGGCAACAAGGAAAAGCTGCTGGAGGAAATGCGGGAGGACATGCAGCAGGCGGCCGGCAGTCTGCAATTCGAGGCGGCGGCGCGGATTCGCGATGAATTGAACTCGCTGGAAAACCTCAAGCTGCGCGGAAACCTGGAGGACCACGCCCAGCCCGAGGTGTTTTTCATCGATCCGCGCCGCGGGGTAAAGGGGCTGCAAAAGATCTTCAAGCTGCCCAACCCGCCGCGGCGCATTGAGGGGATGGATATCGCCCATCTGTCCGGCGGCGAGACGGTGGCCAGCCTCGTTCAATTCATCGACGGCCTGCCGTTCAAGCCGGGCTACAAGCGATTCAAGATCAAGACGGTGACCGGCGTCGACGACTTCGCTTCCATGCGCGAGGTCGTCTCGCGGCGGCTGGGACGACTGCGGAGCGAAGGCGAAGCGTTTCCCGACATTCTGCTGATCGACGGCGGGAAAGGACAGTTGAACGCCGCCCTGGAGGCGATGCGGATTTTAGAGATCACGCCGCCGTTCACGATCTCACTGGCCAAACAGGAGGAGGAGATTTACGTGCCGGGTGAAGATGAGCCACGCCGGCTCGGGAGGCATTCGTACGCCCTGCGGCTCGTGCAATACATCCGCGACGAGGCCCATCGCTTCGCCCAGCACTACCACCATCAGTTGCGGGCGAAGGCGACGTTCGAAGACTGAAGTCCAGCACACTCGGTCCCTATTTTCCCAGTGTCTCAATCACCTTCGGCAGCAGCTTCGCCAGGCGTTCCCCGCCTTTGGCGGCAACTTCCAGGATCTTCTTGATTTCCACCGGTTCCAGCGCGTCGGGCAGGCATAGGTCGGTGACGATGGACACGCCCAGCACGCGCAGTCCCGCGTGAGTGGCCACGATCACCTCAGGCACGGTGGACATCCCCACGACATCCGCACCCATCGCGCGGAGCATGCGGTATTCGGCCCGCGTTTCCAGGTTCGGGCCGGCGACGGCGACGAACACCCCCTTGTGCGCGGGGATGCCCAGTTCCCGCGCGGTCTTTTGCGCCAGGGCGAGCAGAACTCGGTCATACGGGTGGCACATGTCGGGGAACCGCGGCCCCAGCTTGTCGTCATTGCGGCCGCGGAGCGGGTTGTCACCCATCAGGTTGATGTGATCTTCGATCAGGATCAGGTCGGCCAGTTCGTGCTGGTGGTTCATGCCGCCGGCCGCATTGGTGACGATCAGCACCTCGACACCCAGGGCCTTCATCACCCGTACGGGGAAGGTCACCTGCTGCATGGAGTAGCCTTCATAGAAATGAAAGCGGCCCTCCATCGCCACCACCGGCACGCCGTTCAACACGCCGCACACCAGTTGCCCCGTGTGCGATTCGACGGTGGATTCTGGAAAATGCGGGATTTCGCCGTAGGGAATAGCGACGCTTTCCACGATCTGCGAAGCGAAGCCACCGAGGCCGGTGCCCAGAATGACCCCCACCTTGGGTGTCTTTGACCAGCGTGCCTTCACAGCCTGCTGCGCATCCTGAATCTTCGCGGAAAGTTCCAGCACGTCGACCTCCTGTACGGTGCAAATCGTGATCTTGTGGGTGAAGCCATGCTGTAATGGAACACGCGGCAGCCTGCAAGCCCACGCCCGCACCGGCATGCAAATGGCATAATTGACGTTCGCACGTGGCTCGCCGGGCAGGTGTTGCTGGCCAACACGATCACCGCCAGCGGATCTGGAGTGAGCGCCAGCGAGTGGACCCGCGACTGGTGTCCCGGAATCACGCAATGTTAAGTCGTCAACGAGAAGGGGAACCACGAATCTTCGCGAACAAGACGAATATCGCGAATGACAACAAGAAGGATTCCATCACACGCGATGCCATGCCAGTTGATGATTCGTAAGATTCGCGAAAATTCGTGGTTCAATTTCTGACCGTCCCGTCTTGCCAAACCAACAGACTTGACCGGCAGCTTCACTCATTGACACAGCCACGCGTCAGAATTGCTCGCGTCGGGGTTGGTTTTCTGCCGATATTCGACAAGTTGCGTGCGGCCTCCGCCCGCAATTCCTCATTTCTAAACATCTTGCAAGAATTTGGCCCCGTTCGGGGATCGACGGGAGTGACTGGATTCTTCGGTTCAAGAAAACGCCGAACAAGCTTCCGCCCTCTTCCCAAATTCGCATATAATCACAGCTTCGCACCCGATGGCTGCGGCGGATTTTCGCCGTGGACCGTCGTTTTTCCGCTTGCTGTGAAGCCCACCCGGGAACTGCCATGTTGAAAGAAATCACCGATAATCCGCTGATGAACGGAGACGTCGCCGAGGCCGAAGAGTGGCTCCAGTCACTCGATGACGTGCTGCATCGCGAAGGTCCGGAACGTCTGCGGCAATTGTTGGTGATGTTGCAGGAACAGGCCTACCGCCGCGGTGTCAAGCTGCCGTTCACGTCGAACACCCCCTACATCAACACGATTCCGGTGAGCGAGCAGCCACGGTTCCCGGGCAACCGTGAGATTGAGCGGCGGATCAAAAGCATCATCCGCTGGAACGCGATGGCGATGGTCGTCCGCAACAACCGGCCCGGCAGTGCCAATGTCGGCGGACATATTTCGACCTATGCCTCCTCGGCCACGCTGTATGAGATCGGCTTCAACCACTTCTTTCATGCGCCTTCGGCGGACCACCCGGGTGACCAGGTGTATTTCCAGGGCCATGCCTCGCCCGGGATGTACGCCCGGGCCTTCGTTGAAGGGCGGCTGACGGAAGAGAACCTGTGCAATTTCCGCCACGAATTGAGGGCGGTTCCCGGCCTGTCGTCCTACCCGCACCCGTGGCTCATGCCAGACTTCTGGCAGTTTCCCACGGTGTCGATGGGTCTGGGACCCATCATGAGCATTTATCACGCGCGGTTCCTGCGCTACCTGGAACATCGCGGGATCATGGACACGTCGAAGATCAAGGTCTGGTGCTTTATCGGCGACGGTGAAGTGGATGAACCGGAGACGCTCGGAGCGATCAATCTCGCCACGCGGGAAAAACTCGACAACCTGATCTTCGTCATCAACTGCAACCTGCAGCGGCTGGATGGTCCCGTCCGCGGCAATGGCAAGATTATTCAAGAGCTGGAGGCTGGCTTCCGCGGTTCAGGCTGGAATGTCCTGAAGGTCATCTGGGGTGGCGACTGGGATCCGCTGCTGGAAGCCGACACCTCCGGCCTGCTGATGCGGCGGATGGGCGAGGTGATCGACGGTGCCTATCAGGGGTACATCGTCGAGTCGGGCGGGTTTATCCGCGAAGAGTTCTTTGGCAAGCACCCCGAACTCCTGGCGCTGGTCGAACATTTGAGCGACGAGCAGATCCAGAAGCTGAAGCGCGGCGGCCATGACCCCGAAAAGATCTATGCCGCCTACAAGGCGGCCGTGGAGAACAAGGGTACCCCCTCGGTCATCCTGGCGAAGACCATCAAGGGCTATGGCATGGGCGAGGCGGGAGAAGGCCGCAACGCCACCCATTCACACAAGAAGTTGAATGAGAAGGAATTGCGCGAGTTCCGCTCGCGGTTTGGCATCCCGATTTCCGATGAGGAAATCGCCAATGCCCCGTTCTACAAGCCCGCCGAAGACTCGCCGGAACTGCAGTACCTGCGGCAGCGGCGGGAAGCGCTCGGCGGCTACCTGCCCCAGCGGCGAACTGAAGCCCCGCCGATGGAAATTCCCAGTCGGGAAGTCTTCAAAAGTGTGTTGAACAGCGAGCGGGATGAGTCAACCACAGGCTCCTATGGCCGAGTTTTGCAGGTGCTGTTGCGGAACAAGGCGATCGGCAAGCATATCGTTCCCATCATTCCAGATGAGGCCCGCACCTTTGGCATGGAGGCCATGTTCTCCCAGTATGGCATCTACGCCAGCACGGGGCAGAATTACAAGCCGGTGGATGCCGGTGTGCTGGCGTATTACAAGGAGGCAAAAGACGGGCAGATCCTCGAGGAGGGGATCAACGAAGCCGGTGCCATTTCGTCATTCGTCGCCGCAGGCACTGCCTATGCCAACTTGGGGGTCAACATGATCCCCTTCTATATCTACTACTCGATGTTCGGCTTCCAACGGGTGGGCGACCAGATCTGGCTGGCGGGCGACTCACGGTGCAAAGGGTTCCTGCTGGGAGCAACTGCTGGCCGGACCACATTGAATGGCGAAGGCCTGCAGCACGAAGACGGGCACAGCCAGCTTCTGGCCTCCACCGTGCCCAACGTTGTCGCCTACGACCCCGCCTTCGCCTACGAAGTGGCGATCATCATTCAGGATGGATTGCGGCGAATGTACGGCGAGAATGAATCGATTCTCTACTATATCACGCTGTACAACGAGGATTATAAGATGCCGGCCATGCCTGAAGGCGTGGAAGACGGCATTCTGAAGGGGATGTACAAGTATCAGAGCCGCGAAGTAGAAGGCAGCCAGTCGCGGGTGCAACTGCTGGGCAGCGGGCCGTCCATTCTGGCCGCGCTCAAGGCTCAGGACTTGCTGGCACAGCACTTCGGCGTCGCCAGCGATGTCTGGAGCGTGACCAGCTACAAGGAACTGCGGCGCGAAGCACTGGAGGTCGAACGCTGGAACCTGCTGCACCCCGACCAGGCTCCCAAGACCTGCTACGTCCAACAGATGCTCGGCGAGACTCGGGGGCCGATCGTGGCGGTCAGCGAATACATGCACCTGGTGCCCGAGCAGATCGCCAAGTGGCTGCCCCGTCGGATCACCACCCTCGGCACCGACGGCTTCGGACGCAGCGAATCCCGCGAGGCGCTCCGCAAGCACTTCGAAGTCGACGCCGAACACGTCGCCTTCGCCGCGATCAGCACCCTCGTCCGCGACGGCAAGCTCGACAAAAGCGTCGTGGCCCAGGCGGTCAAGACGTTGAACATCGACACGGAACAGCGGGATCCGGTCTCGGCGTAAAGTTGTTCATGGCCAATGGGATGCTGACATGAGATTGAAGTTCAAAGGTTTACGACCTCAGCGTCGAAACTTGAGCCACATGGTGGCACCTCAATCCCATCGAAATCCTGTTCGGCCTCAATGGCGACTACGAGCCATGAAAAAGACGGCGCGACAACTGCAAAATGAGATTGAAATCCTCGAACTTCGCGAGCTGGGGCAGTGGGCTTCCAATCCACCGTCGGCGGTTCTTGAAGTTACCCGCGAACTATTCCCGGGAGAGCCTAAACTGGAAATTGACTTTAACCCCGACGAACCGACCGACAGGTTTGTTGTGGTGAACGTCAAAGCCACCGGTGCAATTGATGCGGTACTGCAGAGGCAGGAGTTGTGGCACAAACGCATCCGAGCACTTGAACCGCGGTACTTCGCGCAGCTGCGGCTCTATATTTCTGAAATTCAATGACTGCGGCGGAATTCATCGAATTTGCAGAGAGGATCACAGTCATGGGGCCGGCGGGTGTGCGCAGCGCCACCAGCCGGGCATATTACGGTGCCTACCATCGCGCGATTGAGGTCTTCGGTCGTCTTCAGATTGTGCTTCCCAAGAATAATCATGCAATCGCACGAGAGTGTTTGCTGCTCTCCAAAAATGACCATGCCTCGGCTGCTGCGAAAGACCTGAATGATCTTCAGTCGCGTCGCATTGCGGCGGATTACCGGCTACCCGACCTGTCCGTGGAACGAATCAACTTCGCAGAAGCATCAATCACACTCGCAAAAAAAGCTGTTCGACATCTACAACACTTTTCCGACGCTTGCGATCAGGATGAACTCTTGAAGCAGAACCTGATCAGCGTTTTTCGCAGCCACCTCAAAATGCGAACCGGGCGTTGACAGTTGCGGATGAGATCGGCAGGTTCAAGCGTCGCGAGACCTATCACACCTTACAACCGCGTGAAACATCATGGCCACAGAGTTCAAGCTGCCGGAAGTCGGCGAAAATGTGGAGAAGGCCGACATTGGCAACATCCTCGTCAAGGAAGGCGACGAGATCACGGCCGGCCAGGTGGTGATGGAAATCGAAACCGACAAGGCGGTGTTCGATTTGCCCTGCACCGTCGCCGGTCGCGTGGCCAAGGTTCTCGTCAAGCAGGGCGAGACCGTCAAAATCGGACAGGCCCTGCTGGCCATTGAATCCGCGGCCGCCCCGTCCGCGAAGCCCGCGGCCGCACCCCAAGCACCTGCCGCGGCAGAGAAGCCGGTGGCGGAGAAATCCGCCGCCAAACCTGAAGCTGCCAAATCGTCGGGCGGCGGCGGGTCTGTCGAGTTCAAGCTTCCCGCCGTCGGCGAAAACGTTGACAAGGCCGACGTCGGTAATGTGGCCGTGAAAGAGGGTGACGAAGTCACCGCCGGCCAGGTAGTCATGGAAATCGAGACTGACAAGGCGGTGTTCGACCTGCCCTGCCCGCATGCCGGCAAGGTCACCAAAGTTCTGGTGAAACAAGGCGAGACGGTGAAGGTCGGCCAGCCACTGCTGGAACTGCTGACCGCCGGTGGCTCAAGCACTGGTGGTGCTCCCGAAAAAGCTCCTCCGCGAGCCTCTCAACCAGCGGCAACGCAACCGGCCCCCGCCCCCAAGGCAGCCACGGCGACCGCGACGATGCCGCGTCACGAAGTGAGTGCGCAGAAGGCGGGCAGCAACGGCGAAGCCAAGCTGCCGGCACCCGCCGGTCCAGCCACGCGGCGGCTCGCGCGGGAATTGGGCGTCGACCTGTTTCAGGTCAAAGGCAGCGGCCCGAATGGCCGGATCACCCAGGAAGACGTCCAGGGCTACGTCAAGCAGCGGCTCTCCGCGCCCGCGACTGGCGGCGGTCCTGTCATTCCACCTCTGCCGGACTTCTCGCAATACGGGCCGATTGAGCGGCTGCCGCTGAACAAAATCGGAAAAATGTCGGCCGTGAATCTCAGTCTCTCGTGGCAGGTTGTGCCACATGTGACGCAGCACGAGATGGTGGACATCACCGAACTTGAAGCGGGACGCAAACGATTCGGTTCTCGAAATGAAAGCGCTCCGAAGGTCACGATGACAGTTTTGGCGGTGAAGGCGATCGTCACCGTGCTTAAGGCGTTCCCCAACTTCAACGCCAGTTTTGACAGCGCCACCAACGAGATCATCCACAAGAAGTACTACAACATTGGCGTGGCGGTCGACACCGAGCAGGGCCTGCTGGTTCCGGTGATCAAGGATGCCGACAAGCAAACGGTGGTCGAACTCGCGGCAGGATTGACGGACTTGTCCGTGAAGGCCCGGGCGCGGAAGCTGGCACCGGGCGACATGCAGGGCGGCACGTTCACCATCACCAATCTGGGCGGCATCGGCGGCAGTTTCTTCACGCCGATTGTGAACTATCCCGAAGTGGCGATCTTGGGGATGTCACGGGCGGTGCAACAGTATGTTTTGATTGATGGCAGGCCTGAAATTCGGCTGATGATGCCACTCTCTTTGTCCTACGATCACCGTGTGGTGAACGGGGCCGATGCCGCACGGTTCATCGTGAAACTCGCCAGCCTGCTGGCCGACCCCTTCAAATTGTTGAGTGAAGTCTGATTCAAGTTGAGGCAAGTGCCCGAATCGTCTTCACCCACCGCGCGATCGCGCTCGATACTCTTATCAAGAGCATTCGGCGCGATGTTTTTTTGCAACATTCCACAAAAAGCCGTGTTGCCGAAATGCCGGGAAAACGCTCGATTCCCCATTGAACGCAACGGATTTATGTCGCCGCAACAAATTGGTGTCATGACGCTTATGTTGTTTATGAACTGGCGGCCGTGAACATAAGACAAAATTGATTTTCCAATTGCGATTCAAACAGTGCCGGTGTACGATTCTGCCAATGGTCGACTGACTGCGTCACTTTTTTGGAGTTTTTCCGATGGTCGCCACATCGCGTCGAATGGCATTGGTCCTCGGGCTGTGGGCGGCGGGTGGGTGGGTTTTGTCCGCCAACGCAGCCCCGTCAAAAGATTCGGCATTGGTTTGGGACCAGCGGGTCACCACGGTCCAAACACATTGGGAACAATTCCAGAGCGACTGGCTGGCCGCGATGGCCGCCCGCGGCAAGCATGTCGCATCCCTCAAAGGTGATGCTCCGGTCAAGCGGACGCGCATATTGACCGCGGCGACCGACTCAGCGGACAAAGAGTCTAAACCACGAACCACTACGATCCCCAAAACACGGAAGAGGGGTTCGTCATCGACCGGACGCGCACTGGCAGGGGGGGGAGGAACCGCTCCTGAAACACAGCTTGCATCCGCCGCTGGCAGCGGTGGAAGTTCGACGGGTGCCAAACCTGCTCCGTCAGCTGGCAGCACGCCGGCACCTTCGGCTGGCACTGTCCCCGTTGGAGCCACCGGCGAAACTCCCGTCGGCCAAACCGGGAAAAATGGACGTCCCGCCGAACCCAAAGCCCCGAATCGCTCTGATCTCGGACGCGGCCAAGGCCGAAAGAACGGCCAGGGAAATGCACCCGTTGCTGCGGGTCCAACGGGCTTTACTTCAGGCGGCGGTTCGACAGGTACTGCCGCCCCAGCGAGTCCATCTGGTGGAAATGGCGGCACACCCTCAGGTTCTTCTGCTGCTACTCCCGCGCCGTCTGCGGGCAATCCACCCACGGCTCCCACGGGCGGCGGGATCGCGGCACCGGCAGGTCCAGTGGCAGGCGCGCCAGCGCCAACGGCTCCGACAGGTGGTGGCATCGCCGCGCCAACTGGCCCTGCGGCAGGCGCGCCAGCGCCAACGGCTCCGACAGGTGGTGGCATCGCCGCGCCAACTGGTCCTGCGGCAGGCGCACCAGCCCCAACGGCTCCGACAGGTGGTGGCATCGCCGCGCCAACTGGTCCTGCGGCAGGCGCGCCAGCGCCAACGGCTCCGACCGGTGGTGGAGTCTCCGCGCCAACTGGTCCTGCGGCAGGCGCGCCAGCGCCAACGGCTCCGACCGGTGGTGGAGTCTCCGCGCCAACTGGTCCTGCGGCAGGCGCGCCAGCGCCAACGGCTCCGACCGGTGGCGGAGTCTCCGCGCCAACTGGTCCTGCGGCAGGCGCGCCAGCGCCAACGGCTCCAACCGGTGGTGGAGTCTCCGCGCCAACTGGCCCTGCGGCAGGTGCGCCAGCACCAACGGCTCCGACCGGTGGTGGAGTCTCCGCCCCAACTGGTCCTGCGGCAGGCGCGCCAGCGCCAACAGCCCCTGTCGGCGGGGCCTCGGCACCAGCTGGCATGCCTGGCGGAGGGGTGCCTACCGCACCTGCGGGTCCGATCGGAGCCTCTGCTCCAGCCGGAATGCCTGGTGGAGCTGGTCCCGTGGCACCAACGAGCGCGACCGCTCCAACGGGGATGCCCGGCGGCGTGGCCCCTGTGAATCCGACAAGTGCGACCGCTCCAGCGGGGATGCCGGGTGGTGCTGCCCCTGTGACTCCCACCAGTGCCACCGCGCCAGCAGGCATGCCTGGTGGAGTCGCTCCTGTCAATCCCACCAGTGCGACCGCCCCTGCTGGGATGGGCGTCGGACCAGTCAATCCGAATGGTGCAAATGCTCCCGCAGGGACTCCTGTCGGGCCAGTGAATCCGAATGGAGCCGCAACACCAGCCGGGATGCCAGTCGGCCCAGTCAACCCGAATAGTGCCGCAGGCGGGACTCCAGCTCCAGTCGGACCAGTCAACCCCAATGGTGCAGCGACTCCCGCAGGGATGCCTGTGGGACCGGTCAATCCGAACAGTGCTGCAGGCGGGATGCCAGTGCCAGTTGGACCAGTGAACCCCAACAGCGCAACCGCGCCGGCAGGAATGCCTGGAGCCACTGCACCAGGCAACACCTCCACGGCCACGAATGCAGCCGGGATGCCCGGCGGCGGTGCCTTGGCAGCCGATGCGGCGAAGTCGGGAAATAGTGCCCCGGCGGGTGACCCGATGGCCATGCCAGGTGGTGCGACCGCAGGTGCCACGGCGGGCGCTGCGAATGCCGCCGGCATGCCGGGCGGCGGTGCCTTGACAGGCGATGCTGCCAAGGCAGGTGACGCAGCTCCTGCTGGCAAACCTGCGGGGATGCCCGGTGACATCACCAAGGCAGGCGATTCTGCGCCGGCAGGAAATGCAGCAGGCATGCCTGGCGATGCCACTAAGGCTGGGGATGCCGCCAAGGCGGGCGATGCCGCCAAAGCTGGGGACTCCGCGAAGGGCGACAAGGGAAAAGGTGATGATGTCGAGATTCCGAAGCTCCCCAACAGTCCTGGGGGAGCAGAGGACAAGGGGAATGCCAAGGGATCTAAGGTCGACCCCAACAATCCTGATGGCCTCCCCGAAGGCACCACAAAGGGCAAAGCCGTCACCATCAAGAACGCGAGCCGCTATGTGGTGACCGTGGATGTTGGCGGAGTGATCGTCACGCTGCGGCAGGGTGAGACCAAGTCAATCGTCACTTCAGGGAGTTCCACGGCCAAAGTGAGCCGGACCGATCGCCAGAAAGTCACCAGTGTTGCGGCGAAGGCCACCAACGATGGTGCGGCCTCTCTCGTGATCACCAATGAGATGGTTGGCAACTGACAATTGCCGTTCTCAAGATTTTGGGCAGCCCGGCGTTTCTCGCCGGGCTGTTCGATTTTTATGATCGTTGTTCCAAACTTGTATGACCGGCTGCAGGCATGGATCCACGCGATTCCCGCCGGGCGGGTGACGACCTATGCCGCTCTGGCAGAGGCATTGGGCGACATCGCTGCTGTTCGCTGGGTGGCGGATTGGGTGTTCCATGCCCAGGACGTCACCCTGCCCTGTCATCGAATCGTCCTGAAGAGTGGCCAGGTTGGTGAGAGCCCGGGTGGAGATTCCACCGGCAAAGCCAGTCGGCTCCGAGCCGAAGGAATCGAGTTCGAGGACCGCATTGACCTGAGAAGATTCGGATGGCAGCCGGAAACGGACCAGCCGCTTGTCACTCTCCAGCACTCGCAGCAGTCGATCCGAGAACAGACGCTACTGGAGGCGCCATCGATTGAGCCGTCCACGGTGGGCGGGGTCGATCTTTCCTATGTGCCGGCCGACGGCACTCACGGAGATCGAGCCGTGGCTGCCTACGCGCTGGTCGAAGTTTCGAGCGGGAAGTTGTTGTGGTCACACACCACCTGTGTGCCCGTTGGGTTTCCATACATTCCAGGCTATCTGTCGTTTCGCGAATTGCCGCCACTGCTGTCGTTGGCGAAGGAGGTTCAGGCGGCCGGGAAAATGGCGGACGCTCTTCTGGTGGATGGCAATGGGATTCTGCACCAGCGTCGGGCAGGAATCGCAGTGCATCTGGGAGTATTGCTGGACCATCCCGCCGTGGGGGGTCAGCAAATCCCTGCTTTGCGGTACCTATGACCGCGACGCACTTGCCGCAGGACCGCAGCCCGTGGTCTTCGAAGGCGAGACCTTGGGAATGGCGCTCAGGTCAACCGGCAAGCCGTTGTACGTCTCGCCAGGGCACCGCACCGATTTGCCGTTTGCCACGCGGCTGGTTCAGTCATTGTTGACGGAACACCGTCTGCCTGAGCCCACCTACTGGGCCGACCGGTTGAGCCGCGCGGCGGCCCGCGCCTTAAACGACCGTCCGCCCCCGTAAAGGTACGGGCAGCGGATTTTCGTCCAACCGTGGCTCAATAGACCTTGCGCTGTCGGGACGAAGGGATGTTCAAGGCCTTGCGGTACTTCGTCACCGTGCGGCGGGCGAGGTTGTAGCCATGCTTGGAAAGTTCGTCCACGAGTGCGTCGTCCGACAGCGGATCGTTCTTGTCCTCGGCGTCGACAATTTCCTGAAGCTTGATGCGGATGATGTCCCAGGCGACCTCTTCGCCGTCCGCCGTCTGGGTTCCGCCACCAAAGAACCGCTTGAGCGGGAAGATGCCGCGCGAAGTCTGAATGTACTTGTCGTCCACCGCGCGGGAGACGGTGGTCACATGCACCCCCACCACATCCGCGATCTGCTGCATCTTGAGTGGGATGATGTGCTCCGGGCCGTGTTCGAGGAACTGCGTCTGCACATCCACGATGGCCTGAGCCACACGCTTGAGGGTGCTGTACCGCTGCTCAATCGATTCGATGAGCCACTTGGCGGATTCGATCTTCCGCTTGATGAATTCCTTCGTCTGCGCGTCCGCCGTGCCATTGGCCAGCATTTGCTGGTATTTGCGGCTGATGTTTAAGCGCGGCGTATACTCATCTTCCAGCCGGATGACGTACTTGCCCGTGCTGTCCTGTTCCACGAACAGGTCGGGAACGATGTTGGGAGCGGGTGTCGATTCGTAGTCGCTTCCGGGCGTCGGATCCAGCAGCTTGAGTTCGTCCCAGGCATCCTTGATGAGGTCGAGCGAATAGCCTGTCTTCCGCTGAATGACCGGCAGGCGGTTTTGGCAGAGATCCTCAAGGTGTGAGGTGATCAGCGTGATCAGCACCTGGCGGACGGGATGGTCCGGCTTCACCTGCAGCAGCAGGCATTCCTTCACATCGCGTGCGCCGACCCCGGGCGGATCGAGCTTCTGAATCAGTGACAGGGCCGCCTGCGCATCGTCGCTGCTGATCTGCTTGCCGTACAGTTCCGCCATCTCCGTCAGCCCGTTGGGGAGCCGGCCGTTGTGGTCGAGGTTTTGAATCAGATACTCGGCGAATTCCCGCACGACGGGTGAGCAGGTGAAGAAGCGGAACTGGTCCAGCAGGTATTCTTGGAGCGACTGTGGCCGCGAGACCATGTTGGACATGGCATCGTGCCGGCGGTCGCCTTCGGCATCCATCCCGTTCGACGACAGGCGGGGGGAGTAGGTGTAGTCGTCCTCGGGCCAGTCCGAGGGGGCCATTTCCATCAGGCGTTCGAAGTCGGTGGCGTTGTTGTGGTCGCTGTCGACAACGAGTTCCTGCTGCTCCAGCGGCTTGGTCGGTGCCGGGTCATCGCGCAGGGTGGCCTCCGCGGCCGCATCCGCCTCAAACTCCTGCATCTCCGTGACTTGGACGGGTTCTTCCAGCAGCGGATTCTCGATCAGCTCCTGCTCGATCCGTTCTTTCAGCGCCATGATGGGAAGCTGAAGAATCTCCATCGACTGGATCATCTTCGGGGCCAGCTTCATTTGCAGGCCCAGCTTCATGTGCTGGCCGATGCTCAGTTGCATTCAGTCACCATTGTTCACGTCCGGGGAAGACCCATCCGCAAAATACGGCCGCCGGAATGGCCGTTTCTGCAGCGGTGCCTGCACCGCACATTGCACTTGTCCAATGAATTCCGCACTTCGCGGGCCAAACGCTTCAAAAACTCTGTCGACCTTTCAACGCATCTGCCAGCATTTCCTTGTTGGCAAACTCTAGCACGCTTCCGGAGGCGATTCCCCGAGCCAGCCTCGTTATTCTCACGGGATCATTGGCCAGCAGGTTGGAGATGTAGAGCGCTGTCCCGTCGCCTTCGAGCGTGGGGTTTGTCGCCATCACCAGTTCCCGCACGCCACCCTGCCGGATTCGCCGCAACAGGGCTTCAATCGTCAACTGTTCGGGTCCGATCCCCTCCAGCGGCGCGATCCGCCCCTGCAGAACGTGGTACACGCCGGGGAAGGCGCCCGACGCCTCCAGGGCGTTCATGTCCTTGGGTTGCTCCACGACGCAAATCACCTGGTGATCCCGCCGTTCGTCGCTGCAAATGTCGCAGACCGGCTTTTCGGTCAGGTTGTGGCATTCGCCACACGCACGCACGGCGTCCTTCACCGCCCGGATGGCCTCGGCCAGCCCCAGTGCCTCATTCCGCGACGAGGTCAGGATGTAATTCGCCAGCCGCTCCGCCGACTTCCGTCCGATGCCCGGTAGAGCCTCGAACTCATCGATCAGCCGCGTCACACTGGGACCGTAGGGGTTCACGAACCGGCACCTCCGGTTGCGGACGATCGGCTAATTTGCTTCTTCACATGCGTTTTTTCAACCTCTTCAGCATCAATCGAGCGCGCCTTTGCACGGACGGCTTCAATCCGGTCTGGCGGGATCAAATTGGCTTTGATCATGATTTCCACTTTCTGTTCCAGCGTTGCCTTCTTCATCATCCTTGAAGCTTGGCGAATCATCTCGGTGAAGGTTTGAGTCGACATCAGGCGCTCACTCGCTGGCGAAAGGGGTGTCGATCAATTCGGATTCAAGCGGGCTCGATTCTTCCTTAGCCGTAACAAGCCAGGTTCCCAGAATACATCTTGGATTTCGAACACAAATCTGGATATGAGTGCCATGGCTGATCCAGCTTCCCTCCCAAACGCGTTCCTTCTTGTCGGTCGGCACGTACACCGCCCGGCATGTATCAACGGTCCGGCTCACACCTGCTGATTCTGCCACGGCATACGTGAATTCAAAAACCGCACGATCGAGATAACGGTGTGTGCGCACGTTCTGCGGTAATGGCTCGCCAAGGCGATTCTGCGCCGCCACGTACGCCAAATGTTGTTCTTTCAAAAATCTGACATTCTCCTCGTCAAGCAAATCAAAACAATTTCCCAGTCGAATCATTGACGCAATGACCGCGATCTCCTCACCCTTGGTCCATGACTTGGACTTAATTGGCTTGCTTCTTGCGTCGATTTGCCCACATCCAAGCGTGCTGTGGTCCGTACTCCCAGAAGTACACGCCCGTTCCCAACCAGTCATCCCGCTTCTCGCTGCGCTTGAGCGGTTCAATCCCTTGGACAATCTTAAGAGCGGTCGAGCGCTTCGTTCCGTGATAACCAATGACAATCCGGTGATAGTCTTCGAATTGGGGGATGGACTGCGTCATTTTTGAGATTCATCGCCGTCCTGGATAACGAAAAAACTCCGACACCTGACAGCGAAACTCCGGCAGCACTCCGTTCCCTGTAAGTTCAGACTTGTTGTCCAAGATTTCGACATCCGCCTCCGGGCGACAAATGCTCACTTCCTGGGTCTCCAAATCCACGACCCACACCAGTTTGACTCCGCTCTTGAGCAGTTGTGCCACGCGCCGCATCGTGCGGCTGAAACGGTCTGTCGGCGAAAGAACCTCAACAGCCAGCACGGGCGGATGCTCGGCATAAGCCCGGTCCATCGTTTCAGCCGTCTGCTCATCATCAAAAAACGACACATCGGGGCCACGCACGGTGTCGGGATTTCGCTCAACAATGACACCACTGTCATTGCCGCAGACATATCCCCGGCCGGATTGGATCGCATATGTGCGGAGGATGGCCGCAATGTTGGTGCAGACAAAACCGTGAAATTTTCCGGGCGGTGGCAACTCAACGACCTCCCCCCGGTCCAATTCAAAGAATCGTCCCGATTGCTCGTCCTGAGCCGTCCAGGCGAAAAACGCCTCGGCAGTCATCAGTGCTGATTCAACAATTGCCATCGGTTGCCCCTACTTCACCAAGCCCAGCCGGCTCATCATGTCGCTCATCGCGCCCATGTCGACCCCCTCGGTCATCTTGCCCATTGCCTGAGCCGCGGCCTGCTTGGCGTTTTCGATGGCGGCATTGGTGGCAGCCACCACCAAATCTTCCAGCACCTCCGTATCACCGGTTCGCAGCAGGGACGCATCAATGTGACAGCTCAGCACCTGTTGCTGGCCGTTCATTTCGACGCTGACCATGCCGCCACCGGCTTCGCCGCGGACGCGGACTTTTTTGAGCTGCTCCTGCAGCTCGGCCATTTTGCCCTGCATCTGCTGCGCCTGCTTGAGCAGGGTCCCAATCTGCGCGAACTCTTTGAACATCTCACCCACCCTCTGGCTCGCCCGCCGCTTCCGGCGTGGCTTCCACCCTGACGATCTCCGCTCCGAAAATTTCGACGACCTTCTGAATCAGCGGGTCCTTCGCAATGTCTTTAGGCGGTGCCTGATTGCGAACGGCAATTGGGGGCGGCGCGGCTTTGACCTGTGCTTCATCGATCCGAAACGAAATTTTGAGCGGAAAACCCACGACCTTCGCAGCAACTTGTTCCAGCTTCGCCATGCTGGCGGGCCGATCCAGTGACTGCCGGAGCCAATCATAGGCCTTGGGGAATGAGATGACTAGATGTTTTGGCCCAAGAATTGCTAGTCCAGTTGCGCCTTTGAGCTGCGCAATCTGTGGATCCATATTCCTTGCAATGAGTTGCGACAATATCTCCGATTCTCGCCCCGGTTCCACCGGTATTGTCGGCAACATTTGAACAGGTTCTTCCACCTGTGGTGCCTCTGCTGTGTCTGCGGATTCTGCGGGGGCCGGCTCAAGATCTCGCAGCTCTTGAACCACTGCCATCGCTTCAGCCGTAATGTTTTGCGCCGCGGCGGGCGTCCGGCGCTCGGCAGACGGGGCTGTCCGCGGTGGCGCATCGGGACGCGCGGGAGTCGAACCCACAACCTTGCCCGACTTGAGTAATTGCACAATCTGGGAGATTTGCTCCATATCCGTGAGGAGCGAGATGCGGATCAAGGCCAGTTCTGTCAGCGCGCGGCCGTGCGTGACCGACTTCATCCGCTGCTTGGCCTCCGCCAGAATCTGCAGGGCCGCCACAATTGTCTGCAACCCCCAGGTGTTGGCCTGCTTCTCCAAGGTCCGCCGATGGTCCTCGGCGACGCTTTGCAGAGCCACCTCTTTCGCGCCGGCCGCCAGCACCATCAGGTCGCGCAACAGCGCCACCAATTGTTCAGTCAGTTCAGAGATCTGGACGCCCCCTTTCAAGGCATCGTCCAGGCGCGAGAGCACCAGATCCCGCCGACGGTCGATCAGCGCCTCGCTCAGCTCCACCAGCCGTTCATCAGGTGCCGTGCCCAACAATCCGTGAACCGAAGTGGCGGTGACCTGCTTGCCGCCAAAAGCCAGCAACTGGTCAAACAGCGACTGGCTGTCCCGCATGGAGCCGGCGGCGCGGCGGGCCACCAGCTCCAGCGCGGCAGGTTCCACTTCAACCCCTTCTGCCGTGGCAATTTCCTTCAACCGTTGAATGATCGATGGCGTGGCGATCGTGCCAAAATCAAACCGCTGGCAGCGGGAGAGGATCGTGTCCGGAAGCTTCTGTGGATCGGTGGTGCAGAAGATGAATTTGACGTTCGGCGGTGGCTCTTCCAGCGTCTTCAAGAGGGCATTGAACGCCTCCTTGGTGAGCATGTGAACTTCGTCGACGATGTAGATCTTGTATTTGCTCCGCATCGAACGGACGCCGACATTGGCCCGCAACGACCGGATCTCGTCGATGCCCCGGTTTGAGGCTCCGTCGATTTCCAGCACATCCAGGTCGCGGCCCGCGGAAATCGCTTCGCAGACATCGCACGTATTGCACGGATTGCCTTCGACGGCGTTGGGGCAATTCAGCGACTTGGCCAGAATCCGGGCCATCGAGGTCTTGCCGACGCCGCGGGCACCGGTGAACAGGTAGGCGTGCGCCACCCGTTCTGCCGAAATGGCGTTGCGGAGGGCCTGAGCCACATTCTGCTGGCCAACCACTTCGGCAAAAGCCTGCGGCCGGAACCGCCGCGCCAGAACTGTGTATTCCATGCTCGCCTCGCTGAAGATCTTTTGTCAGCGAGACACGATACCGCCCCTGCCAGCGAATCACCAACGTCTTCGAAGAACAGGGCATCAACCGTTGACGTCGGCCAAAAACGAAACTGCCGCAAGCAGGCCTGCGGCAGTTTCCCGATCCTAACCGAGATCAGTGGCTCAACTTCTTCTCACGATTGCCAGAACTATTCGTTCCGCAACCGCAGGCCAATTTCCGTCAACTTGGCGCGAACTTCGTTCAGCGAGGTCACGCCGAAGTTTTTGCTTTCCAGCAGTTCATCGGCGGTGCGGCCGGCAAGTTCGCCGACCGTCGTAATGTTCAGCCGGGACATGCACTTGCGTGCCCGCACCGACAGATTGAGGTCCGCCACCGGTCGGGCGAGCAGCGCCTGTTGCTGCGGAGACAGATTCTCGTTCTGGAAGGCGTAGTCGCGGGGACGATCCTTGGTGATCGACTGGCCCAGACGCAGGCCCTTCGACTCCATCATCTCCTTGATTTCCTGCAGCGACGTTTCGCCGAAGTTCTTGCCGGACAACAGGTCCTGTTCGGACAGCCGCGTCAGATCGCCCAGGTTTTCGACGCCCATCTTCTGCAGGCAGTTCCGCGCCCGCACCGACAGTTCAAAATCGGTGACCGGGATCTCGAGAATCTGCTTGAGCCGCGCCTGATTCTTCAGCGAATCCTCGTCGTAGTACATGTCATGCGCGGCATCAATGTCGCGCAGGTACAGCCGCGCCCGTTCGTGCAGCGGATCAATGTCCAGCACTTTGCGGAAGCAGAAGGCAGCGGCGGCGAAGTTGTCGTGGTCTTCGTACAGCAAACCGAGATTCATCAGCGCGCCGAGGTGCAGCGGCGGACGCGACAGCGACTGCTCGTACAGCCGGATCGCCTCGTCGTCGTTCCCACGCAGACAGTTCTCGCCCGCCAGCCAGAACAGGGCTTCCGAGTGCGTGGGGTCCATGTCGACGGCGCGTTCAAAGAACTCAACCGCACCAAACGTGTCACCCCGGTCAGAGGCGAGGCAACCCTTCTGGAAGCAATATTCGGCCAGCGAAGCCTGATCGGGAGCCTTCGCCAGCAGTTTCTCAGCCGACTCAAGGTCACCCGAGGCACGCAGGGCACCCGCCCGCAACAGCTTGCACATGGCCTGGTTGTGACCCGCCTCTTCTGCCCGCTGGTACGCTTCCGCAGCTTCCCGGAAGCGGCCCAGGCTCACCAACACGTGGCCCAGATAGTACTGCGGGAGCGCTTCGCCCGACAGCCGCGAGAGGATGTCGCGGGCACTCGCGTGATCGCCCAACAGGAAGGCAGCGACGCCCGCCTTCAGGGCTTTGACCTTGGACTTGTCGCCTTCAGACAGCTCGTCTTCGAGCGTCCGCAGCTCTTGGCGGATCTCGGAGGTGTGCTCGCCCAGCACCTCTTCCAAGCGCTGAATCTGTTCCATCCCGAAATTTGGGCTGCCCAGCAGGCTCCGCACATTCACTGCTTCGTCCATTGTGTTCGTCGCCACTCAGTCGCCTCCGCATTAATCCGCCTTGGCCAAATTTGGTTCGCAACCAGAAAAGTATATCGAGTTCAAGAATGGTTGCAAGGGGCTCAACTTCGCCGTTTTTTGCAGGCTGGCACGAGAATTGTTTGTAACCACGGGACACTGGCCATCGTGAATGCTCTGGAGACGTTGTTGGCATCAATGGATGCCGATATAATTTTGCAATGAGCTTGCGCGGCTTGATGGAACATATGAACCGGAGTGGCAACGGTGGGACATCAACAACACGCTTTTGGCAATCTTCACGGTCGAACCCGCGAAGGGATGACATTGCTGGGACGGCGCGGCATGCTCAAGGCCAGTCTCGCCGGACTTGCGGGACTGACGGTTCCAGATCTGCTGAGGCACAACGCCCAGGTTCTCGCCGCGGGCGGCAGCACCCCCAAACCGAAGAGCGTGATCTTACTCTGGATGGCGGGCGGCCCCAGCCAGATTGACACCTGGGACCCCAAGCCGTTGCGGCCGTTGAACAACCGCGGTCCGTTCTCGGTGATTGACACTGCCCTGCCGGGCGTGCAGATCTGCGAGCATCTCCCCAAGTCCGCCCAAATGCTGGACAAGATGACGCTGATCCGTTCGATGGACGCGAAACACAGCAACCACGAACCGAACACCGTTTTCCAAACCGGCAACGTCCTGGCCGAGGCCCGCACCAATCCCGAGGCCGAAAAATACCCGTCCATCGCCTCGTTGATCGCCAAGTTCAAGGGGGCCAACCATCCGGCGATGCCGCCGTATGTGGCCTTCATGAAATCCCGCTCGCACCTGGCGTTCGCTGGCTACCTCGGCAAGCAGTACGATCCGTTCCTCGCCAACCTGGCCACCCGACTGCCGGTCTATACGGATGTGGGCAGGGACACCGGAAGTGTGACCGGAGCCGACCTGTTTCAGCTTCCGCGTGGCCTGAGCGCGGACCGGATCGAAGACCGGCGCAGCCTGATGGAGGAATTTGACCGCTTCCGCAGCGATCTCGACCAGCAGGGCACCCTCCAAGCCGTCGATGCCTACCGGCAGCAGGCGGTCGAAATGGTCATGGGCCGCCGTGCTCAAACCGCCTTCGACATCACCCGCGAACCGGAAGAAACTCGCCAGAAATACGGCAAACATTTGTGGTGCCAGCAGGCGCTGATCGCCCGCCGCCTGGTCGAAGCCGGCGTGACATTTGTCACGCTCGACTTGAGCTACCATAGTGCGTCAGGCACATGGGATACCCACGGCGACAACATTCCGCCCTATGGCGGGATCAAGAACGGGCTCGGTCCGCTGCTCCCCCTGTTCGACCACCTGCTGACCACGCTCGTGCAGGATCTGCAGGACCACGGACTGCTCGACCAGACGCTGGTGATGGCCATGGGCGAGTTCGGCCGGACGCCAAACATGGGCACGCAGGACAGCACCGATGGCCGCAACCACTGGCCGGAAGTCATGTCGATGTGCCTCGCCGGCGGTGGACTGCGCCACGGACAGGTGATCGGTGCCTCCGAACATGATGGCGGCCGCATCTTATCGCGGCCTGTCACCCCGCCCGACCTCGCCGCGACGCTCTACCAATTCATGGGCGTTCCGCTGGATGCCGCCTACCTCGACGCCCGCGGCCGCCCCCGGCCGATTGTAGAAAACGAAGGCAAGCCGATCGCCGAACTGTTTTAACGCAATTGAGGAATGACAACTGACAGGATCCAAGTGACAATGTCCTTTGCTGCGCATCGCGAGCTACCGGGCGGCCATTTGTCATTCGGGCATTTGTCATTTGTCATTCGATGAAGGAGATCCCCGATGCGGCGCGATGTGGAACTGGGATTGCGGGAAATCACCCGGCGGCACTTTTTCCAAAACTGCCAAGTCGGCCTGGGCGCAATGGCCCTCGCTTCACTGATGGGGCCGCAGGCGGCTTCGGCGGGGGCAGCGACTGCGACCAACCCGCTTGCTCCGCATGTCGGGCATTTTCCCGCGAAGGCCAAGAACGTCATTTTCATGTTCATGGCTGGCGGGCCGAGCCAGCTCGAACTGTTTGACTTCAAGCCCAAGCTGCAGGAACTCGACGGGCAGGTCATCCCGGCCTCCTATGTTGAAAACAAGCGGTTCGCCTTCATCAAAGCCGACGCCAAGCTGCTCGGCACGCGTCGGAAGTTCGCGCAGTACGGCGAATCCGGGGCTCAGCTCAGCGAACTGCTGCCGCACCTGCAAACGGTCGCCGACGATCTGTGCATCGTCCGCAGCATGAAGACCGATGTCTTCAATCATGGGCCGGCCAAGCTGTTCCTGAACACCGGTTCGCCCCAGTTCATGGGCCGTCCGAGCATGGGGGCCTGGGTCACCTATGGCATCGGCAGCGAATGCTACGACCTGCCGGGCTTCGTCGTCCTGCAGTCCGGTCCGCGCGGCCCGCGCGGTGGCTCACCGCTCTGGGGCAGTGGCTTTCTTCCGACCACCTATCAGGGCGTCCCCTTCCGCTCCGGGGCCGAACCGATCCTCAACCTTGCCAGCCCCAAGGGCATCACCGACAAGGGGCAGCGGCAGTTCATCGACGCGGTGAACGACCTGAACCGCGACCGGCTCGAAGCCACCGGTGACGCAGAGATCGCCACGCGCATCGCCGCGTACGAGATGGCCTACCGCATGCAGTCCAGCGCCCCGGAACTGATGGAGCTGTCGGGCGAATCGAAGCAGACGCAGGAGGCCTACGGGACCACGGGGGGCAAGCCGTCGTTCGCCAACAACTGCCTGCTGGCCCGCCGGCTCGTTGAAAAGGGCGTGCGGTTTGTCCAGTTGTATCACACCGACTGGGATCATCACGGCAATACGGGCACCGAACTGGGCAAGTCGCTGGACGACCGCTGCAAGGAAGTCGACCAGCCCTGCGCGGCACTCATTCGCGACCTGAAGGAGCGGGGCCTGCTGGAAGACACGCTGGTCATCTGGGGCGGCGAGTTCGGCCGGACCCCGCAGGGTGAGCCACGGGATTTGATGGGCCGCGACCACCACATCGAAGCCTACACCATGTGGCTCGCCGGCGGCGGCATCAAGGGCGGCCAAACGATCGGGAAAACCGACGACATCGGCTACAACTCCGTCGAAGACACCGTCCACGTCCACGACCTGCAGGCCACCGCCCTGCACCTCCTGGGCCTCGACCACCTGAAGCTCACCCACCGCTTCCAAGGCCGCGACTTCCGCCTGACGGATGTCGGCGGAAACGTGGTGCAGAAGCTGCTGGCGTAAAAGACCCGTCGCCACAACGGCATGGCAGGTGCCAAGGTAACCTGGACGTTAAGCGGTGGAGATTTCTCTCTATGGGAAAGTCGAGAATCGACCGGCTGATTGCCAAGACCCTCGCACTCGCAGGCCAGTTCCCGGTCATGCCCGTGGAGGAGGTCCGCCTTTCTGTGGCGTTTGCGGAGTTGCCAGAACCCGAGCAAGTTGTCCCTCGGCTGCTGGCGGAACTGATCGATCACGACGACATGCATCCCCGCCGAGTTGGGATACATGCGTGCCGGAGAATCGGCTTGTTTCAGTTTCCGGGCCTGCGGGACGCGATCATTCGGCGACTTGCGGATGACAATGCCTGGGTGCGATACGACGCCGTTTGGACGGTGAAGGATGCCCGGTACGATGGTCCAGACGTTCGGAGGTTGCTCGGCGGGCTTGCGTCGGGTGTGCATCTGTCCGAGGATGAGGAACGGCTCCGAGCCAACCCGAGCAACTCGGAACTGGCGGCGCGGGTACTGGCATGGTCGACGCTGGATTCATTGCAGGCCGAGCAGTCATCCGCCAGCTAACAAGTGGGTCAACCCGATGTGTGCCGCAGCCAGCATTTTCCCGTGAAGTCAATCCCGCCCGCGGCAAATGCGGGTTTACCTGGGCGTTAGACAGCAGAGGCGGGGTCCCGTGGAAAACTTACAAGCTCTGTTCAGCGACTTACAGCGCCGGGCTGACGAGTTGGGGGTGTCTTTCAAACCACCGCTGAGTGATGAAGCTCTGCGGAGCTGGTCAGCGCAGGCACGGGGCGTGCTGAAATTCGAGTTGCCCGCGAGTTACGTGGAGTTGTTGGCACTGTCCAGCGGACTCGAGACACAAAGGGGATGGCTGTATGACGCCGAGTCGTTCCTGCAGCAGAATTATGTCCGCTGGTTCTGCGATACGGTGGCACGAAATGGGCCAAATGGGTTCGAGATAGAGTATGTGCCGTTGAAGGAGCCACTGAAGCCCGATTACGCATGGCTGGGAGCCTATGGCAACATGGATCAGTACATCTTTGATTTCGCGAGTCGTGAATACCGCTCGACGGGCCTTGGATCGCCCGACTATGTGTGGTTCTCCTCTCCGGCACTGTCAGAGTTGATACGATACATGGTCAGCCCAGAGGCCGAACAACACACAGCGGACGACAGGGAATGATTGGTTACTCCGCTCATAGTTCCTTCTCTGGCCCTCAATCCCGTCCTCGGCACACGCGGATTAACCTGGGCGTTCGGCGAACGGAGGGCATATCACATGGCGAAGCTCGAAGGGACAACTCCCAACCTAGCGCCGGACGAGCCTCGGGTGCCGATGCCGGCGAAGGCGAAGCCCGGCCGCCTGTTCTATTCCGGGGTCGCCGCACTGGTCCTGGTTCTGATGCTCCTGGGCTTTCAGCAATATTACGTCCACGGAAAGGGGTTCCCCGGTCGCGACATCGCTCCGCCGATGCAGACGCTGGTCTTGATGCATGCCATCGCGATGACCACATGGGTCGTGCTGTCCCTCGTTCAGCCCCTGTTGATCGCCAACGGCCGCCGCCGCGTTCACATGGCAGTGGGACGCTTCGGCGCTGTCCTCGCCGTCTGGGTGGTCGTTTTGGGGTCATGGGTGGCGATTCGAGGGGCGGCCCTGGTGCCGCCGGAGGAACGCATCTGGGGCCTGGCACCCAAGCCGTTCAATCTGTTCGCGGTCGTCCAGATCGTGAGCTTCGGCCTTTTCGTGGGCGTCGGTGTCTATTACCGCCGTCGACCAGACTTACACCGGCCGATGATGCTCATGGCCACCCTGACGGTCATCGGTGCCGCGGTTGCTCGAATCGCTCCCCTCAACGCCTTGTACGAAGGCACCGTGTTGCAAACGATCTTCGGCCCTGATTTGTGGACGCTCGTCCTGGCAACGTTGCTTCTGGTCGTGAAGTGTTTCATCATACGGTCGTTTGACCGATGGTTCGCGCTCGGATACGGTTGCCTGGTCGCGTCTCACTTGTTGGTCTGGTGGGTCGCAAATACTGACGCATGGGAACGGCTTGCGACCCAGCTTCTCTAGACGGTGCGGCCCCAAGGCGGGCTGTACGCTGGCTCGGCGGGTCGGCTCTCCGACTGGATGGGTAAGCCGCTGGAGCAACAGGGCACGCCGAGTGCCGCAGGCGGCATTTTCCCGTGAGTTCAATTCCGCCCGCGGCACACGCGGGTTAACCTGGTTGTTAGGCGGCGAACATGTGGCCCTTCACTCGCAAGGAACTCGACATCAAGTCTTTGCCTTCGCTCTCCGACGGTGGCCACCGCTGGGGAGTCGCCGAAGCTGACATCGATTCTTCACCGCTAGTAGTTCGATATAATCAGTCTGCCCGCAATTGGATCGCACATCCCGAACTTCCAATCAAACTGGGTTTTGCCATTCCGTTGAACTCGCCCAACGAAGGCGGGTTGCCTGCCCTTGATGAGAATGAGCAATTGAACGACATTGAAGACACTATTCTCCGAATCGTTGACTCCCGAACACCTGCATTGCACGTGCTGGCTCTGACAACGGGTGTCATGAAGGAGTTCGTATTTTACATTCCGCGCGGTGTGAATATCGAATCGATTCATAATTCGATTTAGGCTGCGGTCGTCACGCACCAGGTACAGTGCATGGCAGTCAATGACCCCAAATGGGGTGCCTACGTGCAGTTCCTTCCAACCTAATGGCCCTCGTACGTCGACTTTGACAAGCCGTACAGCCAATGAGCCGGAGGAGGGCCTTAGCCCCCGGTTGGAGGATCATCGGACGACGCCAGCGCCACTTGTTGGGAGCGAGTGCCTAAGCGACCCGGCGCAAGCTCTCCGGTGAATCTCAAAGTCGTCCAGTCACTCCGTGACTGGGATCGAGTCACGGAGTGACTCGGCAACTTTGCGGTGCCCGAGTGAGGACGACGTGCGGCTTGCGGGCGACGCGGCGGGAGGGCTCCAGCTCCTGCTGAGCCACGGTGAAGGGTGTGAACGATTCGCAGATGACTCGAAAGTCCTTCGAAAACGCCGGATCGTTTGTGGCCCGCAGCTCTGGAGGACCAGAGCCCTCGTGCGCTTGCACGTTTGTTGAATCGGCGGGTGAAAGTCCCAGCCAGGAGGTTTAAGTTTGATCCTGTAGTCGACCGCAACTGCGTCGCCGTGAGGCGGGGTGGGGAGCAGCGGGAGATGATTGACC
>JAKFUF010000146.1 GCA_021732845.1 Planctomycetaceae bacterium | reverse complement strand
GAAGGCGCTGACCGACTCGCTCATCAAACATGTGGTGGGGGATCGTCCCGACAGGGTCGAACCCCGGGCAAGAAAACGCCGCCCCAAGCCCTTCCCGAACTTGACTGAGCCCCGCACCAAGGCCCGACAACGCCTTACACGTCAGCGCGTCGTGCCAAAGCATTAACCCCCCATAAGATCGGTCCGATTAAGTGCCATTCGACTTCAATCCACAGTCAGGTTGCCGGTTCGTCATGGCCGCGTCGGCTCAAGCCGACGCCACGAAAGCAGTCCTCACTTTTTGTGACCGCGCCCCCTGTAATCGGCGATCCGTCCATCTGCATCTCGCTGGCCCTGTCTCAGCCGTGGATTGCGCACTGGCCTTCAGTTCCAACCGGTTGGCACCGCGCCCCCCATCTTCGTCGCGCCCCCCCTTTGTAACCGCGTCCACAGTCATGAGCGCGCCGCTCATCTGTGTCTCGCTGGCCTCATCTCGATCGTGGATCTCGCAACCTGGTCCTCGGCTCCGACCAGTCGGCATCGCGCCCCCCATCACGGCTCCGCCCACCTTTTGGGACCGCGCCCCCTGTGCCGGACTTTGCCCGTGGCTACAATTGCCTGAAGGCCGCGGCACGCCAGCCCGGCCAGTTCCGGTTTCCGAGCGAAGTTCTCCGCATGTCCAGCTATGAATATTCAAAATGGGACGGGTCACAGGAGTTCACGCCCCAGTCGGCCGATCCGCTGTTCGACCAGTTGAGCCAGTTTCTGCTGGACTACGGCGACGAAGTGCTCCGCTCCCTGGAGGACCGAGAAGAGCAGAATCAGGATGTAATCGATCTGATGGTCAAGGCGGGATACCTGGAGAAAGACGAGAAGGGGCAATTTCAGGTCACGCCCAAGGGGATGCGGCGGGTCGAGAACAAGGCGCTGGAAGCCCTGTTCGATGTCTCCCGCAAGGACAAAATGGGCCGGCACGAAACCGAGTTTCGCGGTGCCGGCCAGACGATGCACGACGAGCACAAGCCGTACGAATACGGCGACCCCGTCGCGAACCTGCACCTGCAGGAGACGCTCAGAAACGCCCTGCACCGCCAGGGCGGTGGCTCACCCGTGCGAATCACCGAAGACGACCTCGTCGTGTACGACACCGAGTATCAGACGAGCTGTGCCACGGTGGTGCTGCTGGACATGTCCGGCAGCATGAGCCGCTTTGGCAAGTATGGCATGGCCAAGAAAGTGGCGCTGGCCCTGCAGTCGCTGGTGCGAAGCAAGTACCAGGGCGATTTCCTCCAAGTCGTGGGGTTCTACACCTATGCCACGCCGCTCTCGGAGCGGGAACTCTTCTATTCCGCCCCCAAGCCGGTCAGCATCTACGATTCCCGCGTCAACCTGCGGGTCAATCTCGACAGTCCGCCAAAATTCGTCCCCGAACACTTCACGAACATTCAAGCGGGCCTGCAGTTCGCCCGCCGCGCGCTGCGGCGGCAGCCGGCGGCCAACAAGCAGATCATCACCATCACCGATGGCGAGCCGACCGCCCACGTCGAAGGCCGCGACATCGTGTTGATCTACCCGCCCGCCGAAAAAACGGCCCGCATCACCCTGGGTGAAGCGAAACGCTGCGCCAACGACGGGATCCATCTCTCCAGCTTCGCGCTGATCGAGGACTACTTCTACCTCGGATTGGTGAACTTCGTGGAACAGATGGCCTCCGTCTCCGGCGGGATCGCCGCGTATTGCAATGCTGATGACCTGGGCAACATGGTCATTGACAGCTTTGCGCAGGGGCGGAAGAGGCGGCGAACGATGCGGTGAGGCATTTTCGATTTTTGATTTTCGATTGGGGTGAATCGGGGGTCGAAATGGGTGGCGACCGGTTCTGACATGGAGCCGCTGGGATGAACTCTGCAAGCCCTGTCGAGGATGGCTCGAATTCCAGCGGTCAATCAACATCGCGAAAAACCGCATGGAACTCGAAGCTGACATCGGGGCGGACCCTGTTATGTGCGATGGCCCTGTGGGTGCTCTACGACATTCACTCGACAGCGTCCGGCCGTCACATCGTCTTGCAACGATATCGCGAGATCTCCATCGGGGACGACATCGATCGCGTGAGGAACATCATCGCGAAGGATGGATGGTGGGCCTTGGAGGAAGTTGCGCTGGACTATGACTTGATTCGGTATCAATCACCACTGACTTTTGGTGCTAGAAACTGGACGCTTCTGGTGTTGTTGGAACAGGGCGGTGTGACAGGACTCGGAGTTCGTTGCGCGGATGGCGACCACATTCATCCGAAGGACGCGCCGCCGGATCGGATCGCGGACGGGCACGAGTCCGCTTGGTACGCCACGGCCGGTCCCTATGGAGAGAACTGAAGATGGGGATTTTTGATTTTCGATTGTGGGCGATCCAACATCGAAATGCGCGGCAAACTGTTTCAGTGGGCGACGGATGAATAGACTCTGTGAAGAATGCGCCGTCACTTTTCAACCGTCGCCGTTGCGCGCTTCCAATCGAAAATCATAAATCGAAAATCGAAAATCCATGAAACCCTCTCCCTTCAGCGCAGCGTGGCTGCTTCTCCTGTGGGTCGCGCTCTCCACCGGCTCGCTCAATGCCCAGGAATTTCCCCGCAACCTGGTCGAATTCGTTCCGGCGGCGGTCAATCCGCTCTTTGAAGGCCGCGGGCCGGGGTATTGGGACGCGCGGATTCGTGAGCGGGGCTGGATCCTGCGCGAAGGCGATGTCTGGCATATGTGGTACACCGGCTACAACGGCACCCGTGAAGGCGTCAAACACCTCGGCTATGCTACCAGCTCCGATGGTCTGGATTGGAAGCGGGCATCGGAGAAACCGATCTTCGATGAGAGCTGGGTCGAAGACATGATGGTCGTCCATCAGGGCGACACCTACTACATGTTCGCCGAAGGGCTGAACGACCAGGCCCAACTGCTGACCTCCACCGACCGCGTGCATTGGACACGTGTCGGGACGCTCGATGTGCGGCAGAAGGACGGAACCCCCATCAAACCCGGTCCTTTCGGAACCCCTGTGGCTTGGTTCGAAAACGGCACCTGGCACCTGTTTTACGAGCGGAGCGATGCCGGAGTGTGGCTCGCCACGTCCAAGGACCTGAAAGTCTGGACCAATGTCGACGATGAACCCGTCATGAAGCCCGGCCCGGGCGATTACGACCGCGACATGATCGCCTTCAATCAGATCGTCAAGCGCGACGGCCGGTATTACGCCTACTACCACGGAGGCGCCAAGCCTGCCGCGCAGACACCGCCTGTGCCGGCCGTCTGGACCACGAACATCGCCGTCTCGGATGACCTCATTCACTGGCAGAAATCGCCCGCCAACCCGTTGATGCTGGACAACAAGTCGAGCGGGATTTTGGTGGATGCCGGAAGTACTGAGAAGCCCGCCCTGCGGCTATACACGATGCACGACAAGGTCCGCGTTCACTTCGGAGCCGGACACAAGGAGCCCACGCGCCAAATGTCCGACGGGCGGATCATTCTTGATGGCAAGGCCTTCCCCCAGGAGTTTACGTTCACTCGCCCGGGAACCTACACCCTCTCCGCGATTCACGCTGGTCAGGCGAAGGAAGTGCAGAAATTGCGGTCCAGCGGTGAGGCGTTGTCGGCTGAGATTGAAATGTCACCCACCGGCAGCGAGACCCGCTTCATCACCGAACCGGCGGGAATCGTGCGGGTGAAGGCCCCCGGGCCGCAGACGCTGACATTGGAAATTGCCAGTTCGAGCGCCGTCGCACAAAACCTCGTGGCTCTCGTTCTCACGCCGTATACCGAAGGCCAGGCAATCCGGCAGGCCGCGGATGGCGTTGTCACCTGTCATGCCCGCGATGTGACAGTGCATTCGACCAAGCTGCAATGGGAGCCACGCCCGGAAAAGACCACGATTGGTTACTGGGTCAATGTCGAAGACTGGGCCTCGTGGGATTTCAACCTGACCAAGCCAGGAGAATTCCAAGTTGAGGTGCTGCAAGGCTGCGGCAAAGGCGAAGGCGGCAGCGAAGCCGATGTGATCGTGAATGGGCAGACGCTGCACTTCACGGTGGAAGACACCGGGCACTTCCAGAACTTCAAGCCACGGGTCGTGGGCACGGTGAAATTGGACAGCGCGGGTGAATGCCGCCTGGCGGTCAAACCGACGCGCAAGGCCAAGAACGCCATCATGGATATTCGGCAGGTCCGGTTGATTCCGGTCCCGTAGCGTCGGCTTCAGCCGACGTGGAGGCACCAATTGATGTGGGCTGAAGCCCACACTACGGAGTTTGTACTTGTCCTGCTTAACTTCCCTCTTGTGCCTTGCCCTCGTCGCCTTCGCCGACGTGCCCACGCCGGCGCAGGTCGAGCGGATGATTGCCGGACTGCGGGCGCCGACACGCGCCGCACGGGTGAAGGCTGAGCAGGAGATGCTGGAGGTGGGGCCGGAACTGTTGCCGCTGCTGCCGCCGCCCGAACTGGTGCCCAGCGCCGCCCGCGAAAGTCTCGTCCGCATTCGCGTGACGCTGGAGCGCCGGCAGGCGCTGCTGTCAATCGCGCCATCCCACGTCACCCTGGAGGGAGAACGCAGCGTTTCGGAATGGACGAAGGAACTGCAGCGGCAAACAACAAACACCAACGACCTGCGGCTCTTGTCATCGGCCGACTTGGACCAGCCCTTGAAACTGGAGATCAAGGATCAAACCTACTGGACCGCCATCGAAAAACTGTCCCGCGCCGCGAGGCTCAAAGCGGATCTCGCCGCCGGGCATCTGCGTTGGAATCAGGCTGATCCCAACGCCGTCCCGGAACTGGCGGTCACACATGCGGGGGCCTTTCGCGTGGCCGTCGCGGTGGCCCGAACACGGCCGGGACTGACGGCGGACAAGCCGCTGGTGCGGCTGGGACTCACCCTGATGGCCGAGCCACGGCTGCGTCCGCTGTTCATGCACTTTTCGGCCGAGGACATGGTGCTGCGTGGCGGTTCCGGGGTGTTGGCCCCCTTCAATCCCGAGGCGAAGTATGAACTGGTGCTGGCGGATGGCCGGTCGCCGCAGATTCAGATCGATGCCGTGACTCCTGAAACACCACCCGACACGGTGGACATCAGCGGCCGGTTCCGCGTGACGCTAGCCGCTGGCAGCGAGGCGATCCGCTTCAGCGAACTGGTGCCGCTCACGGAAGCCAAGGCCTCGCCCGTGTCGCGCCGCCGTGGCGGAGTCACCGTCACCCTGCAAAAGGTCGAGCTGGAGCCAGCCACGGACGGGAAGCGGAATGCCCGCATCCAGGTGCTGGTGGCGTATGACACGGGTGGCCCCGCCTTCGAATCGCACCGCAGTTGGGTCCAGCACAACCGCGTGTTTCTGGAGACGGCCGCTGGTCAAACAATCGAACTGAACGGCGGGCAGGAGACCACGGCGGAGGCCAACGGCCGCGTCGGTGCCGCCTACACCTTCAATGACTTGACTGAGCCACTGGCGAACTTGCGATTCGTCTATGTCGCCCCCACATTGATCCTGGAGACGCCGGTGGAATTTCAGTTTGCCAAAATTCCGGTGACAAACCGTTGAACCATTAAGGACCGCTCAATCACACGAACCATTCGCGAACGACCCGGCCCGTCGACAGTTGATGTGGCTTCCCGTTCGCTGCGGGTACGATGGCATGTGGATCAGCGCCGAGTGCCGCCAGCAGGGTGGCGGTGATGTCGGCGGGCGAAACGGGGTTGTCGACGACCTCAGCGGCATGGGCGTCGGTGGCTCCGAAGACTGAGCCACGGTTGATGCCGCCGCCCGCGAGGAGGATCGAGAAGGCGTGGGGCCAGTGGTCGCGGCTGTTCCACGGGCGGCTGATCTTGGGTGTCCGGCCGAAGTCGCCCATCCAGACGACCAGCGTTTCTTCCAGCAGGCCCCGCTCCTCCAGGTCTTCCACCAATGCCGACAGGGCCTGATCGGCGCGGGGAGCGAGGGTGTCCTTCACCAGCGGGAAGTGATTCCGGTGCGTGTCCCACGGGTTGTTGGCGAACCGCTGCACGCCATCCGCCCAATCCTGTGGCTCACGCCCCCAATAGACCGTCACGAACCGCGAGCCGGCCTCGATCAGCCGCCGGGCCAGGAGGACACACTGCCCATGTCGATGCTGTCCATATCTTGCGTGGGTCTGCGGAGACTCGCGTCCCATGTCGAAGGCCTGCTGGATCGAAGGGGCGGCAAGAATCGACAGGGCCTGCTGTTGAAAGCGGTCGAACCGTGCCGCATGCATGCCGGACTCCAGCCGGCAGAGTTCGCCATTAAACTGCGACAACAACGCCGAACGCCGGTCGAGCCGCAAGGGTTCGAGGCCGGGTTGCCGGGTGAAGGCCGGTGGCACGACCGCCCCCTGTTGGCTGACCTCCACAAGAAACGGATCGAACGTGGCTCCCAGAATGCCGCCACCCTGACCGGGCAGGACGCGGCCCTCCATCTTCATGGTTTCCGGGAGTTGGATGGCCGGCGGCATGCCGGAATGAACGTCTCCGGCGCGCGAGAAGCTGCTGGCGACATGCGGCAGATCGGTGTCTTCGACCTTCAGTCCGCCCGCCGAGCTGACATGCTTGCAACCGGTCAGCATCTGATAGACGGCCGGATCATGCACGGTTTCCTGATGGCGCACCGACCGGACCAGCAGCATCTGGTGCATCTGTTTCGCCAGTCCAGGCATCAGCTCGCCAACGTGGATGCCTGCCGCCGACGTCGAGATCGGTTTCCAGGGTCCGCGAATTTCCGCGGGAGCCTGTGGCTTCAAGTCCAACAGGTCCACATGACTCGGCCCGCCATCCATGTAGAGGAGAATGCACGACTTGACCGGCTTGAGGTTCGCTGCGGCATCCGCTTTGAGGATCTGTGGGAGCGTCAGGCCGCCCAGCCCCAGGCTCCCCACCTGGAGCACTGACCGGCGTGAAATCCCCGGGCACGGAAGACGAAAATCCATGAGCGACCCTCTATGGGTTTGCCGGACACCTGGCCGACACACCTATCATATCGTCGAATCCTGATCTTTCGGAACCTTTCGCCACGGCAAACGGAAAGCCAACCCGGGCTACTGACCCACGCCGTTGACCACATTCGGCAGCTCGTCCCCACGCACGGCCATCGCTGCCAGGTTGGCGGCGGTTTCGCGGAGCTTGCGTACGGCGGAGACGTGACCGCTTTGCAGGGCGGCGGTCAGGGCGGCGGAGTCGACGAGGTCTCCCCGGGAAAGGTTGACGAGGATCAGGCCTGGTTTGGTGATCGCCAGGGAATCGGCGTTGATGAGGCCACGGGTCTGGGCGGAGGACGGGCAGTGCAGCGTGATCAGGTCCGACTGGGAGAGCAGTTCGCGGAGAGCCACGGGCTTGCCGCCAGCCCATTTGGGGCGGATTGAGATCACGATTCTCCGCCGGCGGGCTGGTTTTCCGTCCCCCAAAAAGCGTGGAAGTCAGGAATTATTCAATTTTTCCTGTCTCGCTCGAAACACAGATCGACATTGAGTATCACAGGGGGGGAATCAGCGACCACCAGACGCGTCGCCTGAGATCAATCGGCCGCAAAACCGCGGTCGGCCACCACCCGATAACCCACATCGAAATTGGAGGAAACATCACATGCCGCAGGTGACGAAACATTCCGCGAACGACGGACATCTGGTCCGCGAAAGTGTCAGGCATGGCCTGATGCTGGCCCTGTTGGTGTGTGGACTCTGCTCACCGGTCGCCGCGCAGCAGGCCGCCAAAATCCGGCTCGCCAACACCAGTGATCAGGCCGCCACGATTCGCGACAGGACGGGAAAAAATGTCGTCATCGCCCCGAAGAGCGCGGCGAACATCTCCGTGTCGAAGCTGCCCTACACCGTGACCTACTGGAGCGGCAATCCGGCGGTGTCCTGGAAGACGCTGTCCATCACCCGGTCCGGCCAATACAACTTCCAGTACACGGGGAACCAGTTCGCGCTGACCTCCTCGCGGATCTCAATCTCGAATCCGGGGACGCAGGCCGCCACGGTCCGCAGTGCCGCCGGCAAGAACATCGAACTGGCTCCCAACAAGAGCCTGAGCATCTCCGCCACCAAATATCCGTACAACTTGACCTACTGGAGCGGCAAGCCCAGCGTCGGCTGGAAAACCGTGTCGATCGCCCAGCCTGGCCAGTACGGCATGACATTTCAGGGTGGCGAGTTCTCCCTCGCACAGCGGCAACCCAACCCGGCTGCCCGTGCCGTCGCCGGCAAGAACGGCCGCGCCGCCGGTGGCGGAGCAGGTCGTGCTGGAGCAAATCCCGTCGCGGTGAATGCCGGTGTGGCAAATCCCGCTGTGGCCAACCCGGGTGCGGCCAACGGCGGTGCGGCAAATCGCGCTCCCGCGAATGGCGGCGGCGGCAACCGCGTGGCTAATCGAACTGGTGGCGGCAACCGCGGCGGACGTGGACCAGCGGGTGGCGGTGGACAAGCTGGAAACGGTGCGGGCAATGCCGGAAATGGTGGGGCGGTTGCTGGCGGCGTCGGCAACGGTGCTGATCCCCTGGCAGGCGGCCCGATCGCCATGATTCCAGTGGACAACCAAGCCCTGCGGATGCTGCTGCTCGGCCGGGTCCGGCCGAACCGGACCAACCTGCTCGCCGCGGCGGATGACATCAAGAAGCTCCATGAGAACGCGGTCAAGGAAGCCGCCGGGGCTGACAAAACCGTGCAGGATGAAAAGCTCAAACAGGGGGTTCTGGAAACCCAGTTGGTGAAGGACAACAAGGCCCTGGACGACGCCGCCAAGAAGGTCGCCGCCGCCCAGAATGACCTCAAGGCCAAGAAGGGGAAGCCCGGCGAGGCTGCCGCCAAGGCGGCTCTGGCTGCCGCAGAGAAGGCCCAGAACGACGCCAAGGCCAAGGTGGCCGCGACCAATAATGCGATCGCCGCCGCCAAGACCAAAGTCGCCGACTCGCAGAAGAAGGCCAACCTGGCCAAAGCCAAGGCCAACGACGCCCTGGCCAACCGCAACGCCGTCTGTGACAAGATGGTCGCTTTCCTGCTGGCTCAACTGCGTGCCTAACTCAGACCGACCCCATTCAAACCTTCTTCTGCTGAATTTTCCTCATCAATCCTTGCCATTCCGGCCTGACTTTGGGCAGGCCGCAGACGGTGCTGAAAAAAACAACATTGGAGCGACTCGTGGCGACTTTCAAACAACTCGTTCTTCGCGGCCTGGCCTGTGGTGTGGGCGTCTTGGCCGTCAGCTTTTGTTCCATCACCCTGGCCCAGGCACCTGCCAAGGCCGCCGCGGATCCAGTCCTGCAGGGGCTGATCGACGCCGTGGTCGAGAAGAAAAAATCCCAGGCGGCCGCGGCCGCCAAACACAAGGCCAACACCGCCGCCCTGAACAGTGCGGCCAAGGCCGACGCGATGAAGCAGGCCGCCCTGGCCGACGCGCAAACGGCTGTGGCAGCGGCAGAGAAATCTTTGGACGATCTGGCCAAGGGCGGGGCGGATCAGGCGGCCCTGGAAAAGGCCCGGGCCGATGTCGAAGCGGCCGACCAGGCACGGCAAGAAGCGGCGGAGGCGGCTCGTGACTCCGAAGCCAAACGCAGCGAGGCTCAGGCCAGCTTCGACGAATCGTTCAAGTCGGCCAGCGAGGCGGGTGACGAACGCTGCATCCCCTGCGACAAGCTGGAAGACTACCTCTCCAGCAAACCCGAACCCAAGCAGCCCGCCGGCAAACCCGAACCCAAGCAGCCCGCCGGCAAGTCCCCCACGCCGGTCGCCCCCACTCCGCTGAAAACCAAGCCGAACGCCACCGCCGCCCGTGGCTCAGGCAAGCCAGCCGCACCAGCACCGGCTCCCGCTCCGGCTCCATCCGCCAGCACGCCCGATGCTTCCAACCCGTCCTCCAACGGCGACGAAGGTGACATCTCGATCGATGTGGTTTCCGACCTGTCGGATGCCGCTTCCTCCGAGTTCATCGACGATCAGCCGATGGAAGAGATTGTCGAAGACATCAGTGATTCGGACTCCCTGTCGTCTCCCGAAGAAGGCAGCGACGGCGAAATCGTGAGCAGCGAGTTCGACGGCGAAATGGAAGCTGGCGAGGAAGGGGAGCTCTCGGAAGGTGAAGAAATGACCGAGGGCGAAGAGATGGAAGGTGAAGAGGCCGCCTCGGAAGGCGAACCGTCTGAAGCTTCCCCCGATTCTGAAGGCACCCCGGAACCATCCAGCACTCCTGAGCCTGAAGGGACCCCAGAACCTGAGGGGACTTCCGAGCCAGCCGGGGCCTCTGAACCAGCGGGGGCCTCTGAACCAGCGGGCAGTTCCGAACCCGAAGCCACGCCCCCGAGTGAGAGCCCCTCAGAACCAGAAGCTCCCGCAGCCGAGTCCTCCGGTGGCGAGACTTCAGAGCAGTAACGGTGCCCGAGTGGGTCGGATCCCGTGTCAAGTGGCCCCAATGGAAACCATTGGGGCCACTCTCATTTGGCCAGCGCGGTTCCTCTTTCGACCCTTTGATTTTCAGGTCAGCGTCTATCTATTCCGGCTGCGGCAGTCCATACCGCCGGAGCTTTTGCCGCAGGGTTGCCCGGTGCAGACCGAGGAGTTGGGCGGCGGCGGCTTTGTTTTGAGCCACGTGTTCCAGGACGACCTCCAGCAACGGTGGCTCAACCAGGTGCAGGAACTCGGCATAAAGTTCCGGGTTGGGGTCGGTGTTTTCGCGGGCGGCTTGAGCCACCCATTTCCGCAGGGCCGCCTGAACCGTGTCCAGCAAATTGGCGGGTTCGACACGTGCCGGGGCGAGTGGCCGGGGCAGATGTTCCGGGTGAATCATCCCCCCGCGTGAGACCAGCGCGGCATGCTCCACGGCGTTGCGGAGTTCACGGACGTTGCCGGGCCAGGTGCGGCGCGACAGTTCCCGCAGCGCCGCCTCGCTGAGCGTGACCGGCTGCCCGCCGCGGGCGGCCTGCGTCTGCTGCACGAAGTGTTCGGCCAGCAGCGGAATGTCCTCCGGTCGCTCGCGGAGGGGCGGCAGGTGAATGTGAAACACGCTGAGGCGAAAGTACAGATCCTCGCGAAATTGCCCCTGGGCAATAAGTTCGGATATCGGCCGGTTCGTCGCCGTCAACAGGCGTGGCTTCGCCGGCCGGGCGCGGGCTTCGCCCACGCGCGTGATCTCGCCCTGCTCGATGGCGCGCAGCAGCTTCACCTGCAGGTGCAACGGAATGTCACCCACTTCATCCAAGAACACAGTGCCGGCCCGGGCCAGCTCCAACAGCCCCATCCGGTCTTCTGCCGCTCCGGTGAAGGCCCCCCGCACATGTCCGAACAGTTCGCTTTCGATGACGCCCGGATTAAGGGCGGGGATGCAGACCGGCAAGAACTCGGCGTCGCGGCGCGGGCTGTGCCGGTGCAGGGCGCGGGCCACCAATTCTTTGCCGGTCCCGCTCTCGCCCGTGATCAGCACGCTGATTTCGGAGGCGGCCGCCAGGGCAATGTTCTTAAAGACCTGCTGCATCGCCAACGAACGGCCAATGATCGTCTCGCCAACCGAGCTGGGCGTCAGGCCCGCGCCGGCAGCGCCTTCCGTGGAGTCGCTGACTGACGGCTGGAGGGCGCGGTTGACGATCGCCAGCGCCGGGTCCAGGTCAAACGGTTTCAACAGGTAGTCATAGACGCCATGCTCAACCGCATTCACCGCCGTCTGCAGATCGCCAAAGGCGGTCATAATAATGACCGGGACCGCGCCAATATTCTGCCGCAGGTCTTCCAGCGCCTCCAGCCCGTCGCGGCCGGGCAGCCGGACGTCGAGGAGGACCGCGTCCGGAACAAAGGCCGCCGGCGTCCCCGCCGTGAGCCGCAGGGCTTCCTCCGCGGAGGGGGCCACCTGCACCTGGTGGCCCTCATCCCGCAGGGCCTCACGCAGCGTCCAACAGATGGCCGGCTCGTCGTCGACGATCAGAACTGAACCCATGGCGAGACCTGCAAAGAACTCAAACCCACGCACCAGTCACTATTGCGGCTCTGCGACCGCTTTTGAAGCGAGAGGGCCGACAATTGCGGGGCGCGCCGTTTTTCAATCTCTGCAGCACCGGTCAATCACCTGTAATGCCAACAGGCAGTTCGGCCTCACCGAACTGCCTGCCGGGTCTGAATTCCGCTGTGGCTGCAACAGGTCGATCCAACTGGCTACAGAATCTCCAGTGTCGGCATTGTGGGCGTCTCCAGCAGGGTTTTGGCAATCTCGATCGCCACGCGTTCGCACATGTGAATCAGTGGCTCACGCGACGCCGCGCCCTCGGCGAAGTTGTCGGCGATCAACCCTCCGTCGCCATTCACGCGGATCTGGGCATTGATGGGCACTTCGCCCAGGAACGGCACCCCCATCTGCTCGGCCTTCTTCTTCGCGCCGCCACGGCCAAAGATCTCGCCGGTCATGTTCTCGACCATGCCCAGCACGGGAATCTTGACCTTCTGGTACATGTTGAGCGCCTTGACGGCGTCCAAGAGCGCCAGTTGCTGCGGAGTGCAGACGACCACCGCTCCCGCCAGGCCCAGCAACTGGGACAGCGTGAGCGACACGTCACCGGTGCCGGGGGGGAGGTCGATGATCAGGTAGTCCAGCGGACCCCAGCTTGTCTGCTGCAGGAACTGCGTGATGGTGCGGTGCAGAATCGGGCCGCGGACGACGACGGGCTCGTCGGCACCGATCAAAAAGCCAATGGAGATCAGCTTGATGCCGTTGATTTCGATCGGCTCGATCCGCTGGATGACCTCGCCATTCGGGCCGTGTTCTTCGATCATTTCCGGCCGGCGGTTGACGCCAAACAGGTGCGGAATGCTTGGGCCGTAGATGTCGGCGTCCATCACGCCCACTTTGGCTCCGGCCAGATGCAGGCCGTACGCCAACGACGCGGCGATGGTGCTTTTGCCCACGCCGCCCTTGCCGCTGCCGACCGCGACCACGTTCTTGACCTTCAGCCCAATCGCGCCGCCGGTGTTCTTCCCCTTCACATCCCAGCAGTAGGTGGCCACGGGATTGACCGTTTGCGGGAGTTCCCGCTTGATCGCGGCTTCCACCGCCTCGCCGATCCGTTCTTTGCGGGGGTAGGCCGGCGTCGGCAGTTCAATTTGAATTTCCGTCATGTCGGCGTTGAACCGGACGGCCTTCACCATGTCCAGATCGATCAGATTCCGTCCAATTTCGGGATCGGGAAGTTTCCGCAAAACGTCACGAATCTGGGCTTCTGTCACACTCATCACGACTCCAGGTTTGTTGTCTGCCAATGCATATGCTTCCGGCGTTTTTACCAATCGCTCATCCGCATCGCAATTGCCGCCACCGGACACACGATCTCGCACACCGTGCAGCCAATGCACAATTGCGGGGCGACCACCGGCACATGCCCGCGAACCGTCAGGCAGTCCGTCGGACAGACGCGGACGCAGTCGCCACAGGTGGTGCAGCGGCGGGGATCGACATCAGGCAGGTTCTGCCGGGGCATCGTGGGGCGCACGGTGGAATTACAAATTTCAGATTTCAAATTTCACAGTAAAATGCCTTTTTGCAAAAATCAACCTGCAGGTCGCGCTTTGCGCTGACGGATCTTCGTTTCCCAGACTAGGGCGCAAGGCCAGTCTGGCAATCCGCAAAAAATACGCGTCGGGCTCAAGAAGCTTCCAGGCATTTAACAACAACGAACGCGAGAGGCGGTCTCCCGCCGGGGCAGACCGGTCCGCGGGTCGGCTGAAGCCGACGCTACGTCTCAGGCGCTTGGGCCAAGACCGCCGGGGCGTCGAATTCACCTTTCACCACACGAAAAGGCTGATAATCATGCCCATTCCATCGGAGACGGTCCGTACATCGCGCCGCCGCTTTATCGGGATGGGAGCAGCCGGCGTTGCAGCGCTCGCCGCGGGAGTTCCGCAACGCCTGAATGCAGCCGCCAAACCTTCCGACCTGACGCATGCCACGGCCGGGCAGCTTGCCGCGCTGATCCGCCACAAGGAGGTGTCCGCGCGCGAAGTCGTCGACGCCTGCCTGGCACGCATCGCGGCCGTGAATCCAAAGCTCAATGCGGTGGTGGCGCTCGCGGCGGATGCCCGCGACAGGGCCGACGCCGCCGACCAGGCGCTGGCACGCGGCGAAGCCACGGGCGCGTTGCACGGCGTGCCGATGACGATCAAGGACTCGCTGGACACGGCGGGCGTCGTCACCACGGCCGGGACACGGGGCCGCGCGAAATTCGTCCCCAGGGAGGACGCCACGGTCGTCAAGCGGCTCAAGGCGGCGGGGGCGATCCTGTTGGGAAAGAGCAACACCCCGGAGTTGACCTGCGCCTGGGAAACGACCAACCCTGTCTACGGCGTCACCAACAACCCGTGGAATCTGGAGTATTCTCCGGGCGGCTCGAGCGGGGGCGCGGCGGCGATCGTGGCGGCGGGCGGAGTGCCGTTTGACATCGGCAGCGACACGGGGGGAAGCATTCGACTGCCAGCGCACTTCTGCGGAATCGCGGGCATCAAGCCCACTTCGGGACGGGTTCCTCGAACCGGGCACATCATTTCACCGGAAGGCCATCTGCAGGCGTTCACCCAGTTGGGGCCGCTGGCCCGCTCGGTCGACGATTTGTCGCTGATCCTAGGGGTGATCGCCGGCCCGGACTGGCGCGATGCCTCGATTGCCCCCCTGCCGCTGGGTGACCCCGGCCGGGTCGAATGCAAGGGGCTGCGCGTCGCCATGTACACCGAAAACGGTGCCTGCCCGCTGGACCCTGGGGTGGCCAGGGTCGTGACGGATTCCGCCAAGGTTCTGGAAAAGAGCGGCGCGCGGGTTGAAGCCCAGAGACCCGCGGCGCTGGATGATGTGATCCAGATGGACGCGGACTTGTACAGCGCGGATGGCGCCGCCTCGTTCCACCGGCTTCTGGCCCAGGCGGGCACGACGCAGCCCGGTCCGCAAATGCTGCTGGCCCTCGGCCAAAAAGCGATGACCAGCGGTGATCTGACGGCCGCCATCGAGCGCTGGGACGCCTGGCGCGGGCGGATGCTGCAGTTCATGGAGGGCTTCGACGCGATCGTGTGCCCGGCCTGCGCGTTCGCCGACATGCCCCATGGCAGGTCGGCGCCGGCGGAGGCCAACGCGGCCTTCAGTTACACCTTCGCCTACAACATGACCGGCTGGCCCGCCGCCGTGGTCCGCGCCGGGACATCGGCCAAGGGGCTGCCCATCGGCATCCAGATTGTCGGCAGGCCGTGGCGGGAAGATGTCGTGCTGGCGCTGGCCAAACTGGTCGAGCAAGGCCTCGGCGGCTATCAGGCCCCGCCAGTTTAGTCCGGCCAGAGCCGCGTCCTTCAATGTCACCCATCACAATTCGGGGAAACAACATGTCATTCATCAGGCAAGCCTGCTTGTTCTCGGCGGTTCTCGTCAGCCTCGCATCCGCTTCATCGTTGCAGGCGCAGCATGACGACCATCATGGCGGATCAATGCCGGTCGGGCATCATGAATTCCGCGTCTGCATTGGTGACGGGAAGTTCTTCCTGTCCCATTTTCCAAGGTTCTCCAGCATCCATTCATACCAGTACATCGTGGAGGTGTCATTCGATGACGACTCGAGGCTGGCCATCGAGAAGGATGTCAAGGAAGACCTCAAGCGGGAGCGCCGATACCAGTTGGAGCCGTTCAGGAAGGGTCCGGTGTCGGCCGACCGTGCCGAGGATGAAGACGACTGGGTGCTTCCCGACACGCTGAAGGCCGGCAAGAGCTTCAACGGCGACATCTTCCATTTTGAGGGCGAGGAGCGTCAGGTTGTCGGCAGGAACGTGACGGCAACGGTCAAGGGCATTGTGTGGAAGGAAGAACTGAACCCCAGGTTTCCACGACCGAAGGCCTTGACCTACGTGCTGTTCGGCACGCCCAAGGCGGCGTTTCTGGCCCACCAGCTCAGCGCCCCTCACAAGCCCGGCAAGCAGGAGACAGACTTTGATCATGTGCTGTCCGTCGATGTCGTCGCCGCGTCCAGGGAAGTGACGCCAACCAGCGTCGGCAAGCGGGTCTGTGTGAGCGGCGCGGAGAACATTGAAAAGAACAAGCTGGAACCGGGGCAGCGCATCAAGTTGAGCCTCGTGGGCAGTGAGCAGGAGTTCATCGAGGTCGTGGTCAAGGATGAACTGCAGATGCACCGGGTGCCGATCCAGCGGTGAGCGCGGCGGGGCACCCATCCACGAAGCATTCTTGCGGCCGACGTTTACAGCCGACATTAACCAGAGGGCCAGATCATGAGTGGAATGAATGAAACGTCGCGTCGAGACTTCGTGAAGCTCAGCGCGTTTGGCGTTGCCGCGCTGGCGGTGGGCGGTCTGGGGGCCTCCGTGCCGGGGGTGCCGTTGCTCGACGGCGTGGCGGCCGTGTGCCGCCGCCTGGCGCCGCTGGGCTGGAGGGAACTGCTGCTGGAGGCGAGCGGGGGCCAGTTGGACATCCAGGCACCGGATCTGGCGGGCGAACTTGGCAAGCCGCTCACCCAGATCGACCGGAACTGTCCGGGCTTCGGAGACTTTGCACTGCATGGGAAGAAGGCGGTTGAACCCGGCTGCCCCGACCAAAGCCTGCTCTACCATGCCTTGGCGGCGCCCAGTGTCGTTGCCACCCGCGATGGGGTCCGGCTGCGCGGGTTCCCGACCATGGCCGAGATCGAGACCGTCGAGAACTACATCTACGCGTCTCGAAAGGGCACGCTTGACGAACTCAAGGGGGACGCGAAGCCGGAGGACATCGGCATCGTGGTCTTCGCGCTCCACTATCGCAACGCGCCGATGTCCGCCAATGGCCGGCATGCGCAGTTGTGCTTCGCCCGGACGGGCATCGCCCATCTGGGCACGATCGAGCCGCACTACGACGCGGAACGGCGGTCCTTCGCCACCGTTGATGACGCGCGCCCCTACGATTTTCGCGTCACCCCCCGGCGGTTCGCTGCCTACCTCGCGCGGCGGGTCACCGGAGATGTCGGGCGGATCGGGCTGCAGGACCCGCAGCAGGGCGACGAGGCGCGCGAGTTCTGGGTCCCGGTCCACAAGCTGTTCAACGGCAGGGAATGCATCGCCGACATGGAGCTGGATGTCCGGCTGAGCAGTGGCATGCGGAACGATGTCATCGGGAGCTTTCACCGGGTCATCCAGGGCCAGGGGCTGGCGACGGGCTGGACAGGCCACGATCTGGAGCAGTTCCCGTTCGTGATCAAGGACGAAAAGATCGCGGAACTCTCCCGGCAGGAGGACAACGGCGAGGGACTGGTGGTGCCCAAGCCCGCGCCGCTGATCCGGGAAGCCCGGTACAAGGACAAACTGCTGACATTTCCCTGGCACAACGCACTCAGCCGGAGCTCGAAAAACCTCCAGATCTCATCGTACTTTGTCATGCCGAACGCGCCCGCGCCGATTGTGCCGGGCTACGCCCTGGATGCGGATCAGGATTCCCCGCGAAACGCGCCGGAGTACATCAACATCCGGCACCGGGTCGTGGACGAAAAGGTCGAGAGCCTGAATCCGCGTCCCGACTTGATGGATCTGATTCGCCAGGGCGGCTATGAGGTGCTGCACTACACCGACTCCACCGGGGACGGCTGGGTCGCCGCGGAATGCCCGCAACTGCGCGGCCGCGGGGTCCAGCACAGCCGGGCCGGGTTTGTCCTGGTGGGACTTCCGGACTTTCTGCCCAAGCTCAACCAGCGCGACCTCATGCGGTGGTGGCAGACCGAAGTCCCCAAGCCGCTCCGGGCCACGCTCTGGACGGTTCCTCCGCTGGCCCTGTCCCACGCCCGCATCGCCGCGAATGTGGAACTGCCGGTCGGGTTCAGCCTGACCGATGACACGATGACCGCCATCCTCTCGCAGCTTGCGCCTGCCGGGCTGGATCAGGCCAAACTCCCGGTTCAGGTCCCGAATGGTCCGTTGAACTTTGAGAAGGTGGGGCTGCCAGATGGTTCCCCCGGGCTGTTTGACCCCGGCTGGGATGTCAGCATTGGCGTGCGCGCCACCAACGGCGGCAGGGACATTCACAAGTACCTGGTGGGGCATGGACTGGGCTCCCCGTTCATCGAGGATGCCAAATTGTGCGCCGCGCTTGGGGCCTACTGGCCGGGACTGGCACCCGACGGCACCCGCCAATACCCTCCCAGCAAGGTGCTGGACGGACTCTCCTATCCCTGGCCTTCGATCGTGCCGCTCACGGACGAGGAGTTGGGGATGGTCCCCACCGCCAACGGCAGGCGGATGCCATGGGATGGCGTGCCCGGCCCGCAACGCCGCACACAGGGCGACCGCGACGTTGTCGCCTACCAGGACATGGACCACGTCGATTACATCGACACACTGGGAACGATGACCGCCTCACTGACGGCCCGAACCGAGCCGGACGAGTACAAGGCGCGAATTCTGGCCATGGCCGCGGTCTACTGGAGCCTGGGGATCCGGGAGGGGGACCTGCTCAGGCCCGACAACTACAGCATGCTGATGCGGGCGAAGGCGGCCTGGGCGGTGTTCTCCTTCAAACGGATCGCCGCGAACGATGCCGCAGTTCGGAATGTGCAGGCCGTGGCCAAACACGACTTCACCGGACAGCACATTTATCGCTTCGAGATTTACCGCTGGGGCGACCACCGAGAGGATCCCGCCGATCCGAAGGTGGTCCTCGTCGAGATTCTGGAGGAAGTCACAGCGTACTCGGACGGCAATGGGGTGATCAAAAAGGCGGGTGACTCATGGACGCTGGACACTTCGATGCCGACGTCATAGTCATTGGCGGCGGCCCTGGAGGGAGCGCCGCCGCCATCACCTGTGCGGCCCGGGGGTTGCGCGTGCGGCTCCTGGAACGCGACTCGTTTCCCGCAGACCGGCCCGGAGAAACGCTGCATCCCGGCGTCGAGACGGTGCTGGCACAGTTGGGAGTCGCCGACCGGCTGGCGGCGGTGGTCGGCTCCCGCCATGCGGGGATTCGGATCCGCTGGAACGATGCCAGCCGCTTCGAGCCGTATGGCCAGGACGCGGCGGGACCCTGGCACGGATGCCAGGTGTGGCGGGCTGATTTTGATGCGCTGCTCCTCGGGCGCGCCCGCGAACTGGGGGCGCGGGTCTTCCAACCCTGCGCCGCCCGCGAAGTTCTGATGGAGAACGGCCGGATTGCCGGGGTGCTGACGGACGAGGGGCCGATGTCAGCACCCATGGTGGTCGACGCCTCGGGACGCGCCCACTGGCTGGGCGCAAAGCTTCGCATGGAACGCAGCGTCCATTCCCCGTCGCTTGTGGCTCGCTATGGCTACGCCACCGGCTCGCTTCCCGATCTCGACGTGGCTCCGTTGCTGGTGGGAGACTCTTCCGGCTGGCTGTGGACGGCGCTGGTTCGTCCCGGAGTCTATCAGTGGACGCGGGTCGTGCTGGATGGCACGAAGCACGCCGCCGACTGGCGTCCGGACGAATTCCGCGGCTTGGTTTCCCTAGGCTCGCCGCGCGGAGCCGATGTGACCTGGCGGCTGGCCGGGAAGACGGCGGGGCCAGGGTGGTTCATGGTCGGCGACGCCGCCGCGGTTCTCGACCCCACCTCCGCCAAGGGGATTCTGAAGGCCCTGCTCTCTGGGATTATCACGGGCAAGCTCGTCGCCTCCGCGACAACCGGAACGGCCCTGCTTGAAGAAGTGGCTGACATCTACAACCAATGGTTGTCTGGATGGTTTGCCAACGACGCCCGGCACTTGGCGGCATTCTATCAGTCGCTGGGAATTGCTGGATTTGGAAGTCATGCCAGTTGAAGTGCGGATTCGACTCTCGGTTGTCGCATAGCGCGGCTTCAGCAGCACGGCGCGAGCCGTCTTGCTTCAACCGGAGGTCCTTAGTCCCCGGTTCTGGCCGTGCCAAATTGCGGCGATCGCGCAAAATCGGGAACCGGACGCCAACGCGCTCCGGCGATTTTTTCGAAGACTGGCCACCCCTGACGGAATGTCGTGGGCCGTTGCGGCTGTTGGCGGATTCGAGTAGCTTCATCGTCTGACCGAGGCGCAGGCCGCTCACGGATGCCCACATGGATCTTTGTCCTCTTTGTTCCGCGCCATTGGCCACCAGCGCCCGGTTCTGCACGCAGTGCGGCGCCGATTTGGGAAACCCCGACAAGCGGCTGCATTTCCAGCCTGTGGCCGGCACTCCCATCAGCAAGTACAGACGCTGGATGATATTTCCGACGCGGTTTGCCATGGCCTTCGTCGGGCTCGCATTGATTGGCGGCGGGACGGCCGTGTTTTTTGGGTATGTCCAGCCGATGCTGGAGGCATCCAGAATCCAGGTGCTGCAGAAAAAACACTCCGGAAATCTCGATTTGGTCGGCATGGCCGTCAAGAGCTACGACCAGCGCGGTTACACCATCACCTACCCGAGAGGCGTCTCGATTCCAATTCCAATTCCGGGCGCGGCAGGTACCGAAAGGCTTCCACCGGGTGGAACCTATTCTCGCAGCGGTGAGCCACGACATGGCTGGATGACCTTTCTCCTGCCGCAAGTTGGTCTTGACGATGTCTACAACCGTGTGGATTTTAACCTTGCCTGGAATGACCCCACCCAGCGGCCGGTGTTCATCAAACCGGTGCCGATGTACCAGAGCCCAATCATTCAAGATCCGACCCACGACAGCGGTGGCTTCGCCGTGGCGCACTTCGCGGGTAACCAGTTGGTCCTGCTGAAAAACGACGGCATGAAGGTCGCCGACATTACCGACGGGCTGGGCAACACGGTGGTGGCCGGGGATGCGTCAGGCCAGTACGTGGCTTGGGGCTCGCCCGAGAACCTGCGCGACCTGACGCTGGGGTTGGCCGGCAACCCTGCCGGTTTCGGCGGACCGGACTTGGGGAGAACTGGTCCCGGGGCACTTCTGCTGATGGCGGATGGCTCGGTCCAGTGGGTCTCGGCCAGTGTTGCCCCGGCGGTGCTGAAGGCGCTGGCCACCCCGGCTGGCGGCGAACCGGCCCCGAAGCTGCCATAGGCGGGCAACGGCATGGAACTTTTTTCCGACACAGCCGCCCTCGTCACCGCGGGCATCGTCACCGTGACGGTGTGCGTGGAGGCGATGCTGGTTGTCGTGGCCTATCGCCTGCTGATCACCGGCGGCCGCCGGTTTGCGTGGTGGATGGTGGCCTTCACCGTTTCGGTGATGGCCATTCGCCGCGCGGGGTTGTTGTATCAATGGTACGACACTGGACACACGCCAAGCATGATGGCGGAGCTGCTCGCGCTGACCACTTCCAGCCTGGCCTTGGCGGCGCTGGTCACGTTTGACCCGCTGTTTGGCACATTCTTCCACTCCCAGGAAACGCTGGCGCTGACGGAGTCGCGGCTGCGGACCGTGGTTCATGAAATGCCGGTGATGATGGCCGCCTTTGACCAGGATGGACGAATCATTGCCTGGAACCGGGAGTGCGAGACGGTCACCGGATATGCCGCCCGCGAGATCGTGGGCAATGCGGCAGCGCTTGACTGGCTGGCGGTGGATGAACCGGGCCGGGCGCGACTGCAGGCGGCCTGGTCGCGCGAGACGGAAGAACTTCACAACTGCAAGCTGATCATCCAGGCGCGCGACGGCGCGCCGCGGCATCTGTCGTGGTCGAACATTTCCCGGCGCGTGCGGATTCCGGGATGGGCCACATGGGGCATCGGGGTCGACATCACCCGGGAGACACAGGTCGAACAGGCCCGCCAGCGGCTGGAATGCGAACGCGAGGAAGTCACGAACCGGCTGCAGATGATGCTGGACCGCATGCCGGTGGGCTGCATCCTGAACGACACCCAGTGGAGGTTCACCTACTGGAACCCTGCCGCGGAACGGATCTTTGGCTATTCCATGGCGGAGGTCGTCGGGAGGGAGCCGTTTGGACTGATCACGCCGGAGTCCGCGCGGGCACCGGTCTGCCAGATCTTCGAGCGGCTCAAGACGGATGGCAGCCCGCTGGATGTGAATGGCGAAAACCTGACGCGCGACGGCCAGACCATCTATTGCGAATGGAAGAATTCACCGATCCGCAGCCACGACGGCACATTTGTGGGCATCATTTCGATGTGCCAGGATGTGACCGAAGCGCGGAACGCGCAGCTTGAACGGGAGCAGTTGATTGCCAACCTGGAAGCCAAAAACCGCGAACTTGAGCAGTTCACCTACACGGTGTCGCACGACCTGAAAAGCCCCCTGGTCACCATCAAGGGATTTCTGGGACTGCTGAATCCATCGGTTGTCAGCGGTGATGTCGAGCAGTTCCGTGCCGACATCGCGCGGATTGACGGAGCTGCCGACCGCATGAAGCTGATGCTGGATCAGTTGCTGGAGCTGTCGCGCGTCGGCAGGGTTGTCAGCCCTCCCGAACTGGTGTCGACCGGCACCGTGGCCCGGCAGGCGGAGGAACTATTGCAGGGCGTGCTGCTGTCCCGCCGCATCGCGCTCCGCATTGAACCGAAGCTGCCCGTCGTCTGTGCGGACCGCATTCGGCTGCTGGAAGTGTTTACCAATCTGATCGAAAACGCCTCCAAGTTCATGGGAGACGTGGCCAACCCGACCATCCGCATCGGATGCCGAGATGTCGCGTCCCCCGGCGGTCCGCAGACGATCTTTGTCGCAGACAACGGGATTGGCATTGAGCCCCGGTTTCATGAGAAGGTGTTTGGGCTGTTCGACAAACTGGATCCCAAAAGTGGCGGCACCGGCATCGGTTTGGCCCTCTGCAAACGGATCATCGAGGTGCAGGGCGGACGAATCTGGGTCGAGTCCGCCGGCTTGGGAACCGGGACGACGTTCTGCTTTCAACTTCCGCCGGCACCCACCGAATCCGCGGCCAACGGACAAGGCTGACTTGGAATTCCTGTCATGGCGCAGATGAGAGACGCCCTCGACCTGCTCCCGCAGCCTCACCCGGACGATTCCAGTCCCGGCGACTGGACCGAGGTGCTCAAGCTGGTGGTGGTTGGAAAAGGTGACAAGCAGCGGGAAACTTTGGCGGACTCGGAGCTGAGCCACCCGCAGCAGGTGGCCGCCGCACGGCTCACGCAAATCAGCGCGTGGCTCGAAGCTGCTGGACGACAGCCCAAGCCCGCCAAGACTCTGCTTGAACTCGCGAAATGGTGGGTGGAGCACTCCGGCCTGCCATTCGAGGACCGTGGCACAGAAACGGTTCGGGCGGAATTACGGTCGATGCCCGGCATCAACGCCGAACTGGCCGACCGGCTCCTGTTGTTTGTGGGGCAGCACCGGGCCTTTCCAATCGACCGGGCCACCATCCGCATTGCCTGCCGGCATGGCTGGACCGAACCCGAGGCCGACTACGAAGACTGGCAGGCGACAATCACACGGACATGGGAAACCACCGCCGCCCTGCAGCGGGTGTCCCGCGGCTTTTCCGCCGTCGGCAGCAAACACTGTGGCCCACAACCCCGCTGCACCGGGTGCCCGCTGGAACCCCTGCTGCCGCCCGGCGGCCCGATTTCGCTGGGCGAGGAGGGCGGATAAGCATTTCCAACTTTTGAGACGACTTGGGGGGCAGGATTGATATGGATGCAAAAGGACAACAACGGATGGTTTCATTGAACGCTAATTCAAACAGATCCTCCGTCATCCCATTTCATCCTGTCCAAAATTCCCCTATGACGAAGCCGGGCTGGCCTGCTGAAACACCCAGCGGCGGAATTCCTGGTCCAGCGCCGCATCGTCCGTGGCTCCCACCACCTCGCGGAGCGTTGCCAGGCCGGTCGGGTCCGAGGCGCATTCCGTGCGGAACTTGCGGTAGAAGTGCGTGAGCAGGCCCTTCTGATGCAGGAACAGGCACAAGCCACGGACGCAGGCGTAATGCAGGCCCTCGCCTTCGCCGCGGAACGACTGCGTCCGGATCAAAGTGGCCAGGTCGGGCAGCTCGTCGGCCTGCAGGGCGTCAACAAGAATTCGCGAGCGCCAGTTCGGCTGGGGGATGAGCAGCAGCCCGTCGGCGGAGTAAACGGTGTCTTCGTGCAGTGAGGCCAGCCCCTCGTCGAACCATTCCGGCATCTCGGGAAAGTCGGACTGGACCAGCGCGTGGGAAAGCTCGTGCGCCAGTGTTCCCGTGCCGTGGGAAAGGTTGAGCACAATCCGCCGTTCTTTGCGGTTGTAATAGGCGGCATAAGCGGCCACGTCGTAGCCGTCCAGGTCGTGAGCGACCTGGATGTACCGTGCCTCGTCGGAGAGCGCGACCAGAACGATCGGTTCGTCGGGCTTGCGGTCAAAGAACGCCCGCCACAGGGCCCGCGAAAGGGGCAGTACCGCCTCTTCGTGAAGCTTGGCCAGCCGTTCCGCGGGGACATCGCCGGCGAGAATGAAGGGGGCGCGGCACACGATCTCAAAATCCGCGGGCAACTGTCCCTGAAGTTTGCGGGAGCGTTCATGGCACGCATCCAGCAGAAGTGTCTGCCGCACGCTCTGAACTTTGGCCCCGCGCGTCTCCGCCGCGGTCACTTGGTCTGCAAACGCCGCCGCCTGCGGATCATGCCGGGAAAGGCAGATCGCGTAGGTTGACGCCAGGATCCCAAACGGACCCAGCGCGAGCACGGCCAGGCGCGCGGGCGAAATGGACACGGAACGAAACTCACGGAAGGCAGATTCAAGGGGGCATCGACAGTCTACGATGGATTTCAGCAACATCCAGAAAATCCACCGAGATTCCTGTCAGCGTCCTTCGATTGGCCTGGGAGTAACGGTTTCGACGCTACAGGCCGCAGAGATTCGGCGGTCGGCGTCGGCGACCCGGTTGGACAAAACCCCGCAACATGAATAACGTAGCCCTGACGATCGAACCATCGGGAATGTCGACATGCAGTTGAGTGAAATCTATCGCCCAGGCAGCCTGGGGCTGTCCATTGAGATCTTTCCCCCGAAGACGGCGGAAGGGGACGCGGCCCTCTGGGAAAACATCGAGCGGCTCGCGCAGTTTCGTCCAGCGTTTATCTCCTGCACCTACGGAGCCGGCGGCAGCACGCGCGACCGGACAACCGAGTTGTGCTGCGGCATCAAATCGCGGTTCAACATTCCGGCCACGGCGCACTTTACCTGCCTCGGTGGGACGGTCTACGAACTGCGGCGGTGGCTCGAACAGGCCCGGGCCAGCGGCATCGCCAACATCATGGCCCTGCGCGGCGATCCTCCTGCCGGGCAGACCGGATTTCGAGCCGTTGCCGGCGGACTGACTTACGCCAATGAGCTGGTGAAGCTGATCCACGATGAGTTTCCTGAGTTTGGAATCGGAGTGGCGGGCTACCCGGAGGTGCATCAGGAAGCTCCGAATGCCGACACCGATCTGGACAACCTGAAGCGCAAGGTCGACGCCGGTGCCGACGCGGTCTTCACGCAGTTGTTCTTCGAGAACGCGAACTTCTTTGCGTTCCGCGAGCGCTACGACGCGGCGGGCATACCCGTACCGCTGGTGCCCGGTATCATGCCGATTTTGAATTTCGCGCAGATCAAGCGGATCACCGGGATGTGCCGGGCCGTGCTGCCTGAAGCGCTCTCGGAACGGCTGGAGGCAGTTCAAGACGACAAAGAGGCGCAATTCCAGGTCGGCGTCGACTTCGCCGTGGAACAATGCCGCGAGCTGCTGGACGCGGGCGTCCCGGGGATTCATTTCTACGTCCTGAACCGCTCACAGGCCTGCGAGGCGATTTTGCGGGCTCTCGATTATTCGCCGGCGGTCATCTGAGACGGTGGGAGTGCCAGATGGTCGTCATCGTTGACGAGGTGCTGATCAATGGATACCCGGTGAGCGGGACGCTGCTCATGGGCCTCGCAATCGGAGGTTTCGGCCTGTCCCTGGCTGTGGTGGTCACCGTGATTGCCCTATTGGCCTCCGACCGGAACCAGAATTCAAATGAGGACTGAGAGATCCCCATGGGAGTTACGTTGTTGATCGTTCTGGCTGTTGTGGGGATTTGCCTGCTGCTGGGTGCGGTGGCGGTTGTGATCGCCATCGTGGCGACCGATCGCAACCGCAATTCCCGCGACGATTGAGCAGCGTTCCGTGTGTAAAGACCGTGCCTTCAAGGGCATGCCCCTGTTCCGCGATTTTCACGCTTTTCGCTCTTTCGCCACACGTGGGCATCTGATAAGTTCCGGCCCACATTTCGCGACCTTAAGAATTCGCCGCCCCGAACCCTGCTTCGGGGACATGTCGAAAGCGGACGATTCCAGTAATGGACCTGATGCTGATCAAGCGGGATGAGTGAACCAGTGACTTAGAGACGGCCAGAACTGAGATAGGATGTTTCAGTGTGGCGGCAGTGAATCAGGGATTCAGACGCCGCCGGCAGCAGCACAGAGGCAAGGAGGCCTTGATGAAAACCGGACCGATCCAAAAGCAGCAGGCCGTATCGGTACAAATCCGCTGGATGATCCGCCGCGACATGCCGGATGTCCTCCGCATTGAGCGTCAGAGCTTCGACTTCAATTGGACGGAAGAAGATTTCCTGGCCTGTCTCCGCCAGCGCAACTGCATCGGCATGGTGGCCGAATACCAGGGCCGCGTGGTCGGGTTCATGATTTATGAACTGCACAAGACCCGCCTGCACATTCTGAACTTCGCCGTCGCCCCCGACACCCGCCGCCTGGGCATTGGGGCGCAGATGGTCGACAAGCTGATCAACAAGCTGTCGCAGCAGCGCCGCCAGGAGATTGTCCTGGAAGTCCGCGAGAGCAACCTCGCCGCCCAGTTGTTCTACCAGCAGCAGGGGTTCCGCGCGGTCAGCGTGATCCGCATGCACTACGAAGATTCCAGCGAAGACGCCTACATCATGCAGTTTCGTCTGGATCCGGAAGAGTCTGAATCGGGCCAGCCGGTCAACCGCATTGCCCAATACGGGAACAGCGTCGGCAACGAGTAGGGCCGTCCATTTCCGCCGCCACAAATATCGAGCCGGAGACGTTTGTCTCCGGCTTTTTGCATTGGGTCGCGGTCGCTTGGCAGCTTGCCTACCGCATGCGGGAATCTTCGCCGGACATGCTGTGGCGCAGTTCGCCATCGAAGTTGTGGACCATCACAGCGCCGCAATTGTTTTTCAGCGCCTGGACATCCACCACGCGGTGGCCTGAGCTGTTGAACAGCACCAGCATCCCCCCGGAAGCGGTTCCCCCCAGGCCGGCCACGCGTTCTTCGTGCATCCCGTAGATGTCGATCAGCCCGGTGTTCTTGCGGGACGTGCCCAGCACGATCCGCGGGTCGCCCTTGCCGTTGCGGATGCTCACCTGGCCTTCGCCATCGGCGTCGGCGCTGATCTCAACCGCGACGCCCTTGGCGTTCACGATCTCGACCTTCCGGGTCCGCAGCACCTGCATGGATGTGTACAGCAGCCACCCTTGGCCGAGGGTGACCAGCAGGAACATGCCGCCAACGCCCATGGAGAACCAGCGCCAGAAGCGGACGGATTTCTCCAGCTTCGTCAGCCGATCGTCTGGACCAGCAGCAGCAGCGGGCGCTTGTGCCATGAGGACTGCCCGACTCAGCCAATAAGGAAAGGAACGCGAGAGAGTACGGCGGCGTCAACCGTATGTTTCTGACGCGGGGTGGGAGCGTACAATGGAGGGCGAGGATTCCAAGACTCCCACCAGCACCCGGTACGAAATTCCAATCCCTGGAACTTCGCCGCGCTGCGCGGGAATCCTGCGGTGACATGCAGGAGCTGCAGTTCTAGGAGAGCCCGTGACATGCGAACTTCCGAACGTCAAAACATTGAATCGGTTCTGCACCGGCTGGGCATTCAGTCGCAGAACTTCGGTGCTGGTTGTGGAAACTGGGGGAAATCGGGAGCCTTCACTCGACCTGCCGGATCGGGCAGTGTGCGCGGAGCAGATTCTGGCAAACAGCCCATCATCGACTGCCGAAATCCGGCGACGGGCGACATTTTAGCTCAAGTTCAACTGGCGGATGTCTCGGACTACGAGGCCATCGTGGCTCAGGCGCAGGCCGTCTTTCCCCGCTGGCGGGACACACCCGCCCCGCAGCGCGGCGAGATCGTCCGGCAACTTGGTCTGGCATTGCGGGAACACAAGGATGATCTGGGGCTCCTCGTCACCCTGGAGACGGGAAAAATCCTGTCGGAAGGGCGTGGTGAAGTCCAGGAAATGATCGACATGTGCGACTTCGCGGTTGGTCTCTCCCGGCAGCTTTACGGCTTGACGATGCCAAGCGAGCGGCCGCAGCACCGCCTGTTTGAACAGTGGCATCCGCTGGGTCCGATCGGGGTCATCACGGCGTTCAATTTCCCCGCGGCGGTCTGGGCCTGGAACGCCGCCCTGGCCGCCGTCTGTGGCGATCCGGTGGTCTGGAAACCCTCCTGCCTGGCTCCGCTCACCGCGCTGGCGATTCAAGGAATCTGCGATCGGATCCTTTCGCCCCTGGGCTTGGAGGGGGTGTTCAACGTTTGCGTGGGCGACACCGATCCGATTGGACAGTTGATGACCCAGGACCGCCGGCTGCCGTTGATCTCAGCCACGGGGAGTTGTGCGATGGGCCGGGCCGTCGGCTCCGCCGTGGCTCAACGCCTGGGACGGGTGTTGCTCGAACTCGGCGGCAACAATGCGGTGATTCTGACGGAGTCTGCCGATCTCGACCTGGCGTTGCGGGCAGTCCTGTTTTCCGCGGTCGGCACCGCCGGCCAGCGTTGCACAACCTTGCGGCGGCTGATTCTGCACGAAAGCCTGGCAGACACATTTCTGCCCAAACTCCAGGCGGCATATGCCAGTGTGACCGTGGGGTTGCCTTGGGAAGCGGGCACGCTGATGGGGCCGCTCATCAGTCCCAAAGCGGTTGAGTGGATGCTGCATGCGGTGACGGCCGCCCGCGAACAGGGTGGCGAGGTTCTGGCGGGCGGGCAGCGTCTGGACCGCCCCGGCAACTTCGTGGAACCGACGCTGATTCGGGCACATGCCGGCATGTCGATCGTCCAGGAGGAAACGTTCGCCCCCATTCTCTACGTCTTGACCTACCGGACGCTCGACGAAGCCGTGGCTCTCAACAACGCCGTGGACCAGGGGCTGTCGTCGGCCATTTTCACCGACCGGATGCGCGATGCCGAGCGGTTTCTGTCCCCCGCCGGCAGCGACTGTGGCATCGCCAACGTCAATATCGGCACCTCCGGCGCAGAAATCGGCGGTGCCTTCGGCGGCGAGAAGGACACCGGCGGCGGTCGCGAAGCGGGATCTGACGCCTGGAAAGCTTATATGCGGCGGCAAACCTGCACCATCAATTACGGAACCGGTCTGCCGCTCGCGCAGGGGGTGCAGTTTGATGTGGGTTGAGACCGGCCGTAGCGTGGGTTTCAACCACAAACCCTTACCACCGACCCTGCCCAACCCAAGCCCGGTGAAGGTTTGAGTACCACGCACGGACTTGTCAGAATCATCAAGCAAGATCGATGCGTTTCGTCTCGGAGGTCCGATGTTCAATCGCCAGTTCGATGCTCAGCCCGTCGGAATCACCCGTCGCGAGGCGCTCTGCCGTTCGGCGGCGGGGTTTGGGTCCATGGCATTGGCTTCATTGCTGGCCCCGGCCGCGGGGGCCGCGCCGGTCGAGACTGCCGTGCCCAACCCACTGGCACCCCAGGGTGGGCATTTTCCGGCTCGGGCCAGGCGGATCATCTTCCTCTTCATGAGCGGCGGGCCGTCGCAGGTCGACACCTTCGACTACAAGCCACTGCTGCAGCGGGACGACGGCAAGCCACTGCCGTTTGCCAAGCCGTCGGTGCAGTTCAATTCCACCGGCAACCTGTTGAAGTCGCCGTGGAAATTTCAGCAGTACGGCGAAAGTGGCTCGTGGGTCAGCGAGCTGTTCCCGCACCTCGCCCGCCGCGTGGATGACCTCTGTCAGATCCATTCGCTGCATGGCACCAATCCCGCCCACGGCGGCGCGGTGATGAAGGTGCATACCGGCAGCGACAACTTCATCCGCCCCAGCATCGGCTCATGGGTGAGCTACGGGCTGGGGACGGAAAACGGCAATCTGCCGGCGTTTGTCACCATCTGCCCGACGCTCGCCTTTGGCGGCATCAACAACTGGAGTTCGTCGTTTTTGCCGGCCGTGTACCAGGGCACGGCCCTCGGCGACGCCAGCGTCCCCTCGGAAAAGGCGAAAGTCCGCTACATTAAAAACTCGCGGCTCCCGCGTGAGCTGCAGCGGCTGCAGCTCGACCGGCTGGGCGAGGTCAACCGCGAACACCAGGTTCAGGCGGGCGCCGAGGCCTCGCTCGAAGCGCGGATCAACTCGTTCGAACTGGCCTACCGCATGCAGTCCGAACTGCCGCGAGTGGAGGACCTGTCGAGTGAAACGGCGGCGACACAGGCGCTGTATGGACTCGACAATCCGGTGACCGCCAATTTCGGCCGGATGTGCCTGATGGCGCGGCGGTTTGCCGAATCCGGCGTGCGGTTTATCCAGGTGACCCACAACGACAACAAGGTGCAGTGGGACCAGCACTCCAACCTTAAGGCCGGCCACGAGAAAAACGCCCTTGAAGTCGACCTGCCGATTGCCGGCCTGCTCCACGACCTGAAGGCCCGCGGCCTGCTGGAGGACACGCTCGTCTGGTGGGGCGGTGAATTCGGCCGCACCCCGACGGCGGAAGCCGATGGCCGCGACCACAACCCCGAAGGGTTCACCATGTGGCTCGCGGGCGGCGGTGTCAAAGGCGGCCTGCATTACGGCAGCACCGACGACTACGGCTACTTCGCCGCCGAGAACAAAGTCCACATCCATGACCTGCACGCGACGATGCTGCACCTCTTGGGCCTGGATCACGAACGGCTCACCTACCGCTACGCCGGCCGCGACTTCCGCCTGACGGATGTCGAGGGCCGCGTCGTCAGCGAACTCTTCGCGTGACAGACGCCGAGGCCGCCAAAGCCGGCATCCGGCCTTGCTCAACAGGCTGGGACAGCGGCAACGGCAGACTTGCATTCCCTCCGGTCCAGTGTGACCCTACTGTAATCTCATGGCCTGTGGCTGTGAGCTGACAATAAAGGTTCCATCTGTCCCCGGAATTTCGCAAATGTTTCATGTGACTCTTCGCGGCGCGGTCGGCGCTGTGCTCCTGTTCGCCGTGGCTTCTTTCGCCCACGCGGACGTCAAAGTGTCGCACCTGTTTGGCGACAACATGGTCTTCCAGCAGGGCAAGCCCCTGCCCGTGTGGGGGACGGCGGCACCGGGGGAAGCGGTGACGGTCACCCTCGCCGGGAAGACCGCCACCGCCACGGCCGACGACAAGGGGAACTGGCTGGTCAAGCTGCCAGAAATGCCAGCCAATGCCGATGGGCAGGCCCTGTCGATTGCCGGCAAGAACACGCTGACGTTCAAGAATGTGCTGGTGGGCGAAGTCTGGGTCTGCTCCGGCCAGTCCAACATGGAATGGCCGGTGACGGCGGCCCTGAAGCCGGCGGAAGAGATCTCTGCGGCGAAGTTCCCGCAAATCCGGCTGATCACCGTTCCCAAGGCCAAGGGCGGTGACGTGGCGAAGACCGATTTCGAGGGCCAGTGGGCCGAATGCACGCCGGACACCGTCAAAGGTTTCTCCGCCGTGGCTTACTTCTTCGGCCGTGAAATCCACCAGACCCAGAAGGTGCCGGTGGGTTTGATCCACTGCTCGTGGGGCGGGCAGCCGGCAGAATTCTTCACGCCGCCCTCGGCCTTTGCCGCGGATCCATCCCTCAAAGAATCGGGCGACCATCAGCACGCCAAGAATGTGATGAAAGAGCCCTCCACGCTGTGGAACGGGATGATCGCCCCCCTGGTGCCGTTCGCCATTCAAGGGGCGATCTGGTATCAGGGCGAATCGAACGTGCCGATGGCGAAGCATTACCACAAGCTGTTCTCCGCCATGATTCAGGGCTGGCGCAAGGAGTGGAACCAGGGCGAGTTCCCGTTCCTCTTCGTGCAGATTGCCCCGTGGGATTACAGCCGCATTCCTGGCTGGCCGCGCGAGGGCTGCCCGCTGGTCCGCGAGGCGCAGACCAAGACGCTGGCCCTGCCCAAGACTGGCATGACGGTCACGATGGACATCGGCGATGTGAATGACATTCATCCGAAGAACAAGCAGGAAGTGAGCCACCGTTTGGCGCTGTCCGCCCGCAAGATCGCTTATGGCGAAGCGGTCAACGACAGTGGACCGACGCTGAAGTCCGCCGAGGTGAAGGACAAGACGATCGTTGTCGCCTTTGACAACGCCAAGGGCCTGATGATGAAGGGCGACAAACTGGCGGCGTTCCAGATCGCTGGTGCCGACAAAAAGTTTGTCGATGCCACCGCCACCCTCGAGGGCGAAACGGTGATCGTCACCGCCGAAGGTGTGGCAGAGCCGAAGTTCGTCCGCTTTGCCTTCCTCGACACGTCACTGCCGAATCTGTTCAACGGCGACGGCTTGCCGGCAGGGCCGTTCCGGACGGACGCGGACTGAATTAAATCCAAATGACAAATGACAAATGACAAATGACAAATGACAAATTCGCCTTCTGTTGAGGCACGGTCTTAACGAACGGCGGATTTGTCATTTGATTGTTGTCATTCGTTATGCACTTCTGGCGTCTCGAATGTCTTGTACCTACCGTCTGTATTTTTCCGTCGACGAAATCAATTTCGACGACTGGAACACGGTTCCTGGCGTGCATGAAAACGCTTTCATGCAGGACGGGTTCATGCGCGCTGTCGAGATTTCGATGCGGGCCACGACGAAGTGCTGCTACGCGATTTTTTACGACGCAATGCAGACACCCGTGGCCTGCGCCTGTTATTCCCGGTACATCGTGGACGGGGCCGAACTGGCACCCGGCCGCGTGCAGCGGCTGATTCAGTCGGTCCAAAGAATTGTTCCGCCGGCTTTCAAGTTCAAGGTCCTGCTGTGCGGCTTGCCCGTCAGCACCGGTGCCAGCAACCTGGTGATCGCCCCCGATGCCGACATGGCGGCGGTGACGCAGGCCATGGATGCCGCGGCCAAAGAGCTGGCCCGCAAATGCGGCTGCGTGTACGTCGCCTTCAAAGAGTTCGACCAGGTTCTGGCCGACCGGTTGCAGCCGCTGGAAAAGCTGGGCTACCAGCGCGCCACCAGCGTGATCACTTATGTGCTGGATTCAGAATTCACGTCGTTTGACGATTACTACAAGTCCCGCAGCAAGCGGACGCGGGCCAACATGCGGAAGGTGCTTTCGAAGTTTGACAGCACCGGCCTGCGCTGTGAGTTTCTGCAGGGAAAAACGGCACTGCAGCGGTTGCAGGATTCGCGTGTCCACGAGCTGTACATGGCGGTCTTTCGCCGCAGCGACATGAAGTTCGAGGTGGTGCCACCGGAGTTCTTTCAGGAACTCGCCCGGCAGTTGCCCGAACAGTCGCGGTTCACGCTGCTGTACCGGGGTGAGACATTGGTCGCGTTCTGCTGTGGGGTGCAGCTCAATCCCAAGCACCTGAACCTGTTGTATTGCGGCGTCGACTACGACCTCAACGTCGAAGCCGACCTGTATTTCAACCTGTTGTATAAGGCGCTGGAGGACAGCTTCACGGCCGGAGCCACGCGGTTGTTTGTGGGCCAGTCCGCGGATGAGTTCAAACAGCGGCTGGGCTGCGTCGGCAGTCCGCGGTTCATTTACATCAAGGCCCTCAGCACGCTCGTCTCGCCGCTCCGCGCGCCGATCTTTCGCCGGGTCTTCCCGCTGGTCTTCAAGGAGCCCGATTTTTCAAAATTGCACCCGGTGAAGGATGAACCCGAAGCGGTTCCGGCGGACAGCCCGGCGGCCAAGGTGTGACGGCTGGCTGCGCCGCGCGGAGCGTCACCCTGATCGAAGCCAGAGTATCCACAGATGGCATCATTCAATCCAAAAATACTGTTGACGCTCGTCAACGAAGCCACTGGCGAAGCGTTCGCAACGTCCGAAATGGCACCTGTCGATCTGCCCGAGTCGTTTGATGCACACACAACTCTGCAGCTTGGCGGCGAGGAATGGTCCGTTGTCCATGCCGATCCGCAGACAAGGGAAGCGTACACGAATGCCGGCACGTTAATCCTCCGGCTTCGGAAAGTCGAAACGATCGGCTCGGAAACGATCGGCTTCAGCCAATTGGACATCACCGAGAGATTTAACGATGACGAAGCTCTGCAGGCCGACGAGTGGATTTCTACGACGGCTTTGAACGCCACTCTTTCGAATCCCGAATCAGTCGGACTTCCACCGCCAGACGCAGGCTCGGATGATGTCTACCGAATCGCGTTGAGACTGTCTCAGTTGCGAGAAGCAATTCCAATCCCCAACGATGGCGTCTATTGCCCGATATGCCATATTGCCAACATCGAGCTTGCGAAACTGCGAACCCCCTGTCCCAAATGTGGGCGCGGACTTCTGAAGTTTGGATGGGAATGACGAGCAGGCTTAACACGCGGTTTGCCCAAGATGTCGCGAGTGGCATTTCCCGTGCAGCTCACGGCGCGGATTCATCCCGGCACCCTCCTTACCCCCCCACGGGGGCGAAATTCAACAGCGGACGACGAAGCTGGCAACGCCAACGGAGCCCTCCACGCTGCTCTCGGCCACTGACACCGCTTACCTGACAGGCGGCGCGGGTGGCAGGCGGGCTCTTCCCCGTTCGAGGAGCCGCCGGAACTCATCGATATCGGGCTTCTGGACAGGCGCGCGCCCGGCGACAGGCGGCGCGGCCGCGGCCTGAAACGCGAGCGCCATCTCCCGAATCTGCCGGAACAGTTCGTCGGTTTCTTCGTCGTCACGATCGTCGCCTGGGATAGGCGGCGCGGCCTGCTCCGCGCCGCCAGCGTTGCCGTTCGGGTGGCGTAATATCGGCTCTTTCTCCGCAAAAGAACGCGAACGTCTGGCGACGATTCCGTCAGGATGTTCCTGCGTGGCGCGTGACAAAGTAGACGAGTCACTCCGTGACTCGAACCCCGCCCCGTTCACGCCGGTAGACGCACTCCGACGCGCCTCCGCCGTCTTTGATGGTCCGTCGGCCTGCGGTTCCGCTTCCAAGACAGGCGGCGCGGCTGGTGGTTGCGACGCTTGTTCGGTCATCAACCGGAACTCCGCGGCGTCCGGTTCATGGACGAGTTCGAGTCACGGAGTGACTCGGCTACTTTGCAACTCCCGGAGTTCGCGCTGGTCTGCGGGGCCGCGTCCAAGACAGGCGGCGCGGGCGGCGGCTGAATCCTGCCCGTCAGCATGGCATGGCGCTGCTGGGCATGGCCGGACGCCACCTCATGGTCGTGAGCGTCTACTTCAGGATCGATCTCTTCCGGCGGATCCTCATCGTCCTCAGTCAGCGACTCGGCGGGTTCCGCTGCGGAATCATCATTCCTTCCGCGAACCTGGTTGACGCCACAAGGCCCGTTCGGGTCCAGGTGGCTCAGGCAATACTTGATCGCCCATGGCTCGCCGTTCTCGAGGGCCAGAACCAGCCGCAGCGTCGACGCGTCGGCCGCGTCGGGTTGAGCCACGAGTGGAGTCCGTGGCTTCCGCCGTGCCGGAGCCCCCGAAGTCTCGGCGGAGTACGACTCACTCGGCCAGGAGCGTGGCGTGATCGGGACCCCATGCATGCGGCTGAAAACGAAAATGACCGCCCAGCGGGCACTGGCGTCCAGTGCCTTGTCGAGCTGCTCCCAGGCGATGCGGACCATCACCGCCCGCGCCGCGCCCAGACACGCCTTCAGTTGCGGCGCGCGCTCGATCCGCCGGTAAAGCGTCGGCCGGAGGATCCCCAGAGCGACAGCCGCATACGTCACGACTCCCATGTTCGAGACGATCGCTGCATAGATCTGCGCATCGGTCACCTTGCAGTCGCTGCGCTGCTTCCGCCCGCGCCCCTCCGCCACCTGCTGTTCCAGGGAAACGCCCGCATCCGCTCTCTCATGGGAAGTGCAACCGCTCATTGCAGCCTGCCTCGTTGTTGATCGACCGATGTACTCTTGGTTCGAAGCATCTTACGCCCCTTTCGTGTCGAGTCAATAACAAAACAAAGTTTTTACCACAAAAATGATTGTTATATATCGCTGTCGGGAATATCGCCAGACATTCGCGTTCCGAGTGGTCGTCACCGGTCACCGGAGGGCTTGCGCCCAGCCGCTAAAAAGTAGACGAGTCACTCCGTGACTCGAACCCAGGCGCTCAGTGATTGGACGACTTTACGCTTCCCGTAACGCCTCACGCCGAACGGCGGCACGCACGGCGTAGTGCGAAGGCCCGTTGACCACCGAGGTGAACTCGGTGGGGTTGTGGGTGGGGATGGCTCATCCGCGCGCCTTGAGCGGTACGGCGCGAGCCGTCCGGTGATGGGTTTCCGGCGCTCCGAGCGGTCGTCACCGGTCACCAGAGGGCTTGCGCCCAGCCGCTAAAAAGTAGACGAGTCACTCCGTGACTCGAACCCAGGCGCTCAGTGATTGGACGACTCTACGCTTCCCGTAACGCCTCACGCCGAACGGCGAGCACGCACGGCGTAGTGCGAAGGCCCGTTGACCACCGAGGTGAACTCGGTGGGGTTGTGGGTCGGGATGGCTCGTCCGCGCGCCTTGAGCGGCACGGCGCGAGCCGTCCGGTGATGGGTTTTCGGCGCTCCGAGCGGTCGTCACCGGTCACCGGAGGGCTTGCGCCCCCGTTGTTACACACAAGTCGACAGGGGCATTGGCCACGCGGCAAATGGTAGGGTTTGATTCCATGTCGACGTGGCGGGAGGGCGAAGCTCCTGCTGAGCCGCGTTCAACAGTGCGTGCCCGCTTCTCGCCGCCTTTCCCTCACGAACGGGGCCAGATTCGCCGTAAAGACCGAGTGTTTTCTTGCTCGCGGCTCGGCAGGAGCCTCGCCCTCCCGCCACGTCGCCCGATGGGTCGGCACCATGAAATCCCCTATGCCGGCAACGTGTGTGTAGCACCGGAGAGCTTGCGCCCAGCCGCTACAAAGTCGACCAGTCACTCCGTGACTCGAACCCAGGCGCTCAGTGATTGGACGACTCTACGCTTCCCGTAACGCCTCACGCCGAACGGCGAGCACGCACGGCGTAGTGCGAAGGCCCGTTGACCACCGAGGTGAACTCGGTGGGGTTGTGGGTGGGGATGGCTCGTCCGCGCGCCTTGAGCGGTACGGCGTGAGCCGTCTGGTGATGGGTTTTCGGCGTTCCGAGCGGTCGTCACCGCTCACCGGAGGGCTTGCGCCCAGCCGCTAAAAAGTCATCCAGGCGCGGAGTGACTGGATGACTTTGCATTTCCCGGTGGCATAAAGTCGCCTTTTGCATCCGCCGAAAGGATGCGGGCGTGTTCCGGCAGGGAACAGCGCTGTTGTCCCGCTTACAGGACCGCGGCAAGAATAACTGTCGATTTTTGACGAGCCGCACACCCAATGAGCCGGAGGGCCTTAGCCGGCTAAGGCCCTCCGGCTCATTGGCGGATCAACGAATCGAAATCGAACAGTTATTTTTGCGGCGATCCTTACACGGCTGGCGACTTTTCGAAAGATCAGCCGGAACGCATTAGCGTCCGGTTCCGTACCTCGTGCGATCACTGGTTCGCAACGAGACCAGAACCGGAGCCTAACGGCCTCCGGCTGATTCGAGATCCCCATCTTGAAAAACTCGCCACGCCGACAGTTCGACGCAGGATGGCCATTTGACGAGGGAAACAGGAGCAGAGACACTGCACTTCGCAGAGGAACATCGCAACAACTGGCCTTTCGAGGTTTTCCATGTGGTCAATTCGCTGGCTGGTGGCGGCGGTTGTGGTCGGCGGGGTCGCGGCGACCAAGGAAGACATCAAGGCCGCCGACTCGTGGCTCGCCATCGAACATTGCAGCGTGTTCGACACCGAATCCGGACAGATGCTCCCCGACCGGACGATTGTGGTGCGGGATTCTGTGATCGACCGCGTCACACCGGCGGGCGAGGCTGGGCCAATCCCGCCCGAGGCACAACGGATCGACGGGCGGGGCAAATTTGTCATACCGGGTTTGATCGACGCGCATGTGCATGTCGTGCATGTCCTCGACTTCGCGCATGTCACCGGCGATGAGGTGCTGCCGCTGTATTTGGCGGCGGGCGTCACGTCGATCCGCAGCACCGGTGACGAACCAGTGGCCGCGACCCTGGTCGCGCGGGTCGCCGTGGCTCAGCCCGCCAGCTCCCCCCGCGTGTTCACCTGCAGCCCACTGCTCGACGCCGACCCGCCCATTCATCGCGACGTGGGCCGCGCGGTCACGGATCCGGCACAGGTTCCCGCGCTGTTTGCCGACCTCGCCCAGTGGGATGTGCGAACGATCAAGATCTATGCCGGCACGGCCCGCCCCGTCGGCCGGGCGATCATTGAGGAAGGACACCGCCGCGGTCTGTTTGTCACCGCCCATCTGGGTGCCTATTCCCCCCAGGAGGCCGTCGCCGACGGCGTCGACGGACTGGAACATATCTGGTCCGTGTTCAACTACATCATCCCTCCGGATGTTCCACGCGTGCCCGGCCATCGCGGGCGGCTGGACCTCAACACGCCGCAATGCGACGCCCTCATTGCCGAACTGGTCAAACACAAGACCTATGTCGATCCGACGCTGGCGGTGTTTCGCAATATGATTCTGCTGCCCGATGTGCCCGAGGTTCGCGACCATCCGGACAACGCGCCGGTTCCCGCGCGGCTCAAAGAGTTCTGGCCGAAATACCTCCTACAGACCGGCTGCCCGCAGGGTGGAGCACTGGACGACCGCCGCCGTGAGTTCGCCAAGTTTCAGGAACTGACCGGAAAACTGTACCGCGCGGGTGTGCCGCTGCTGGCAGGAACAGATTCGCCTGAGCCACTGGTTCCGCCGGGCTACTCCCTGCACCAGGAACTGCAGATGCTGGTGGAATCCGGGCTGCCACCCGCCGCCGCCCTCCGTGCCGCCACACTCAACAACGCCACGGTGCTGGGCGAAAAGGACCGGCTGGGTTCGATTGCCGCCGGCAAGCTCGCCGACCTCGTCCTGCTGACGGCAAATCCACTGGAGGACATTCAGAACACGCGCCGCATCGAACGGGTCATTCGCGGAGGCCTGGTGTGCGACCCTGCCGAACTGCTGAAACGCGTGCCGCAGAAGTGACGCTGAGCAAAGTTGCTGCGAAGCGACAGAACTTGAATGCACAATCAATCGGAAACGTATCCATTGAGTTTGATATCGAGGTTTGTGAACTTCATCTTCTCAATCAATCGTTTTGCGCGCGTTGTCATCCAAAATAGGTCGTGTTCGTACATCGAGAAAATGTCCGCTTCGTCCCATGTTTTTCGATCTGCGACGGAAGGCGTGGTTTTTCGGCTATAGTCGAATCTCGGCAAACTGCAAACATCGCAATTGTCCATGAAGTCCACATTCGACTTGCGAAGGTGGAGATGGCACCACGAAGTGATTTTCATGTACCAGATTGGCGGTCCCTCATAGGGAAGCCAAATTCGCGCCTTCCCCGTTTCGATTTTTTCAGTTTTGGATCCTGCCACATCACGACGGGCACGAATTGGATCCCGCGCAGCGTGTTTTCAAATGCCTGTCGCACGCGGTCGGTGACGACAAATTCGTTTGCCTTTCCAATTCCCGTGAAATCGCCAATCTTGTCAGAGCCAGCCTCATACCGTTCCACACGCCATTCGATCACCGGTTCATCCAGGGTTGGGTGGAAGCAATGTTGGCATTGAGGGCAGAAGCGGTACGCCGCCCTGTCGACACACTTGGCCGCACGTGCGTAAGTTTCATCGAGTGGATTTCTGCAACCACAAAAGAGCGCTCGCATTTCAGCTCCAGTATGTTGTCGACGCGAGAAATATTGCTTGAGCAAGTTGCCGGATCTGCCACCGGGTTCTAGCCGTTACCACGGGCCATTCTCAGTGAGGGTCCGTCAGGCGTTCCTGCATAGGTGGCTTTCCACCCCCACAACAGAGTGTTGGTTGCCCGGTACTTGCACTGCCATGGAAGCTGATGGTGACACCGCCTCTACCGAGACCAGCGCTGGGATGACTCACCCATCCCGCTCGCAGTACGGGCACGGCGTGCCATAAATGATCCGTCCGCAGTCGCGGCACTCGTGGACTCCGGTGATCGGCTTGCGTCGCAGTCGCTGCCAACTCAGGTAGCCAAACGTCGCCAGGACCATTACGTTGAACAGCCAGGCGCGGTTCCCAAAGGTGTTCCACGACTGCCAGATGATGCTGACGCCACAGAGGACAAACAAGGCCACCCACGACCAGCGGTTCAACCGGGAGACGGTTTGTCGGGCTTCCGTCCGGGTCATGCCGCGGACGTGCTTCCGCAGCAGTTCGTCGCGAAGAGCCAGGGCGGCGGCCGCCTCCGTGGACTCCATCACCACCAGCAGACGACGTACGGTATCCATGACCCGCAAGGCATCGTCAAAATCGAACGCGCCCTGATGCGCCCAGCGGTTGCGAAATTCCCGCAGCTCGCTGAGCATCGGCCGTTCCAGCGACGAGAGCTTGAAACGGAAGACGCCTGGCCACTGCTCATGGATCAACAGCACAATGGACTGGGCATCCCACCGAATCGCGTTGCCGGTCTGCTGTGGCACGTCGCGGCTGGAACGCAGCGTCGTGAGCGCCGCCTCCATCCACTTCTCGTCGCCATAAACCTTGCGAAACTCGGCCTCGACGAATGGCTGCGCTCCGCGAACGAACATGTCCAGCGCGGTTGAGACAGGCTCCCGAAACCCAGAAGACATGGTCGATTCGATCAGAAAGCACGGCGTGCCGGATTGCAACTCCTGGAGTGCTGGTTGCAATCTTAGAATGGAAATTGCATTTGGCGGGAGAATTTCCCGCCAATGGTCCGAAACCCCCAGGAAACTGGTCGTTGAACGCGCAATCTTCCGGGAAGACTTGGGATCGTGCAATGTCAATCGCCGCGTCTGATTCGCGCTGGGCGTACGTCGCTATTCGCGCGTTGCAATGGTGATGTTAAGAATGGCGTTGGGAAATCGGCGGAGTCCGCGTCATAAGCTCAAGGGAGTGCTAGGGATGGCGAAACGGTTTACAGGTCGCGCGAAA
>JAKFUF010000083.1 GCA_021732845.1 Planctomycetaceae bacterium | reverse complement strand
TTACGGGCTGCTGTCGGGGCGACTCGAACTGCCGCCTGCGCCCCCTGTCGCGAAGGCGGCACCTACATCGCCCCCGAGCGGTGTTTCCGCAGCCACCGCGCCCTCCGTCGTGCAATCAGAACGGGTGGTGATGACCCTGAAGAGGCCCGATGCCATTTATGTTGTGTCCACTCGCGAAACGGTGGATGAACCGGAGGTGTGTTCCCCAAGAAGCCGGGAACCCGGTTTGCCGACCGCGCCCCGCATCTTGGAGTTGGCGCAGCCAGGATCGCCGGAATTATTGTTGCACCACAAACATCAGCAGGCTGCAACCGACGACTTCGATCACTTGGAAGACGAGGCGTCCAGAGAGCCAGTCAAAATGCCGAAGAAGCACAACGTGCTGCCCGCAGTACCCCACATCGAGGCGGAACCCACTGCGCCCCCTATTGAGACCAGCGAGGCGAACCGGGATGGTCCCGCTCCCGCCGCCCTGGCTGACAGCGCGGTGTTGAAGGGTGCGCCCCCTATTGCGGAGAGGCTGTGATTTTTGTCATGTAGGATGGCCTTCCGAGGCCGTCCCGATGGACAGTCGACCTTCCCTGCACAAATCGATATGGCAAACGCCGTCTCGATCCAGCAAGAGCAATCGGGGAGCTTAAAACCCGCACCATGAATGTGATGCCCAGGTGGGATTCCTCGGCGAGCGAAAGTCAACCGCCCACCAAGCGGCCTAGGAAGGCAATTCTACGGCTTCGCTTGCCCAGATCTCATCAAAACGCTGAAAAAATCGCAGCGTCATCGCAGAAACAGAAACCGCGGCGCTCGCTGGCTTAAGTGTCCGAGTACACGAGCGCAGTGGGAAACCGGCGTTCAAACGCGGTCATGATCTCCAATTGCTCCGTCCCAACCTTGCGAGCCACGTCTTCAGCCACCTGCCGCGGAATTCCCCAGTACGCCCCGGCCAATCCGGCAGCCATGCAGGCAATGGTGTCAGAGTCGCCGCCGACGGAGACAGCAGCCCGAATGGCTGCTTCGTGGCTCTCCGTCTGCAGGAAGGCCCGGAAGGCGATGGGGACTGTTTGGTCGCACGCGCTGGTGAAAGTGTAGCCAAGACGCCAGGCATCCACAGATTTGCTGAGGTCATACCCAAACCGGGTTTGAATTTCTTGTGCGATCGCCTCGCGTGGCTTCCCGGTGCGGGCCAGAAAGACTCCGAGGGCCATGGCCTCGGCACCGGCGATGGCGTCTGGAGTGGCGTGCGTGGCGAGGGCATTTTGGCGGGCAAGCGACAGGGCTTGTTCGGCGTTCTCGGCGGCGTGGCCGATGGGTGCGGCCCGCATCGCCGCGCCGTTGCCCACGCTGCCACAGGGGGCGTCGTTGTCGGTCTTTGCCCAGACGCGGAAGAACTTGCCGAACAGCTCGGGCTGTGGCGAGTGGCGAAAATGGGTTCTCAGAGAGACCCGCGGGTCGCCCCCATGCAGCAGCCACTCCATCACCGCGATGGTCAGAATGGTGTCATCCGTGGGAAGGCAGCTCGAATGAAACAGCTCAAACTTCGTCGCCGTTTCACCCCGGCAGTCGAACCGTGGCTCAGCCACATCAAATCCCACGCAACGGGCCTCCTCGAGCGTGCCACCCTCCCACAGCGACCGCTCAAACCTGGATCCGGCGATGTCTCCTGCCATGGCAGCGCGGCTCATGTTGATCCTCCACGAAGAGAAGCGACTGCCCGAAGTCGACAGGCCGGCTATTCGTCGACTGAATTATCGTCGTGCTGCTGGCTGGTGCGCGGCCGGCGAATCCTTCGCGTTAGCTTTTTCTTGCGCTCGGCGCGGGACGTCACTTCCGGTCCTTCGGCAGAAGTGAGATTGAGCACGACCCCGAGGGTGCCTTCAATCAGCCCGAGAATCAGCACTGTACACGGCACTCATGTTGCACTCTGCCGCGCGACATCGCAAGGGCTCGCCTCTCCACGGTTGCCGACCGGAGAGGCATGATCATGTCATCGACCACCACGATACGGTCATCACATCCGCATGATTTCGCTTCGGTTGTGGCCACGAATTCACGCGGTACAATGCCGACTCCCAGTCTGGGACGCCTCTGATTGCCCCTTTGAAGGAGACAACTGGCCATGCGAGACCCCTCCACGGATTCCCGTGAGACTCTTCCCCGCGAAAGTTCTGGCGAAAGTTCGGGGCGCAGCGGATCTGGCGTCAACCGCCGCGATTTTCTGCGTGGAACTGGAGCTGCCGTTGCCGCCACCGCGATGGTGTCGCAGGTTCAAGAGACGATCGCCCAGGAAAAGAAGAAGGTAGAGGCTGTCGCGCCGGCCGCACCGGTCGAAGTGAAGCTGACCGTCAACGGCAAGGAGCACACGCTGCAGCTTGAGCCCCGCGTGACGCTGCAGGAAGCCCTGCACCACGACCTGCAACTGACCGGCTGCAAGGATGTGTGCGGCGCGGCCACCAACTGCGGTGCCTGCACGGTGATCGTGGACGGCAAGCCCGTCTACTCCTGTGCCACGCTGGCCATTGAAACTGTCGGCAAGAAGGTCACGACGGCCGAGGGCGTCGCCGCGATGGAGGGCGTCAGCCAGGTGATCAACGCCTTCGTCAAGCATGATGCCACGCAGTGTGGCTACTGTACGCCCGGCTTCGTCGTGGCGGTGAAGGCCTTCGTCGACAAGAACCCCGGCGCGAATCTCGAACAGATTCTCAAGGGGTTGGGCGGAAATCTCTGCCGCTGTGGGACGTACGCGGGTGTGGAACAGGCTGCCGTCGAATGCTGCAAGGGAGGCAAATAATCATGGCTGAACGCAAATTCGGGTGGGGCTCCCGCAAAGACAATGCCCTGATCGGGAAGGACATCCAGCGGATCGACGGGGTGGTCAAGTGCAGCGGCAAGGCGAAATACACCGCCGATTTCGCCACGCCGGGCACGCTCATCGCCCGGCTGCTGACCTGCAAGCACGCTCACGCCAAGCTGTCCGCCCTGGACCTGGCGATTGTGGAGAAGATGCCCGGGGTGAAGGCCTGGCATCAGTTCAAAGAGATTGGCGCGGAGATCAAGTGGGATGGTGAACTGATTGCCGCCGTCGCCGCCGAACGCGCCGACCAGGCGGAAGACGCCATCAAGGCTCTGGAAAAGGTCGTGAAGTACGAGGTGCTGGAGCACTTCGTCGACGAAGCGGACAAGGCGGGTGCCGAAGCGGCCAAGCGGTTGCAGAAGCTGGGCCGCAATGCCCGCTCCGAGGCGAACAAGGACGATGTGGATGCCGGCGTGAAGAAGGCGTTTGCCGACGCCAAGGTCGTCCACAAGGGGACGTATGGCATCGTCACCATCAGTCACATGTGCCTTGAGCCACACGGCACGCATGCGGAATGGAAGGGTGACGACCTCGACATTCACATGTCGACACAGGCTGTCTCGACCACTCCGGCACAGTTTGCCGAAGGGCTCGAGATCGAGATGTCGAACGTCACCGTGACGGCCGACTACGAGGGCGGTGGCTTCGGTTCGAAGTTCGCCGCGGAGGAATGGGGGCTGGCCACCGCAAAGATGGCCAAGCAGGCCGGCAAGCCGGTCCGCCTGATGCTCGACCGGGCGACGGAACTCAAGGTTGCCGGCACGCGGCCCTCGGGTTTTGCCGAGATTTCGATCGGTGCGGCTGCCGACGGCACGATTGTCGCCTGGGACAGCGTTCACTGGGGCACCGCCGGCATCGCCGGTGGCGGCGTCGACGTGACAAAACTGCCCTACGTGTTCGATTTCCCCAACCGCATCAGCCAGCAATACGGCCTGATGTGCAACACGGGACCCAACAAGGCGTGGCGGGCACCGCCGCATCCGCAATTGTGCGCCCTCACCATGACCGCCATGGATGACGTGGCGGCCAAACTGGGGATGGACAGCTACGACCTGTTTCTGAAGAACCTGTCGGCTGTCACCAATGGCCGCGAAGCCGTTTATGCCGACCAGATGCGGATCGCCGCCAAGGAGATCGACTGGAAGGCCAAGTGGCACAAGCATGGCGACACCAAAGGGCCCGTGAAACGCGGTCTCGGCATGGCGCTCCACACCTGGGGCGGCGGTGCCGGAGCCTGCAAGTGCACGGTCAAGATTCATCCTGACGGTTCGGTCGAATCGTTCGTCGGCTCGCAGGACATCGGCACCGGCACGCGCACGGTCATCAGCATTGTACTGGCTGAGACGTTCGGCCTGCCGATCACTGGTGTGAAGGTCAATCTCGGCTCCAGCAAGTATCCCGCCTCGGCCCCCTCGGGCGGCAGCATCACGGTGGGCGGCGTGTCAGGGGCTCACCGCCGTGCGGCTCAAACCGCCCTGTGGCAGATCTTCGACAAGGTTCAGGTCAAGTACGGACTCGAATCCACGGATGGATTGAATGCCAAGGACGGCTCAATTCTCAATGGCGGTGACAAGGTCTGTACGTGGAAGGAAGCCTGCTCGCTCCTTGGCAAAATGCCTTTGGAAGTCGAGGGGACCGGTCCCAAGGACGACAAGCTGACCTCCGCCGTCGTCGGCGGGGTGCAGATGGCCGATGTCTCGGTCGACACCGAAACCGGCATCGTGCGGGTTCACAAGTTTGTCAGTGTGCAGGACTGCGGTCTGATCATTGATGAATTGACCGCCCGCAGCCAGGTGACCGGCGCGCTGACGATGGGCATCGCCTACTCGCTCAGCGAAGAGCGGATCATGGACAACAAGACCGGTCGGTACATCAATTCCGACCTGCAAAACTACAAGCTGCCCCGCATCGGCGACATCGGCGAACTGGTGGCGATCATGTATCAGCCCGACAGCGAGTACAATCGCGGTGTGATCGGCCTGGGCGAGCCCCCGGTCATCTCCCCCGGTGCCTGCCTGTCGAATGCCGTGGCGAACGCCATCGGCGTCCGTGTCCCCGTGATCCCGCTGACCCCCAAACGAGTCCTCGATGCTCTGAAAGGAGCCCGCGCATGATCAACTTTGAATATGCCCAGCCCCGCACCGAGGCCGAAGCGGTCGAGTTCCTGCAGTCGCACGGCGGCCAGACCGCCGTCCTGGCGGGCGGAACCGACCTGTTCAACCTGCTGCGGTCCGACTTGATCGCCCCCAAACGGGTGGTCGACATCAAGCGGATTGATTCGCTCAAGGGGATCCAGCAGGTCAGCGATGGCCTGCTGATCGGCGCGGCCACGACGCTGGACGAGATTCTCGCCAGCCCGCTGCTGTCACCGTACCATTCGCTGCGGCAGATCGCCGACGCGCATCACAGCATGCAGATTCAGGCGATGGGAACGGTGGGCGGCGACCTGTGCCACCTGCCGAACTGCTGGTACTTCCGCAATGGCTACGGACTGTTGGGGACGGTAAACGGCGAGTCCCTCGCCGCCGACGGCCGCAATCAGTTCCACGCCATTTTCGGCAACCGTGGCCCGGCGATGTTCGTCAGCGCCTCGCGGTTCGCTCCGGCTCTGATCGCCTGGGGAGCCAAGGTCCGCCTCGTCGGCCCCGCTCCCGACCAGGTGGAACTGATGCCGCTGGAGTATTTCTATGTGAACCCCAAGACCGACAAGCAGAGCGTCACCGTCCTGCAGCCCGGCCAGTTCGTCACCCATGTGTGGCTGCCCGCGGTGGAGCCCACTTCACCCGTCGAACAGCTCAGCGCGGCCTACGAAGTCCTGCAACTGGAGGGCCTCGACTGGCCGCTCGCCTCGGCAGCGGTCACGCTCGGCGTCTCGGCAGGCATCGTCCGTGAAGCACAGGTCGTGCTGGGGCATGTCGCTCCCACACCCTGGGTCTCGCTGGATGCCGCGACTGTTCTGATGGGCCGCGAGGTCACCGTGGAATTGGCCGAGTCCGCCGCCGAAGCCGCCGTGGCTCACGCCACACCGCTCTCGGAGAACGACTACAAAGTCTCCATCGCCCGGGCCGCCGTGAAGCGGGCGATTTTGAAGGCCGTGGACATGCTGAACGTATAAGGCAGGCCACGGTATGGAATATTTAGGCTCCAGAGGCAGTGCCTCTGGAGCCTTTTTCATGACTGTGATCGCTGCCTCATTTGAAAAACTGGCCCGTTTCACCTGGGCAGATGCCAGTCTGTCCAGTTTCGTGACCTGGTGATATGTTCCCGGAGTCCAAGGGGTAGTTTTCTCAGGCTCGTTGGAGCGGAAGTCATGCGAAGTTCCATGCTGGCGGTCTTCCTGGGCACGGCATTCCTGTGGGCTGGCATTCCGGCTTGCGGCGAAGAGGTTGTCGTCACTCCAGCCTCCGAGAAGGTCGTGGTCAAAGACTGCCTCTATCACTTGGAATTCATTAAGGATCGTTTGACTTTAACGTCTCAACCACTGCCGGGAATGCAATTGACCGACTCTGGAGAATCCGAGAAGTCGAAAAGTGTGGAGCTGAAATTCACGGTTCCCAAGAAGGCCCGAATTGTCGCACTGTTCCTCGCCAAGCTGGACCAGAAGAACCTGATGGCGGTGGTCCAGTTGGAGTCTTTTCCGGCCACGGAGTTTCATTGTCTGACGTTCATTGCTCGGGGGTGGGCATGTGCATCAGAAATTTGCCTTCCATCAGGCCAGATTCCATACGACGACTGAGCCGTTGGAGGTTCTGGCGCTGGATGGAAGGAATGGCACTGAGTTCATCGTGGTGGGCCAAATGAAAGCCGACGGCGATGACCTTGTGACCGAAGGGATGTTCTATTTCTCGGGCTGTCCCTGGCCTCCACGCGACGGACAGATCTCGCCGTTCCGCGTTAAGGCCATCAAGCCGCCGGTGCAATGAAACGCGGAATCGGCACCCGTCGAGAAAATCGGGCTACGGCCAAAAGCCTTCGCCCTGAAAGGCATGCCTTTCAGGGCGAAGCGACCTCGGCGGGACTTGAACCCGTGACCTTCGGCGTGACAGGCCGACGCTCTAACCAACTGAGCTACGAGGCCGTGGTGCGAGTGCATGATTATAACTGCCTGCTGGCCGGCGTCAACCGACCACAGGCAATGTGCAGAATTCTTGGTTGATTGGGCGTTCTGGCTCGCACAATTGAAAGGACTGCGGCAACGCTGCGCTTGACGCTTGCCAGCCAGAGTCCTAACGTCGAGAAAATCGGCAACATGGGAGGGATTATTGAGTGAATCGTCCAGCACGCGTCGCCTTCATCACGGGAGCCACCGGTCAGGATGGCTCCTACCTGGCGGAACTTCTTCTCGGCAAAGGGTATGTGGTCCACGGACTGGTGGCTGGCGGCAGTGGACCGACCAACCGCGTCGCTGGCGTCCACTACCACACCGGCGACCTGGCCGATGGCACAAATTTCGAGGCTCTGCTGTGGGATACGCGTCCCGCCGAGCTGTATCACCTCGCGGCCCAGAGCCACGTCCAGTTGTCGTTCGAGATTCCAGTTTACACAGCCGATGTCACGGGGCTTGGAACCCTACGGTGGCTCGAAGCGATCCGCAACCACCGCGACCGAACAGGCGATAACATCCGCTTTTACCAAGCCTCTTCCAGCGAGATGTTCGGCAAGGTTTCAGAGACGCCACAGACGGAACTGACCCCATTTCATCCCCGGAGCCCGTACGCCTGTGCCAAGGTCTTTGCCTACTGGCAGACCATCAACCATCGCGAAGCGTACAACCTCTTTGCCTGCAATGGGATCCTGTTCAACCATGAGTCGCCGCGGCGGGGCGAGACCTTTGTCACGCGCAAGATCACCCGGGCGGCAGCACGGATCAAAGTCGGGCTGCAACAGACCTTGAAGCTCGGAAACCTCGAAGCTCGCCGGGACTGGGGATTCGCTGGCGATTATGTCGAGGCAATGTGGTTGATGCTCCAACAAGACCAGCCCGACGACTTTGTGATCGCCACTGGCGAGACCCACTCGGTGCGGGAATTCCTGGAGGCGACGTTCAACTCGCTCAACCTGGACTGGCAAAACCACGTCGAACTCGATCAGCAGTTCCTCCGCCCCTCTGAGGTCGACTTGCTGCGGGGAGATGCGTCAAAAGCCCGCGAATCCTTTGGCTGGACTCCCAAGGTCGGTTTTAGGGACTTGGTGCGGATCATGGTGGAGGCCGACTTGCTGCTGGCCCGCCGCGAACTGCAGATCCAGACGCTGGTGCCGGAGACCGTCTGACGAAGCTCACTTGGCCCGCTGCATGTAGCGCACGAATTCGGTGTCGATTTTTTGCAAGTCTTCGCCAAAGGTGGTTTTGAATTCCGCCAGCCGCGTCGGTTTGTCGTCCCATTGCAGCCGGGGCTTCGCCCCGAGTTTCTGCAAATAGGCGGCGTAGTCGGTTTTGCGGGTCTTGATCAGGAAGTAGCTCAACGCCCAGGCCTCGGCGTAGGCTTCGCCGCTGGTCGCTGGGTCGGTGAGGCGGGCATCGGATTCAATCAATGTCGTGAGCGAATCCCGCGGACGTTTCTTAAGCAGGTCGAGAAACTGCCGGTGTCGGAGGCGGTTGAGGGCACCGATGGTCCGCCAGCCGGTCTGGCTTTGCAGGTCGGGCGTTTCAAAGTACATCGCCATCCCTTCGGTGAGCCACAGTGGGTTGTCGGCGTACCGCAGGTGCATGCCACTGTTGAAGGCGATTTGATGCGTGGCTTCGTGAATGACGGTTGCCACGTTGTAGGGCGAAGCCGCCAGCCGCCGGGAGATGTCGGCGGCAGAACCTCCACCAGCACCTCTGCCATCGATTGCCGTCAGGTCATACAGCACCATGCGATTGGTGGCGATGTTGAAATATCCCTTGGCCGAAGCCACATCGGGTCCGGCGTCCTTCGTGGCAAATGCGCCAAACTCTCGTTCATTGGCAAAGACGATGGCCACCAGGGGAAACTCGGGTTCGGTGAGTGTCAGGCCGCGCTGTTTCCAGTAGTTGTGGAAGGCGGCGTACAACCGTTCGAACAACGCGGCGCACCATTGCGCGTAGGGCTTTCCGGCGTTGCAAACCACCACATAGTGCTTGGTCACCACCACGTCGAAACCCGCGCCCAGCGTGGCTTGCTCTTTCTGCCCCAGCACCGCTGGCGGGAGCGGCACAAAGGGGTTCATCGTTCCCGTACGCTTTTGCAGCCGATCGTTCTCCACCGTCCACAACCGGCCGTCCTGTTCCACCACCAGTAGGCCGTCATCCGCTTCGACAAGGACGCCGCCCGTCACCTCGTGCTGAATTTTTTTCTCGTCCTCAAAGACGATGGTTTCCAGCGGCCGGGTGCCATCGGCAGGCTGTCCCCGCAGCGTTGGTGCTGCGAGAAAGGTGATGAGTACCATCAGCCCGCCGGTCACCATCAGCATATGTTTGGGCATGAGACGAAGCTTTTCGTGGCTGGGGCTTGAGCGCTAAGTGACGCTCAGCAGCGCATGGGCTCAGGCCCACGCTACGATTCTCTCACAATTTCGCTGGATCCACGGTGACATGTTGAATCCGCTGCCGCTTCCACGTGTACGAGATGTGGATCAGGCCGTCTTTGGTCTGGATAATGGCGGGGTAGCTGTATTCTCCGGGCTCATTTTCCAGGACCAGCACCGGCTTCCAGTCTTTTCCGTCCGCCGAAACCGCAACATTCAGTGGCGAACGGCCCTTCGGCGTGTGGTTGTAAACGATCAGGTGGCGGCCGTCCTTTGTCGTGACGGCATCGGTGCCGGAATTGGGGTTGGGGAGCGCCGTCAACGTCAATGCGCTCCACGTTTTCCCAGCGTCGCTGGACCAGGTTTCAAACACCTTCCCCGAGCGGGATCGTCCGACCGCCTGCAACTTGCCATCGCTGTGGAACAGGATGCTGGGTTGAATGGCATTGATCTCGGGATTTGAGGCGGCGGGTTGAGAGCGGGTCCAGGTCTGGCCCATGTCCGACGAGAGTTCAAAATGGACGCGCCAGTCGCTCGGATTGGTCGGAGTCTCGGTGCTGGTGGGGCTCAGGATGTCCCCGTTCGGCAGTTGGACCGGCTTGTTCTTGATGGGTCCGAGAATCCCCTGCGGCAGGCGGCGGGCCTCGCTCCAGGTCACTCCGCCATCGGTGGAAGTCCGCAGCATGCCCCACCAGGTCTCGGGATCCGGGCCAACCTTGTAGAAAAGCAGCAACGGCGCTTCGCCGCCGTCTTTGGCACGCGGCTGGAACAGTACTGGGTTCCAGCATGGCAGACGCTTGCCGTCCGGTTGGTTGCCGTTGGCCACTTCGACCGGAGCCGTCCATTTCCCCTCGACCAGCCGTGCCGACCAAATGCCGACGCTGGGGTGTTTTTCGTATTCGCCGCCAAACCAGGCCATCACCAGGCCAGCCTTGCCCTCCGCCATGGTTGAGGCATGGCACGAGGGAAACGGTGCTGTTTCGTAGACAAACGCGCGGCTCAGAATTCCATCGGGTTCGGCGGCCATCGTTGATTCTAGGCAACCCGCCAGAAGCGAAAGTAACACCAAGGTTGCGAAGGGAATCCAGCGGTTCAGCAATGACAGCAACATGTGATCCCCCAGGCAGGGCGGCGTTGTCGGATGGTGACGAATTCGGTCCTGCCGTGAAGCAGTTTATGCTCGGTTGTGATGCACGGAAATGAAGCTTGCGGGACACAACTTCCCTAGGCTACCGATACCACGAAAGCCTCGTGGAATACAGCGTGGATTGAACTTTGGAGTTCGTTGGCATGATCATGAATTCTTCCCATTTGCGGCGGGTCCGCTATCATGGACGGTTGAGTTCGCGCGAAGCGTATGCGTGATGATTCGTTGTCGGTGGAAGGGCGTACGAAATGCCGCAAGGGACCATAGCGAAGCTGGTTTTGGATCGAGGTTTCGGGTTCATTTCACAGGACAAGGGAGACATTTTCTTCCACTGCACGGCGGTGGTGGGAGTGGCCTTCGAAGACCTCAAGGTGGGACAAACCGTCTCTTTCGATATCGAACAGGGTAAACGTGGGCCGCAGGCCGTGTCGATTGAACCCCGCTGAATTCCGGCATTGAAGACGTATTGATTCTCAGGTTTTTCTGCGGCCCGTGTCACGGTGATTCACCGAAACACGGGCCGTTGTCATTGGCTGGCGGCCAGCCACTGGCCAATCACGGAATGGGGGGAAGTGGTGACCGCGGCGGGCGTGCCCAGAGCCACGATTTTGCCGCCCATGCTCCCCGCGCCCGGTCCCAATTCCATCAAATGGTCGGCGGCACGCAGCACGGCCAGGTTGTGGTCGATGACGACCAGCGAATGTCCGGTCTCCACGAGCAGGCGGAAGACTTCCAGGAGGCGGTCCACATCGGCGGCATGCAGGCCGACCGTTGGTTCATCCAGGATCAACAAGGTTCGTGCCCGAGAATGGCGGGTCAGCGCCAATGCCAGTTTCAGCCGTTGTGACTCACCCCCTGAGAGCGAGTCCAGCGACTGGCCGAGAGGCAGATAGTCGAGCCCCACATCCTTCAGGACCCGCAATCGCCGCTGGACGCGGGGCAGACCACGAAAGAACGGAAACGCCTCGCGCGCCGTGAGGTTCAGCACCTCGGCAATGTTCAGCCCGCGATATTTGACCTCCAGAATCTCCTTGCGGAACCGCGTGCCGTGACAATCGGGACAGCTCATCCGCACATCGGGAAGGAATTGCAGGTCGATCTCCAGTTTGCCCGCGCCGTCACAGGTCGGGCAGCGTCCGCCGGACGCGGCGTTGAAACTGAAATGACCGGCTCCATAGTTCCGCACCTGCGCTTCGGCGGTCTGGGCGAACAACCCCCGGATTTCGTTGAAGACGCCGAGCAGGGTGGCGGCATTGCTGCGGGGCGAACGTGTCAGTGGTTGCTGGTCGAGCAGAAGCACCGCGTCCAATTGGCCCGTCCCCTCCAGTCGTTCGAAGCCCCCGTCTTCCAGGGTGAGTGCCGCCTTTTCCGCAGCGTTGGTCGTGCGGGCAGGCTTTCCGGTATTGGCCTGCCCTGCGCCTCGGCGAGCCAGTTCCGTGGCAAGTGCCGGGTACAGGGTTTGGCACACCAGGCTGCTTTTGCCACTGCCGCTGACGCCCGTCACGACGCACAACACCCCCAGCGGAAACTCGACGGTCAGATTCCTGAGATTCCGATGCGTCACACCAGAAAGTTTTAGACACGTGGCCGAAGCGGAGATTTGACGCGCCGGGGACGGAGTCTTCGCGAAATCCTCTGCGCGTGGAACGCCTTGATAAATCACCTGGCCCCCGTCACGTCCGGCCGCCGGACCCAATACAAGAAAATGGTCGGCGTGCTCCACCAGGTCGCGCTCGTGGTCCACAATGACCACGGTATTGCCGGCGTCGCGGAGCCGCAGGATCGCCGCCCGCAAACCTTCCGCATCCCGTGGATGCAGGCCGGCGGAGGGTTCATCCAGCACATACAACGCATTGACCATTTGGGAGCCGAGGGCGGCGGTCATCAGCACGCGGCGGGTCTCACCTGCGCTGAGCGTGCCGATCGGCCGGTCCAGTGTCAGGTGTCCCAACCCCACGCTCGCCAGGTAATTCACGCGACTCAGCAAATGCTGGCGAACACTCTCCAACGGGCCGGTCGCCGTCGATGGCGAATCGAGTTTCATGGTCGCCAGGCGTGCCTGGAGTTCGCCGATGGTCCACCGCAGCAGGCTGGGCAGTGACTCACCCTGCCATTCGACGGCACGAGCCTGAGGTTGCAGGCGTGCGCCGTGGCACTCTTCGCAAATCTGCCGCCCACCGTCGACTTTCACGAACCCCAGCCCGTGGCACACCGGGCACGCCCCCAGTGGCGAATTGAAATTGAACAGCCGTGGCTCAGGCACCAAAAATTCCCGGCCACAGTTCGGACAGACCAAATCGCTGGCAAAGCGGTGTTCTACCCAATCCCTCCCATCAACGTTGACGACCGCCTGATCCGCAGCCGGCGTTTCACCCTGCGAAGCCGCAAGCACAACCGCCCGGCCGAGACCTTGCGAGAACGCTGTTTCCAGGCTTTCCAGCAGTCGCGCAGATGTGGTCTGTCCCATCACCACACGATCCACGACAATGAGCCACGGACCGGTGGGCATCGTCGGGGGAAGCGTGTTGAGGTCGAGCGTCTGACCGCCCGCAATGGCACGGATGAAGCCAGACTCTCGGAGGACCGCCAGGCTGGCCGCATCCGGTTCGCCCGCACTCTGCCAGGGGGCGCAGACCAGCAAGCGGGCACCGTCGGCGACGCTCCGGCTGAGTGTCTGAGCCACGCTGGTGGGCGAATCGCGGGTGACGAGCAGGCGGCAGTCGGGGCAGCGAATCTGCCCCAACCGGGCATACAGGATCCGCAGGTCATCGTGAATTTCCGCCATGGTGGCGACAGTCGCCCGCGGCGAAGCTTCACGCTGCGTTTGGCGAATGGCAATCGCCGGCGGCAGATCGCTGATCCGATCCGCCAGCGGTGGCTCCATCTGTTCCAAGGCGCGACGCGCCGAGATGGACAGGCACTGGATGAACCGCCGCTGGCCTTCGGCGTAGAGCGTGTCGAATGCCAGGCTGCTTTTCCCCGCCCCGCTCACACCAGAGATGACCGTGAGCTTTCCCAGCGGAAAGTCGACATCAATGTTTTGCAGGTTGCGAACCCGCACGCCGCGGAGTTCGATCCGTCGTTCAGGTTCTTCCATCGGCACAGCCGCGCTCTCCGCAGCCATTCACTTGGCTCCGAAGCAATAAACCAGCCCCTGGTCCGACTCCGAACCAATGATCAGGCAGCCCTCGGCCACGGCGGGAGACGCCGAAAACGGCCGGCCATCGGTGAACCGCCAGATCTCCCTGCCCTGCATGTTCAGCCCGTACAACACGCCGTCATCAGAGCCGACATAGATCCTGTCGCCAACGACCACCGGCGAACTGTTGATGTGCTTGCGGGCGGTGAACGTCCACACTTTTTTGCCGGTCATCCGGTCGATGCAGTGCAGTCGCTTGTCCTGCCCGCCAATGAAGACATGTTTGTCGGTCACCGCGGGAGACGAATGGTAAGGGAACTGCCTGTCCGGGTCGGTATAAGTCCACAGCCGCTTCCCGGTCTTCCAGTCGATGGCAAAAACTTCGGCCGCATAATTGCCGACATACAGGATGTCGCCAATGACCGCGGGCGAGGCGATGATGTGCGAACCCAGGTCGAAGTTTCCCTGTTCCTTGCCGTCGGTAATGTCGACCACGCGGAGCCGCGCGTCGCAGCCGGCAACGAAGGTATGGTGCCCCGAGATGGCCGGCGAGGCGTTGATCCGGTCCTGCGTGGTGTATTGCCAGGCCTTCGTGCCGTCTTCCTTCAGGCAGTACAGGCTGCTGTCGTACGAGCCAAAGATGATCTTGTCTTCATGGGGCGTGGCCGCGCCGATAATCTCGGCGCCCGCTTCAAACGTCCAGCGTTTCTTGCCCGTCTCCCGGTCGATGGCGTGGAACACCCCTTCCTCATCGCCGATGTAAACCGTTTTCGCGGTCACCGTGGGGGCGGCCTTGAAGCCCGGCAGGAACGTCTTGGAATCGGTGGTCTCCTTGGTCTTGTAAGACCAGAGCTTTTCCGCGGTCTTGAGATTCAGGCAGACGATGCTTCCATTGAGCGATGCCACATAGGCCCGTCCGTCCACAATCGCCGCCGTCGAGGCGATCATGGCATCCTTGTCGCCGGCCTTGTACGTCCACTTCAGCTCCAATTTCTCCGGGAGTTTTCCGTTCGCAATCCCCAGTTGCTGCGGACCGTTGCGAAAGGAAGGCCAGGCGTCTTTCACCGGAACAGCAGCGGCCGGTTCAGCGGCGGTGCCTTCAGGCGCTATTAGGGCAACGAAGGTCAAAATGAAGAGTAGAGGCAACAGTCGTGACACGATGAATCGCTCCTGGACAGCCAACTGGGTCTGTCCTGAAATTGTCCGGTCCGTCGAAAGAAAATGCCACAGTCAACAGTGGCATATTGGATGGCCAGTTTTGAAGATGGCGAAGCCGGGATTGACGTGCCCCGCAAATCTGGCCCGCAACTCCTGGTCCGGCCACCGAACCAACAGCCTTTATTCGCGTCAATTCGCGTCCATTCGTGGTGGCTCACCGGAGGGCCGAAAAACGTCGGATGAATGGATGGAGTAGGGATTCGCCAAACCGATGGTGAAGGGAGGATCAACCGTGCATCGGGACGGCCTCGGAAGGCCATCTTACGGTGTTTGTAGAATGGCCTTCCTAGGCCGTTCGGAGGGCGGTTGACGCCCACTCGCCGAAAAACGTCGGGATTCGCCAAATCGACGGTGTAGGGAGCATCAACTGTTCATCGGGACGGCCTCGGAAGGCCATCCTACGGCTTCGAATGTGACCGGCGCACGTGGCTGCGCTTTTTCGTTGAGAGAGGTCGCACGCGCCGTTTTCGGGTGCGATCGCGGGATTGGGCTTTTTGCTGCTTGCGCTTCGGCGATGGCGAACACTTGATGGGCTTGGTGGGCGCGCTGTTTGGAAGTGGTGCGGCGTCCAAGGTGGGCGCTGGGTCGAGGGTGGGCGTGAACGGTTCGGGCGCGATCGCCGTGCGGAGCGGCGCGGCGGTCGGCAGTCGAGAAGTGGAGCTGTGCGTGAACCCGACATCCACGGTGGGCGCGAACTCGTGGTTCAGATTCTGTCCGTTCACGGAAACAGTGGGCGCTGATTCTGTCTCGAGGGTGGGCGCGGAAACCAGGGGCTGTTGAGCGTGTGCCGAAGAGGTCATCGCTCCTTCCTGGCAAGCCGCCTCTGACATCAACGCCTGCGCGGGCGAAGTGTTTTCTTGCGCGGTCTCGACGACTGTTGTGGGCTCGTCCGCCGGTCGGTTGTCCGACGCCAAGACAGGCGGCGCAACTTGCTTTTGGCGTTGGCCTGTCCCACGGCCGCGTTCCGCATCAAAGACCGCCTTCGCCAGCTCGGCGGCGACTTCATCAATGACGACCGGCGGTTGGGGCGCGACCTGTCCAACCGTGGCTTCCGCCTTTCGGCCGCAGGATTTCTTCGCGTAGCGGCCGCGGGGGTCCAGATGGTTCAGGCAGTATTTCACCGCCCATGGCTCCCCGCGCTCCACCGCGCGGATCAGCCGCCGCAGCGACTTGCCCGCCCGCTCCGGCTGTTCCTCAACCTCCTCCGCCTCTTCCAGTTTCGGCTCGCGGGGAGCCCTGTTGGCCTGCGCTTCCGTCGGCGGCTGTGGCTCGTTGAACGGCGTCCAAAGTTGGTCCTCGCGGCACATGACGTAGTGGACCGCCCAGTCAATCCCCGCGTGCAGTGCCTTGCGCAAATGGTAGGTCGCCCGCGACAACAGCATCCGCCGCGCCCCGTCGCGGGCGGCCTGCAGTGCGGGGGCACGCTCGATCCGTTTATAGAGTGCCGAGCGGTTGATCCCCACCGCGATCGCGACGTAGGACAACACGCCGAGATGAGCCACGATGGCGTGGTACAACCCCTCGTCCGACACCTTGCAGTCCGCCCGCTCCTTCCGCGCCCGCCCCTCGCCGGATGGAGCCACGCCTGGAGGGCTTTGGGGAGCCACCGGATCCTGAATAAAAACTTCCATAATTCACCCAAAAAAACACAATGTACCCATGTATCAAATACATTATCCGAGTGTCCTGTCAATGTCAAACACAAAAACGACAGAATTTCTATGTCGTTTCGCGACGCCGGGTCAAGTAGGCGAGTCACTCCGTGACTCGAACCCATCCGGAGTGACTGGGCGACTTTGAGACTCCCCAGTTTGCTTGCGCCCTGCCGCTCGCTTTGGAGGGCAAGCCGTCGAGGAAGCCACGATGCGAGTCACGGAGTGACTCGACTACTTTGTGTTGCCTTTCGCTCGGCGAAAGGACGCGAGCGTGGTCCGGCGAGGCCCAGCACGGTGACTCAAGATTCGCGCTGTCGGCATTGTCGCCAGACGTTCGCGTTCTGTTGCGGAGCAAAAGACGACTTTACGCCATTCATTTGTAGCGGCACGGCGCAAGCCGTCCGGTGTTGCGCTGGGACAAACCGGTTGTCTCCATTTGTCGATCGGCGTGGCGGGAGGGCTCTGTTCTCCCGAACACGTCGTCCTCTCTCGGGCACCGCAAAGTTGCCGAGTCACTCCGTGACTCGAACCCGGCCGGAGTGGCTGGGCGACTTTGAGACTCACCGGAGGGCTTGTGCCGCTTGTACCCTGCCGCTGTCTGTGACTTGCAAGCCGTCGAGGAAGCCACGATGCGAGTCACGGAGTGACTCGACTACTTTGTGTTACCTTTCGCGGAGCAAAAGACGACATTACGACCACTTGTAGCGGCACGGCGCAAGCCGTCCGGTGAGCCGCTGGGACAAACCGGTTGTTTCCATTTGTCAATCGGCGTGGCGGGAGGGCTCTGGTCCTCCAGAGCCGCGGGCAACTCGCGAGCCTCACGTCGTCCTCACTCGGGCACCGCAACGTTGCCGAGTCACTCCGTGACTCGAACCCAGCCGAAGTGACTCGGCGACTTTGAGGCTCACCGGAGGGCTTGTGCCACCGTACGACTTCCGCACTGTTTTGCCAGGCCTGCCGACTGCACCAACAAATTCATTCGTAGTCCCTGATGGCATTCGCTGCTGGATAGGGAGACACTTGTCACAGTGCTTGTGGCTGCGATCCTAAGTGGCCCCGGACAGTCGAGGGGCGATACAATTTTGTGGAGGCGTGTGCGGCAACGAATTTCAGATTTCAGATGTCAAATTTCACAGTCTTTCAAAGAGCGTCGGACTGCCCTTCAGAGTCGCGCTGAAAGTGCGACTGGGTGACATGTGTAGATGTCGCAAAAGATCCCGTACTGTGAAATCTGAAATTTGAAATTCTCCCCGCACACTCCAGCCAGTTCTTCAAAGCATTAGCAGGCGGAGCGCATGTCACGGGTGGTGTTGGCAATGAGTGGCGGGGTCGACAGTTCGGCCTCGGCCTGGCTGCTGCGCGAGCAGGGGTTCGAGGTCATCGGCCTGTTCATGCGTTCCGGGGCTGCGGAAGAAGTGTGCGCCACGTCGCTGCCACAGGGCTCGCTGCCGATTGTCCGCGAAGACGGGCGCAAGCAGGGGTGCTGCAGCTCACGCGACGCCGCCGATGCCCGGCGCGTGGCGGACGAACTCGATATCCCCTTTCACGCCCTGAATTTTCAGGAGGCGTTTGGGCGGATCAAGGATTATTTCGCGGACGAATATCTGTCGGGACGGACTCCCAACCCCTGTGTGATGTGCAACAACTGGCTCAAGTTCGGCAAGCTCTGGGATTTCGCCCGCCAGGTCGACGCCGACTTCATCGCCAGCGGCCACTACGCGCGGCTCACTCCCCTCGAAAACGAAGACCGCCCAGCGCTGGTGCGGGGCATCGACCTGGGCAAGGACCAGTCGTACGTGCTGTTCGGGCTCCCGCGCGATCTGCTGGACAAGGTGATCTTCCCGGTCGGGGCCTATGACAAGGATGAGATCCGCGACATCGCCCGTCGCGCTGGGCTGCGCGTGGCCGACAAGCCCGACAGCCAGGACATCTGCTTTGTCCCGGACCAGGACTATGCCGGCTTTATCCGCCGCCATCGCGGTCCGCAGGAAACGACCGGCGAAATTGTGGACACCACCGGGCGGGTGCTGGGCACGCACACCGGCTACGAACACTTCACCATCGGCCAGCGGCGTGGCTTGGGAATCGCCTTCGGTGAGCCACGGTATGTCGTGGCTGTCGAGGCTGAAACGCGGCGGGTGGTCGTGGGGACGCATGCGGAACTCGGACGTCACGAGTTGGAAGCCCACCGCCTCAACTGGCTCGTGCCAGAGCCACCAGAAAAAGTCCGCTGCACCGCCAAAATCCGCTACCTGCACACGCCCGCCGCGTGCGTGGCGGAACAGACTGATACCGACCGCCTGCGCGTGACGTTTGATGATCCGCAGTTCGGCGTGGCTCCCGGCCAGGCGGTTGTCCTGTATGAAGGCGACCGTGTTTTGGGTGGTGGCTGGATCCGGTAGGTGGGCCAGGTGCTACTGGCCGCGGCCGAGATTTCCACCTGTCGTCCGTCGTCCGCTGTGGTGACTTCATCGGTTCGTGTATCATCCCCCGATGCCCGCACCTGCCAATTCGCCCGCCATCCGCTGCCAGCAGCTCACCAAGCAGTATCCCGGCCGACCTCCCGTGGAGGCTGTCCGTGGCTTGGATCTGCACGTCGAGGCGGGTGAATGCTTTGGCCTGCTGGGGCCGAACGGTGCTGGCAAAACCACGACGATGGAGATCCTGGAAGGCCTGCTCTCGGCGACCTCCGGTGAGGTGGAAATCCTTGGGTACTCGTGGAAAGAGCAGGCGGCGGAAATTCGCGAGCGGATCGGAATTTCGCTGCAGGAAACCCGGTTGGCGGACAAACTGACCGTGCTGGAGACGGTGGCCCTGTTTCGCAGTTTCTACGCCAAGGGCATCGCGCCCGAAGCGGCGATCCAGCAGGTGTCGCTCGAAGAAAAATCGCGATCTCAAGTGGAGCAGCTTTCTGGGGGACAGAAGCAGCGGTTGGCCGTGGCTTGCGCACTGGTCGGCGACCCGCAACTGCTGTTTTTGGATGAGCCGACCACCGGGTTGGACCCGCAGTCGCGGCGGCAGCTTTGGGACATTATTCGCGGGTTTGGCACCGCGGGAAAAACGGTGCTGCTGACCACGCACTACATGGACGAGGCCGAGCGGCTGTGCGACCGCGTGGCGATCGTCGACCAGGGCCGGGTGATCTCGCTGGGCACGCCAGTCGAACTTATTCAACGGCTAGGGGGCGAACACATTATCGATTTTTCGGTGAATGCCTCGAACACACACCTCGACGAGGCTGAATTGCTCCGCCTGCCCAGCGTGCAGACGGCGCGGGTGACTCAAGCCACGGGCAGCCTGGCGGTGGCTGAGCCACACCTGGCGCTGCCGGCGCTCTTGAACCACCTGCAGAACACGCAGCGGGAACTGGCGGCCCTGTCGACGCGGCATACCACGCTGGAAGACGTGTTCGTCGCTTTGACCGGGCGGCATTTGAGCGACGGAGCAGAGGCTGCATGAACCTGTTTCAATCTCCGTTGTGGCACCTTGTGCTCTGCCGGTTGCGGCTGTTTTATCGACAGCCGGCGGCAGTCTTTTGGACGTACGGCTTCCCGCTGATGATGATCACGGCGCTGGGGCTGGCGTTTCGCGGCGAACAAAAGGTCGAGATTCTCGTCGACACGGTGGGGCCGGTCAGCGAATCGATCCTGGCCCAATTTCGCTCCGACACGCGCTTCGTCGTGAAGACTGTCGCGGAGTCCGAGTGGAAGCGCCGGCTGCAGGTGGGCAAGACGGATCTCGTCCTGCATGCCCGCGCCGACGAGACGCCGGAACTGTGGATCGAGCCCCGCCGGGCCGAGAGCCGGCTGGCACAGCAAGCGGTGGAAAACGTGCTGCTGCGGGCAAAGGCTGAGGTGAGCCACGGTGCCGGCGGGAAGGCTCAGGAACCTGAGTTTCCCGCTCATTTCCTGGAGGAAAAGGGGACGCGTTACATCGACTTCCTCCTCCCGGGGATGATCGGCATGAACCTGATGGGCGGCGGCATGTGGGGCGTGGGCTTCGTGCTGGTCGACATGCGGGTCCGCAAACTGCTCAAGCGGTTTTTGGCGACGCCGATGCGGCAGAGCGATTTTCTGCTGAGCGTGATGATCGCCCGGCTGTTCTTCGCCGTGTTTGACATGGTGTTTCTGGTCGCGTTTGGGTACTTCGCCTTTGGCGTCGCCTCGCAAGGGAACCCTTTGACACTGATCCTTGTGATGCTGGTCGGCGGAGCCAGCTTTTCGGGAATCGGCCTGTTGGTGGCCAGCCGTGCCCAAACGGTTGAATCGGTGTCGGGGCTGATGAACCTGGTCATGCTGCCGATGTGGATCGCCTCCGGCGTGTTCTTTTCCGCTGAACGCTTTCCCGCCGAAATGCAGCCGATCATCCAGGCCCTGCCGCTCACCTGCCTGACCCACGCCCTGCGGGCTGTCATGCTGGAAGGCCAGGGACTGACCGCCGTCTGGCCGCAACTGCTGATTCTCACCCTTTGGGGCAGCGTCTGCTTCGGGGTGGCGCTGAAGATCTTTCGCTGGAAGTGACGTGTCGTACGGTTGCGTCGTCTGCCTGTAAAAAGGCTTTTCTCGCGGCTCTCTTCGTAGGTCAAGGGGCGCGACCCGCCGTCAAGTCGTGCAGTCAGGTCGAAGCCGCAGTACAGACTGTGAGATTTGAGATTTGAGATTTGATCTTGTCCCGGCATGCCGCGAACTGGAAGTCCACAGATACCCTCTCAATACGTCAACGACTTCCAGTAAATCCGCTGGCGATCGCCGCGGCGGTGCAGGTCGTCCAGCATCACTTTCACGTCGGGCTCCAGGAAGCCGTTGAACTTCGTCTTGCCGTTGACTCGCACTTCGACCCGCTTTTGAAAGTCGATGAAATCCGGCGCGAGCAGGACAGTGTTGGAGGCGCTGCGGCATTCGACGATGACGTTGTTCCCCTCGTTGATGTGGGCAGCCACGCGGAAGGCGGTGCCTTTCGGCCGTTCGGCCGTCCAGTCCGCCTCCACGACCGTCTTTGGCAGCCCTTCGAACTGAAACCAGAAATACTGGTTGTCCGTCGGACGAAGCACCCGCATCTCGATGTCCCTGGGAAACCTCTCCCGGCTCAGATGCGACATCCACTCGAACAGGCGGTGGATTTCCGCCGAATAGCTTTCGCCCCCTCCGCCACCCCGATATTCGGCAAAAATCATGTTGAATTTATGGCTCACCCCTCTGGAGTCCGTGAAGCCGGTCATCATGAGTGGAACGTTCCGTGGTTCATCGAGCAGGGAACCGCGGTCGAACTCTCCATTCAGAATGTAGAACGGCACCGCACTGCCGTTTTGCCAGCAGAAATTGCAGATTTTTTCGGCCACCCCGTTCATTGGCATGACGCCCGCCCACAGGTCGGGATGGGTGAAAGCCAGATCGTACGCGGCGTCGCCCCCAATGCCGTGGCCAGCCAGAAAAATGCGGTCCGAGTCGATGTTGAAGCGGCGGCGTGCGTTGTAGAGGGATTCCAGCACAATCTTGTGCACATCGGACTTGAAGCTGTAGGCGCGGTCGCGGGGGTCGAGCCACTCAGGAGCGATGACAATGTAGCCGTGCCGTTGGGCCTGGCCGGGCGTCTCGGTCGTGCCACCCCAATATTGAATCATCTGTTCCGGACCGTGGTTCAGATCATGCATGGCAACAATGACTGGATACGCGCGGTCGGGATGGTATTCGAGGGGGAGCATCACCTGGTAAGCCACGGCGGGCTTTTCCGTGGGTGAACTGACCTGAATCCGTTCGATGGTGCCTGGAGTCAGTGGTGATTCCACGAACGGCGGCAGCAGCGGCAGCATCTGGGCGATCGATTTGGGGCCGACACCTTCAACGTCGTTGAGCTTGGTCCGCAATGAATCACGCAGCAGCGAGTCGTCGTGGCTCGTGCGCATGTAGGTCCGCAGCAAGAAGCGGGCCTTCCACAGGTTGAGGGCCTGCTGAAGGTCGGGAACGGCGTTGCTGCTGCCGACGGCCCAGCCAGAGAGGGCCAGTCCCAGCTTGTCCGCCGGACCCAACTTGGGATCCGCCGACAACTTGATGTACGCCTCCAGCCGGTCGAGATTGGCGGGATGGATCCGCTCGGCGATCTCGGCCCGAATGGGCGCGACCTCCGCCTCCAGCTTGGAATCCTTCAACTGCGCCTGCAGATCGCCCATGGAGGCGACGGCCATTTCCGCCTGTTCCTTCTGCTCCTCAAAGGCAGAGATGAATTCCCGCACATCCTGGAGGATTGCGCCGCTGACACCCTTTGTGGGAAACTGTTGGGCGAAATTCTGCGCCAACAGATACTGGCCGGCGCGCTGCCGCAGCTTCAGTTCCTCCAAAATCGTCGTGGCCTGCGCCTGCGTCAAATTGGCGCGGACCTCCTCGCATTTGGCTTTGAGTTCGGGAAATTCCTGCTCGATCTCTTCCAGTTCGCGAAAGGCGGATTTGAACCGCTGGGACTCCACCAGGAACCGCACCACCGCCAGCCGCTGATCGGTATTGTGTGGCTTGATCGCCTTCTTCAGGATCGCTTCGACGATGTCCGGCGGGATGGAGCTGGTGGCCATCGCCGTTTCCCAATCAACATTCAAACCGACAATTTTCGCATAGTTGGCATTGAGCTTGGTGATCCCCTGAAAGACGTTCAGCGGACCCATCGGAGTTTGCAGCGTGATGCTGCGATGGCCAAACGGATCGAATGGCGTGGTCGCCAAAACCGCGCCCAGCCTGCCCAGAGCCACCGTCTTGGACATCGGAATCGTCTGGAACCGGAACGTCTCCAGCTCCTCGATGTCCACCCCTTCCTTCCACGACTCCACCTGCTGCCGCGGGACGAAATATCGGGCCAGGTCATTGGCGACAAGGAGAATGGGATAGTTGGGGACCGGCCCCGCATTCGACTGCGGAGACGACAGCAGCTTGGGAATCAGCACGGGCCTGCCCCGCAGGATCATCCCGTTTTTGAGGATCACATCGCCACCGCGGGTGCTGGAAACTGCCGTTGCCAGCAGGATCGCCAGAACTGTTCCGGTCAGAATCGATCGCCTGAACTGCATTCGAATCCCCGTTCGTGGCTGCGGAAACTGCGCATGGAACGGCACGCCTCACATGCTCGTGCAAGGCCCTGCATGCTCTTGATTTTACCACACTTGTCCAGACCGGAGAAAGTTGGGGTGGCTTTTGGGACACCTCCGGGCGAATGGACTTCCGGTTCATTGACGCAGGTAAGGTGCGAGAATCTCAACCATATTGCCGGATGGGCCGGGCAGATAAATTGAACGGCTGCCATCCCGATGCGGCCGCAGCGTCCCGTATTTTTCCGCGTCGGGAATGACAAACCCGATGTGCGCGGGGTGCTGATGTGGCACAACCAGCGCCAGCCGGACATTCTGAAAACGCAGCATCGCCCAAGTGTCGTCCTGATATTCCACTGGACAGCGAAAGCGGGACTGATACCAGGCGATGGCTGCCGGTATGTCCTCGACGACGATGGCAATATGGTCGACCGTGGCCGCCTGCATCTCCCGCCGGGCCGCCAACAGAATCAACCCGAAGGGCACCCACCAGATCAGGTCATTGAACACGCAGGTCAGACCAGAGATCCACGGCAGTTCACCCCGCGCGGCATAGTAGACAAAGCCGATCGGGCCAAGCACCTTACCCAGCAGCCCCACCAACACGATCTGCCAGTGCCGCAACGGATCACGGGCGGCCAGAGCGTAAGCCACGCCGTACACGCCCACAATCATCCCGACGCACTGCCAGATTTGGGGGTACGTCGTCGGCGTCATCCCGGCCAACCTGAACGGGGCATTGGGAAAAAGCACCACCGCCGCGCCCCACACCAGATTGTAGACCGCCGCGACCCACAAGACCGCACGCATCCAGCGTGTCTTCGTGGGGGAAATGACAGGTGCGTTGGAAGGTTCGCTCACGGTTGCGCTTCGGTTGAGTCCAATGGAACTTCGAGTGTTTCATTATACACATTGAACAAGAACCGGTCTGTCGAGTCTTTGGATCACCGCGACCTGACTGCCGGCTGGACCCAATACGCCCCGTCTCAGCCGTTTACCAGTCCGCTGAAAACGGATGATCTGAATCTCGCGGCATTTATTGGATATCGTCATGTCGCGAGACGGAGTAAATCATTCAGCCAGTTTGGACCGAGAACTTCCCCTCAATTTAGACGGACAGCAATAGCAAGACCATTCCCAAGCACACTGCGCACGGAGTCAGGAAGAGGGCCATTCCCAAGTAGGCGAAGCTCGTGTTGCGGTTGGGGAGCAACAGCCCAATGATGCCGAACACCCCACCGGCAAGCAACGACGCCATCCCGGTCCAGAATACAAAATTCGTGAAGGAGTAAAACACACCTTCTGCGGGCGAGGGTGGACCTATCTGGAGAGTCAATCCGACGACGCAGCCCAATGCGGTCCACGCAAAGATGCCGAACGAAAATTAAGCAATCCCTGGACCGGAATGTGGCAGCGGGATGGATGGCTCATCCGTGGCGGGGGCGTTTGGCAGTGTTTCGCCACACTTGGGACATTCGCTGGCATCCGCGAGTGTCTTTGAGCCACACATGCGACAGACGTGCTTGGTTGCCATCATCGCCTGCGCTTTGCGACGAGAGACATGCGGATTCAATTTTGATGCATCGATTGGGGCACGGACCGGCTCTTCGTCATCAGCGACACCACCACCAGCACCGCGAAGCTCAGCGGGATCGTGATGATGCCCGGCTGGCTGAACGGAACAAGGGCGTTGGCCGGGTTGAGGCCATACACATTCTTGTAGGCATCCGCGCTCAGCAACACCCACGTCAGCGAGGTGAGCATTCCGAAGGTGACGGCGGCGGTAATTCCGTGTTTGGTCGTGCCTTTCCAGAACAGCAGCATGATCAGGGCGGGCAGGTTGGCCGAGGCGGCGATGCTGAACGCCCAGCCAACCAGCACGGCCACGTTCATCTTTTCGAAGAGGATCCCCAGCACGATGGCGATGATGCCCACGATCACTGAGGCCATTTTGGCCACGCGAATCTTGATGTGGTCGGTCATCTGAATCGCGCAGACACCACTCAGCAGGTCATGCACGATGGCCCCGCTGGCGGCAACGATCAGGCCGCTGACCGTGCCCAGCACGGTGGTGAAGGCGATGGCCGAGATGCAGGCGAACAGCCATTCGCTGAAGCTCTTGGCCAGCAGCGGCGCGGCCATGTTGCTGTTGGTGACATCCAGCGCGCCGCTGATCATGGCGCCCAGGCCGATGTACAGCGTGAGGATGTAGAAGAAGCCGATGCTGGCGATACCCACGATCGTGCTAAGCCGTGCGGCCGCCTGGTCCTTGACCGTGTAATACCGGATCAGAATGTGCGGCAGCGAGGCTGTGCCACAGAACAACGCGAGCATCAGCGACAGGAAGTCGATCTTGTCGAAGAATTTTCCGGTGCGCACCTTGAAGTAATTGCCGGGCAGCAGCATGTCAGCGCCGCTTTTGACGGTGGGGTAGTAGATGGTGTACTTGGTGTTGCCGTCGACGATCAGTTCTGAGCCCCACACGAGGATTGTGCCTTTGCCCAGCTCTTCGAGGTACTTCAGCGGACCAACCGGTCCGGTGCGTGTCGCTCCGGATCCAAGGGTCAACAGGTGGCCGACGGGCAGAAATTCGTGCTTGAGCGTCAGCGGGCGATGGGTCAATTCGACCTTCTTTTCACCCGATTTCAACTCAATTGCGGTCTGCGTATTGGCTAATTCCCACGCTTTGGTCACTGAGCCATCTTTGACCACGCGGTAAATATCGACCTTTCCTGTTTCGCGATCCTTCGTTCGCAGGTACGGCTTGCCTTTCCAGGCACCCTCAGCCGGGAGGATGTCATGTTTCATTCCCTGTTCAAACCATTCTTCCAGCGTTTCTATCGGTTTCTCCGAGTGAATATCGAATTTCTGGGGGAGCTTGATTTTGAACAGGTTGTAAACGCTCTCCCCCGCCTCGCCGCGAGGCTTTTTCACTTCCAGTCCCCGGAACAAAATCATCCCCACCAGAATCGTGCTGAACAGCACCAGCAGCGAGCCCTTCATGAACTGCACGTAGGTCGTGCTGACCATGCCCGCCGTGGCGACAATCAGGATCACCACCGTCCCGACCATGATCACGCCGACATAATGCGGATACCCCAGCAGTGGCTTGATCAGCGTCCCCGCTCCCACCATTTGCGGGATGAGGTAAAACACGCTGACCACCAGCGTGCTGATCGCCACGGAGAGCTTGATCCCCCGCGACTGAAACCGGCTGTCGAGGGCGTCGGCGAAGGTGTATTTGCCCATCCGCTTGAGCGGTTCGGCGATGACAAACAGAGCCACGACCCAGCCGGCCAGATACCCGATGGAGTACAGAAATCCATCGTAGCCGTAGAACGCAATCAGGCCGCAGATGCCCAGGAACGAGGCGGCCGAGAGGTAGTCGCCCGCGAAGGCGATGCCGTTCACGAACCAGTGGATCTGTCCGCCCGCCGCAAAGTATCCCGCCGCGGACTTGGCCCGGTTTCCGAGATAAAAGCTCAAACCGAGTGTAAACAACACGAAGAGCAGGAAAATGGGGATCGTCAGCGACATGTACGCGCTCGTGGATGACGGATGGTGGGGATCTGAAGAAGTGTTCGCTGCCCGTGGCTCAGACCTGCCGGGGCCGGCACAGCCAGGCATACACCAGCGCCAAGAGCAGGGCCATGCCGATCAGCACCAGCCCGTACAGCACGGCGATGTTAACACCGGCAAACGGAGTCTGCGCGACGACGCCCGGCGCAAACGCCGTCAGCCCCATGAACCCAGCGTACAGGAGCAGGTACAAGGCGAAGAGCCACAGGCCGTAGCGTGACCGCCGCGCCGCTTCTGCCGGAGTGTCCTGTTCGTCAACCAGGTTTTGATGTTCGTGCAGCATGGGATCGGCGCTGGAACCAGAGAGAATTGGCGGCCGGGATTCAGAACGCCGTGTGGCGCTGCGGATCCCGCATGATTCCAGGACACTGACCGTGGATCCAGCCAAAGCGTCAGCGGGCGGATCCACGACAGTTGTCTCGGAATCATGCAATTAAAATCAGTTCGCATTGTGCGGTACGTCGGAACTCAACGCAACCCGGTTCGCCTCCCCAAAAGCGCGTGATGGCTCGTTCCCGACGATCTCTTGACCCGTTTGCCAAATTTCTCGATAAGCTGGCCTTTTGTGACCAGCACCTGGCTGAGGGCCTTTCCATGCGTGCGTTCTGGCTGGCGACATGGTTCATTGCAGCGGGGGCCTTGCCGCTGGCTGCCGAATCGCCTCCACGCCTGCTGGTGCGTGAACTGGGCGATGTTTCGAAGATTGTGATCGAAGGAGCAGTTGCTTTCTCCCCCGAGGCGATTCGCGAGGGCCTCGCCCGTGATTTTGAAATCACGGTTGCCACCCATCCCCGGGCTTTGTTCAGCGTGCTCCCGGCAGTGATCACGCGGCGGCTGACCACGGCCTACTACGAAAAGGGGTTCGGGCGGGTCAAAGTCGACACGCAACTGGTGGACGACAAGCTTGTGGTCCGGATTGAAGAAGGCCCCAGATTCAAATGGGGGGCAATCCAGATCAGCGCTCCGCCTGAAGTTGACGTCGAAGCCCTGCGGGCTTGGATTCTCCACCCACCCAAGTCACCAGACCTGCCACGGATCGCCCTGAAGCCTGACAAGGGCGCAATCACGATCATCCCGGAAGATCAGTCGATTCCCTGGCAAACCAAAGGCGATGCAGAATTCGGCCCAGTGGTGAATCACTACTACACAGGCACTGTCAGGCAGGGGCTGATGGACCAGGGATGGATCCTGCCCCTGTTTCACGTTGACGTCGTTCCGGGAGACACTGCTGAAGCCATTTTGAAAGTCGACGTCGTATCCGTGAGAGAAAAACCGCTGTTGGAGCGGATCGAAGTCTTGGGACTCAGTCAGATGTCTCGCGACGAACTCCTGGACTTTGTGGGCCTTCGCGACGGGGCCATCCTGGAGCCGAAGCTCGCGCAGGCCATGCTCAAAAAACTGGACGACAGCCGGCATTTCCTGCACCGTGAAATCACGCTGCGGCCTGGACGAATCCGAGCCAACCCATTCACGCTGACGATCGCCGTCCGGGAAGTGATTGGCGGACCAAAAATTGGCGGATCGCTCTCACGCGAAGAACAGGCCTGCCTGAAGTTTGGCGAGTGGCTCAACGTCTGGAAAGACGGCCATGACGATCTGAAGTTCACTGGATCGCTGCGCGGTTTGGGCCTGCCTTCGATGCCAGTTCCAATGGAGGCGGCACATGGAGAATTCATCTTCTCGCCCGGGCGCGGCGTTTATGCACGCGTGCGGTGCGAAGATCAGGCGGCCTCCACTTGGGAACAGATTTGCGTTCTTCAACCGGATCGTCTGGTCGCGGCGTCTCGCCCCCGTGGCCAATTTTGGGAGACACGCAGCGCGCCAGGGACGCGTTTGCTGCTGTCCGATTTTCGGATTGGCGCGAATCTGGCAATTACCGGCTGCGACCTGTCCCATAAAGAATCGTTGAGCTACGGCTTTGCGGTTCCATTCAAGTCCACGGCGGATCTTTCCTTTCCGATCGACGTGGGATTCAGCGTCTCACCCGTGGCCGGCCTTGTCTGGGCCCATTTCAAAGACGCGCAGTACACCTTCGAGAACGACATTCTGACAGTCAAGAATGGAAACGACGTCCTTCGCATTGACGAAAGGACTGGCCGGCCGTTGGACTGCTCATATGGCGACGAAAACGGACGAGTGTTCATCCAGGTCGCTCCTGGCCTCTTCGATGCCGAGGTCCAATCATTCGAGAAGTCGTGCGCGACCCTGAAGAACGTCTTCGACGCACGGCACCCCGTGGCGTCCCTGGTGGAATATCTGGCGCCAGATCTGATCCAACTGCAGATCTTGCCGCAGCCGTCGCTTTCGGCGGATGAGTTGCGGCTGGCTCTCAAGGTGTTGCGACGGCCATTGGGTCAACTGGACGGACTTCTGTCCGTCTGGAAACAACAGCAACTCCAAGAGCACGAACGGAGTCAGCGGAAAGACTGCTTCAACATTCCGCCAGACCTGAGCAAACCGTCCGCGGTTGGCTTCGCGTACCAAATCGGAAAGAACATCAGTTCTCAGCTTTATCCGGACGCAGACTGGCCGGGAATCGCCACACGAGAGTTTCTGTTCTTGATGATGCAGGAAACCCGCTTCACACAGATGCACACCGACGAGATCCTCGCTTCGTACCACACCGGACCGCTCGGCTGCCTCTGCGCGGGGACATTGCTTGGGTATTTTCTACACGACAAGTCGATTCCCCAGCTTGGCCGCCGCGGGCAGACGCGGCTTGAGGACAAGTACTTCCGCCGAGACCTTGAAGTTCTGTTACAGGGCGACACTCTGTTGTCGCGCTGTGCCTCGGATCTCGCCATCAGCCTGAGGGAATGCACCCCGGATGAGTTGAACATGCTTGGCCGGATGCTTTCGCCCGGAGAGAAGGCGGCGGAGGTTGGCCGGATTTTGCAGGCGTTTCACACCAACACCCAAGCCGAACCGAACGAGGTGCTGCTCCAGACGCTCACGGAACTCTGGCCGCTCGTCTTGCGGGAACCGGTCAGGGAACGATTGGTCCAACTGACAAAACGGTACGCCGTTGAGCCTTCGGAAAAGGCGACGACGAAGGAGAAGAAGAAGGACGAAGATCCGCTGAAATGGGTCTACGAGGGGCTTTGATTTCCGCGGCTCCGTCCCAAAACCTGGCCGGACGCTGGCCAATCCGTGGAAACCCGTGGCGCCCCTTCCCGCGCAGAGACCAGGCCGCAGGAGGAAACCTTCCGTCGCGAATTGGCGGCGAATGGGGAAGCCCCGGATTGCGTGCTCGCACGCTGGCGCGGAGATCAGATCCTGCCTCGCACGGCTTTGACAATGCCGGGGGACTGCGCTACTGTGGGTGGCATTCCGTGCCTGCGCAGTTCGTGCCGCGGGCGATCCCGCGTGGTGCCCGAAGATACGAAAGGTTTGCGATGGCGCGTCCCGTCACGTTGTTCACCGGCCAGTGGGCCGATTTGCCGTTGGAAGAACTCTGCAAGAAGGCCAAGGCCTTCGGCTACGACGGCGTCGAACTGGCGTGCTGGGGCGATCACTTTGAAGTCGCCAAGGCGCTGTCCGACGACACCTACTGCACCCGCAAGCGGGACCTGCTGGAAAAGCACGACCTCAAGCTGTTCGCCATCTCCAATCACCTCGTCGGCCAGGGCGTGCTGGATACGATCGACGCCCGCCACAAGTCGATTCTGCCGGAATATGTGTGGGGCAACGGCGATCCGGCCGGCGTCAACCAGCGATGCATTGAAGAGATGAAGAACACCGCCCGTGCCGCCCAGAAACTGGGCGTCGGCGTGGTCAACGGCTTCACCGGCTCCAGCATCTGGCACCTGATTTACGACTTCCCACCCACGCCCCGCTCGATGATTGATGGCGGTTTCGAGCTGCTGGCCGAACGCTGGAATCCGATTCTGGACGTGTTCCAGGAATGCGGCGTGAAGTTCGCCCTGGAAGTGCATCCCACCGAAATCGCGTTCGACATCTACACCTCGCAACGGGCTCTGGAAGCTCTGGATGGACGCGAAGAGTTTGGGTTCAACTTCGACCCGAGCCACCTGCTGTGGCAGGGTGTCGATCCGGTCGAGTTCATCCGCGCCTTCCCCGAGCGGATTTACCACGTCCACATGAAAGATGCGGTCGTGACCCTCAACGGCCGGACGGGGATCAATGCGAGCCACCTGTCCTTCGGCGACCCCCGCCGTGGCTGGGACTTCCGCAGCGTGGGCCGCGGCGGCGTGCGGTTCGAAGAGATCATCCGCGCCCTGAACCAGGCCAAGTACACCGGACCTCTGTCGGTGGAATGGGAAGACATGGGCATGGACCGCGAAGCCGGCGCCCGCGAAGCCTGCCAGTTCGTCAAGAACGTCGACTTCGAACCGTCCAACCGGGCGTTCGATGCGGCGTTTGCTGACTGAGCCCGATGACTCTGGTGCCCCCGCGTTCTCTAAGAACGCGGGGGTTGGTCACCGCTGATGACCGCCGCGCAGCAGCGGATGCACGAATTCGTGGCGGCACAGGCGACACTCCCACACTCCCCGATGTCCGCCCTCCAAAGGCGCGCCGCGCTCGCGTATAATCAAACTCTCTGCGTTCACATTCGTGAAGTTGGGAGTCTTGTCATGGAAAGTTCGCGGCGCAGCCCCTCCCTCATCTCCCCGAACCCTCGGCAGGCATTCACGTTGATCCAATTGCTGGTCGGCGTGGGGATCATTGCGATTGGGATCATGCTTTTGATGCCGGTGACCCGCATGCCAAGAGAGTCAAACAGGCGTGAAAGGTGCATAAGGAATCTGAAGCAGATCGGCCTCGCCCTGCACAACTATCACGACGAGTACGGCACCTTTCCCCCCGCCTACACGGTCGACAGCTACGGGAACCGGTTACACAGTTGGCGCACGCTGATTTTGACCTACATGGGTGACCCAATATCTTACGCCGCGCTCGACATGTCGAAGCCGTGGGATGATCCGGCCAATGCCGAAGTCTTCAAGAATACGCATTGGATCTACACTTGCGAGTCCGCCAATAACTCGTCGCTGCAGACGACATACATGGCCCTTCTGGCACCCAATGGATGCTTTCGCGGTAGCAGTTCCACATCACTACACGACTTTAAAGACGGCACATCCAACACAATTCTGGTGATCGAAGTGGACGCCGCGCATGCCGTTCCTTGGATGTCCCCCAATGATGCAGATCTGGACTTTTTCCTGAGCCTTGATGCCCAGTCGAAGCTTCCGCACAACCACGGAATTACCGCCCTCTTCGCCGATGGCACCGTCCGCTGCCTGCCCGCCGACATGCCTGCCGCCGAACGCGCGTCAATCATGACCATCGCGGGTAATGACGGCCCCAAACCATAGCGTGTTGACTGAAGCCGCCTCTCGCCAGGCTCAACTTGATGGACTCGCACCCGCGATCATCGCACCCGGTTCCAAGCCACTGCCAGCGGGATGAGCGAAACAGGGGCGACCGCCAGGGCCGCGACGCCCACGCCCAAGATAGACACGGGCACCGGCAGTGTCGGGATGATTCTCATCAGGGCCACCGCGACGATCGGAGCCGACAGCAGCAGCCAGACGAGGGCTGTCGCGTAGACGGTTGAAGAGGCGACAAGTGACCGCCGTCGCGCGATGATCAAAGCGAGCGCGGTTCCGGCCACGAAGGCGACTCCCAGAGTCACGCACAGGCTGAGCATGAGTTGCTCCTGAGCCTCGTGGCTCAACACCATCCCTGCCGAGATCATCCCCCCGATGAGCAGCGCCAAACCTCCGCAGATCACGCCGGTGATCAACGCGTTGCGGCCGGTCAGTCCCAGCGACGCACCCAGGCCGGCCACGATCCACGGGCCAAGAATGGTGGCCGGCGCATACCACCAGACGGAAAAGCCCGGCGCCCACGTTGGATGCACCGCGATGCCCGTGGCCCAGATGATGAACGACACAGCCGCCAGGCTGGCAGCCCAAATGCACCAGGATGAGAAGACGCTATACAGCAGGACTTTGAACAGCGTTTTGGACAGCTCATTCGTGGTCACGGGACGGGTGCCCAGAAAGCTTCCCATCTCAAAGCTGGCATCATTGGAAGAGTAATTCCCGATGACAAAGCCGCCGAGCAGCCCAACGATGGTCAAGACGCCGCCGGCAGCCACGACTCCCTCCAGCAGGTCCGTGGCTTGCCGGTTGGTGATGAGCCACATCAGCGAACCGAACACCGCGCCAAATATCACGCAGGCGGGCATGGCCCAGCCCTTCTGCCTCCAGATGAACCAAAACTGGGCTGCGGCGGGAGAGGGGAATGGCGCTCCAATGGCGGGTGGCGGGTCGAAGAGCCGGTTGAGCCACGCCAGGATTCCGAGCGAGTGAAGGGTGTCGCCGCAGCGGTTGCGGGCGACACCTTGAATGGCCGCGAAAAACGCCACCACCCCCACGACGGTCATCGTCAGTCCTTCGGCAAGCGTCAGGTGATCCCAATAGTGCGTTGGCGGACCGAGAATGGACCCATGCCGCGATCTATGCCACAGCGCCAGCGGGATGGAGACGCCGGTCAGGGCGAGGAACAGCCATGTGGATTTTTCTGTCTGCCAGAGGACGGCGGCGATCACGACCAACGAGACTGCGGCATACAGCGCTGGCCCCCAAATGGGCCAGTGCAGGCCAAACAGGGCATTGACCATGACCGTACTGAGGGCCATCTCGGCGGCCATCAGCACCATGGCTGGCAGCAGCCGGGAGGTCACGAGGTTTGCCGTGGTAATGGGCAGCACGTGATGCCGTGTTGACCGGGTGAGCATGGACATCAACGCGGCCCCAAAGATAAACACGTTGATCTGCACCAGGAACACATGCACGAGGATCTGGCTGCTGTCGAGCGGATCCACATACCCATCGCGCGCCAGCGCGCTGAGCAGCAGCACCGGGAAAAAATTCGCCGCGAGGGCGAAAGCGAGCAGCTTCCACTTGTCGTTTTGCAACATTTCCCAATTCAGGGCGAGCGTGACGGACCGCATGGCGGTGGTTCCTGGCAGGGTGGCTAAACGCGGGGGTACGATGGAAGGCCTTTTCAGAATTCTTTTTAATTTCAAATTTCCTGATCGTCACGGATTTTGCGGGGTGGAAAACCATTGACCGGACGGAAAATCGTGATTTCCAACCCGCCCCAAAGGGGCATGATTCGATAGCCCAGGGCGTCAGCCCTGGGTCCGGCACCGCCATCAACCAAAAGCCCCAACGGGGGCGAAATTCGTCCCAGCCTGCGAATCACGCCCCACTTGGGGCTCCACGAACACGTTGCCACGAACCCAGGGCTTCGTTGGCGGTGCCAACTTCGCCCTGGGCTGTCGAATTTTGCCCCGTTGGGGCACCTCAGATTCGCGAATCTCTTCCGATGCAAATCACTGGGGTCAGTGGCCCGACTCGACCGGCTGCGTTGAAAACTCACCCGACAACCGGGTGACGAAAATCTCATCCAGGGTCAGAGTCGCCTCTCCGACCACCGTGGCTCCAAGCGCTTCGGCGGCGCGGCGCAACTGGCTGCTTTCGCCATTGCAGATGTAGGTCCATTCCGAGCCACGGCCTTCGTGGGACAAGGCCCCGACGAGGGCCGGCGCCCGCTCCTGTGGCTCGCCGAACCGCAGCGTGACACGGCGGTGACTTTCGCGAATCTCGTCCATTGAGGCCGTCAACAGAATCCGGCCCTGATGAATGATCGCCACCCGATCGGCGACCCGCTCGACTTCGTCCAGCAGGTGCGACGAGAACAGCACGGTACGGCCCTCCTCGGCAATCGTGCGGATGATCGCCCCCAAAATGTCGCGGCGGACCACTGGGTCGAGTCCCGAGGAGGGTTCGTCGAGAACCAGGAGTTCCGGCCGGTGGGCCAGGGCGACGAGCAGTCCGGCTCTGGCGCGCTGCCCGCGCGACAGGTTCTTGACGCGTGCATTGGGATCGAGGTCAAATGCCTCCCGCAGTTCTTCGGCAAAGGCCGAGTCCCAATTCGGATAGAACGCCTGCGTGTATCGCAGGAGTTCGCTGATCCGCATCCAATTCGGCAGATCGCGGTCTTCGGACAGAAAACCAATCCGCCCCAGGGTGCCGACTGGGTTTTCGATGGGATCAAGGCCGAAGATCCGCACCGTGCCGCTTTGTGGCCGCAGCAATCCCAGCAGATGCTTGATCAGCGTGGTTTTGCCCGCTCCGTTGCCGCCGATGAGACCAAACACACCGCCCCGCGGAACAGTCAGCGACACCTCATCCAGCGCGGTTTTCGCGCCGAACTGCCGGGTCAGGCGGCGGACTTCGATCATGGGAGGGCTGGCGCTGGGAAATGGATCGGACATGGCGCGTCTCGTGACGGGTAAAGACGGGAGGTTCACGGTGCTGAACGACAGCATTTCACGACGGTGACTCAGAAAGCAGCAGCGCCTGCCGCTGCTCGGCAAGTTTCATGAGTGCTTCAAACGAGACATCCATCTGCCGCGCTTCGGCGAGCAGCGCGTCCAGACGCTCCGTCAGAATCTTGATCCGTTCGGCCCGCGCCAGCGGCGACTTCTGGTCGGTGACATACGTCCCAGCCGTCCGCCGCTTCTCCACGATTCCCGCCGCCTCAAGTTCGCGATAGGCGCGCTGCACGGTGTTGTGGTTGATCAGCAGCGTCTGGGCGAGGACGCGCATCGGCGGCAGCTCCTCCCCGGGCGACATCCGGCCCGAAGCCACCAGATACTTGATCTGATTGACGATCTGCAGATAGATCGGGATGCCATCGTTGGCGGAGATATGGATTTGCACGGTTGAAGTCCGTGTGGAGCTGCGACGCGAAGGCGTCAATTTGTATTAATCCAATAATACAATTAGCGAATCGCCCGTCAACCCACAATTCTTGGAATTGTCGACTCCGACCAGAAGTTCTTGAGCGGAAGGGCGCGAGCCCCAGCCTTTTGAAGGTGTCACGCCGCCTTGGGTTGATTGAGAATTCGCTGCGTGGAGACATGGTTGCCGCGGTTGCCGCTGAGGCGTTTGGGCTGAGGCCGCTTGGGTGACCACTTGTAGGTTGTGTAGCGTGCCAGGTCCGCGTTGCGCGCCAGGCTGCGCAACTTGCCGACCAGTTGCCGGGGTGTCAGTCCCGCATAGAGTTCCGCCCAGAGTTCCGGCGGAATGGCGATCTCCATGCCGCGCCATACGCCGCTGATTTCATCGGCGATGGCGTACATGGAGACCTTGCGCTCGATGGTCCGCTTTTCTGTCTGAGAATCACGCAGGGCCGCCTGAACCACGCTCAGCACGTTGTACAACAGCAACGCCACGCTGAAGCCGAACAAGGCCGCGTCCGGATAACCCAGGGTGTTGATCTCGCAGCGAAGGGTGGTGGTGACGTCGTACGGTCATCAATTCACCACGAATTTTCACGAATCCTACGAATTTCACGAATCATCAACCGGCATGGCTTCGCGGGCGATCGAATCCTGCTCGTTGCCCAAGACCGGCCTTCTGTCAGCATCTTAAGGCGTGCTTCATTCTTTGTCCGGTCCTTACCATCCCTGCCATCGCGCGATGCCGGTCAAGATCGCCCCCGCGTAGACTCCGGCGGCAAAATCGTCGGCCATCACACCCAGGCCGCCGGGCAGATATTCGAGGCGGTAGGCCGGCCACGGTTTCCAGACATCGAAGATCCGGAACAACAGAAACCCGAGGACGGCCGTCAGCGGAGTGATGGTCACAAACGCGAACACGACTGGAAACGCCGCGATCTCATCCCACACGACCGGTCCCGGATCGGCCCTGCCGATGAGCCGCGCCGCCGTGCCACACAGGGGGATTCCAATCAAGAAAATCGCCACCCCAGCCACCCATTGGAAGGGAGCCCGCGCTGCTTCTCCACCAGGCAAGGGCACGCCGTGCTGCAACAGCCAGACCAGCGGCAGGCCCCACAGGCTTCCAAAAGTCCCGGGGGCCACCGGGATCCATCCAATGCCGAAACCTGTCGCCAGGAAGAGGGCGACGTGTTCCCAGGGTGTTTGTGGTCGCTGTGGTGCCCGCACCGTTGCGTGCTCTGAGTTCGATTGTGCGTCGAGTTTGGTCATTGGCAAAAAAAAAAAAACCGGTTATTGCGGCTGAAAAGGAGTATTCGAATTCGCAGTTCGGCGCGGTGGGAGGGCACCAGCTCCTGCTGTGCCGCGGGTTACGGTACGCGCTGATTCCACGCATCGTCATTATCACAAATGGCTCCCAATACCTCCAAAAACCAATTCGCCTGTTGCTCACGGCTCTGGAGGACCAGAGCCCTCCCGCCACGTCGATCCCTCATGGAACACGAATGATTTGCGTCAGTTCGACGAGGCGGGAGGGCACCAGCTCCTGCTGTGCCGCGGTCAACGGTACGTGTAGATTCCACGCATCGACTTTCCCACAAATGACTTCAAATTCCTTCCAAACAGCCAAGTCGTCTGTTGCTCACGGCTCTGGAGGACCAGAGCCCTCCCGCCGCGTCGATCATTGCCATGAAAACCAATTCTTTGCGTGCATCAGTCACTTCTCATAGAAGCGGTTCGCCACGATTTGTTCACCCATAAAGGCGAGGGCCAGCATGAGCACCACGAACGGATAGAGTTCGCGTCCGATCCGGATGTCGTACACTTCGCGCTGCAGGCCTTCAATGCTTTGTGAAATGCTGAACCGCTCTTTTGGAAGGTTCTTCTCCAGGTCGACATTGGTCAGCTTCTTCAGCACCCCCTCATGCGGGGCGGCATTCACACTGAACCCGCGTTCGAACGTGGCAGCTTCGCCCGAGCCACGCACGCGGTAGGAGCCAAGCTGGTCGATGTCATGCAGGACCAGTTGTTCGGCATCGGTGGGAATCACTCCGGGAAGCTGCTCGAAGGCTGGCTTTTGCAGCAGATATTTGTCCATCCGCAGTTCTGGATCAAGCGGAACAACCACATCCGAACCGGCCTGCACGTTGGTCTGCTGCGATCCGGCCTGAGCCAGAAACCGCGCCATTTCATACATCCAGGCCAGGTATTTCCAGCCGGCCGTGGGCAGGTCGTTCCAGCCGTTGCGGTCGATGGCGGTGGCGATCAGCAAGGCGCGTCCCTTGCCCACGTCGCGGACAACCAATGCCGGCGAATGCCGCAGGTTGGTGAACCGCACCAATGGTCGGGCCTCTCCCACCGGCCCCACATTCCAGTACCGCGGAATCTCCACGCCGGTGAGTTCCGCCACCCCCCAATCCTGAAAGCGGCTCATGACCGGATGTGCCAGATCCTGCATGTCGAGAAACACCGGATCACGCGGGTCCACCGCGCGGACCAGTGGCTCAGCCGGCAGAATGGCCGCCGCATCCGGCAACTGGTCCGCCGAATAGGCGTCCAGCTTCGTCCGGCTGCCCAGGGCAATACCCAGTCCGCCGCCTTCTTCGACGAACTTCCGCAAGGCTTTCCAACCCGCCGGCGTCGGGTCGGCGACATTGACGAGCCACACCTGCGAATACGGCTTCAGTGGCTCAGCCGCCAGACCCGCGGGCTGAAGAAACTTGCAGTCGTACTGGGCATCCACCCGCGGCGGAGCCAGCAGGTTCATCAGCCCTTCGGCACTGGCCCGCGTGTCTGACACCACGAGCACTTTTCGCGGCGGATGGATCTGCACCGTAAACGAAAGCCTGTTGTCAAATTCCAGGGGATCACTCGCGGCGATCCGCAGTTCACCCTGCCGCACCGTCCCCCGAACATCGGCGAGGTTGAAGGTGATTGGGGCCGGGTTCGCGGGGTCCAGGCGGATGGTCACCGGGTCGCGTTTGACAAGTTTCCCGGCGTCATTCTCAAAATACAGTTCCACCGTCCGCTCAGTGGGTGTCCCTCCCGTTGCCGCCAGCATCGCCCGCACCGTCAGGTCACTGCCCAAGACCGGCTCTTCCGTTGAGAGCGACAACCCAGACAACCCGACGTTCTGTGGCTCAGTGGCTCCCACATCAATGAAGTAGATCTTCAGGCCCGGCAGTTGATTGAGCAGCACCCCCAGCCGCGGTGCCTCGCCGCCCCGCCAGGCGCTGGCGGCGAGATCGGTGAAGACATAGATTTCTCGCGCGAACTCGTCGACTGGTACGGATCCAGCAGTCGCGGCCGCTGTTGTTTTCGCTGCTGGTTTCTCCCGGTCTTCCCACTGCGCCTGGAGCGCCGCCTCCAGCACTTCCTCAAACGGCCGGCTGGCGATCCGAGTTTGCAGGTTCGCCAGCCTTGTCTGGCCAGCGGCAACGGTCTGCATGCGGATGGGCGCATCCAGCGCCGTATCGCACACCGCCGCGCGGCTTCCCGAGGGCAGGCTGGCCAGATGCCGCGCCGCGATCTCAGCGGCAATCTCGAAGCGCGTGCGATTCTCGAAGCGGTACTGCATACTCAGGCTGGTATCGAGCACCAACACCGCAGCCACGGGAATATTGGCGTCTCCCGGCGACATCGGCTTGTCCATCGACGCCGAAACCCGCTGCTGGTACGGCCAGGCCACCAGCAGCAGAAACAACAGGATGCTGGCCGCAGTGGTCGCATACCGCAGCAGCGTGCGGCGATGCTCCGTCACATGTGGCGGCAGTTTCTGCCGTTTCCAATACGCCAGTAGTCCGAAATACACCCCTGTGGCCGCCCCCAGCACCAGCAGCAGCCGCAGGCTGTCATACAACGAGGGGCGATAATCGCCCGCCGGCACCTTGGGCCGGGCGATGGCCAAGGCGATCGCCGCGATCACTGCCATCCGCAGCAACAGCAGCAGAATGTGCCGCAACCGCAGCCGCTGCGTGTTTTGACGCTTGCGGTTTTGGATGAGCCGCAAGGCAGGGAAGACCAGCTTCTTGGGCGTCGCCCGCAGCATGAGATGCAGGATGACCGGAATCGCGGTCAGCCCCAAACCCAGCAAGAGCCACGGATGGATCAACGACATGACGATCAGACAACCACAACCAAGAACGGCTCGACGCGCAATATTACGTCACCACGAATCATGGAGCCCATACCTCCCATGAATCGTACGGCCAGAAGATTAACCACGAATAAAACGAATCGCACGAATCATTGCAGATCCACATCTGAACTGACTTCCATGCTCAATCTTATCCGTGGTTCCTCCTCTTATTGCCGTGATTGCGATTGTACTTGCCGGCGCTGCGGGCTGGTAAGTGGTGCGGCACGTCATTCTACGCGATCAGGTCGTGGACGACCTTCCCATGCACATCGGTCAAACGGAAGTCGCGGCCGCTGTAGCGGTAGGTCAGGCGTTCGTGGTCGATCCCCAGCAGGTGCAGAATCGTGGCGTGCAGGTCGTGCACATGCATCCGCTTGTCCACCGCGCCGAAGCCCATCTCATCGGTGGCTCCGTAGGTCAGGCCGCCTTTGGTCCCCGCTCCCGCAAGCCACATCGAAAAGCCCAGGTTGTTGTGGTCGCGGCCCTTTGATCCCTCTGAGGAGGGCGTGCGACCGAACTCGCCACCCCACACAATCAATGTGTCCTCCAGCATTCCGCGCGACTTCAAATCGGTCAGCAGCGCGGCGATCGGCTGGTCGCTCTTCTCCGCGTGCTTGCGATGGTTGAGGATGTCGCCGTGGTCATCCCACGGCTGGCCGGCCCCATAGTAGATCTGCACGAACCGCACACCGCGTTCGACCAACCGCCGCGCGGCGAGGCAGGCGTTGGCAAACTCCCCTTCGCCATACAGCTTCCGCGTGGCTTCCGATTCCTTCTGGATGTCAAAGGCGTCCTGAGCTTCGAACTGCATGCGAAACGCCATCTCCAGCGACTGAATCCGCGCCTCAAGCTGGCCATCGCCAGAGCGTTCATCGCGATGCAACGCGTTCATCTTCTGCAGCAAATCCATCTGCCGCCGCTGGACCGGTTCGGAGACGAACTTGTTGTTGATGTGGCGGATGACGCTCCGCGGGTCGAGATTGCTGTTGTTGATGTGGGTGCCCTGGTAGATGCCGGGCAGAAAGCTGTTGCTCCACAATTGCGGGCCGACGACCGGGCTGCCGGGGCAAAGCACGACGAACCCTGGCAGATTTTGATTCTCGGAGCCCAGGCCGTAAGTGAGCCACGAGCCCATGCTGGGCCGCGTGGGCTGCGTTTCGCCGGAATTCATCATGAGCAGCGACGGCTCATGATTCGGCAGATTGGTATGCATCGAGCGGATGACGCACAGATCATCCACGTGCCGCGCGATATTGGGAAAAATCTCGCTGACTTCCGTCCCCGACTCGCCATGTTTCGCGAACTTGAACGGCGAAGCGAGCAGGGCGCCCTTGCTGCGTCCACGGGGAAGTAAGGATTCCGGCGGTGCCTGACCCGCGAACTTCTCCAGCGCCGGCTTGGGATCGAACGTGTCAACCTGCGAGGGTCCGCCGTTCATGAACAGGTGGATCACCCGCCGGGCCTTGGCGGGATAATGCGACCGCTTGGGGGCCAGCGGGTTGGTGCTTTCGGTCGCGCTGCTCGTGGCAGCGTGCAGCTCATCGGCCATGACAGCCGCGAGCCCCACCGAACCCAACCCGGCACCCAGTCGGCCCAGCATCTCACGGCGAGAAAAATTCATGGCAGGTACGATCCCGTTTCGAAGGCTGACCGGTGCTGCGCGGCCGTCAACCGAATTTGAATGCGAGCATGCATTCTAACTGGTTGATGCGTCAAAATGAACGGCAATTCGCCGGTTCCCGGCCCAAGTCAGCGGCAGGGCAAGCCCTCCCGCCCTC
>JAKFUF010000043.1:1206-42111 GCA_021732845.1 Planctomycetaceae bacterium | reverse complement strand
GAAGGCGCTGACCGACTCGCTCATCAAACATGTGGTGGGGGATCGTCCCGACAGGGTCGAACCCCGGGCAAGAAAACGCCGCCCCAAGCCCTTCCCGAACTTGACTGAGCCCCGCACCAAGGCCCGACAACGCCTTACACGTCAGCGCGTCGTGCCAAAGCATTAACCCCCCATAAGATCGGTCCGATTAAGTGCCATTCGACTTCAGTCCACAGCCAAGTTGCCGGCTCGTCATGGCCGTGTCGGCTCAAGCCAACGCTACGAAAACAGCCTGTCTCGCGCCCCCTATCTCTGACTGCCAGTTCCAACGTCGGCTGCGCCTTCCCGCCGGTGGATCAGGGGTCGGTTCCGGGGAGCGCCGCCTGTCAGCACCCGTAGCGTGGCCTTCAGTCCACAACCAAGTTGCCGGCTCGTCATGGCCGCGTCGGCTCAAGCCGACGCTACGGAAGCAGCCTGTCTCGCGCCCCCTGTCAGCACCCGTGGCTTGGACTTGCGTCCACAACCAGGTTTTCGGCAGTTGATGGCCGCGTCGGCTCAAGCCGGCTCAAGCCGATGCCACGAAAGCAGCCTGTCGTCGGAGTCGTCCTCACACGAAAAGTCGCACCACGAGCCACACGCCCCTCGACGAAGCATGATGGTTCCCAAGTTGATTCAGTCGTGCGTTTCTTTCGTGCCGGGGTAATGGTTAGTTAGTGGCGCTGGAATTAAAGCGAAACAGCGTTGTCGGAATTCCGTGAAATTCGAGATTCGAGATAGATCCGAGATTTGATGCTCGTTCGTGATTGGGTCGCGGCACCCGGCACGGTACACTTCACCAAGCAGAATTCGCGCAACACCTTGGCTGCGGATGGGTGTTTCAGAATTTGGGAAGGGTGACCGCTTTCAACGGGACGAGGGTGTCCATGCCTGCTCTGGAAGTTTTGCCGGCGAATCTCACCAGTGGCTTGGACCGGCTCAGCGGGCGGGTCCGCTGGCTGGCCGTCTGCCGTGGCTTTGGATTGACCGCCGTGGTCCTTGCCACCTCTGTCCTGCTGTCGCTGCTGGTCGACATGCTCGTCGACGCACCCCTCTCCCTGCGCTACGGATTGCTGGGGGCGGTCGGCATCAGTACCGGACTGTCGGCGTGGGCCTTCATTTGGCGCCCGCTGGTGAAGCGCCACACGCTGCCGGAACTGGCCCGCCTGGTCGAGGTGGCGCATCCGGAGTTGAACGAAGCGCTGCTGTCCACCGTCGAGTTCATGAGCGACGACGAGCCGGAGTCCTGGAAGGGGTCAGCCCTGATGCGGGAGTGGCTCGTTGAAGAAACGCAGACCCGGCTGGCAGACCTGCAGGTTCCCGACGCGGCACCCACCCAGCCGATGCGGCGGGCTATGATTGCGGGCGGCATGGCAGTGGCGCTGCTGGTGCTGCCGGGTTTCATGTCCTCCTCCTACCGGCAGTTGCTGCAGCGGTTTGCCGCTCCCTGGCAGAACCTGGCCCGCGTCAGCAACCTGTACTTTGAAGTGCCCAATGGCGACCGCACCGTCGCCCGTGGCTCAGATGTCGAACTGCGGGCTGTTCCTCACTGGCGGCTCTTCAAGTCCAAACTTCCCGAAATCGTAAGGCTCGACTGGCAGGCCACGGCCGACCGCAAGGTCCACGACCAACGGCGGATGGAGTTCGATGCCGCGACGGGCAACTACGTCACGACGGTGCCGCATGTCTTTCAGGGGTTTGGCTTTTCCGTCCGCGAATCCAATGCGCAGTCGCGGCAATACGCTGTGAATGTTGTGGATGCCCCGTCCATCGCCAGCGTTTCTCTCGCCATGGTGCCTCCAGTCTACACGCGCCGCCCACCACAAAAGATCGACGGCGTGACCGGCAAGATTCCAGTCTTTGAGCATAGTGCGCTCACGCTGAAGGTGAAGTTCAACAAGCCGGTTCAATCGGCAGAGTGGCTGTGGAAGGGCGACAAACCCGGTGAACCTGGCGCAATCCCGTCCGGTCCGCTGCCCCTCTCCAAAGACCGTTTGGAAGCCGAAATCAAGTGGTCTGCCGAAGCCGCTGGCGTATTTGCCATGCGGCTGGTGGACGAGTACAAGCTGGAGAATCCAACGGAACCCGAGCGGCTGCTGGAACTGGTGATCGACCAGCCACCGAAGCTGGAGGTCTCTGGGGACCCGCAGGCGGTCGAAGCCAAGCCGGACGATGTTGTTCCCGTGGAGGTCACGGCCACCGACGACGTGGGCATCGCTGCCCTTGAACTGCACTATGAATTCCCAGACGGCCGCAAAGGGAAGGTGGACGGACCGGCTTTGGAGCCATCCAGTCCGAAAGTTGAACACCGTTTCCGGCTGGACCTCGCGGCAATCTCCGCGAAAGATGGCGAGACGCTGACGTGGCGTGTTCGGGCGGCAGATGGCCGGCCGGCACCAGGACCGCAGGAGGTCTGGTCTGAGCCAAGGGTGATTCTGGTCAGCAACAAAGCCAAACCACCAGGTTCGAGTGACCTGGAACTGGAGCAGAAGGCCCTCAAGGAAGAACTCGCGGCGCTGCAGAAGGCTGTACAGGCGGGTGTGGAACAGGTTGCCGCCCTGGAAAAGGCGGCAGATTCGGCCGGTCGCCAGAACGAACCGTTCGAACGCGACGACGAACTGCCGAAAGCCGCGCGGCAGCAGGAGGCGACGGCCGAGCAGGCGGAACTGATGGCCGAACGGCTCGCCGAACACCCGCTGTTTGGCAATCTGGCGGAGGAAACGCGCGGCGTTGGAAAGCAGGAGCTGCCCGAGGCCGCCAAAAAGATTGATGCCGCCAAGCCGATGAAGGATCTGGGCCGGAAACGGAACCAGCTCGGCGAGGCCCGGGCGACCCTGGAGCAGGCGGCCAAACATCTGGCGGAGGTGTCGCAGAAATTTGACAAACTGGCCGCCCTGGAGCAGGAGCTGCTGGAATTGAACCGGCTGGCCGACCAGGCGGGGGATCTGGCCACCGAATTGACCAACCTCCAGCATCGGCGGGAGGAATTTGAAAAGGAACTTCAGAATACCCAGGAGCCACTCCCGGAGGATGAGCGGGTGGCGCGTCAGCAGTCGCTGGACGACGAAGCGCAAGCACTGGAAGAGAAGCGGCAGGAATTGACCAACAAGCTGTCCGACCTGCTCAAACGGAACCCGGAACTGGTTGAGGCCGCGCGTCAGAGCCAGCGCGACCGACTGGCAGAGTTGTCGCGCCAGGCCCGCGAACTCGCCGAGCCTGAGGACTTGCTCGCAAAGGCCCTGGCGGAGCAGGCCAAGCAGCAAGCTGAACGTGCCGCTCCATTGGCCGAACAACAACAGGAACTGGCCCACAAGGCTGAAGCACTCCAAAAAGAGACGGCCGAGCAGGCGAAGCGCACGCAGGCAAAACCGTTGGACCCGGCAGCCCTGCAGGAGGCGGTGGACAATTTGAAAAAGGGGAACCTCGGTGCGGCCAGCGCGGCTCAGGAGGCCGCTGCAAAGGAGTTGGAGCAGCTTGCCGAGGCGCTGCAGAAGAACGAATCGCTCTCCAGCGATCCCCACGCGGCGGCGGAGGAACTGGCCAAGCGGCAGGCTGAGTTGCAGCAGAAGATTGCTGAAGCCGAAGAGAACGCCCCGCCTGAAGAGTCAGCCGAACAGCGGGCGGAACACCTGCGGCCCCTGGCGGTCGAGCAGGCCGCGCTCCAGGCCGGGGTGGCACAACTTGATGCACCCGCGTCAGCCCGCGAAAAGCAACAGCAGGCGCTCAATCAATCCGCCGAGGCGTTGGACAAACTTCTGGCAGGCGAGGCTCAACAGGCCGCAGCCGCCTCGAAGCAGGCGGAATCTGCCTTGGACGATTTGGCGGCAGCCATTCCGCCGACAGCCCAGCGCCGTGAGCAGGCCGCCCAAAAGGTCGCGGAACTGCGGCAGCAACAAGAACAGTTGCGAAAGGATGCGGCGGCAGCCGACCCGCAAAACAAAGAGGCGCAAGAGTCGCTGGTCAAGCGGCAGGAGCAGATCGCCCGGGACGCGGCCGCCATTGACCCGGTGGACGCCCAGCGCGAACTGGAACAGGCTGTTCAGCGGAGCACCCAGGCAGCCACGGACCTACAGCAGCCCGATGAGGCCAAGGCCAAGCAGTCTCAGGCCGAAGCCGAGCAGGCTCTGGCCAAGCTTCAAAAGCGGCTCGAAGGTCATTCCGTCGATGAGGATGTGGCCAATCTTCAGAAGCAACAGGAGGCATTGGCGAAGGCCGCCAACGAGGGCCTGTCCCAGCCAGAAAGCCCGGAGCGGAGCGAGACGTTGAAGTCTCTGGCCGAACAAGTGCAAGCATTGGCCAAGTCCGCCGCCGCGCTCGATCTGCCGGCTTCAGGGCCGCAGCAGCAAGCCGCCAGGCAGGCGTTGGAAACCGCCGCCTCCAAACTTGGCGAGAATTCCGCCGGACCCAAGCCCGAAAATGCGGACTCCGCCAAACAGGCAGTCGAAGCAGCCTCGCAGGCGTTGAACGCCCTCGCACAGGCGGCCAGGGGTTCACAACCTCAAGCACCCGCTGAGGGCCAGCCCGAGAACGATTCCTCACCCGAGGGCCAACATGGAGAACCATCGTCGCCCGGTTCGCCACAGCAGCAGGCCGCAGCGGCGGCTGCGAAGGCGGCTGCCGACCTGGCGCAGAAACAAGATGCGGTGCGGCAGGAGACCGAGAAAAAGGCGGCCGAGAAGCCACAGGCCACACCCCAGGAACTGGCTGAGCACCTCGACGACCTGGCCGATCAACAGGAGCAACTGACACAGGCGGCCAATGAGCTTCCCAAGTCTGTGGCTCCGCTGGAACGAGCGGAAGCCCTGCAGAAGCTGGCCGAGGCTCAATCTGCCTTGGAACGTGGCGCGGCGACCGAGGCTCAAACCGCACAGAAAGACGCGGCGGACTCATTGCGTGAGGTGCAAGAACAGGCAGAAGCCATGGCTTCCGAGCCACCGGCAAATTCACCCGCTCAGGCGCAACAGGCGCGTGAACTGGCCCAGGCACAGCGCGACCTGCAGCAACAGGTGGACGCCGCCCGTCAAGAGGCGGCCAAGGCTCAGGCCGAGGCCAGTCAGCCCCCCATGAGTTCTCCAGAGGGTCAGGCTCCAGCCACGGCAACCACTGAAGAACCAGCTCAACCCGCTTCCCCCCAATCGACTCCGGCACAGCCGAGTCCGCAGCAGCAGCGGGCAGAGGCAGCCCAGGCACTGGCGGAGAAACTCGACCGCGCGGCGGAATCGCTGGGTTCTCAGCCACTGGATGATCAACCCGCCAGCAAGAGCAGCGAGGCGGCGAAGCAGTCGGCCTCCAAGGCGTCAGAGCAGCTTTCAGAGGCAGCTCAAGCCACACAACAGGGGAATCCCGAGGAGGCGGCGGCGGCCTCGGAGCAAGCCACGAAGTCACTGCGGCAGGCCGCCGAAGAGGCAGCCACAGGCGCGGGGAAGTCACCTACAAAAACTCCCGACGTTCCGCCGCAAGTTGCCGACGATGTCACCGACGCACTGGATCAGTTGCGGGAGGCTCAAGAGAAACTGGAGGCCAGCCGACAGACGCAAAGCGACAATGCCACCGGACAGAAACCTCCGGCGAATTCCGGAGAACCGGCCACTGCGGGCGAACCTGGCATGGCAGAGAAGCCAGGGGCGGCCGAACGGTCGAGTGCCTCTGCAGATGGGGCCAAACCACAAGCCGCTCCCAGCGGGATGGAACCGGGTTCAATGCCGGGCGAAGGACAATCGCCAAGCACCAGCCCGTCGGGCGGTGAGGGGCAAGGGACCGGTCAGCCTGATCAGGGCGGTGCAGAGGGGATGAAGCCCCGTCAATCGGGTCAACCGGGACAAGGTCAGCCGGGACAAGGTCAGCCGGGACAAGGTCAGCCGGGACAAGGCCAGCCGGGACAACAGGGTCAACCGGCACGGATGGGTTCTGGCAAGCCGACCGGACAGGCCCAGCCCGCACCGGCCGACCCTCTGGCCGAGGCGGCAGAAACCCTGCGGCAGGCGTCAGAGTCTCTCCAGAAAGCCGCCCAGCGGTCGCAACGCCGGGGTGGAACACAACCGGCACCTGCCAGCGCGGACGGAAAGCCGTCCTCGCAGCCGGGCGGTGGAGGCGTGGCTTCCGGCGAGCCACAGCCGGCGGACATGCAGCAACTGGAGGCGGCGGTGAAGAAGTCGACTGGTCGCCGCTGGGGCGAACTGCCCGGCGAACTGCAGACAGAAATCCTGCAGGCGGCGGCCAAGAAGCCGAGCAGCGATTATGCGCGGCTGATCAAACTGTACTTCAAGGAAATCGCCAAAACCCAGAAAGTGCCCGCCGCCGGCACGGAAAAGTGATCCCGTCGAACCGGCCGCAGGGCCAATGTCGAAATCTGCGGTAAAAATCGAAGTCTCTTCCCAACGGATGGGATGGCAAACCATCCAATCGGGACGTAAGCTGGACCGTCCTGCGGTTTCGGCGACGCCCAGCCTGCGGGCGAATGAGCACCAACCTGCGCAACTTCAAAAAAGTTGAATTCCAGACGCAGGACCGGGAATAATTCTCCGGTTGGTGCATCCTAATAGTAGGGGGAGGATATGGAGTCCGGCTCCAGTGCGCTTTTGGTGCAGTTCATCGACCAGCATTATGCCCTGCTGTACCGGTTCGCCTTTCGGCTGACCGGCAGTGCGGCGGATGCGGAAGATTTGACCCAACAGGCGTTTCTTGACGCGCAGCTCAACTTCGAGCAACTGCGTCAGCCGGAGCGTGCCAAGTCATGGTTGTGCAGAATCTTGCGCAACCTCTACTTGAGCAACCGACGGCGGCAAAATGTCATTTCCCTGCAGTCTCTGGAACAGACGGAAGAGGTGGGAATCGAGCCGGACGACGATCTGGAGATCGATCCCAACACGCTGCAGCAGGCGCTTGTGGAGCTCCCCGAGGAGTTCCGAACGACGATTATTCTGTTTTACTTTGAGGAATTCAGCTACAAAGAGGTCGCGGAGCAGATGGAGGTGCCGGTCGGCACTGTGATGAGCCGGTTGTCGCGGGCGAAGACTTTCCTGCGGCAGCGACTGTCAGACACACACGGACCGGAACGTCAGGCCCACTTGAAAGGGGCGTCTGCCGAGGTCAAAACACCCCGGCCAGATTCTGCACCGCCGACTGCCGACACGGATGTGGCACGAATGATGAGGATCCAATGGACTGCCTGACAACCCAGCGCACACTCGATCTGCTTCGCCCCGGACAGTCCGCCCAGGATTTGGCCGAGGCTGAGGAAGCGATCGCTGCGGAAGCACGCTCGCATTTGACGGGCTGCGAACTCTGCCAGGGTGTCGTGGCGCGCCACCTGCGGTTTGATGCACGGGTTGGTGAGGCATTTCGCAATATCCCGGTTCCCATGGGGTTGCGCGAACGGCTCATCGCCGCGGTGCAGGCGGCAGAACTCGCACAGGTGGCCGTGGAGGCGACCGTGGAGCCGGCTGTCGTGCAGGCCGCCACGAACAGCAGTCCCCAACAGCCACAGCCGACGCGGGAGCATCCCCGCGTGCCTGGCCAACGCCGCCGGCTGTTGCTCAAGCAACTGGCAGCCTGTGCCTTGTTGCTCATCACGGGATTTGCTGGCTGGAGTTGGTTCACCCCGCAGCGGGTTCCGCTTGAGCAGTTGGTCCAGGCGACGACGGCGGCGAATTTGGATCCGGCGGCACTCGTGGCTTACTCACGCCCGGCGGCACCCCTGCCGCAGGATTTGTGGGTTCCCCCGACCGTCGACCGTGAGCCGGTGCGGGAACTTGTGGTCAATGGGGTCCCGGTGGCCATTCGCTTTTTCAAGGTGCTCAACCGTAAGCGCGTGGCGATTCCGGTGCGACTTGTCGCAGTGCCACGGGCATCGGTGCAGTTTGCGGTCAACTCACCTGGTGCCGGGCGGATCGCCTATGTCGGATCATGGGCCGTCTGGACGTGGAGTGAGGGCAATACGCAGTTCGTTGTCGCGCTCGAGGGTGGCGAAGGCGAACTGATGCGGTTGATCCGCCATCAGAATGTCATCTGAGCGCGCGTCGTAACGGACTTCCTGCCTGGCCCGATTGTAGAACCGCCACGGGAGCCGATCCTGTCGGCCGCAAAAATCCGCGCTGAATTGTCACGAGCGCCGATGGTCTGCCTGCCGATTGTTTTGTGTGTCAAACCGTTGCCCGTCAGGTCGACTTCAAAGTCGCAAGACGATGAAGAGGGAAACGGATACTCATACACTTCGAAGGAAGCGTGAACACGTCGAGTTTCCGCTGCAATACCGTCGGAGGTGCCAACCCTTATCGCGTGGGTTTCGGGGTCAGCAGAACGGACTGCATCCATGCAGCCGGACCCCCGCCCGATTCGCACAACCACTCCACCGTCGCAAGCAGCTTTTGAAACTCGACAGCACTGCGGCCCGGCGTACTCCACGCCGGGCCGCAGTCATTTAGTCATTTGGCCGGGGCGGTTTGAGCCAGTTGTCGTTGCTGGTAAGCTGCTGTGGATTGGCGCTTTCTTTGGTCCTGACATCCCAGCCACGATCGGTCCCGGCGATGTCCGACCCTCCAACTCGCCTCAGCATGACCCCGAATTTGACGTACCAAACGCTCAGGCCATTTCTGGTGAGCCTTGGTCTGCAGATGCTGCTCATTCTGGCAGAGCATGAAGGCGAATGTGATGAGCTGATCCCACACTCGTTCGTTGACGGGTTTGTTCGACAGGTCGCAGAAACTCAGCCACTGGACAGATCACTTCTGGACCTGTTGCTCAAAATGGTGATGGGGATGCAGGAATCGGCGGATCCAGATGTTGTGGATTTGCTCTACGCATCGGCCTTTCCTCAGATGGAAGAATATCCCCATCTGCTGGCGGACTTCCTTGCGGCGGCGAATCCGAGCGTCGTGGATTTTTACCGTGATTGGGCCGCAATGCCATAAAGCGGAAGGCCAAGGATTCAGGTCCCTGCCTCTTCAGCACGGTCGTCTGGCTGCGCATCAGGGAGCTTGGTGCCGCGTTTCTGTAGCGCTTGACGCAGCAGGTACTCCAGTTGCCCGTTGAGACTCCGCAAGTCGTCGTCCGCCCAGCGCTGCAGGGCGGCGAGGAGCTTGTCGTCTATCCGGAGCAGAAACGCTTTGCGCGGCATCGAAGCCTTACACGTTCTTCTATGCACGATTTCGGGACACCGCCAGCGGATCAAATGCGAGACCTGTCGAGCGGATCCGCGACAGGTGTCCCGGAATCGTGCATTGTTGTAAAAGAGACGAATGATCGTGGCTCAGCGATTGAGTCACATCTCAATCCAGGCCGCGAGGGGGAATTTTACGTTCGTCAGTTGTGCAGCGTTCCGGTGTTGAGCACCGGCTGCGGCGTGGCATGGCCGCACAAAACCACCAGCAAATTGCAGACCATCGCCGCCTTGCGTTCGGCATCCAGGTCGACAATGTTCTTCGCGTTCAGCATGTCGAGCGCATGCTCCACCATGCCCACCGCCCCTTCCACAATCCGGGCGCGGGCGGCGATGATCGCCCCCGCCTGCTGGCGCTGCAGCATGGCGGCCGCGATTTCAGGGGCGTAGAACAGCTTGCTGATGCGGGCCTCCTGAACCTCGACACCGGCCTGCTGCATGCGGTCATGAAGTTCGTTCTTCAACTGCGCCGCAACTTCGGCAATGTGCCCCCGCAATGAATGCGAGTCGGCCTCGGGAGCGTCATAGCTGTATTGGCTGGCGAGCGTCCGCAGGGCGGAGTCCGCCTGCATTTTGACGAAGTCCTCGTAGTCATCGACGACGAACTCCGCCTTCGCGGCATCCACGACTTTCCAGACCACGACGGCGGCAATCTCGATCGGCGTTCCATCCAGGTCATTGACCTTGAGCGGCGTCCGTTGCGAGGTCTGCGCGGCGCGCAGCACCTGCCCGGCAGCGTTCTTCACCTCGGTAATGATGTCGACATCCGTTTCGAATGTCCGCACCCGCAGCGAGACTCTGGTCGTCGTGGAGAATGGATTGACAAAGAAGATCCCCACATCCTTGATCGTGCCGACATAGACACCAAAGAACTGGACGATGCGGGCATTGTTGGGACTGTTCACCTTGAACCCGCACAGGCAGATGAGCCAGGCAAGACCCAGAGCGGGAATCAGGACGAACTCCGCACCCGATCGCGAAGGCGAACTGTTGACGCTGGCAATGTAATAGATGATGCCCGCCAGCCACAGCAGCATCCCCAGAAACACGATTCCGCCCGACAGTGGCTTGATGACTCGATCTTGCATGTGTTTACCCACCCCGATGTGATTGATAGTGTAATGATATCACTTCAATATCTCTCGTCAAGCGTGAAATTGACTGATTGCAGAGGCGCAAAACCCAATGCTGTCGCGAACTGGCCGGCACTCATTTACGATGTGCGGCAGACCGTCTGATTCCACGACGGCCACCGCTCTGGGGAGCTATCCATGCATCGCGCCGCGACCAGTCTGGTCACCTTGCTGCTGACCTGTTTCGTGCTGTCCACAACCGTTCCCGGTGCTGATTTTCCGCCGGCCGCGCAACTACCCGTCCAGGCCGAATTGCCGGATCCGCTGGTGTTGTTCAACGGCACGCGGGTCACCACCGCCCAGCAGTGGAAGGAGCAGCGACGGCCGGAACTCAAGGCGTTGTTTGAACACTACATGTACGGGGCCGCCCCCGCCGCGCCAAAGATCGAAGCGGTGGTGCTCCGCACGGACGCCAAGTTCATGGACGGCAGGGCAACACTGAAGGAAGTCCAGATCAACTTCGGTCCTCAAACCACGCCGAAACTGCACCTGCTGCTGATTGTTCCCAACGGACGCCAACAGAAGGCTCCCGTCTTTTTGGGGATGAATTTCTGCGGCAACCACACCGTCACCGCAGATCCGCACGTCCTTCTGCCTGCGGTCTGGATGCCCGCCTACTGCACTGGTGTTGTCGACAACAAACCGACGGAAGCCGCCCGTGGCTCACAAAAAGAGGTGTGGAACGCCGACCTGATCATCAGCCGTGGCTACGCCCTGGCCACCTTTTTTTCCGGCGACATCGACCCCGACCGGCCCGACTTCACGGACGGGGTCCATCCGCACTTCCTGAAAGCCGGGCAGACGCAGCCCGGTCCGCACGAGTGGGGCACCATCGCCGCCTGGGCCTGGGGTTACAGCCGTGCCATCGACTATCTGGTCACCGACCCCGACCTGGACGCCAAACGGATCGCCGCCGTCGGCCATTCTCGCAACGGCAAGACGACACTGCTGGCAGCAGCCTTCGACGAACGGATCGCCCTGGCGATTCCGCACCAGGCCGGCTGCGGCGGCACCGCCCCCAGTCGGCACAAGGTGGGAGAACAGGTCAAGCAGATCAATGACCGCTTCCCCCACTGGTTCAGCGATTCGTTCACCGCGTTCAACGACCAGGTCGAACGGCTGCCGTTCGATCAGCACTGCCTGGTGGCAATGTGTGCTCCCCGTCCCGTTCTCCTGTCGAACGCCATCGAAGACACCTGGGCCGATCCCGATGGTCAATTCCGCGTCCTCCAGGCCGCCGAACCGGTCTACAAACTACTCGGGGCACCCGGCACCGAACCCGGCTACACGCCCGCTCCTGGCAAGCTGATGAACGCCCGTCTGGGCTATTTTTTGCGGCTCGGCAAGCATTCGATGAACCGCGAGGACTGGCAGGCCTTTCTGGACTACGCCGACAAGCAGTTGGGCAAGCCATGAAGCGCGTGAAAAGGGAACTCAACGCCATGGAGCAGGCCGGCGAGGCCATCAATGCGGTTCACCTGGCCGCTTTGCGCTCCATGGTGGAGTCCCGCCAACAGCCCGGCAAGCCTGCCATGACCTACGAGTCCGCCTCCCGCAAACTCGCAAACATCCTTGGCGACTTTGCGAAAATCGCCAAGGATGATGAACTGCAGCACGTGACCGCGTGCCTTCTCAACATCCGCATGAGCCTCGCACAGATGCATGGCAGGTGGGGCAGCCTCAGGCACGCATTTGTACATCTGACACGTCTTGAACGGACTCACGATCAGATGACTGTCTTGTCGACCTATGCCTGCTACTTTGCCGTGCTGGCGCGACAGGGGCGCACTTCCGAGGCGGCCTGGGTGAAGCGGTTGGCGGAAGAACGGATGGGCAAGTTCATCGATGCGGGAGTGGTCAGCAAACGGTCTGCGGCACGGGCGATGAAAATCGCCTTCCGCGACCCAATGATGCCTGAGACTGTCGGAACTCACGGCGCAGGTTGAACCCAAGACTGGCGACCCTTTCCAGCCGCGCCGGTGTTCAATCGGAATCTCGCTTTTCGAAAGGTCGTTCTAATGATCTGCCGCCTGCTGTTCGCCGCAATCCTGCTGCTGTGTTCGCAGTTGACCGTCACCACGGGACTGGCTGCCGAAGATGAGAAGGCACCGGCCAGGCCGGCGCGGCGAATTGACCCGGAGCGGCTCAAGCAGCTTCGTGAACGCTTCGGAAACGCACAGGCCGACCTGTCCAAGCTGAAGCGGATGAGCTGGAAGGTGGGCGAATCCACCCGCGAAGCGCTGGTCTATTTTCCTCCCGCCGAGAAGGTGACTGAAGAGAAGAAAGCCCTCGTCCCGCTCGTCTTCGTCTTTCATGGCCACGGCGGGCGGTCAGAGTATTCCGTCCGCAAGCTGCCGATTCACGAGTTCTGGCCGGAGGCGATCTGTGTGTACCCACAGGGGCTGCCGACCGCCGTGCCGGTCATTGATGTGGAGGGCAAGTTTCCCGGCTGGCAAAAGTATGTCGGCGACCAGAACGACCGCGACCTGGAGTTCTTCGACGCCATGCTGAAATCGATTCGGGCCGGTCATCCGGTCGATCCGCGCCGCATCTATTCCACTGGACATTCCAACGGAGCCTGCTTTACCTATGTGCTGTGGGCCGCGCGCGGCGACACCTTCGCTGCGGTCGCCCCCATCGCCGGTTTCATCAATCCCCGAGACTTCAAGGCTCAGAAGCCACTGCCGATGCTGCATGTGGCCGGCGAGCAGGACAAGATTGTAAAGTTCGCCTGGCAGGAACTCTCGATTGAGCAGGTGCGAAAACTGAATGGCTGCGATGCCGAGGGCAAACCCGCCGGCGAACTCTGCACCGAGTACACTTCCAAAGACGGCCCGCCCGTCGTGGCTTACATCCACCCCGGCGCACACGAGATCCCGGACGGTGCGCCGAAGCGCATCGCGGAGTTTTTCAAGCTCCAGGAGAAACGGGAGAAGAAGGAATGAGGAAATGACCAATGAATCAATGACCAAAGCCTTTGCTCAGGCCGCCCCGTGCTTTCCCACGCGGGGAGGCGTGCGTAACGTGTGTGAAACACGGACTCGTCCCGCATGTGCAAAGGATGTGAAAAGTCTCTGCTGAGCTGAGACTTGTTGCCGGCTCCGCCCGAAAGCCGGCACTACCTGCCGCGCCTTTGGTTGCTTCGTCGTTCTCTGATTATTGTTTCAACAGCAGGAAACGAAGATCAAGCGTTGCGCATTTCGTGCTGTGGCAAACGCATCCCAGAGCCTGTGCGGCCTCGGAAAGACACGAAGGTTGTGTGTCGCTGACATTCAGCCAGTTCCGTGTTTCATCAGTGGTCCATCCGTGGCTCAAATTCCATTTCCGCCGCGGTGTACCTCCGAGCCAGAACACTGCGCCAGCCATTCAACTCGTGGCCTCCCACGCGGATCTACTAAGAAATTAGATTGACAGTCGCGAACGCCTCGCTATACTGCTAATGAATTAGTAGATATCAGCTCGGGGGAGAAACGCGATGTCCCGGTCCGTGTCCAGGCATCCAACGGAGTTGGAGCTGGAGATTCTCAAGGTGTTGTGGCAGTTGGGGCCGGCCACCGTCCGGCAGGTGCGCGACGCCCTCTCGCCGGTGCGCGAACTGGCCTACACCACGGTCATGACGATGATGACCATCATGCTCGGCAAGGGTTACGTCGAGCGCAAAAAAAATGGGCGGAGCTTCATCTACGAGGCGGTCTACCGCGAGCAGAAGGCCTCCCGCAACCTGCTGCAGGACATTGTGGACCGCGTGTTTGGTGGCTCAACCAAGGCGGTGATGCAGCATCTGCTGGAGACCGCCGACCTCGACGAGAACGAGCTGAAGGAGATCCGCTCGCTCATCAACCGCAAGTCGCGGGAAAAATCCGAGTAAATCTTTCGACGCAAATCTGCCGTTCATGGCAAACAGTTGACGCAGGCCAGTTCTCGCAGTTCAGCCACCACCGCCTCCCCAGACACTCCATCCGGGACGTTGGTCCCCGGTCCCGAAGGGCACTCGCATGAACGCGTTCTTCGACAGCGTTGCACCCGGCCGCGACATCTCCGCCGCCGTGGTGCTTTCCATGGGTCACTTCCTCTGGCAGGGGGCACTGGTCGCCGTGCTCGGCGCGCTGGTCGCCCGGCAGATTCGCACCGCCAACGGGCGTTACCTCGCGCATGTGGCCACCCTGGCCCTGATGATGCTTTGTCCGCTGGCCACGTTTTCCGTCTTTGTCGCCGACCTGCCGGCTCCACGGGTGGCAACATCCGCCCCCGCGCCCAGGAATTCGCCACCAGTGGTGACGGTGCCAACTGCGATTCCGACCGCCATCGTGGGAACTGCGCCCAGCGGACCCGTTCCGACCCCCCGATTCGGGCCGTCGCCACAGGCCGTTGTCCCTTCAATCCCTGCCAGCACGCCACAAACCACTGTGCGGGCTGAGATCGACTGGCAGAACATCGCCAGAATGTTGACGAATCTTTATCTATCCGGGGTGGCGGTGATGTTTCTGCGGCTGATGGCGGGGCTGTGGGGTGGGTGGCGGCTGCGCCGTAGCGCCACTCCGGTGTGGGATGTCCGGTTGTTGGTCACATTGCAGGAGCAGGCCGAGTCGCTGGGGCTGGCGTTCATTCCGTCCCTGGCGTATTGCGAACGGGTCACGGTGCCCACCGTGATTGGCATCCTGCGACCCACCATTCTGCTGCCCGTGGCTCTCGTCGCCGGCCTGGCTCCAGCGCAGATCGAGGCGATCCTGGCCCATGAGCTGGCCCATCTGCGGCGCTACGATCATCTGGTGAACCTGTTCCAACGGGTGGTGGAATCGGTGCTGTTCTTCCACCCGGCGCTGTGGTGGGTGAGCGGGCGGATTCGTGTGGAGCGGGAGAACTGCTGCGACGACTTGGTCGTCGCCTGCGGCGCAATCCCGCTGGACTACGCCGAGTCGCTGCTGCGCGTGGCTGAGTTAAGCCACGGCGGGGCGAGGCGACAGGGGGCGATTGCCGCCGTGAGTCTGCTGGCGACCGGCGGCAAACCCTCGACGCTGCGGCAGCGGATTGCCCGGCTGCTGGGAGATTCGAGCGATTCCCATGTGCGGTTCCTGCATCGCTGGCCGGTGCTGCTGCTGGGAATGCTGTGCGTCCTGATGGCTTGGACGGTCACACACAATGGGTTGAACTCCATGGCCGATGAACCCAAACAGGAGCAGAAACAAGACGCTTCGAAGGAGAAGCCGAGCAAGGACGCGGGAGCGAACGTGAATGAGAATGACATCAAACCACAGAACGCAGCCGCGGACGTGATGGACGAATTCGGCCCGGAGGCCCACGGCCTGCGCTGCCGGTTGGTGGCGGTTTCGGCAGCCACGGATGACGAAGAGCCGGACGCATCGCGGGCTGTTCGGGAATTCGCCAACACCAACGAGGCGACATTCCTCGTCGAATTGAAAAACGTGAGTGATAAGCCAGTCACTCTGCTTGGCGTAAGGTATGGCGACTCGTACCCTACGGCAGCCGGCAAACTGAACACCGAGTTCTTCGCCCCGCACTTCTTTGAGTTCGAATTCACTGACAAAGACGGCAAGCCGCTGCCACGGGCGAAGCGGGTGTTTGAACGCGATGCAATGCTGGTTGATGGCGCGTCTGCGCATGTCGTGCCTCCCGGCGGCAACCTGAAAGTCCTGCTGCGGCCATCGAAGTTCCACGCGCCAATGGACTACCAATTGCCCCCCGGCAAATACAACGTGAAGGTGCGGTATCACGGGCCGGAAGAGACGGCGCTGGCACTGATCAAGAAACACTGGCCGGACAAGGCGCAGGGCAACGCCTGGTCGCATGAAGCGGTATCAAACAGCGTGCCAGTGGAAGTGAATTCGATTGTGACTGTCGACACATCGCGGGAATTGGACTTCGTGCCAGCAGAGAAGAACTCCAAATTCAAGTTGAGCGTTCGCAACAGCCGGATCTTGCGATTGCCCAAGAAAATACGCCTGGTTGATGGACACGATCCGAAAGTCATCGTGGTCACGCAGATCGGGACGGAAACCAGCCGGATTCGGTTCACTGGAGTCGCGCCGGGAACTACCAAGGTGACCGTGATTGACGAGGATCATGAGCCCTATGTGATCCAGGTTGAGGTCGCAGATCTCGTCTGGGGGCCAGTCGTCGATGGCCTCCAAGCCGCGATGGAGATCCGCGTTCCAAATTCAGTCGTGGGAGATCCATCAGCAGGGCCGGGAATTCCCATCAAGGCCGGAATGAGCGTCCACTTTCACATCAAGAACGTCAGCGACAAGCCGATCACCTTTGCCAGCGAGACCAGCCGGCAGGATGACTATGCCCATGTGAAGGATGCGGCGGGGAAGGAGGTTCCTGTGCAGGGCACCTGGTTCAGCGGCGTGCCGATCATGGTCCGCTGGACGCTGCAGCCGGGCGAGATTTCCGAACAGCAGGTGCTGTCGCCGGCGATCAACCAACTGGAGCAGCCGGGCCAATACACCGTGAGCTACACGGTGCGGTTCAACGGGATGCAGTCCAAGGACGACAAGGGGAACATCACCTTCCCGCTCAAGGGGGACTGGCAGAAGGAGCTGGAAACGGGTGCGGTGCCGCTGGTGCTGCGGGCGCGGACGGCTGAGGACGACGCGCGGGCGAAGCCACCGACATTCACCGGGAAGCTGGAGTTTGTCGGGAAGAAGGGACCCGGCGTGGAAAGCGGCGTGGTGACGGTGCGGGGCGAGGTCAAACGCGATGACCTGATCGACAAGCCGCTCAAGGGCCGGTTCGTCGATGTTCCCGACTGCACACTCCGCCCCGTGATGATCACGGTTCGCGCCGACGGCTACGAAGAAGCGATCTTTTACGAAGTGAAGCTCAAACCCGATGAGGTGAAACAGATCGAGTTGAAAGTGGCGACGCCCTCGTGCTTCAAGGTGCTCTCGGCGGTCGACGGCAAGCCCCTGGTGGGGGCCAAAGGGCGGTTCTTCAACAAAACGTCGGCCAAAGCGTCTGCCGGCCCGATTCCCATGCATGGCCTTGAAGGGCCGGTGTGGGCCGTGACCGGCGAAGAGGGGTTGTTGAAGTTTGACTCGCTGCAAAAAGTCGACCCGTATTACAAAGACTTGGGCGACGCTCTCTATTACTTCTGTGTCGAAGCTCCGCCGGGTCCGAATGGCGAAAAATCACCGTTTCCATCACGCATCATCGGTCCAGTGCGGGCCGGCAAGGAACTGGAAACGATCACCCTCGGACCGCCGCTGGACGTGTCCGGCGAGATTCATGGCACCGCGGAAGAACTCAAGCGGTTTGCTGCCGAATGGGATCAGCCCCTGGAGATGAAGTCCGACAACCCGGATGCCACTTGGATCTACGCCGTCTCCAAAACGTTGGAGACGAATGTGGACGGCGACAAGCTGACGTTTCATTTGACAGGCCTTGCACCTGGCAAACTTCGGTTCATTTCCAACTTCGGACCGCATCCGCACCAAGTGTCGCATACCTACGCCCGCCGCGACCCCAAGGGGTCCGATGTGGTGGTGGAAGTTGAGCTGAAGGAATCGATGACTGGTCTTGTGCTGACGCCGCAGGGGCGGAAGGTGGCGAAAGCGGCTACTGACAATAACACGGTAGCGGCGGTGAATGCCTCCGCACCCCAGGCTCCTGCCGTGGCGGCCGCCTTCATCAGCCCGCTGGTGGTTCCGCCGGCAGTAGTCGCCGGGGCCGATGTTCCTCTCGACGCCGACGGCCAGCCTTTGCCCAAAGGGATGCTGCAGAAACTTGGCTCGGCGCGGTTCAAGGCTACCGGATGGTGGAGAACGGTGGCCTTTGCCGAGGACGGCGAGTGGATCTGGGGCAAGGCGGATGAGCGAGCTTTTGTGATGCACCGCCAAACCGGATACGTCGTGGATCATCAGAGACTTGGGTTGGGCAATGGCTACGTGCAATCCGTGGCAATCTCTCCCAGCGGAAAGCTCGCGGCCATCGGCATGTTCGAGATGCCTGTGGCACCGGAAGGAACAACTTATCGTCTGGTCGTACTCGACGCGCGCACGGCGGCCCTCAAACGGTCAATGATATGGAAGGGAAAATTTGGAGACTTGCGGTGCCTGGCCTTCAAACCTGATGACACTGCTTTGCTGGCTGCAACGTCGCAGGGTGATATTCGACTATGGGACGTGGCTCAGGGGACCCAGATCCGGCAGGAGACCCTCGAAGGTGCCGAACTTTGGGAGGCCGCGTATTCTCCCGGTGGCGAGACTGTCGTGTTGACCGGGATGCAACGGTCCTACTTCTGGAAATTGGCTGAGGCCGGTCCGCCAAGTCAGCAGTTGCAGCCAGGAAATCCCCTGCGGCACCTGACGGTATGCTTTGCTCCTAACGGCAAATGGTTTGCCACCGGTGCCAATGAGCAAGATGGGATCTCGTTGTGGAACGGCCAGGATGGTTCGTTGGCAGCCCAGTTCAAATCGGGCAGTTCCATGCATCCGGATGGCGGCCTGACCTTCTCGCCCGACAGTCAGTTGCTCGCCGCCCCGGCCAACAGTGGCGTCGAGCTGTGGGATGTCGATTCTCGGAAACTGACCAGCACGCTGCCGGCGGGAACGTCCCGCTCGGTGACCATCAGCCGCGACGGCCAGTGGCTCGCTTGCACCGGCTCCAGTGCTGCCATTGAAGTCTACAACTTGCCGGAGCGCAAACTGGTCGGCGGCGCGAGCCACGGACACGGTGACCCAGTCCGGTCCATTCGATTTGCCGGCGAGGGGCTGATGGTCTCCACTGCGGCTGACAAATCGCTTTGCCTGTGGGACGTGAAGACCGGCAAGCTGCGTGACTCGATTGGCCTGCCGGGAGAGGCGGGAGACGTGGCGGTCTCACGCGATGGCCATTCGTTTGTGGCCAACATGTTCGACAACACCATCGGCATCTGGGATCTCGCGACGTTCAAGCGTCTGACGACCCGGCCAGGACACGGCGACCGGGGCGGGGCGCGGGCGGCGAAATACAGTGCCGATGGCAGCCGCTTCGTCACCTGGGGCGACGACATGGAACTCCGCTGGTGGAACGCGAACGGCACGCCGGTGTCGAAACATTCCATTGCCCTGCCGAACTACAGCACTCCGCAGGCCTACCCGCGCCCGCAACTGCTGAGCGGCCTGTTCTCGGAAGACGCCCGTTCGCTGTTCATCTTGTTTGAATCCAAGCTCTACGAGGTCAACACGGCAAACGGCCAGATCCGCCGCACGGAACAGGTTCCTGGTGTGGAGCAGATCGCGGTCTCTCCGGATGGTCGATGGCTGGCGGTCTCCCAGGTGGTCGTGGACGAGACCGGTGACCGTCACACGCAGGTCAACCTCCATGAACTCTCGACATTCAAGAAAGAGACTGAGTGGCGGCTGGGGGGAGTACCTATCGCGGAGGGTGACATCATCAGCGTGACGCCGCCAAAAAATCCCGGCGATTCACAGATTCTGTCCATTTCGCTGGGGCACGACGATGGAATGCGCGAAGGTCATGCGCTGACCGTCTATCGAACTTCACCCACCGGAAAGCCACGGAAACATCTCGGCAGCATCAGGATCACCCAGACCACCCCAGACACAGCCACGGCTGTGCTGAGTCACCGGGTGGGAGAGGAAGGCTTTCAGGTGGGGGATCACGTCTCAACGATCACGCTTCCTGTGCAGGTTGCGGCCCTGCAGTTCTCGCCCGATTCCCGGCAGCTCGCGTGGTTGGAACAAGTTGATGCGACTGCCGTGAAAATCGTCGACGTCGACAGCAAGACGGTTGTTTCTCAGATCCCCCTTCGTTCAACAGCCTGGACACTGCAGTTCACCCCCGATGGCCAGCGAATCGCCACCGGCAGCTACGACACCACGATTTCCCTGTGGGATCCGCGTCAGTTCACGACGGCCAAACGCTAGACCTGTCGGAATAGGGAGTCAGGCTTTTAGGAGGAGAGGCGCATGGTGGTGGATGGCGGGGTGATGCTGAAGCGTTTTGCCCAACTCCATGGTGCCATGCATAGCCCGATGGTGAATCACCCAAATGCGTTTTCAATTCGTCGAATGTATTGAAGCCACTACCAATAATCAGTCCGGCCAAATACGAGAAGGGAACGCCAACCGGCGTTCCCTTCTGCTTGTGACTCAGTCACTCAGGCTGAACTATTCGGCTTTGGGCCGACCTTCACCGCGGGGACGACCGCCGCCCGGTCCACCGGGACCACGACCTCCGCCGGGGCCGCCGAATCCGCCGCGCAGCGACGCGACATCAAATTCCTTGCCCTTCAGCGCGGTCAGCTTTTCCTTTTGTTCGGCAGTCAGCACGTCGGCAGTTGCCTTGGTTTGCTCTTCGCGCAGCTTGGCTTGATCTTCCTGGAACTTCGTGAACTTCGCACGAGCTGCTTCGCGGTCACCCCCATCACCGCCGTTACCTCCGCCGGGGCCGCGTCCGAAGCCAGCGGCACTCGCCAGTTCATTTCCCTTCTTCTGATATTCTTCGCGAATGCTGGCAAACTTGGTCTTCTGTTCCTCGGTGATGGCCAGCGCCTTGGCGACGACAGGGTCATTGATGGCACCGCCACCGAGGGCCTGCACACGAATCTGCTCGAGGCGGGTGGCCTGCTCGTCGGTCAGCAGTTCGTCGAGTTCTGGCTGGAGTTTGTCAACAACGACCTTGTTTGCTGCGGCGGCCTTTTCGCCCCACTCCTTCATCTTGGCATTGCGCTCTTCTTCAGGGGTGTCACGGTTGACCTGCGGAAAGCCGCCGATTTTTTGGAACTCTTCGCGGGTCGCCGTGCCGTACTTTTCTGCGAGGGCCTTGGCCTTGGCGATGTGATCGGCATCCAGAGCCAGGTCCTTCTGGACCGATTCGCGACCGATGAGGCTGAAAGTACTTTGTCCGCCGAATCCGCCGCCACCGAAGCCCCCACCGCCGAACCCGCCTCCAAATCCTCCGCGGCCGCCACGGCCGCCGCCACCCGGTTGGGCCTGAGCGATCGAGGTGAGAGCGACTGTGGCAACTAAGGCTGCCACCCAAAAGACGCGACGAGACAACAACATGGGAAGCTCCTGAGAACCACAGAGACGCTGAACACAGATGACTGCGGGCCGAAGAATAGACTTCTGACGCCACGACTGGGCGGCATTCGGCCAGACGGAAGGTAAGTTGCCGGTCGAAGAGACTGGTTACAGCAAATTGCTACTTTTTCTCTTGACAGCATGTCTCACCCTTCGGCGACGGCCCGCATCTTCTCCAAGCCGACGCGGGCGACCTCCTTGGGGTCCTGTGCCCACAGGTCCTCGCGAAACAGTTCAAGCGACAGCCACCGGTGGTAACCGATCTGTCGCAGCAGATCGAGTTGCCGCTTGAGATCGAGATGCCCCTCGCCGGGGTAAACCCGGTCTTTATCGTGTTGTTGGGCGCGCGGCGGATTCGCGGGGGCATCGTTGAAGTGAAAGATGGCGATCTGTTCGGCCCGCAGCTTGACGATGGATTCCGGCGATCCTCCGCCACGAAAGATATGGAACGGATCAAGGACGACTGTTCCGTCCGGGTGGCCGGCTTTTGTGACGATCTCCAAACCATCTTCAATGGTATTGATGTCGTCCACGAATCCTAAAAACTCCATCGCGGGTCTCACGCCGAACGTGCGGCCGATTTCCAGGAGTTCGTGATAGTTCCGCGCTCCCTGATCATGGTCCGCGAATCCTGCCGGTGGACCAGCGATCACATGGATCGCGCCGACAGCCGCCGCCTGCGCCATCCGGCGCTTGCATTCCTCCAGCTCGACCGCATGTTCCGCCCCGGTCGTTTCAAACCAGCCTTTCAGATAGATCGTGGTCGGAACCACGAGATTCTGGTCAGTGAGGGCAGCCTTCAAATCCTGCAGTGTCCCGCCACGGGACAGGTGCAGGTCGATGTCATCGTGCCATAGTTCGATCGCCGAATACCCGACTTCTCCGGCAATCCGGATCTTGTCGAGAATGGGAGCGGGACGGATGGTGCTGCTGTTGAGACAGTATTGAAAATCAGGCATGGGTGGTTGAGCCACGGGGATGTGGTGAATTCTGCTCGCTGCGGAACCCCTGCCGCGGATGGGTGGCTGCGCCACCTTCTTCATCCGCTGTCGGGGTTCCTCGCTCACGGGTAAGTTTTTGCTCGCTGCGGAACCCACTCTCACCCACGGCGCGGAGGAAATCAACCGACGGCACGATCCACGGTCGTTCAAATCTCGTTGTGCTGGTGAACATGCCCACGTCTTCTCGTGTCCCTTGCACCCGTGAGACATTGTCCGCCGAACTCGCGCCATTCCGATGACAAACCGGGCGCAGGTCGCCACAATGCCGATTGATGCAATTGGTCCCGAATTCTGAATGGCTTCGATGTCCGACATTCCGCTTCCCCAAGGTTTTCGCTCCGCCGGCATGCACTGCGGTGTCAAGAAAGATCCGTCGATCTTCGACCTGGCGTTGTTCGTCTCTGACTTCCCCTGCAGCAGCGCGGGCGTATTCACGACGAACCTGGTGCATGGCGCGCCGGTGAAGGTGTCGCGGGAGCGTGTCCGCCGGGAAACGACGCGGGCCGTCGTCATGAACTCGGGCAACTCGAACGCCTGCACGGGTGACCGGGGCATCGAAGACGCCCGCTGGATGACTGGTCTCGCCGCCAGCCAGATTGGCTGTGCCGCCGACGATGTGCTGGTCTGCTCGACCGGGGTCATCGGCCGGTTCCTGCCCCGCGAGCCGCTAGAAACGGGCATCAAAGCGGTGGCAACGAAACTCGCGGCCACACCCGCCGCTTTTGAAGCCGCCGCGCGGGGCATCATGACCACGGATACCGTTCCCAAACAGTCCACGCGGACGGTGGAACTGGATGGTGTGACCGTCCGGATCAGTGGCTGCGCCAAGGGGGCGGCGATGATCGCGCCCAACATGGCCACGATGCTGGCCGTGGTGATGACGGATGCGACGCTGACGCCGCTGCAAGCTGATGGCATGCTCCGGCACGCCGTCGATCGCAGTTTCAACTGCATCAGCGTCGAAGGCCATATGAGTACCAGTGACACCGTGCTGCTCCTGGCGAACGGCGCGGCAGCCGGGAGAGGCCAATCAAAACCACTCAGCGATGCCGCCAAGAAGCAGTTTCAAGCGGCATTGGACGAGGTGACGGCCGAACTGGCCCTGGGCATCATTCGCGATGCCGAAGGAGCCACGCACGACATCACGCTGGATGTGACCGGCCTGCGGACGCGGGACGAGGCGTTTCGCATCGCCAAGGCCATTGCCGACTCGCCGCTGGTCAAGACCGCCATCGCCGGAGCGGACCCGAACTGGGGCCGCATCGTCTCCGCCGCGGGCTATGCGGGCGTGAAGCTCGCCGAAGAGAACATCTCGCTCAAGGTCAACGGCATGCTGTTGTATGAGCGCGGCGTCCCGCTGGCGTTTGATGCGTCCGCCGCGTCGGCCAGCATCAAGAACAACCGGGCCACGCACGTTGAACTGATGCTGAACCTCGGTCAGGAGTCGGTGCGGTTTTGGACGTGCGACCTGACCGCGGAGTACGTCCGGCTCAACGCCGATTACACAACGTGAGCCCCAGCCCAAATGCTGTCGATCGTCATCCCGCTGTTCAACGAGTCGGAAAGCCTGCGGCCGCTTCACGCCGAGATTGATGCCGCGAGCCACGCGGGGAATTTCGCCGTGGAGATCGTGTTCGTCGACGATGGGTCGACGGACGGCTGCTGGAACATCATCCAGGAGCTGGCCCAAGCGGATTCCCGGGTCTCGGGGATCCGCTTTCGTCGAAATTTCGGCAAGGCCGCCGCGCTGTCGGCGGGCATGCAGGCGGCACGCGGCGAAACCATCCTGATGATGGATGCCGACCTGCAGGATGATCCCGCCGAGATCCCGCGGTTTCTGGAGCAGCTTGCCGCCGGGTGGGATGTGGTCAATGGCTGGAAGCGGCGGCGGCTCGACCCGTGGCACAAAGTTTACCCCAGCCGCGTTTTCAATCTGATGGTCAGCCGCCTCACCGGCGTCAACCTGCATGACCACAACTGCGGCATCAAAATGTTTCGCCGCGAGGTCGCTGGCGAAATCCGCCTTTACGGCGAACTGCACCGCTTCATCCCGGTGCTGGCGGCAGCGCGCGGGTTCCGGGTGACCGAATTGGAGGTCAACCATCGCTCGCGACAGTTCGGGCACAGCAAGTATGGCATCCGCCGTTTCTTGCGCGGCTTTCTCGACCTGCTGACCGTCAAGTTTCTGACCGCTTTCGGGCAGCGTCCGCAGCATGTGCTCGGTGGCTTCGGCCTGTTCTTCTTCGCGCTCGGTGGCTTGGGGCTCACCTACCTCGCCTGTGCGTGGCTCGCCATGAACCTGATTCCGCTCGGTTTCGTGAAGACACCGATCGGCGGCCGACCGATGCTGATCTATTCCGTCGCCTCGCTGCTCCTGGGCGGACAACTCCTGTCGCTCGGCTTCCTTGCCGAACTCATCGTGGCGAATGCCAGCCCCTCGCGTGAGGCGTACAGTATTGCCGGGCGCTGCGGGAACGCGAATTGATCGCAGGCGTAGTGACGTGGCCAACGAGGAGTTTGCTATCTGATTGTATAGAATTTCACAGTAAAATGACGTTTCGCGAGATCAGTCCTTTGGGGCGAGAGTTCAGTTCTCCACTGTGGATGCGTCGCCGATAGTTCGATGTCGCCGCGCTGTTGAGGACGAATGACATGGACCTCCCCGCCGAGATGACGGAAATCACGATCACGCGCCCGGGAGGTCCGGAGGTGCTGCAGGCCCGGCGGGTGCCGGTTCCCAAGCCACAGGCGGGAGAGTTGCTGATTCGCGTGATGGCGGCGGGAGTGAACCGGCCGGATGTGTTGCAGCGGATGGGGAAGTACCCGCTGCCCCCGGACGCACAGCCGACGCCCGGCTTGGAAATCGCTGGGCAGGTCGTGGGGCTGGGCGAAGGGCTGGAGACCCGTGCCAAGGGCGACCTATTATGCGGCCTCACCAACGGAGGCGGCTACGCGGAATACTGCCGCGTCCCGGCCGGACAGCTCAATCCTTGGCCCGAGGGTTTCAATGCAGTCCAGGCCGCTGCCATTCCCGAGACCTATTTCACTGTTTGGGCGAATCTGTTTCAAATGGGGCGAGCCAGCATCGGTCAGACGGTGCTCATTCATGGCGGCACCAGTGGCATTGGCACCACGGCCATTCAACTGTGCCACGACATCGGCATGCGCACGCTGGCGACGGCGGGAACTGCCGAGAAGTGTGCCGCGATGGTCAAGCTGGGCTGTGACGTGGCGATCAACTACCGCGAGCAGGATTTTGCCGAGGTGGTGCAACGAGAGACCGAGGGTCGCGGGGTGAACGCCATTCTGGACATGGTGGGAGCCGCCTATCTCGAGCGAAACATGGTGTCCCTGGCGATGGACGGTAAACTGCTGCTGATTGGGTTTCAGGGCGGTGCCGTGGCTGAACGGTTTGACTTGACCAAGATCCTGGGCCGCCGGCTGATCATCACCGGATCCGCGATGCGGCCGCGCACCGCTCGGGAAAAGTCAGAGATTGCCTCTGAGCTGTACTCCCGCGTCTGGCCGCGGCTCGGACCCGGCAAAATCGAACCGGTGATCCATGCCACATTCCCCTTGGAACAGGCGGCCATAGCCCACCGCCTGATGGAGGCGGGAGAACACATCGGGAAGATTGTGCTCGAGGTCACGGGCGGGAACGGAACATAAGCGCCGCCAATATCCTATAACGGGATCCCGTACTTCAGCCAGATGCCCAATACGGTCGTGCCATACATCGCCGTGAACCCCAACAGGCGGGCCGCCGTGATGATCAGTGCGGCGGTCAACCGCCAGCGGACGCGAATTTGGAGCCAGTAGCCGGCCCACAACAAAGGCAGCGCCGGGGCGAGTCCAAAGAGGAAGCACCACTGGGTGACGAGGCTCAGGCGGTGGCACAGCCAGTAGTAGGCGAAAGCCACGGCGAGAAATGCGAGGTCTGCCAGCCGCCGCATCCAGGCGGATGACCGGCCGGATTGTTGCGACAACTGCGAATCTTTTTCCTGTCGAAGTTTCAGTTGTCCGACGCTGAGAAAACTGACCACCAGATCCAATGCCACAAACAATGGCACGGCCCAGGTGAAGGTGAACTCGCCAAAGTGCAGGCTCAGAAGTGTCGTGCCACAGGCACCGCCAGCAAAGGCCAGCAGGCGGAAGAGTGTCGCCGCCGGAAAGCGCGGCCAGAGGAACACCTGTGGCACAAACGCGACGAGGGAGGCGATTGCCAGAATCGCCATGCTGTTGCGATACCAGTTCCAGAACGATGCGCTGCTCGGCACATCCATGGAATACTCGGGCTCGACGCCCAAGAGCAGCGCCATGTCGTAGTACGATCGCCGCGGCAGATCCTTCACTGTGAGCAGCGGTCGTGCATCGACCGGACGCTCCAGGTCTTCAGGCTTCCCCAGATAGACACAGACCGCACGCGTCTGATTGCGGACATACAACCGGCGGCGATGCAGCATCGGCGGAGTCCAGCCAATCTCTCCCGAAAGGACGGAACACTTGGCGAGCAGTTCGAATTTCTCGGGAGAGGCGCGGGCCAGCAGCAGGTCGCCGGTGTCGTTCAGCAGAATCAATTTTCCCTCGGCAACAATGGCCGAGGCATGTCCCGTTTCGGTCGTGGCCCAGCATTCCTTGCCAGTCATGAACTCGATGCATCGAAACTGTCCGCGGGAGCCCCGATGCGATTTGGCCTGAGGATCGCGAAGATCGAATCCGTAGAGATGACCGTCGACCAGCACGCTGGAGGCGATGTCGTTGGACAGGATCCGTTCGCTATAGACACTTTCAATCTTGCTGAGTTTCCCATCTGCCCGTGGCTCAGGAACCTTCAACAGCCGGCAGCCAACCTGGAAGGGAGCGCTGATCCAGAGATGAGGCTCTTGATAGATGGGCCAGGCCGCATGCTCGTCATAACCATGTGACATCTTGAGTTGCCACAGCAGTCGGCCAGTGGCCAGATCATGTCCGACCAGCGCGTTTTCCAAATAGCCGACCGCCTGCCATCGGTCACCCAGCTTGATGGGATAGACCGGCGTATAGCTGGCCTTTTCGTCGCCGGCCTGCCACACGGTGTCGCCAGTCTCCGCGTTCAGGGCCACCATGCTCGCCCCCGCCCCTCCCACGGGCAGCAGGACCTTGCCGTCGAACACCACGGGCGAGCAGGCGTATCCAAAGCCGGGGTCCGCAATCTTGAAGCGGTCCGCCAAGTCCACCTGCCACAGCAGTTTTCCAGCTTCGCTCAGGCAGCCGACTTCGGCCTTCGGAGTGGCAAAATAGACTTTTCCCCGCGCCAGCGTTGGCGTTGAACGCGGACCGGGGTACAACCCCGACGCTTCGAAGGGAAAGTCGTAGCGGTACTCCCAAAGGGTGGCTCCCGTTTCGGCATGCAGGCAGACCACAGTCTGTCCGGTCAGCGACTGCCGCTGGGTGTAGACCCGTTCGCCCTGAGCGACGAAACCGGAGTAGCCCTGTCCCAACTCCAGCGACCACAGCACTGGTGGCCCGGCTGCGGGCCAGGTCTCGGCCAGACCTGTCTCGGACGACCGACCGTCGAAATTCGCCCCGCGCAGGAATGGCCAGCCAACTTCGGCGGCCGCGGTCGCCGGCGGTCCGACATGAATGCCGTCTTCCGCGACAGCCATTGGCTGAACAAGCAAGAACACCAGAGGCAGCAGCAAGCACAGCCCGTCCCGCATGATGGTCAGCCCAATCGAAGAAAGGTCTGTCGAGCCGCCTTACCGCGTCAGTTCGTCGCGCAACTGCTGCAGCCGGTTCAGGTCGACCCCTTCCGGCCGGTGCTCCAAAATCCAGTCGACATCCACGAGCGATTCGGGCTTGTGGTTCAACTGATAATGAACAGCGGCCCGCATGAATCGGTCCTGACCCAGGTCCGGAGACAACAGCAGAATGGCATCCAGATAGCGGAGCATACCCGGCAGGTCCTGCGCTTCCTGTGCCAGGCCGAGCAGGTTATGCAGCATGCGGGTGATGATCGCCCGCTTGGTGATCGCCGCCAGGTCGGAATCGCGCAATGGTCGGCCGGTGGCCCGCAGCGCGGCCGCCATCGTCTGGTCGGGAGTGACAATCTTGCCGTTTTCAAACGGGTCGATCAGCGGCAGCTCCTGCAGCTTCGCCTTCTCCGTGGCTTCCGTTTCATGCCGGACCATGAAGTGCCCGGGGAACCCCACGCCCACCACCCTTACCCCCAGATGCCGGGCCAGCTCCATGTACACCACGGCCAGCGTGATGGGCAGACCCTCGCGATCGTCCAGGACTTCGTTCACGTAGCTGTTGGACTTGTGGTAGTAGTCGCCACGGCTGCCATGAAACCCCTGTTCTTCGAACAGGAATCTTTGGAGCGCTGCCAGTTTGGACAGGTCATCGGCGTCCGCCGCCAGCTTCTCCTTGATCTGCCGCACGAGCCGTTGCAGGTCGGCTTGATACGCGGCGACATCGACCTCTTCATTGTCGAGACGAGCCACGAGCAGTGCTGCTTGAAACAGGTCAACTTCTGCTTCAGGTCTCGCAAAGAGGGTCGTCAGTTCGCCATGGACCCGCTTTTGGTGGACTGACAGCGCGAGGCTTCGCAGAAGCGCCGCGCGTTGTTCCAACTGCAGCGCCTGTTCCCGCAGCACCGCGCTGGCACCGGCCCCCTGCCCGGCCAGTTTGGCGGTCACTTCCGCCGAAACATTGTTCAGACTTCCGGCAGGCAGTAGCGCCGCGATCTGGCTGGTCAGGTCCGCCGTGAGTCCGCTTTCCAGTTCGTGGCCCATTTGGAAGCCACGGAATTCCGCTTCGGTGTCACGAAACTTCGCGAGGCCAACCTTGCCCGTGCTGAGTTCGCCGTCGGTGGACTCCAGAGCCAATTGGCCATTGACGAAGCACTGAATCTTTCCCGGTTCAAACTTCACCTTGAGCAGGTTCCAGTCTTTGGGGCGGTAGTGTTCGCTGGGTTGCTCGACCAGCACCTTCCAACTGAAGACATCGGGACCATCGAAGCGGGACAGCCGCAGCTTGCCGGCGGTGGGATAGAACCCATAGTGCACATCGTTTCCGTTGGAGCAAAACACCAGCCCGGCCGCCCCGTCTTCACTCTCGAGCTTGACCGCGACCGAGACTTCAAACGGCGCTGTGGGAGGAGCCTGGCTGGAGAGGCAGAGCGAACGGCCGCCAAAACCGGAGCCCAGACCACTCACTTGAATCCGTCCCGCCCGCTGCCGCCATTTCGCGCCGAACAATGGCGTCCAGTCCTCGGCGTCGAGCGCCCCGATGGTGAGCCACCGGGACATGACGGTCGGGTTGGGCTTCGCCATCAAGGGCTTAAGGGCATTGACGGGGACGGCAAAGCCCAGGTTTTCAGTGACGGCGGATTTCATCGTCAGCAGGCCGTGAACGCGGCCCTGCCGGTCGAGCAGCGGCCCGCCGCTGTTGCCGGGTTCAATGGGAATCGCCAGTTGGATCATCGAGCGGCCGTCGATCTCGCGCGTCCCGGAAACCACGCCGGCCACCACGCTGTGCGTCAACCCCAGGGGGTTGCCGATCGCCACGATCGACTGCCCCTGCTTGAGCGTGTCTGAATCGCCCAGTGGAAGGGTGGGCAGGTCCTTGGCGTCGATCCGGATCAGCGCCAGATCCCACGGCCGGTCAAACGCCTCCACGACCGTCGCGTCGAACTTCCGCTTGTCAGCCAGTTCAACGGAAATCGGCCGGCCTTCGCCGATCACGTGCAGATTCGTGGCGATCAGGCCGTTCCTGTCGACAATCACACCGCTGCCAAGCGCCTGCTGCCGGCCATCCCGTCCCGCCACACGGATCACCACCACGGCCTTGCGGCTGACTTCCGTCAGTTTCTCGACCGACTGCTCGGCTTCGTCGGTGGCCGCCGCGACAGGTGCCGCAGGCGGGGTGGCCGTTGGTTTCGGAGCGTCTTCAGCGAGGGCCGCGCGCCCCAACAGACCGGCGCATCCAAAGGCAATTCCGAGGCACAGGACGAAATCTCTCGGAAAGAGTTGCGACCGCATGGGCTGCTCCGGTGGCTTGATGTCGGGCGTCAATCATTGGGTGGCAGGCTTCACGTTCAATGCTATGCGGAATCCAGCGTGGAGGGAACTGATTCGTGCATCAGCGACCATCGGTGCGGCGAACGCCATCCTTCACTTCTGCTGCACATCGGCGTTCGGTGGCTGCGTCGTGGGGGGCGACCGTGGCGGGTGCGTTGGGCGGCTCCAGGTGGAACACCGAGTTGCAGGTCACCACCGACGTGATTCCCTGGTCGCGGCGGATCAGGTTGACGCCGCAGTTCTGCTGGCGAATGCTGTTCGCCAGGGACAGCGGCACGCGCAGCAGATGAGCCAGATAGACGCGGTTGACGACATTGTGGGCCACAACCACGAACGGCTCGCCGGCATGCTCCTCCAGCAGCCGCGTAAAAACCGGCATCACCCGGTCGAGCACATCCTGATAGTTCTCGCCGCCGGGGTGGCCATGCTTCACGGGGTCCGCCTGATTCAGTTCCAGTTCGCGGGGCACCTCGCGGCGGAGCATGTCCCACGTCTTTCCCTGCCACACCCCCACGTCGATCTCATGCAGGGCCTCAATGGGGGTGACCGCCAACCGGTGCGGCGCAGCGATCGCTTCGGCCGTTTCCCGCGTCCGCCGCAGGCCGCTGCAATAGATTCGCGAAACCCGGCGTTCCGCAAAGAATCGGCCGACCGCCGCCGCCTGCCGCAGGCCGGTTTCGCTCAATGGGTCGTCAATCCCCTTCCCCTGGAGAATCGGCGGAATATGCTCATTGGACGGGGTCGCTCCATGTCGCACCAAAAACAGTTCAGTCATCGGCAGCCGCTGGTCCTGTCTATCGAGTCGTATGATTGTGTTGCACGGCCATCATAAGGGACACGCACACCGACCATAAGGCAGTGCCGTCTCCAGGCCCGGAAGTGGCTGCACAACCGCGGCCAGCAATGTGGTTTCATCGTTTCATCAAAGCGTGCCGCGATCTTCAAAAGTCACGGTCAGGAATTGTATGGTAAGGACCGGACAAAGAATAAAGCACGCTTCAAGTTGCTGACCGAACGCCGGTCTTAGGCAACGAGAAGGGGGAACCACGAATTTTCACGAATAAGACGAATGTCACGAATAACAACGCGCAGGATTCCATCACCCGCGAAGCCATGCCGGTTGATCATTCGTGATATTCGTAAGATTCGTGAAAATTCGTGGTTAATTTATGACCGTACGATTCCCGTACCGTTTTCCCAGCCCTGTCGACTTCACCACCAACTTCATTCGCTGTCCTTGATGGCGTTCGCTGCTGGAGAGGGAGACAAATGTCACAATTATTTTTGCCGCGTCCCCAAGCTCTTGAGCACTCCCGTCGGTGAGGATCATTGAATGACTGCAGCCAGCCGAGAGACTCCCGCCGCGCCATGGCGCAGCGTGCTCACCCTTAACTCGGACCGTACGGTTCGCGCTGGCAGCGCGGACGCGTTGAACGCGGCCATCCGCCGCGGCGCGGACCTGCGGATTCTGACGGAATTTCGACACAACGAGCACATTGACACGGCCTCCGACAGCAATGAACTGATTCGCGAAGTCTGCGACTTTCAAATCGTGCATCAAGTCGCGGAACGCTGGGTCGGCGGGGTGATGGGGTTGCGGCAGCCCGTCACGCTTCCGAGCACGTTTGGGCCGCGGCCGTCGATGTCCTTCTTTCTCTACAACCAGGACGGCGAGCAGGGCATTGCCCGGCCCTACCTGGATGGCGGTGCGTCGGACAACATCTTTGGTGCGGCGGCGGCCCCGCCGCATCCAGACATGCCGCGCTACCACCAGCACGACAACTGGGATGCCGGAACCAGCGCCCCATGCCATAATTTCGTGTATGACTTCGAACAGTTCGACTATCTCGTCCGTGACGAGTGGTCCGAGGTGTTGTCGCATGCCGCCGACGGCAGCGTCCTGGCCGGCTCGATCGAGGACCTCTCAGCAGCCTTCCGCCGTGGCTGCCAGATCAAAGTCGCCATCAGAGGTTTGTGCCACGGTTTTCGACTGGATCCTGCTGGGCTTCCCTCAGCCGACGCACTGGACCATGAAGTGCAGATTCAGGCTGGTTCGTGCTACGACTACACAGAGCGGAAGCTGTTCATCGCCGGCACCAACCCCCTGGTGCGGATCCATCCCACCATCCCGCTCCGCTACGTCAGCCGTGGCTGGGATTTCGGCTGGTGCCTGGCGTGCACGGATGGGCATCTCGTGTATCGGCAGGTCGATCCGCACACGCTGAAGTTTGAAGACCAGAACATGCATTGTCCGATGCGCTGGTTTGTGCGATGAGCCTCGTCACCGGGAAGCAGGCTCATCCGCAGCGTGTCGCGGCTACCGTCGAAAGGTGACCCAGACGATCCATGCGGCCGCGGTGACTGCCGTGAGCATCCACAGTGCGTCAATCCATTGGGAGTGCCAGGATCGACGATTCCAATATTTTCGCATTCCCGTCGAATACAACCACCGGTTGCGCAACAGCAGTCTGCGGAGATGAGGGTCGAATGCTGGACTGCTGACCTGACGGCGAAAAAGACGCAGCGCCAACAGTCGGATTCGCAGCCGATACGGCCACATGCAGAGGCAGGAGATGCCGTATGCCGCGGCACACCATCCAAGCCACGGATGGGCGCGCAGGTAGTTTTCGACGAGCGGCAGCAATCATGTCCTCCGCAGGTCGCAGTTCAAAAGAACGCCGCTGTTTTTCCCACTATTCGGGCTTGGGAGCCTCTTTCGGTGCTTCTGCTTGGGGCTTCTCTTCAGCCGCGGCGGCTTCTGGCTTCTCGTCGGTCTTGGGAGCCTCTTCTTTGGGAGCCTCAGGCTTCGCGTCAGCGGGCTTCGCCTCTGCTTCCGCCTTGGCAGGCGCCGTTGGCTTCTCGTCCTTCGGGGCTTCCGGCTTGGGTGCTTCTGCCTTCGGTGGCTCTGGTTTGTCAGCATCTGCCTTTTCCGCATCCGTCTTCTCGGCGGGCTTTTCCGCATCCGTCTTCTCGGCGGGCTTCGCGGCCTCAGGCTTCACGGCCGGTGGTGGCTCCGTTGCGGCTGGCAGTGTCCCAGGGGCACCCGGCACTGCGGCACCCGCTGGTGCTGCCGCCGCGGGTGCTTTGGCCTTCACCAAATCCTTGCGGGCCACGTGCAGCTTTTCAAAGTCGTCCGCCGAGATCACGTAGTACCATTCCGCGAAGCGGTCATTCAACGTTTCGGCCTCTTTCGTGGCTTCGGTGACCTTGGTCTTCCATGCGGCAAGATCGGTCTCGTACTGCTTCAGGGCCGCCTGATACTCCTTTTCCAGATCTTCCGCAGTCTTGACCGGTGGCTTGGCTGCGGCGGGCGGTGTAGCGGCAGCGGGAGCTTCAGCAGCTTTGGGTGGCTCAGTGGCCTTCGGAGCTTCAGTGGCCTTCGGAGCTTCAGTGGCCTTCGGAGCTTCAGTGGCCTTCGGAGCTTCAGTGGCCTTCGGAGCTTCAGTGGCCTTCGGAGCTTCCTCGGCTTTGGGGGCCTCTGCAGCCTTCGGAGCCTCTTCCGCCTTGGGGGCTTCAGGTGCTGCTTCTGGTTTTGGATCTTCGCAACCGGCTTCGGGCTTGGTGTCGGCTGGCTTGGCCTCTTCGGCTTTCGCCTCAGGCTTGGGCTCTTCCTCTTTCTTTGGTGCGGCTTCAGGCTTCGGCTCCTCTTTGGGAGCCTCTTCCTTCGGCGCGTCGGCTTTAGGCGCGTCTTCCTTGGGTGCCTCCTTGGGCGCATCTGCCGCAGGTTCAGCGGCGGGAACCTTCTGCTTCACAGGCTTGACCGGCTTGCCCGGCATCTGGTCTTCGTCAAATGCGGCGCGGACAAACAGATATCGTCCCGACTTCCCCGTGGCTGCCGGAGCAGCGCCGGCGGCGGGCTTCTTCTCGTCGGGCTTCTTGTCCTTGGGGGTCAGGCCAGTTTCGAGTTCCAGATCGTCGCCCGTGAAGATTTCGCCGAACTGCAGGTCGTAGACAATCCCCTTGTTGGTGACGACCGACATCTCGCCTTCATTGGCCAGCAACTGTCCCCGCTGCGTCACATAGAAACCACGGGACTGCAGTGACAGAGCGTCGTCGCGACCAATTCCCTCGCTTTTGCCTTGAAGATAGTCACGCAGTTGGGCCGGTTTGCGGCGGACGCCGATCAGCTTGAGATCGTCCAGTGTGTTGACGATCCCCGCCACGCGGCTGGGTTCAACCTCTTCCTTGTCCTTGTCGATCTCCTTGAGGATCCAAGGATCGGAAGACTTGTCCCGCGTGAGGATGCTGACATCGCCGGGAATTCGCACTCCGCGCTCTTCGTCGATCGAATAGTTGTCCACCTTCACGGCGGTCAACTGGTCGCGATCAATTTTGAGCAGATCCGGCTCAATCCAGTCGCTGAATTTCGTGGAGAGATCGACATTGACCTTGGCGACATACGTGGCCGTCTCCTCCGGTTTGCGGACGAAATAGAATCCCGGGCGCTTCTCCAATTCGTTCCCGATGATCAGATCCATCACCGGGGAACCCTTTTCCGACAGTGTGATTCGCCGACCATACCCTTTCAGCGCACTTTTGGTCGCCTTGGCAGGGTCCAACACTCCGAGCTTCTCATGATCGGCAACGGCGCGGCTGCGGAGTTCCTCACGCTTCAAATTGATGACTGAGGCGGCCGTCTTGGCCAGCCGGTCCTTGCCATCGGCCGGGTAACCGTGGTGCGACGGAATGCTCCATTGTCCATCCTTCACCTGCACTTCGAAGTTCTTTTCGAGCGCCTTGCCTTCGTCCACCATCGTGACTTTGATGCTGTCCGGAACGGTGGGATCCTGGAACTCCGGATAGAATATTTTTCCAGTCTCACCCAGCTCGTTCTTGGCGGTGCGGGTGGTGGGCGTGCTGGTGATCCATGCGGTGAGCAGCGAAACCGCCGCGACACCGACAAACACAGCACTGCGAATTGCGTCGTTCATAGTTGCCTCCATGGATTCAGCACGCCATCTAACGGCAGGCTGTGAAGTCAGATCGATCGTGGCCGACAGGGTCGGAGGAAAATCTTGGTATCGTCAATGGTCTTTGGAACGCCGCGCGGTCAAGTGGAATTTCAAATTTCAGATCTCAAATTTCACAGTAAAGTGTTTTTCGAAATCGGACGGAATGCGAGGGAAGCCGATTTGATCACGGTGTGTTTTCAACAACATGGCCGCCAGTTCGACGCACTCCACGGACTGTGAAATTTGAAATCTGAAATTCCTTCAGCGTTTTGGACGTTCTACTTGTGCTTCTTCAGCAGCCGTTCGGGCACCGCCGCGCGGTTTTCATCCGCCATGCGGACGGACAGCACGACGAGGCCAAGCAGGATGGCCGGCAGCGGAATCAGGAGCACCGAGGCCCAGCGGAACTGGCTTTCCAGCCGCAGAATTTCAGCCTGGGTGCGGTCGCGGGAGACGCGAATCTCCTGGTTGGTCTCATCCTTGATCTGCGCTTCGATCACGGCCATCTGCCGGGTTTGATTCTCGGCGAGCTGGGCCAGCTTGATCTCCTGCTGCTGCCGGTCCAGGGATTTGTCTTCGCGAATCTTGTTCGCCATCTCCACAAAGTTCTGCGTGGCTTCCTCATTCTTCTTCTTGGCCTTGTCTTCGGCCCGCGTCCGGTCTTCGATTTCCTTGCGTTCCACTTCGCGGCGCTTGTTTTCGACCCGCTTCAGCGTGCGGTGCTGCCCGCGACGAATCCGCAGCGGAACCAGCGTGTCCACACCAGCGAGCACATCCACGGCGTTCAGCACGAACGCAATATTGTCAAAATCGAGGTTTTCGAACTGCTGGTCGCGGATGTCGAAGAATGGCTTGGAGATCATGTCCAAGTCGGTGATGAAGACCACGTTGACCGGTTTGCTGTCGGCCTTGGGCCCCTTGATTTGAGCCGCCGTCACAATCTCACCGGGATTGTCGCCAAACATCTCTGGTTCTTTGCGCTCCAGGTCGGTCTTCAACTGCGTGCGGGGTCCCATGAAGCCACCGCCCTGTTCCACGATCTCATCCCATTCGCGGGTGTAGCTTTCCTTGCCGGTCCGCAGCAGGTTGGTAAACGTCGTGCGGGCACCCTGCCGTGGCTGCAACTGCCCGGGATAGAGCATCAGCACCTGCTGCAGGCCGTTGCTGATGGGGCTTTTGTCGCCGAAGGGCATTGAGCCACCGCTGTTCTTGTCGATAAACACCGCGTCAAACCGCCGAAAGACGTCCGCCAGCTTGACCTGCGGATTGTACGGATCCCAGACGGTCCGGCCCGAATCCCAAGCGACCTCCAGCACATCCAGGAGCGGCGTCAGCCGACCGCCGTCGGCTTTGGGTGTGGGAGGCGGTCCGCCCCCGAACATTCCCCCCTGGCGCGGCTTCTCGGAGCTTGGTGCCAGGTCTGGATTCCAGAACGGATACGGGTCATCGACAATCAGCGTGGGATGACCAGACTTGACGTAGGCCACCAGGAACGGCAGTTCCTGGTCGGTGAGCGTCGATGGCATGAACGCCAGCAGGGTGGCGAAATCCGAGTTGGCCAGATCCTTCGGTTCGACTTCCTTCACGTCGTAAAGTTTCTTCAGTTCGGCGACAATTGGCCATTCCGGACTCTGCTGGAAGGTGCTCATGTCGAGGCCACCGGTGACCTTCGCATCGGTCTTCAGGATGCCCAGCGTCTTCCGCTTGGGCCGGGTCAGAGCATAGATCGCGCTCGTCAGTTCGTATTCAACCGGCGTTCCCAGGTCAAAGAAGGGCAGGACATTTTCGGAGTCGCCCGAGGTGATTGCCACGCCGAGATAGAAGGGTAAAACGACCTTTCTGCCTGCCTGTTCGGCCTCGCGCACCTGGGCGTCGATTCCAAACCGCTGCGCTTCGGTTGCTTCTGGAGTGAACTGCCGCGTTTCGGAGATCTGCACGATCACATTGTTGTAACTGTCATACTGTCGCAGCAGACCCAGCAGCGTGTTGCGCTGGGGAGCGAACTGCTTGGGCACTTCCGGCGAAATGAAGGCCCGAATGATGACTTCCTGGTCGGACTTGAGGCTCGAGAGCGTCGTATCCGTCGTGGATGAGAGGCTGTAGAGCTTTTCCGAGGTCAGGTCGACATCCATGTTGTAGCTGTTGGCGGCCTGATTCACCGAGACGAAGGTGATCGCCAGCGCCACGAACTCGACCGCGAACAGCAAACCGGAACGAATCTCGCGCCCCTTGATCGCCGTTCCGAGAAACAGCCCCAACGCCAGGACCAGAATGACCCCCACACGGATCGCCAGCGGTGCCCAGGAGGCGGCACTGTTCAGTCCAAGCCACAGCAGCAGGCCTTCCGGCAGGGCGATCATCGCCACGAACAAGCCGACCAGCAGCGCGGCGCGCCCGGGGCCGGTGGACCAGAACCGCCCGGTGATCAACACATAGTTGACGAACAGAAACAGCGCGATCAGCGAGACGAAGTAGACAATCCCCGAGAAGGAGAGGATGCCCAAACCGAAGGTTCGAAGGTTGCCGGCCACACTATAGCCGAGAAACGCGGTGCTGCCGTAATACAGCATCACCGGGACGCCGCCCACAAACAGCCCCAGCAGGTAGGCGACGGTTGGACTCTTGCTGGCGGCTGAAGCGACCAAGCCTGCCGCAAGCAGTGCGGCTCCCGCGAACCAGAAACCGATGAAGACTGTCAACAACAGAGACCAGTCTGGGCTGCCCATCACCAACAGAGCCAGCGACAGGCCGACGGCGTTGAACAAAAGCGCGATGGAGTACACACCCAGAACCGCCAGGTACTTCCCGATAAGAATCTGCAGATCGGTGGCGGGCAGGGTGAACAGCAGTTCGTCGGTGCCAAACCGGCGCTCATCGGCCCAGCTCGACATGGTGATCGCGGGGATCAGCACGACCAGCAGAGCGGGAAACCACAGATTCAGTTGGTCGAGGTTTGCCAGATTGTTGGCAAAGAACTGTTCGCTGAACGCCAGATAGGCGCTGGCACCGAGGAAGACGGCAACGAACAGGTAGCCGATCACCCCCGAGAAGTAACTCACGAGGTTCCGTTTGAAAACGGCCAGAATCACAGACATCCACGAACTCCTGAATTTATGTCCATTCCCGCCTTGAGCCACGCGGGAAGAAAGACTCTGACAATTGTATTTTGCCGCCACCGCCGATTTTGAGTCGCTCTCTCTGAGCCACCCGCTGATCGATCGCCGCCTACCGGACGCGGGTCAACTGCCGGAACCGGCCTTCCATGTCGTGGGTCGGCCCACCCAGATCCGCCACGGTCCCGTCGAGGGCGATCCGCCCTTCGTTGATCAGGATCACGCGGCTGCAAACGGCCTCGACTTCCTGCAGAATGTGCGTTGAAAGTATGACCGTCTTCGTTTCTCCGAGGCTTTTGAGCAGCTCACGCACGTCATGAACCTGGTTCGGATCGAGACCGGAGGTCGGCTCGTCGAGAATCAGCACTTTGGGGTCGTGCAACAGGGCCTGGGCCATCCCGACGCGCTGGCGGTAGCCGCGCGACAGTTTGCCGGTGGGCTTGCCCCAGACGTGAGTCAGGTCACAGCGGACGGCGACATAGTCGAGGCGTTCGCGAATGTAGCTCTGTGACAGGCCCCGGACTTCGCCCACATGCCGCAACAGGGCCTTGGGTGACATGTCCAGATAGAGCGGCCCGTTTTCCGGCAGGTATCCGATCAGCTTGGCGGCGGCGATCCGATTCTCATGGACATCGAAGCCCCCAATCAGCGCCTGGCCTTTGGAGGGGTTCAGGAAGCCGGTGAGGATCTTCATGGTCGTCGATTTTCCGGCACCGTTGGGGCCAAGAAAGGCGACAACCTTCCCGGAGGGGATGGAAAATGTCACATTGTCAATCGCCGCGAACTCGCCGTAATATTTGCTGAGTCCCCGCGCCTCGATCATCATCGGACTTTCTTTCGCCATCACCACTCCCATTCCACGATTTCCAAGCGGTACACATCCCGGTGGTGGTTCGGTCACCCCAATGGATGAGACGAATCCACGATGCTGACCTCCCGAAGGCATTCATCCCCTAGTACGCCGATCCGACGCACGGTGTTGAATGCCACGCCCCCGGACTTCTCCCAAGTCTCCAGCCGCGGCCGAAACAGCAGCGAAGCCACGGAGATTACTCCGGACCTCGCGGACGAACCAACTCAGACCGGAAACCCAGATTTTAGGGCTCGGGTCACGGAACGCAACGGAAACGGGCACTCCAATCGTTAGCCTGCCGCGCAAACTCCCTGATTTGGTTCGACAGATTTCTTTACCCAAACTTCCGTCCATTGTCCAGCGTCTGGGAAAATGCGTCTGGGAAAATGCCTTTCGCCAAGCGACACTCTTAGGTGGCTCCCCACCGAGTTCAGGCCTGTCGGTTGAATCGGTACTTGCCATCGCCGGACCGCCGTGCCTCTCGCAGAGGGGCAAAAGTTGCCGAGTCACTCCGTGACTCGCATCGTGGCTTCCTCGACGGCTTGCCCCTCCAAAGCGCGCGGCAGAGCGCAAGCCGACACAAGCCCTCCGGTGAGTCTCTAAGTCGCCCAGTCACTCCGGCCGGGTTCGAGTCACGGAGTGACTCGCCTACTTTGTGACTCACGGCCGCCGCAACCGGTCCTTGCCACGCCTGTGATGGTCGCCGCCCCACCGAGTTCAACTCGGTGGTTTCGGGCCTGTGCACTACGCCGCATGCCACCGTTCGACGTAGTGCAGTGGGGCAACACAAAAGTTGCCGAGTCACTCCGTGACTCGCATCGTGGCTTCCTCGACGGCTTGCCCCTCCAAAGCGCGCGGTAGAGCGCAGGCCGACACAAGCCCTCCGGTGAGTCTCTAAGTCGCCCAGTCACTCCGGCCGGGTTCGAGTCACGGAGTGACTCGACTACATTGTGACTCACGGCCGCCGCAACCGGTCCTTGCCACGCCTGTGATGGTCGCCGCCCCACCGAGTTCAACTCGGTGGTTTCGGGCCTGTGCACTACGCCGCATGCCACCGTTCGACGTAGTGCAGTGGGGCAACACAAAAGTTGCCGAGTCACTCCGTGACTCGCATCGTGGCTTCCTCGACGGCTTGCCCCTCCAAAGCGCGCGGTAGAGCGCAGGCCGACACAAGCCCTCCGGTGAGTTTCAAAGTCGCCCAGTCATCCGGCCGGGTTCGAGTCACGGAGTGACTCGCCTACTTTGTGACTCACGCCCGCCGCAACCGGTCCTCGCCATGCCTGTGATGGTCGCCGCCCCACCGAGTTCAACTCGGTGGTTTCGGGCCTGTGCATTACGCGGCATGCCGCCGTTCGACGTAGTGCAGAGGGGCAACACAAAAGTTGCCGAGTCACTCCGTGACTCGCATCGTGGCTTCCTCGACGGCTTGCCCCTCCAAAGCGTGCGGCAGAGCGCAAGCCGACACAAGCCCTCCGGTGAGTCTCTAAGTCGCCCAGTCACTCCGGCCGGGTTCGAGTCACGGAGTGACTCGCCTACTTTGTGACTCACGGCCGCCGCAACCGGTCCTTGC
>JAKFUF010000043.1:0-1196 GCA_021732845.1 Planctomycetaceae bacterium | reverse complement strand
GCGGCAGAGCGCAAGCCGACACAAGCCCTCCGGTGAGTCTCTAAGTCGCCCAGTCACTCCGGCCGGGTTCGAGTCACGGAGTGACTCGCCTACTTTGTGACTCACGGCCGCCGCAACCGGTCCTTGCCACGCCTGTGATGGTCGCCGCCCCACCGAGTTCAACTCGGTGGAGCATCAACCGTTCATCGGGACGGCCTCGGAAGGCCATCCTACGGCTTCGAATGTGACCGGCGCACGTGGCTGCGTTTTTTCGTTGAGAGGGGCCTCACGCGCCGTTTTCGGGTGCGGTCGCGGGATTGAGCTTTTTGCTGCTTGCGCTTCGGCGATGGCGAACACTTCGCGGGTTTGGTGGGCGCGCTGTTTGGAGGTGGTGCGGCGTCCAAAGTGGGCGCTGGTTCGAGGGTGGGCGCGAACAGTTCAGGCGCGATCGCCGTGAGGAGCGGCGCGGCGGTCGGCAGTCGAGAAGTGAAGTTGTGCGTGAACCCGACATCCACGGTGGGCGCAAACTCGTGGCTCAGATTCTGAACCTTCATTGAAACAGTGGGCGATGATCCCACCTCGAGGGTGGGCGCTAAAATCTCGGGCTGGTGCACGTGTGCCGAGGTGTTCATCGCCTCTCCCTGGTAAGCCGCCTCTGACATCAAAACCGGCGCGGGCGAAGCGTTTTCTTGCGCGGTCTCGACGACTGCTTTGGGCTCGTCCGCTGGTCGGTTGTCCGACGCCAAGACAGGCGGCGCAGCGTTCTCTTGGCGTTGGTCTGTCCCACGGCCGCGTTCCGCATCAAAGACCGCCTTCGCCAGCTCGGCCGCGACCTCATCAATGACGACCGGCGGTGCCTCGGGCCGAACCTGTCCAACCGTGGCTTCCGCTTTCCTGCCACGGGATTTCTTCGCATACCGACCGCGCGGGTCCAGGTGATTCAAACAGTATTTGACCGCCCATGGCTCCCCCCGCTCCACCGCGCGGATTAACCGCCGCAGCGACTTGCTCGCCCGCTCCGGTTGCTCCTCAACCTCCTCCGCCTCTTCCAGTTTCGGCTCGCGGGGAGCCCTGTTCGCCTGCGCTTCCGTCGGCGGCTGTGGCTCGTTGAACGGCGTCCAGAGCTGGTCTTCACGGCACATGACGTAGTGGACCGCCCAGTCAATCCCCGCGTGCAGTGCCTTGCGCAAATGGTAGGTCGCCCGCGACAACAGCAT
>JAKFUF010000233.1 GCA_021732845.1 Planctomycetaceae bacterium | reverse complement strand
AGGCTTGGCAGCACACCGTCGGTGGACACAGCAAGTACGGGCTGACCATATGCTGATGGGTGGCGCGGCGGTGGCAGTTGACCATGTGCTGATGGGTGGCGCGGCGGTGGCAGTTGACCATGTGCTGATGGGTGGCGCGGCGGTGGCAGTTGACCATATGCTGATGGGTGGCGCGGCGGTGGCAGTTGACCATATGCTGATGGGTGGCGCGGCGGTGGCAGTTGACCATGCGCTGATGGGTGGCGCGGCGGCCACAGACGACCGTGTGCTGATGGGTGGCGCAGCGGTCACAGTTGACCGTGTGCTGACAGGTTGCGCAACGATTTCGGTTGAGGCTCGAGCGGTGAGCAACTCCTTCAGATCCATCGTTGCCGGTCTTGCGGCCGCACCCAGAGTGGAGGCACGCACCACCGATGTCTGCCGTGGCTGGAACTGAAACCCCGAGAATGGAGAGGGACGAGTCACCATCACACGTGGCACAAAAAGTCTGCAGCAGACAGCCAGTGATCTTTGAAGACGCGTTCACAGCGAGCCGGGCAGGAGGGTTCCACTGGGCTGACAGCCTCGCAGGCGGATCGGAGAAGTTGCGGTTGTGGCTCGCGGGGGAAGGCGGAGAATTCGCAGGGAGGGGCTGCAGGACCGCACCGGCATTGAGCCACAACATGACGATGGCACTCGCGCACAGCGTCCACAAAAGGCGGGCGACCTCAGCCAACCGCCGAAGCCCCATCCTGGACCGACAATTTCTTGCCGCGCCTGCCACGATGAAATCACCACCCTTGCCTGAGCCGCGAAACAGATCATGAGTACACGCACTATTGTTAGACGCGTGGCTGCGTGTCGTCAATGTACAAAAAAGCAAAAAGCAATCGGTTTTGCAAAATAGTCACATGATCATGACGTGCCAGACCATGCGACGGGTGCCTCTGCCGCTGCTGAGCTTGTCTGCCAGTGCGAACGGGACCCGGCTGTCCCATTGAGGCGACCTGAAGAACGGAACTTTCCGTGGGTGAGGCCGTCAGACGCGCGTGCTGGCAGCGAGCTGGCCAGTGGCACCGCCGCTCACGCAGGCACCCGCACTCCGTCCAGCAACCCCTGCACGGCGGCCTGCAACTGATTGGTCAGAGCCTCCGTCGAAGGCTGCTGAGCCTTTTCTTTCGAGATCGCGATCGGCTCTCCAAATGACACAGTCGCTTTGCGACGGGCGCGGACCGAAGGATACGTCGCGTTCAAGATGTCCTCCTCCAGCTTGTCCAGCGTCTCCGCCATCCGCTCCACCGAAGGACGTTCCGAGACGTAGTCGCCGGGGTAGCTGTAGAGCTGAATCACGAAGAACAGGTCTTCCATGTCCGTGTTCAGGGCGGCGGTATCTGCGGGGGTGTCGCCCGGCTTTTCACGCTTCAGGATGATTCGCCGCCGCAGTTCCTTGACCCGTTCGGGGACGATGCCGGCAAGGGTGGTCACGCCGTGAAGCTGTTCCAACCGCTGCAAGATCGCCTCGGCCAGGCTGGCCGTGCGGGCTGGAACTGTACCCCGGCTCGGATGTCCAAGGTATTCCAGTTCCTTGAGGCTCAGAATGCCGTCGGCCAGCCGGTACAGCCGGTCGGACATGGGCAGATCCGGCCGGGGACGCCAGTTCAACCGCCGCTCCAAGGTCTCCAGCAATTCGCACAATCGCGGCGTCGGGTCGTCGAGAAAATTCGCCTTGATGGCGCAGGGCACACAGGCGATCCGGCGGTCCGTCCGGCGGGCCGAGGCCAGGGCAATGGCCGCCGCACCGTCGCGGAACTGGCGGACGCGTTCGTTGGTGTGATAGATGTCGCCTTCGGGGAAAATCACCAGCGGGTAGGCCGACGTTTGCAGAATGTCGACCGCCTGCTTGAAGGCGCGGATGTCGGAGCCTTCGCGGTCCACGCTGAAGCAGCCATGCAACTGGAGCCACCAGCGCTCGTAGGCGCTGCCGGCGGCGAAGACCTGCCAGGCGGTCATGTAGTGAAAGGGCCGGCTGGCCTGGGCGGCCGCGTGATTCAGGCAGTACGAGTCGTAATGAAACGAGTGATTGGGCGTGACCAGAAGGCCCGTGTTGGCGGCGATCAACGCCTTCAGGCGGTCCAGCCCTCGGACTTCAATCTCTACAATCTTCTGCTGGGCCAGCGCCGTTTTGCGGTGCAGCGCGCCGAACCAGACGAGCCACGGGTTCATCTTCGGCGGCCACCACTGGGAGGGTGTCTGGTAGGGCTGGGTGTTCATGACGGCGAGTCTGTTTGAGCCTCAAGATGGACGTAAACGGCAGAAGCCGTTCCGCAGTGCAGTGGAATTTCAGATTTCAAATTTCACAGTAAAATGACTTCCTGCTGCAATCGCCTTGAGGGACGAGAATTGTGTCCCGCGCCATGGAATCTGAAATTGGAGTTCATTGATATCGTCATCGACTACCAGTCAGGCGGACTCGACGGGCGAATAGCACGCCGTTTTTAGGACCTACTGGCATCAACCAGTTCCTGCCGGCCATCCACCTGCAACGGAATCGAAGCTCCGTGAATTTCTTGGAGACGGCATGCGGGCCTCAAATCCTGAGACGCCCGATAAACAGGCGGCCAATTTGTCATTTGTCATTTGTCATTTGTCATTCACGCGGGCGGCGACCATTCCCCCCAGTTGTCCAGATAGTGCGCGAACGCCGGATTCACCCCCTTGCGTTGCTCCAGAAACTGCTTCGCCTCGGCCACCAGCGCGTGCTCTTCTTCAAGCTTCATTTTCCCCAGCAGCACCCGGCTGCGCAGAAAGACGAAGTAGGTGTCCAGCACATCGCACTGGCAGTAGTTGTTGATTTTTTCCAGGTCTCCCGCGTCGTACAGATCCTGCACCTGCGAGCCATCGACGCCGCTTTTGCCGGGTTTTCCCAGCAGGTTGGCCAGCAGGTTCAGTCCGCCGCTGAACCGCACCGCGCTAAAGTTGGTCAGCAGGTCATGCAGGTCGGCATGGGCCTCCGAGTTGTACCGGTAACGCGCCTGTTCGTACGAACGGGCGTCGACGTTGAACCACAGCGGCAGGCTGATCCCGTAGCGAAAGGCGGCCAGCTCCATCAGCGGCAGGTCGTAGCCACGGCCGTTGAAGGTGACGAAGGTCGGACGGTTGTAATAGGCCCAGCCCTTCCAGAATTTTTCCGTGATCACATGCGGCCGGTACAGCGGCGCGTCCAGCACGATGACATCCATCAGCCGGCAAAACTGGTCCACCTTGGCCAGGGCAACCGAAATTGGCAGCATGAAGGTGACGGGCAGAATGTCCTTGCCATCATTCCGCTCGGCAGCCACCTGGGTGCGATATTTCCGGACCGCCTCCGCGGGCGCCAGCTTGTCGGCCGGGTAGCGGACGTTGGCAATCAGGCTGCCGTCGGCAATCGCCTCCGTGTCAAAAATCAGGTACTTCACAAACGGTTTGGCGGAACCGCGAACGGTGGCTGGGTCATCCGCGGCAGCGTCCAGTGGCGGTGCCTCCAGGGGAAGGGTTGTGCCGGGGGCTGGCAACGGCTCGGGAGGCGGCACATCCATGGGACATCCAACAAAGCCGCGGAGATCCGCAAAAGTGGTTAACCGCGACCACAGGAGAGAGGCGAAACGTGCCCCACAGTACGTCGCCAGCCGGAAGACGGTCAAGCTGCCCGCTGCCAGTTCCCTTGCGGCGGCGTTATTTTGCGCGACAATCGGCAACCGTGGCTCCGGCGCGGTGCGCCGGCCGTTCGAGCGCGCGACATCGCGCCTCCGTTGATTCTCCAAAGAGACTGTATGGACCGCCGCCAGCAGATTGAACACTCCATCCGCTGGATTCAGCGGCTGAAGACCGGATTGCTGATTGTCGCCGTGGCCGTGATCGTTCTGGAGCACGGTGGCCGCCAGCTCGAAGCGTGGCTTGGCGGCGTCGCCCCCATCTTCGCCACATTGACCATGGCACTGCTGCTGGCCGGCCTGCGCATCCGCTATGTCTGGGACCAGGACCGCGCCGCATTTCTGCAGGAGCGGCGGGGCGAAATTGGCATTGCCGCCGTGTGGTTCGTCGGCCTGTTCGGGGCCGGCTATTGGGGGTTCTGGCGGAACTGGTCGGAATTCTGTGCCCTCACGAGTGCCATCTTGTCGCTCGCCCGCAGCCTGCGGCTGATTGCGGCGGGCCGGGTCAACCCCGCCCTGGTGTTTGTCGGCTCGTTTGCCGCGCTCATTGCACTGGGCAGCGTCCTCTTGATGCTGCCTGCCTGCCACACCGCCGCGAGTGCCGATGAGAGCCTGGGCGAAACGGCGCTTGCAGCGCTCTTCACCTCAACCAGCGCCTGCTGCGTGACCGGCCTGACCATTGTGGATACTGGCACATATTGGTCCCGAACTGGTCAGGTGGTCATCCTTGGCCTGTTTCAGATTGGCGGGCTGGGGATCATGTCGTTCGGCGCGTTCTTCGCGCTCGGCTCCAAACGCGGACTGCAGCTCAAAGAGAGCGTGTTCCTGGGCAGCCTCTATGAAGCCGACCAGTTGCATCAGATCCGCCGGCTGGTGGCCTCCGTCCTGATTTTTACAGTCGTTTCAGAATTGATCGGCACATTGCTGTTGTCGGGGCTCTGGCCCGAAAAGCCATGGTCCGAACGTCTGTTCTTTGGCTTGTTTCATGCGATCAGCGCCTTCTGCAACGCCGGCTTCAGCCTGATGCCCGCCAATCTGGAGGGGATCGGGCATCGGTGGCAGATTTGGGGCGTGCTGGCACCATTGATTATTGTCGGCGGGCTGGGCTTTGCGGTGTTGCACAACACCTCCCATTTCCTGTTTCGCGAGTGCCGGCGCTGCATCCCGACTGGCAAGTCGACAAGCTCACCACGCATGTTGTTGGTGACGACACGGCTCGTGCTGGTCACGACCGCGGTATTGCTGCTGTTGGGGATGGCTGGGGTGTGGGTGTTGGAGGCCCGTGGAGTGCTGCGAACGCAGTCACTGGGTCAACAGGCCGCAAACTCCTGGTTGCAGTCCGTTACATTCCGCACGGCGGGGTTCAATTCCGTGCCTCAGGACAAGTTGTCGCCGGGAACCAAACTGCTGGGGATCGTGCTCATGTTTATCGGTGGCTCACCTGGCTCCACGGCGGGCGGAGTGAAGACGACCGTCACCGCGCTCTCATTTCTCGCCCTGTTCTCGCTCTTGCGGGGCAGAGACCGCGTGGAGGCCTGGCACCGCCGCATCCCCGATTCGCAGATTCAACGGGCGGCGATGATCATTACCCTGGCGGCCGTCATTGTTCTGACCGGAACCTTTCTGCTGGTTCAAATTGAAAACCAGCCGGCAAAATTTCTGGACCATCTGTTCGAAGTGGTCAGCGCGTGTGCCACGGTGGGGCTGTCCACGGTCAATTCCGCCACGCTGCAACCCGCATCCAAACTCGTCTTGGTGGCGTGCATGTTCATCGGCCGCGTCGGGCCGATCACGCTGCTCTTGGCCGTGGGGGGCAGCGAGACGGCGCTGCCCTACGAGTACCCGAAGGAACGCGTCATGTTGGGCTGACCATTCTTCATTCCTCAGGAAACATGCGGAGCCTCCCCATGCGTTTGTCTCTCCTCTCGATCATCGTCCTGAGCCTCGCCTGCCCGCTCCACGCCGCCGAGCCGGCTCCCCTCCGCATTGGCCAGCCGGTCAACGGCCATATCCACCCGGCCATCTGCAAATCGACGAAGGGCACGCTGGTCGTGACTTACGGGCACATCAACCATCGCGACCTGCGGATCACCCGTTCAACGGATGGCGGAACGACATGGAGCACGCCTGAACCATTCGGTCCCACGGTCGGCAAGACCTACTACCCCGGTTCGCTGACGACGCTGAAGGACGGCCGTCTTTTGCATTGCTGGAACCGGTGGAGCGCCCCGGACAACGAGAAGGAGCCGCGTTCGGTCCTGTACTCGTTGTCCAGCGACGATGGCCTGACATGGGGTGAGCCACAGGCGCTGCCGCACGACGACAAGGCCTCATGCGTGATCCGGCACCCGATCGTCGAACTCCCCTCCGGCGCGTGGCTCTGCCCGCTGTGGGACCGGACCATCGTGTGGGATCCCGTCAAAGCGGTGGCTCAGCCCTTCGGCGACGGCCGCAATCACGGCCTCGTGCCGATCGCGCGCACTCCGAAGGGAACTTTTGTCAGCGGAACCGGACACCGCTCGACAAACGAAGGACAGACCTGGCAGCCGATCGACAAGTTTCCCGACGTGGCCACCCAGGGATGGCGGCACGAGATGGTCTGCCTGTCCAACGGGTGGCTGCTGGCCTCCCAGATCCCTGGGCCGGGCATCGGCGGCGAGAGCATCCGGTATGTGATCTCTCGTGACGACGGACTGACCTGGAATGACAAGTACGAATACTACAATCCCGGCCGCCCCATCAACGGCCGCGCCTGCCCGCGCACCGTGGAACTCAATCCCGAAGAGATTGGCGTCGTCTTCTACGACATCGACACGAACCAACCGGGCGGGCCGGGACTGTTCTTCCTCAAGATTCCGCTGGCAAAGCTGGGTGGCTGACGGCGGCATCCAAGAACGCAATACATATCGCGCTGTCATCCGATGGAGGACTGATTTGATCGCAGTTGTTTTCTGGAACCTTGCCAAAAACCGGCAGACGCTTCGACATTTGGCATGCATCGCCCAAACACATGCGGTCGATGTGTTCCTTTTGGCGGAATGCCCAAAGAATATCAAACCCGCGGTACAGGCATTGAACCACGTGCTGGTGCGACCGAGCCTGATCGACAGGCTCAGGGATTTGTCAATTTTGGGCAGCGATGGATCCCATTCCTTGACTGATCCAGACGGAGTACCGCGCAAAAAATGTCTATCGGACCATTTGCCGGTTTTGTTTCGTCTTGACGTGTAACCAGGAGTTCGTGCGTCCATGACACTGAGCATCAACAGCCTCTGGCCGAGTCAGATCCGGGCCAATATCCAGTCGCCATTCGCCATTCTCCAAGGGCAGGCGGACGCGTTGTCGAAGCAAACCGGCGGGCTCCTCCTGGGCAAGATCACTCGCGGAAAGGGAAATGAAGGCAAGGTTTCGCTCCTGTTTGACATTGTCGTGCCGGCTCTAGGCGATTATCAGCATCGGGTCATGATCGTCGCGCACGGCACGGAAATGGTCTACCCGGCATCGGTGGATGCGGAGACATTTCGTCCATCCGGGCTGCAAAGTTTTCGCACGTTCCTGGAGACCCAAGAATCGTTTCTGACAGGCGCAGAGGGGAAAAAACCTGCGAACCGGGCTGACAGCGATCAGGAACTGACCGAGATGGTCGCGAAGGTTCTTCAGTCCCCTTACGTGGTCTCTGCCGCCCAATCCCTGATTGCCCGCGCGAATGACGCACTCGCTGCAAAGGAACGAGAAATCCCCTCCAATGTGGAAGCGTGTGACTCTCCGGCATCAGGAAAGGACGCGGGTTTGCCAGAGGGTGAAACGCTCCCGCCAAATTCCGCTGAAGAGGTTCTCCCGCCGGAACGAACGAGCAATTGATCTCCCTTAATCTCTGATGCAGGCCAAGACATTACTGTTCGTTCTGGCGGGAGATGAGACGGTTGTAGAGGGTGTCCCAGCCCTCAATGGTGAGGTTGAGTTCCCAGGTATCGCCTCGGCGGAGCCGGTCGAGGGTGGCGTTGAGTGATGCGGGGGTCGCCACCTGGATGGCCTGGTTTGTCCCCGCAATCGTTCCAATGACTGTCTTGCCGTCTTCGTAGCCGGGCTGGCTCGACAGAACTCCCAGTGAGGAATTCACCCGGTCCACAGTCAGCGTGGCTTCGAATGGAAGCCCTTGCGCGGCGGCTGCAATGTCAGCCCGCGCATGGCCATGCTGGCTGACCGCCGCAAGCTGGCCCGCCAGTTCCTCCAGGCTGCCGACCTCGGCTGCCGCCCGCGGTTCCGAGGGGGCGTTCGTCTCTTCCCACCGGGGTGGCAATTCCACGGGTGGGAGAATTGCGGGAGACGGATTCGCCGCATGCGACACGTCTCGCTTCCGGGTGGCGTTTCCCATCTGAGCCCCGCCGGCCACGGTGCCCGATTCATGGGACAGGTTCTTGAGGAAGGCCCGGGGCACCACCTGCAGCGCTTGGGACTTCGACCAGTCGGGAAACCGCGGGATGTCGATGCGAACCTCGGCGGTCCACTCGATCTTGTTGTCCGACGCTTTAAAGCTGTAGGCGCTCGTGACGGGGAAGGAGAGGGAAAAACTCTGGTCCACGGGGGTGTCAGGCTCGAGCAGGCCCGCCGGCCGGAGTTCGATTTTTTGTTCCAGGACCTTGTGCGTGTGGGTGGTGGCGCTTGTGCCACTGCCGGAGGTGGCCGACTCCCGGCACAACAGCTTCACGGAAATTCCGTTGATGCGAAACTGCTTCCGGGGTTGAAACCGCAGGCGCAGCGGCCAGTCCTCGCCGGGAGCCACGATCACGTGTGGCATCGTCAGTTCCACTTCACCCAGACGCCGGTAGACGGCGGTGCGGCGCAGCCACACGATGGCGGCAATGATGAGGATGATGGGGAGCAGAAAGGCGGCCACGAACAACAGCGCGACCGCCAGGCCGACAAGGATCGTCCCCAAGATCAACGAGAGAATCAGGCCGGCCTGTGCGGCCGGCTTCTCAAGGGAGATGACCGCGCCTCGCGAACCGGCGAACTCCGGCGGCGGTTCGCCCCCGTTCAAAATGTATTCCTCATGGGCCTTGGGATTGAATGCCCAGGGGACGTCGACCTCGACGCCGACATAATGATCCACATTGATGTGGTGCCCGCGGTACGTCACGGGATGCAACGGCGCGGTCAGGCTGAAGGGAAAGTTCAGCGTTTCACCAGCCACCAGCGGTCCGGCGGGTGCCAGTTCGATCGTCTCCTTGGGACCGTAAGCCGCATTGCCACGACCGTGGGTCTTCCACTGGTGCCACAGCCGGATCCCCTTGCAGTTGACGTCCTCGTTAACCTGAATCGTCACATGCCCGGTCACCGGGTCACCTCCGGCAAAGGTCCGGTCGGCGCGGTCAAAGCGAATGCTGATATCGCATTTAGACATCCTGAACATCCCTCAACTGCTGAAAGATCTCGTACAGCGCATGTTCGATGCTGCGAATATCCGAACCAAACCGGGCGTGCAAGGCGGAAGCGGTGCCCAGCGTGATCGATGGAATGGGTCCGGCGGCGCGGCGGGCAGCCTCGATCCGAGCGTTGAAGATCTTGCAGAGGCGTCCGGCGTCCGTCAACCGATCCGCCGTCAGCGTCAGCACCGGCCGCCGCGCGTGGCGCAGAGCTTTGGCAAAATCTTCATGCGTCCCCAGGATCAGCCGTCGGGAAGACCGCAGCACCTGCCACCGCTGGAATATCGTCATCCGCTGGGCTTCGTCGATCAGCAGGGGGTCGCCCGCGGTGGGAATGCGGCAGTGCTCATGCTCAGGGATATGAACGTAAACACTCTCGGGAAACCGGCTCGCCAGTGCCAGCAAATGGGTGGTCTTTCCCTGCCCCCGGTCACCCACGAACTGAACGCACGCCCGCGGCTGCTCCAGGTGATTCAATGCCTCCTGAAGCTCGACCATCGCCAACGGCACCCGCTGATCCCGTGTCAGTTCGCCGAACGGGTTTCGCCGGAGATTCAAATGAACGTAGGGAAGTGCGGACAGACGACACCCGAGAATCTGTTGAACAGAAACGATCGACGATCTTGTTTCCAAGGGGGCAATACGGGTCGGGAGGGGCCTAATTCACGTCATGCACTTCAATGCCACGATCGCGGATTCTCTGCCGCGCGTTAATCGACGAATGCACCATGCTGCAAGGAAAGGCTGACGGTCTTACGGGGCTGATTCATTGCAACTGTCTAATTTCCCCGTTGTCGTTCCTCAAACCGTGCACGGATCCGCTGGAATGCTGGGATGTCGTCAAACTCCTTCATGACGGCGGCGAGTGCAGGATTGTCCTGTGCCTGGCTGAGCAGTGGACGCATGGAATAGAGCTGTGCCTCGTGCCGAATTTTCGGGAACGCGTGCCAGATCTCCGCGATGATTTGCTCGCGTTCCACACCCTCTGCTGCCAGTCTGCAGAGGACTTCAATCGCGTTTCCCTGAGTCCAGTCATACTTTCCAAATGCCACGCGGCGCAGCACCGTCAGTGCCGGTTCACGCAAATTGTAGAAGATCTCAAAAATTGCGAACTGTCGCGCCGTGATCCAGGCACCAAGTCCCGGAAACTTGTCGGCAAGTTCCTCCGGTGGACTATGTTCGTCATGGAACATCGTGGCGAGAACTTCGATCGACTCGCTCCCCAACTCGCCGGCTGCCTCGCGCCCGCGAGAACGGAATTCGACCATTGCTCCAAACGACGCCGCGACCCACCGGATCTTGTCAGCGTATCGGTCTTTGTCGATCATGATTGGATTCCGACTGAGGTTAACCGCCGCTTGACCCACCCTTCGTCCCTTCGCCTTCCAGTGCGGCCCAGTCGACCAGTTCAATCGGCTGGCGGATCAAAGATTCGAAGCCACTGCGCTGGACGGTTTTGATCCCCTTGCCGCCACGGGAGGCGACTTCGTATTTCGTCTGGCCGAAGGTCATCTCCTTGTCGGCGGTGGTCATCACATGCAGGCAGTCGCGGGCGTGGGTCATCAGGGCGGCCCCCAGCACGTTGTCCGTGGTCGCCAGCTTGATCCCCCGCACCCCCTTGCCCGCTCCGGACAGGACGGGCACCTCGCTGATGGCGAAGTGCAGAATCCGGGCCTCGGTCGTGGCCAGGAACATGGTCGTGGCTTCCTTCTGCAACTCGACATGCACCACGCGGTCGCCCTCGGCCAGGCGGCAGAACTTGCGACCAGACTTGGTGGACGCCGGGCGGAACGGCTTGAGCGGCACGCGGAGCACGTTGCCCTTTTGCGTGGCCACGATGAGGAACGGCCCTTCCTGCTCTTCGCCCTCGACGGCGGCATCTTCGGCGGTGAAGCGGGGGTCGGTCGACAGGGCGGTAATGATCCGCGCACCGTCGCCCATCTTGCAGTACTTGGAGAGCGGATCGCCGTAGCCACTGGAGACGGGAATCTGATCGATCGACAGCGTGTAGGCGATCCCTTCGCTGCTGAAGAACACCACCTGCTCCAATGTGCTGCCGGGCACTACAGTGAGGACTTCGTCACCCTCGCGGACTCGGGTGCCTTCTATCTTGGCGAGGCGGCCCACGCGCTTGATCCACGCGTCGCGGGTTACGACGACGTTGGTGTTCTCCTTGACGATGTAGGCCTGCGGGTCGAACTCGGAAATCTCGTCCGACGAACCGATGGTGGTGCGGCGCTTGTCGGCGTACTGTTCGGAGACTTCATTCAGTTCGGTTTCGACGACGCCCCACAGAAGTTTTTCGGAGCCCAGAATCTTGAGCAGCCGCTTCTCCTCGGCCCGCTTCTTCTCCAGCTCATCAATGATCTGATCGATGTCGAACTGCGAGATGCGGTACAGCGCCATGTCCAGCACGGCGTCGACCTGCTCCTGGTCCAGCGGGAACACCGCCATCAGCTTTTTCGCCGCATCGGCCTTGCCGTTGCTTGCGCGGATGATCCGGATCGCCTTGTCGAGGCCCCCGAAAATGATCTCGAAGCCCTCCAGAATGTGGATCCGCTTCTGGATCTGCCTGAGCAGGTACTCAAACCGCTTGCGGACCGTGATCAGCCGGAACGTCAGGAACTCCTTCAAGAGTTCGACGAGGCTCATCCGTTTGGGGACCAGGGCACCGGTCGTGTCGGGAGTGAGGGCCGTGGCGTTGTAGCCGAAATTCTGTTCGAGTTGCGTGTGCTTGTAGAGGTACGACATCACGGTGGCGGTGTCGCTGCCGCTTTTGAGCTGGAGCACAATCCGCAGGCCAAATTTGCTGTCGGTCTGGTCGGAGGCATCGACCAGTTGCGGCAGCTTGCGCTGCGCGATGATCTGCCCAAACTCCTCCATCAACGGCGACGTGCGGACCCCATACGGCAGCGAATAGATCACGATCTGGTCGGGCAGCTCCTTTCGCTTTTCGACATCGAGCTTCCATTCGGCCCGGACCTTGATTGTGCCACGGCCTTCTTCGTAGGTCGTCAGCAAGCTGGCGCGGTCCGTGACGATCCGGCCACCCAGCGGGAAATCCGGGCCCTTGATTGATTTCATCAAGTTTTTGACCGTCGCGTCGGGCTCGTGGATGAGCTGAATGGCGGCCTTGATCACTTCCCCCAGGTTGTGCGGCGGGATGCTGGTGGCCATGCCCACCGCGATCCCTTCACAACCGTTGACCAGCAGTTGCGGAAAGCGGGCCGGCAGGACGACCGGTTCTTGGAACTGGGCATCGTAGTTGGGCCGCAGTTCCACCGTCTCGAACCGCAGTTCGTTCATCAACTGTTCGGCGATCTTCTGCGGGCGGGCCTCGGTGTACCGCGGGCTGGCGGGCGGCAGGCCCATCAACGATCCGAAGTTGCCCCAGCCCGCGACCAGCGGGTAGCGAACGCTGAAGTCCTGGGCCAGCCGGGCCAGCGCCTCGTAGGCTGCCTCGGGGCTGTGGGGGTGAAACTTGCCAATCGTTTCGCCGCAGATCCGCTGGCACTTGATGTACTTCGAGTCGGCACGGAGCGACAGCGAGTCGTACATCGTGAACAGCAGCCGCCGCTGCACCGGCTTGAGCCCGTCGCGAACATCCGGCAGGGCGCGCGACGAGATCACGGACATCGCATAGTTCAGGTAACGCGACCGCGTCTCCTGGCTGATGTTCACATACCGGATGTTGTCCGCACCCACGCCTTCAACCGGCGGCGGAGTCGGCGTTCCACTTCCATTCGAAACTTCAGACACAGGAGGCTCGGGCTGTTCGGGAAAGGGCAGGTTCAGTTGCATGGGAGCAATGACTCAATGACCAATGTCCCAATGACCAATGCGGAGGGGGAAAATCGACTTCCGAGAGGTTCCGTATGAAACGACCAGCGTGATCCAAAGCATTGGTCATTGTTTCATTGGTCATTAATTCATTCTGCGCGCAGCCAGTCAGCGATAAAGAGTTGGCTGCTCTTGTCCGGCGCGCGGTTCGTGGCGGTCCACATCATTTTTTTGCCGTCGGGGCTGAAGACCGGCAGCACGTCCTGGGCGGTGCTGTTGGTGATCTGCGTGATCTTGCCGGGTGTCAGCTTGCCGCCTTCGATGTTCAAGTCCATCGTGAACAGGTGGAAGATCCCGCGGCCGGTGGTGTAGTCGGCGCCGGACCAGATGATGTACTTGCCCGACGGATGGAAGAACGGGCACCAGTTCACATGCTTGAGGTTGTTGGTGAGCTGCACTTCCTGCTTGCCATCGACCGAGATGGCGAACAATTGCAGCATGTCCTTCTCCTGGCGGTCGCTGCGGAAGATGACCCATTTGTCATCGGGTGAAAAGAACGGTCCGCCGTCGTAGCCATCGACGTTGGTCAACTGCCGAACATTGCTGCCATCGGCATCCATGATGAACAGGTCGGGGTCGCCGTCACGCGAGGACGTGAACACGATTTGCTTGCCGTCAAACGAATAGCTCCCCTCGGCGTCGTAGCCCGGGCTGTCGGTGAGCCGCTTCATGCCGGTCCCATCCAAGTTCTCGCGGTAAATGTCCATGTGCGGGTCGAAGTCCCACTGGTAGCGGCGGCGGCCACCCTTGGCGGCCTCCTCGCGGGCCTTCAGCTCGGTCTCGGCGATGTTCGGGTCGGTGTGGCTGGAGGCGAACAGCAGCGACTTGCCGTCGCGGGAGAAGAAGCTGCAGGTGGTGCGTCCGCGGCCCGTGCTCACCATCCGGGGCACGCGCTCATCCACCCCTTGCAGATAGATCTGATAGAACGGGTAGCCGACCGGATAGGCTTGATAGATGATGTGCGTTCCGTCGGGAGAGAAGTAACCCTCACCCGCGCGAGACAGGCCCATCGTCACCTGCTTGGCGTTGCCGAGGTGCTGGCTTTCGAGTTCCGTCAGCGTCAGCGTCGAAGGATCGGGACGTTGGGCGCGGACCGTTTGAGACAATCCGAGCAGAGCCACGGAAGACAGGGCAAGCAGCAGAAAGGGGCGAACCCGCATGGCGTTCTCCAATGGAACATTGCAAGGATTTAAGCTGGTGTCGTTGTCGGATTATAGGAACCTGCGCGCCGGGTCACAGCCATCGCGCCCATCCTTACCCGCCAGCCGGCGGACGTGCCTCATGAGTCACGCCCGATTGACCAAGCTTCGGATCTCGACTCTCAAAACGCTGAGCTGGCCGTAATAATCACTGGGAGTGATTTCCTTTTGATTTCCTTCCCGCTGATCCCGTTTGTGCTCGATGCCCTTTCCGCTGCCGCTGGCGACTTTCGAGCATTACATGCTCGCCGACGATCGGATCGACTATCCGATGACGTTCTTCCTCCGCCTGGGGTTTCAGGGACGGTTCGAGCGGGAACGATTTCAGGCGGCATTGAAGGCCTCGCTGCAGTGGCATCCGTTGTTGAACGCGGTCCTGCGGGGCAGCGTCGAGAACCGCACCGCCAACATCATCTGGGAGGACGCGGCACCGGTTCAGCCCACGGTCGTCTGGCTGGAAGGCAACGCGCCGCTCGAGTTTCCCCGTGGCCTGCATATCAATCTATACGAGGAGCCCGGTCTGCGGCTGTGGCTTCGCGAGCGGCCCGAAGCCGACACCACGGTGCTCGTGGCTCAGATCCATCACTCCTGCTGCGATGGCCTGGGGACGATGCAGTTCATGGAGACGCTGCTGTTGTGCTACGCGCGAAACCAGTTCGACTCGCCGCCCGAATCGTGGCATGTGGCTCACGAGATTCGCCACCAGGTCAAAGGCCCGCCCAAGTCCGCCAACTGGCGGCAGTCGCTCAGCCGCGTGAGCCAGGGCGTCTCGCGGATCTGGCGGTTCCTCAAAACAAAGGCGGTGCCCCTGGTTGCCGCTCCGCACTGTGGCCGAAGTTCGCGTCCTGAAGCGGCGGGCTGGCCGGCGCTGGTGAGCCACGGCTTGGATGCGGCCACGACCCAGACATTGCTGGCCTCCGCCAAACAACAGGGGGTGAGCCTGAATGCCCTGCTGATGCGGGACTTGATGCTGACGCTGGACGACTGGAATCAAATCCATTCGGTGGACCATTCGCGGCGGGTGCTGCGAATCGTCGTTCCCGTCAACCTGCGGGACCAGCCGCCGCGAGAGATGCCGTCGTTCAATGCCGTCAGCATGGCCTTCGTGGACCGCACGCCGGCTCAGCTCGACGATGTCGAGACCCTGTTGAAGGGCATCGACGCGGAGATGGACGAGACCAAAACGCTTCGCCGCGGCATGGCGCTGATTCCGGTGCTGGCAGCGATGGGGAGCATTCCCCAGGGGCTGTCGCTACCGTTCAAGATGAGCTTCTGCCTCGGTACGGCAGTTCTCTCCAATCTCGGGAATGTGTTTGCGGACACGGGACTGGACGAAGTCGACGGCAAACTCGCTGCGGATAACATGCGGCTGGAGAGTGTGGAACTGGCCCCGCCGGTGCGGATCCAGACCAACATCAGCCTGGCGGTGATGACGTATTCCGGAGTGCTGACCATTTGTTTGTGTTACGACGTGAATGTGCTGACCACGGCCGATGCCAGAGAGATTCTGGAGGCGTACAGCAATCGGTTGTGTGCCTCGCGTTGAGCAGGCGGGCGCAACGGCCCTCGATCACTTGTAACCCGGCGCCATCACGCAAAATAGTCGAGGCGAGCCGGGGTGCGTACTCCCCCGGACTCGTTGCCGATTGGGCGACGCTGAATGAAGAGCCACGGGTCAGGGGGCTTACGCCCACGTTGTTACACACAAGTTGCCGGGATCGGGGATTTCATGGCTCCGACCCACAGGGCGATGGTGCGGGAGCCGCGAAGAACGGTGTGCGCTGATCCCGGTCATCGCGGCTTGGCAAATGACTCATGTTTCGCAACAAAAAAGCCCGGTCGCTGGTTACTCGCGGCTCGGCAGGAGCCAAGCCCTCCCGCCACGTCGATGACCAAGCGGAAAACGAACTTGTGCCCGACTTGTGTGTAACAACGTGGGCTTACGCCGCCCTGCTCGCCTGTGTTGATTCTGGGGAATGCGCGACTCCCATTTATTGGCGTGATTTCAGGAACGCAATCAAGTCGATGATCTGTTCCCGCGTCAGTTGCGTGTCCAACCCCGCCGGCATCACCGAGACGGAACTGGGGCGGATTTCTTCGATGTCAGCCCGGAGGATGCGGGCTTCCTCCTTCGCTCCGGTCGCCAGGATGATTTCATCGGGCGTCTCCCGCCGGACGAGCCCGCTGAACTGTTTGCCGCTGTTCGTGACGACCAGTACCGGTTCGTAGCTTCGCACGAAGCTCACGCTGGGAAACAGCAGCGATTCCAAGAGGTCGCGCTCGGTGCGGATCTTGCCGATCCGCGACAGGTCCGGCCCGATGTTGCCCCCCTTGTAGCCGATGGCATGGCAGGCGATGCAGGCCACTTTCGAGTTCGCGAACACCAGTTGCCCGCGCCGGATGTCCCCCTGGCCGACCAGTCCCGCCAGTTCGTCGAGCCGTTCTTTCTGCCGCGCCGCTTCGACGTTTATGGCCGTGTAGAGCGCTTCAGCCTGCTGCTGGACTGGAGCCGGAAATTTGGCCAACCGCTGCTTCACCGCATCGACACGCAGGCTGGTCAGGACCGGCGATAGCTTGAGAGCCGCGACCAACTTGACTCCGACAGCTTCGTCCGTGGATTTTTCAAAGGCGCTCAGCAGGCGGTTCAGTTCAAGCGGTCCGACGTTTTGAATCGCCTCGGCCAGCACGGCCTGCTGATCCACGCTGAGCGGAGCCTTTAAAAGCGCATCGACTGCGGAGGAACGGGCAGTCACCGAGGCCGCTTCGCCGAGGTTCACGATGAGCAACAAAAACAGTTCCAGTTCCAAAGCGCCAGAACCGGCGGGCAGGGCGGCAATCGCTTCGATCCGGTCTTCCGTCTTGCCGTCAGACTTGAGGGCCAGCGTTTGCAGGGACTTGGCCAATTTCTCGGTGCCGGTTTTGGGCAGCGGCAGGGCTCGGACCACGCCAACCGCGGCCGATTTGAGGGTGTTGTCTTCGCCCGACAACATGTTGGTGAGGGAATTGAGCCACGCTTCGGGCATTTCTTTCAGGTTGGAATTGGCCATCGCCCCCAGGCAAATCAGCCGCACGGTGAACTCGTTGTCGGAGGCAACTCCCGCCTTCACATGCTGTGCCAGCAATTGCTGGACGGCGGGTGTCGCAGCGAACTGCGCCAGCAAGGCTTTGAGCTCGCGCTGTTCCTTTTCTCGAAATCCATCGCGGGCGAGTTGGGTGCGCAGATAGTCGCCCAGGGCATCGCCCCATTCGCCGTGGCGGGAAACGAGCCACAGTGCGGTTTCGCGCAGCAGGGCATTTTCGGACGTGAGCAGTGGCACAACCTGCTCGGGCTTCAGTCCGCCGCCGGGCATCTGGTCCAGGGCGATCAGCGCGATGCGCTGGGCCTGCGGATTGGGGCTGGATAGTCCCGCTGCGGTGCCCTGGGCATCGGCGATTTCAATCAGGGCAAACGTGATCGCATGCTCCAGCATCCGGTCGGGCTTCTCGCCCCAGCGTTGGGATCCTACCAGCAGACCCGACACCGCGCCCGTGTTGCCAATTCGGCCGACGAGTTCCGCGACGACACGGCCGTTCATGGCCGTGTAATGTTCACCGGCGCGAATGATGGAGGGTAACGCCTCCAAGTCCCGCCAGAGACTCACGGAGTTCAGCGCGGCTTGGCGCACCGTGTCACTGGGGTCGGATAAGGCGACCCGCACAAGATGCCGGGCAGCCGGAGTTTCGATGCGGGTGAGCGTCCAGACGGCGTTGAGCCGCGCTGTCTCCGACGCCTTCCGCGGCAAGAGCGGCATGCCGCTCTCAGCGCTTCTTTCAGGCTCCAATTCTCCGCCGGCCTGCAGTCCACAGAGGACCGGTCGCAAGGCTGTCACGCCGGTGTCATCCCGCTTCGCGAGGTCGCGGATCGCCCGCCGTTGCACGGCGGGACGCGGATCGTCCAGCAACTTCGACAAGTCGGCAGGCGCGAGTTTCGCCCAGTCGAGCTTCAGACCGCGTGGATCTTCGACGCGGGGAGTCCCCTTACGGCGGACGCGGTACACCGCCCCCAGCACGTCAGGCTTGTCGAGCTGAGAGGTCGGGCAGCAGAGCTTGTACCAGCCGCCGGTGTCAAAAATCACGAGGCTGCCATCGGCATCTTCTTGAACGTCGGTCGGATGAAAATCGAGATTATTGGAGACGACGAAGTCCGTATCCGTCGAAATAAACGTCCCGCCGCTCGGCTTCAGTTGATGCCGCGAGACCTTGTACATGTTGAACTGACAGGCGAACAGATTGTCGCGGTAGTCGCCGCCAAAAACGGCCGACTCATACCTCGTCAGCCCGCACGGCGCGGCGGCACCCATGTGAACCAGTGGCGGCAGCAGGTCGCCGGTTCGCGGATGAAAGTCAGTGACGTTGTGGACCTTGCCATACACGCCACCATAGACAGCGTGAATCATGCCGTCGCGCAGTCCGCCGCCGGGTGTTTGCAGGAAGGTCGTGGTAAAAATCCGTTCGCCGCCGGGCGTGAAGGCGACATCGACCGGGTTGTCCATGCCGCCGGTCATCACGTTTTCAATCGGCCCCGTGCCGTCGGCGCGGCGGCGAAAGATGTGCGCGGCCTTCGTCACCAACGGTGGCTTCCCCGGCTGGTCATACGTCTGTTCGGCAAACGCCCCCTTGCACCAATAGATGTACCCATCGGGGCCGAGATACGGTCCATGCAGATCATTGGCACAACCCGTGAGAGTCTTCCCTTGGAACCATTCGACCCGTTGATCGGCGACACCATCGTCGTTGGTGTCGGTCAATTTCCAGATGCTCGGTGGAGCGGCGACATACAGCGAACCCTCGTGCCACAGCGTGCCTTCGGGGAACATCATCTTGTCGGCATAGACGACCGACTTGTCGTATTTCCCATCGCCATCGGTATCCTCCAGCCGCACGATGCGGTGCGTGGGGGCGAGCACCTGTTTCGCCACCGGCTCGTTGGAGCCCGAGGAATCTGTGACATACAGCCGCCCTTGCTCGTCGAAGTCGGCGGTGATCGGCCGGTCGACCAGTGGCGACTTCGCGGCCACCTCGATCTCGAACCCCTCGGGCAGCGTGAACGTGTGCCCGTTGAGCGTCTGCTCTTCGGCGGCCAGCGAGTGCGGCAACAGGGCCGCACACACCAACACCAGCAGGGCGGGGAGACGGGGCAGAAGCTTGGGCATCACGGCATCCTCGCTACTGAGTCTACGGGCGGTACGAATCAGGGCTCAGGGGAATGAGGTTCGGCGCATGATAACCAATGCGCGGCCTGCGGTCGCGGGAGGACGCTGCTCCGGGAGGGCCGCAGGCGACTCATTGTGAAGAGATGGACGAGAGCCGCGTGCACCGTTCACGACGGCTCAGCAGGAGTTGGCGCGACTTTCAAGCTGGACACGCAGTTCAACCGCTTGAATCCCGATGCGTCAGCGAGGCCGGAATGGCAAACGACCCTGCTGCCGCCGCGGGTGACAAGCACTTCGCCAATTTTAGAAACGCGCCAGCCCTGCAGGATGAAGGCCAGTCTCTTGACGCAGGTCTCGCGTTCCAATACAGGAATTCCAGTCGAAAATCTGACACTGAATTTGAAGGAACGACATGTCCGAACGCACACTGGTCCTGTTCAAACCTGACGCCGTTCAACGCCGCCTCAGCGGCCGGTTGCTGGCACGGCTCGAAGACAAGGGGCTGAAGATCGTTGGCCTCAAGCTAATGGTGGTCACCCCCGATCTCGCCAAGCAGCATTATGCCGAGCACGTCTCCAAGCCGTTCTATCCCGAGCTGGAGAAGTTTATCACCTCCGGCCCGGTTGTCGCCCTCGTCCTCGAAGGTCCGACGGCGGTGAAGGTCGTCCGGGGGATGATGGGGCCGACAAATGGCGCCGAGGCCGCTCCAGGCACCATCCGCGGAGACTTCGGCCTGAGCCGTCAGACGAACCTCGTGCATGGCAGCGACAGCCCGGAAGCCGCCGCGAAGGAAATTGCCGTGTATTTCAAGCCGGAAGAACTGATTTCCTACACGGCGGATTTGGAGAAGTGGGTCTGAGATCGAGGCCGCTGTAGACCGCAGCAACACTTCGCTGCACATACCCTACGGTCATCTCGAGTCACGGAGTGACTCGGCGACTTTGCATTCCCAACTGACCAGTTCCAACGCCATGGAACTGGTCAGTTGTTTTTGCCATGGTTATTTTGCCTGCATCAGGTACTCGATCACGTCCGCCATCGACTGAACATCGATCTGCTTCTCCAACCCTTCCGGCATGATCGACAGTCCGCTGCTCTTAAACTCTTCGATGAACGAGCGCAGCACGGTGTCGCTCATGTTTTCGGCACGCTTCAGGGTGACGCTGGTGGCGGTTTCCGCCGCGATGATCCCGGTCAGCGTTTTTCCGTCCGTCGTTTCAACGATGTAGTTGACGTACTGCGGATTGACCTCCTTGTTGGGGTCCAGCACGTTCAGCAGAATTGCCTCGGCGCCGCGATTTTTGATGGTGGCCAGGCTCGGCGCGAGTTCGTGTCCCACCCCTTCCAACCGGTGACAAGCGGCACAGATTTTCTGGAAGACCTGCTTGCCCTTGGCGGCGTCGCCCTTCAGGGTCAATGCATCCTTGTAGGCGGCCAGCACGTCAGACCGGCGGCCGAGTTGGAGCTTGCCAGCCACAGCCGTCGCCAGTTCCTTGACCCGTGCGTCGCTATGAGCCGTGAGCAATTTGACGCGTGAGGGCTCGACATCGGAAATGGGAATCTCATCCTTCTGAACTGCCTGCAGGAACAGCACCAGCCAGTCGGGGCGTGAGAAGATGGTCTCCGTGGTGGCCGCACGGACCTTTGGGCTGAAACCCGGCCATCCCGTCAGCAGCACGCCGGCCACATCGGCCTCGGTGAATTTCCCCAGGGTATTCACGGCCGCCAATTGCAGATCCTGTGGCTGCTTGCTGCTCAGCAACCCTGCCAGCAGTTCGCGGTCGCTGCCAAACGAACCGAGGCTCAGCGTGCGGATCGCTTCGAGCCGCACCGGCAGCGCGGCATTGGCATCGGCCGCCACCTTGCGTGATTTCTCAAGCAGCTCGGTGAGCACCTGGGCGGCTTTTCCCCCGGCGGCCACTTGAGACCGCAGCGGCGAATTGCTTTTGGTCAGCCCTTCGGTTAAGCCACGGACGAGGACGCCAGCCACGTCGGCCTCTTTGTCAGTCATGCTTTCCAGAGCCTTCAGCACCAGGGCGACATCATTCTGTTGGGCCTGAAGGCCAATCTGCGAAGCCAATTGGACCAGCACCTCGCGGCCGACTTTCGCATTCCGATAATCCTTGTCGGCCACGAGGATCGAAAGAACCTCACCGGCCCCTTCGGCCAGTGAACTGAAGACTGCCGTCCGCATCCATTTCTCGGAAGCGATATTGGCCGCGTCGCTCGCCGCCGATTCCTTGAGAATCAAAGCCAGCGTGGCGTTGCGCTGCGGTGCTTTGATTTCGCCAAGAGTAAACGCCACCTGATAGCGGACGCGCAGCGCCGGGTCACGGGCCAGGGCCAGCACCTTGTCGCGCACCAGGGACGATTCATCCGCCACCAGTTCCGCCATTCGCACGGCATGTTCCCGCACTTCGGGAACTCCGTCGCTCAACAATGTCGCCACCACATCGGCGGTCAGCGCCTTGAGCCCGGCCAAAGCATAGAGCCCGTGCAACCGACCCTGCGGGAAGGGGCTGCGCATGGCCAGCGATTCCAGGAAGGGAATCGCGTTCCGATCCTGCCGCAGATACAACAGCCGCGCGGCCATGTCCCGATGCCAGCCATTGGTGTCGGCCAGGGTTTCCACCAGCGTCTCCGTATTGGCCGCGCCCAGCTTGGGGTTGGGGGCATGCTTGGAGCCGTCGGCAACCACGCGATAAATCCGCCCACGGTCGCGGCCGCTGGTCAGGTCGAGATGCTTCTTGATCGGTTCCGGCAGGCTGGCCGGATGTTCGATCACTTCCCGATAGACATCGCAGACGTACAGGTTTCCATCGGGAGCGTTAAAGTACTGGCACGGTCGAAACCAAATGTCGGTGGAGGCGAGAAACTCTTTGCCCGGATCAACACGCTTGGCGATGAAGCCGACACCATTCGGCTCCAGCACTTTGCGATGCACGATGTTGCTGCCCACATCGCCAACAAACGCCTGCCCGCGCATCTCATTCGGCCACCCGTTGCCGCGATAGATCGTGACGCCCGTGGCTCCCGTGAAATAGCCCGCCGGCCGGCCGCCGCCTTCAACCAGGCCCGGCACGGAACCCGACGCCCTCAGTCTCGTCCGCACGATTCGCCACGGCTCCACCGGGCTGGTGCGAAACACTTCGGCTTGCGGCCCATCGGCCGCGATGCTCAGCCGCGGGCTGGGAGCGGCGGCAAACTTGTTTCTGGCGACATAGCGGTCCTCGAACATCACCATCTGGATGTGGTCGCTGTTGGAACTGACGTACTTCCGCCCCCAGTCGTCGAAGCTCATTCCGTGCTGTGCTCCGCCACTGGTCGGCGAGAGCTTCATCGTCAGCGGATCGAAGGCAAAATCGCGCCCATTCAGATTGACGGGTGGTTCATCCGGGGCGTCGGGCCGGGTGATTTCTCCACCCACCGTACTCGTGGCTCCGTGAATGCGGTTGTCGAGCCCCCAGCGAAAGCTGTTGAGCAGCCCCTGCACATTATTGCGGCGAAAGCCGGTGTAGACGACCTGGCGAACATCGGCCTTGTTGTCGCCGTCGGTGTCCTTCAGGTACCAGATGTCTGGCGCCGCCCCAACGAAGACGCCGCCATCCCAATAGAACACGGCGGTGGGCCAGGAGAGCTTGTCGGCGTAGACCGTGGTCTTGTCATATCGACCATCGTCGTCGGTGTCTTCCAGCAGTTGAATCGTCCCCAGAAACTCCTTGTCCTGTTCCGAGTAGTCGATCATCTCGGCGACGAACATCCGTCCGCTCTCATCGAAATCGAGAGCCACGGGGCTGAAGACCAGTGGCTCGGCGGCGGCCTGCTCCACATGAAAGCCGGGCACGGTGCTGAAGGTCTTCATCGCGTCGGCGGGCGATTTGGGCGGAATCCGCGGCAGCTCGCCGGAGTAGTCGATCTTGGTGACATCCTCCTTGGCTGGCTTGTCCTGGGCGGGCAACGTGCCCAGCGCGAGGAGAAGAAAACCCGCCGAGAGGAGACCGACCCACGCGAACAATCGTTGAGGCATTTTGCAGGACCCAGGTGCATCTTTGAAGCCAGCTTGTGAACACCGCGGTAACAGGTGCGACGCCCACACTCATCAACGGCAGATCATATCAAAACCTGACACGAGCGTAACGAATGACCGCCAGTGTTGAGATCGACCCGCGTGGTTCACCGGAGGGCTCGCGCCGGCTTGAGCCCTTCCGCTTTCATTTGAGCGGCACGGCGCACGCCGTCCGGTGAGTCTGGGTTCGCCAACTGCAGAAACTGGCCGGCCGTGCCAGCCGTGGTACGCCCAATTTATTGCAGACCCGAAAGATGCTATCGTTGGCGTTCGTTGCGGCAGTGCGCTGATGGGGCATCCTGCCGCAAGCCTTTCACTTCAAGGAGGGACGACGGATGGCGCGGTGTCTGGCGATGGGGGATATCCACGGCTGTGACATCGCGCTGGAACTGCTGCTCAAGCAGTTGAAACTGGCCGCGGATGACACGCTGGTGGTGCTGGGCGATGTCGTCGACCGCGGCCCCAACAGCCGCCGCGTGGTGGAACAGTTGCTGGAAACCGCCACACAGTGCCGGCTGATTTTTGTCATGGGAAACCATGAGGAGATGCTGCTGGATTCACTGGCCGGCGGCGATTGGGCCAGAACCTGGCAGGCGTATGGCGGTCGACAGACTGTCGTCTCCTACGGCAGCATCGAGCGGATTCCCGAGGAACATCTGGAATTTTTCGGCAGCGGGCTGAACTTCTGGGAGACCGAGGGCGAGATTTTCATCCACGCCAATCTTGAGCCGGGCGTTTCCCTCGAAGAGCAGTCGCCCGAGTGGCTTCGCTGGACTCATCTGACCGGTTTCGAGCAGCCGCATCCGAGCGGGAAGCGCGTCATTTGCGGACACACGCCGCAGCGTTCTGGGCTGCCACTGCTGATGTCGGGCTGGGTCGGCATCGACACGCTGGCATTCGGTCCAGGCTGGCTGACGGTGCTCGACGTTGCCACCGATCAAGTTTACCAGGCCAACCAGGCCGGAAAGATTCGGCAGTTTTCGCTCGCGGAGATCGGTTAATAGCGGTCCATTGGAGTGCATTTGGAGTGGTCCGCTGGCCTGCATGAAACGTCAGTCACATGGGGAAGTCCAATGACATTTGCCATTTTTGAGTTTGCCCTGACGGCAGCGGTCATCGTTTTCGCCGGGACTTATTTGTCGCACTTTGCCGATCAGATCGCGGAACGCACGGGGTTCGGGCGGCTGTTGATCGGCAGTATTCTGCTGGCCGGAGCCACGTCGCTCCCGGAGCTTTCGGTCGATATTTCCGCCGTGCGGAGGGGGATGGCCGACCTGGCGCTCGGCGACCTGATGGGAAGCTGTCTGCTCAACTTGTTTATCCTGGCATTGTTGGATTTATCATCACATTCCAAGGGACGCATGCTGTCCCGGCAGGCAGCGCGGCACGCGCTCTCGGGCAACGTCAGTGCGGCCCTCGCCGCGCTCATGGCTCTCAACCTGATGGCACAGCCGATTCTGGCCGGTGGACAGATTCTTGGAATCACTCACGGCCTGTGGCTCATCCTGCTGGGGTATGTCTTTGGGGTGCGTCTGGTCTATTGCGATCTGCAGGCCTCTCGGGCCGAGGCTCCCCCCGAAGCGACGGATTCTGAACCACACGGCACCTGGCACCGGCCGGCCATGGGCTTCGCCGTGGCGGCCGCGGCAATCGTCTTGGCGGGGCCGTTCATGGCGGAGGCCGCAGGAGTCATTGCCGACGCCAGTGGGCTGGGCAAAACCTTTGTTGGCACCACCCTGGTCGCCTTCAGCACGTCACTGCCCGAACTGGTGGCCTCATTTGCCGCCCTGCGGATGGGAGCGCACGACCTGGCCATTGGCAACATTCTGGGCAGCAACGCCTTCAACATGCTGCTGCTGATTCCCCTCGACCTTGTCCACAAAGGCCCCCTTCTGGCCTCGGTCTCCAAGAACCATGCCATCACCTGTCTGGCCACCATCGTGGCGACGCTCGTGGTGGTCCTCGGACAACTCTATCAGGTGGAGCGGCGGCGGATTCTGATTGAACCAGATGCGTCGCTCGTCATCGCCATCGTCTTTGGCTCCCTGTGGCTCATCTATCAGATGGGCGGTTGACGCGAATCCGTGTGGCAATCTGCAACGGTGTGCCGGCCATTTCTGCAGCGGCCCGCGCAGTCGGCCGATAACAGGAATGATGACGAATCTTCCTTCATCCGCTGCGCCCCAGGTCTGGACCGTCCGCGCGAAACGATGCGTTTCGGCCTTGCTGTTTTTGCATTTGGCCGCAGTCATTGCCGCGCCCATGGCGGTCGAACCCGCGTCGATCTTGTCGCGCAGCGTGTGGAGCGTCTTTCAGCCGTATCTCGACGTGACGTATCTCAATCACGGCTATCGGTTTTTTGCTCCTGAACCGGGACCGAGCCACCTGATCCGCTACGAGATGGAACTCTCCGGCGGCCGCAAGTTGCAGGGTTATTTTCCCGATGCCCGCACCCATCGGCCGCGGCTGCTGTATCACCGCTATTTCATGCTGAGCGAGCATTTGGGCGCGTTGACGGATGTCACGCCCCCGCCCGTGGCTCTCGATGCTTGCAGCCGTTCCTTCGGACGCCACCTGCTGCAGATGCACTCGGGTCAGCGGGTTCGGCTGTACCTGGTGCGGCACCTTTTGCCCCATCCCGATGCGTTCGTGAAGGGGCAGAAATTGGATGATCCGGCGCTCTACCGTGAGAAGCTGCTGGGCGAATATTCGCTGGCCGACTCGAGAATGGACACAGTCCGGCGCTGATTCATGGAACTCCTTTCCAACTACTTTCGGGAACTGAGGTCCGCCGCGCTTGATGGCTGGGACCGTTTTTGGTTCACCCCGGCACCGGCCCACACGCTGGGCCTCGTGCGGATCCTCGCCGGGGCTATGATGTTCTATACACATCTGGTCTGGACGCTCGATCTGGACGCCTTCTTTGGATCGCAGAGCTGGCTCGACCATGCGGCGGTGGCCGCATTGCAGGCCGACAGCTCGGCCTGGAGCCCGCTGTGGCTGTGTGAGCCACGGGTTGTGCTGCCGGCCGTCCACCTGACCGCGCTGATCGTCTTTGCCTGCCTGAGCCTCGGCATCTGGACCAAGACCTCGTCGATCCTGTCGTTTGTGCTCGTCGTGAGTTATGCCCATCGGGCACCGCTGGCGATGTTCGGCCTGGACCAGATCAACGCGTTGCTTGCCCTGTACTTGGCGATCGGCCCGGCGGGCGATGCCCTGTCCCTCGACCATTGGCGGGCACGGCACTGGTCGGTGGTCGAGCCCCAGGCACCGCCCTCGGTGGGTGCCAACATTTCCATCCGCTTGATCCAGTTGCACCTGTGCGTGATCTATCTGTTTGCCGGGCTGTCGAAGCTGCAGGGGCCGGCCTGGTGGAATGGCTCGGCGCTGTGGTATGCCTTTGCGAATCTGGAGTACCAGTCGCTCGACATGACCTGGACCGCGCACCACCCATGGCTCATCAACCTGATGTCGCACACCGTGCTAGTCTGGGAGATCTCGTACGTGGCTCTCGTCTGGCCCCGGCTGACCCGTCCGCTGGTGCTGGCCATGGCCGTTCCGCTGCACATGGGGATCGCCCTGTGCCTGGGGATGAGCACCTTTGGTCTGGTGATGCTCATCGCCAATGTCGCCTTTGTTGACCCGGCGCTGATAGCCTCAATGGTCCGCTGGCGGCAGTCCGAACCACGACAGATCCGCATGGCCCGCGTTCCCGCGCCGCACTCTCGCCCCACCACGCAGGTGCGGATTCGCCGCTGATGTGCCGGGTTCGCCAAGTGCAACTGTGTAGAGTCGCCTTTCGCTCCGCGAAAGGACGCGAGCGTGGTCCGACGTGAGAAAACACTGTGGCGAGGCGCCACGCCGTCGCGTGGTTTGATCTTGATGTTCTCCCGCTGGTGCTTCGGGCTGGTATGATGTGTTTGCAAGTTTCGAGTTCAAGAGCCCCCGATTCCGATCGCATGCAAACCTGGGAACTGATGAGCTACGTGGTGACAGTGATCGGCCTGCCGCTGGCCATCTTTGTCTTCATCTACGAGCAGTTGAAGGAGCGTGAAAATGAGGAGGAAGAGGTCTATCAACTCCTGTCCGACAACTATCAGGACTTTTTGAAGGTGTCGCTGGAGAACCCCGATCTGAGGCTGTTCTCCATGGAAAAGACGCCGGACCTGACGGATGAACAGCGGGAAAGAATGTTCATCATCTTCACGATGCTGATTTCGCTCTTCGAGCGCGCCTATCTGCTGCTGTACGAAGAGAACATGTCGTCGAAGAAACTCCGCCGCTGGCGTTCGTGGGAAGACTACATGCGGGAGTGGTGCCAGCGTGCCGACTTCCGCGAACAGTTGCCGGTCCTCATTCGCGGCGAGGATCCCGAGTTCATTGAGTATCTGCAGATGCTGGAATCGCAGGGCTGATCGTCACTCGTTTTCGGTCCCCACGGGGCGTACATCCTTCAACCGCTCGCCGTGTTGGCACATGCCCCAATCGACCGCATGCAGCAAAAGATAGACGACACCACCCGTGGCGAGAGTTCCCAGACTCCACCAGAATGACGTTGAGAATCCGTAACGGCGGGATTCCGGGTCACCCAGCGCGGTGAACCAAATCATCCACGCCTGCAGGGCCAGAAAGAGCAGTGGTGTGAGAGGATAGCCCAAGGTGCGGTAGGGACGCGGCAGGTTCGGTTCGCGCCACCGCAGGACAAACAGCGCCAGCACGGTGAGCGTGGAGCAGAGCGAGAGCGTGAGGCCGACATAAACCAGCAGGGTGAAGGCACTGGCCGTCGCCATCAGCGTCAGGGCCAGGGCCGTCTGCAAAAGTGTCGCCACTGTGGGAGTGCCATGCCACTTCAGGGCGAGCCACCGCAACCCCAGATGCCGCGCCCCCATGGCCGCCGTGACGTGTGGCCCCGTGATGATCAACGCCCCCACGGAAGAGACCATTCCCAGCACGATCGTCAGCGAAACGAGTCGGCCGGCCTGACGGCCGAACAGATGCAGCGCCGCGAAGTGGCCCAAGGTGTCGACATCGGCGGATTTTTGGGCCAGGTCATGAAGCAAGACCGGCGCGGGAGCCGAGGCGAGAAACACAAAATTCAGCCCGACATAAAGCAGAGCCACGAGGCCGGTGCCGTACAGCATGGCCCAGGGAATCTGCCGCGCTGGCTGCCGAAACTCGCCGGCCACGTACGCTGCCGAGTTCCAGCCAGCGTAAGCATAGGAGACAAAGATCAGGCTGACCGCGAAGCCCTGGGAGAGCACCGCTTTCAAGAGTGGCTTGGCGGTCCAGGGCAGGCCGGCCCCCACGGCAGCAGCCGTCGGCTGTGACACGTATTCGGGGTGACAAACCCAAACGCCGGCAGCGATGAACAGCACGATCAGCCCAATTTTGATCGCGGTAAACAGGTTTTGGACGTGCCGGCCGCCCTGCGGAATCAACAGGTGCAGCATTGTGCAGGTCAGCAGCAACGCCACGCTGGAGGACATCACGGGCACGTTGGGAAAGACAGCCTTGAGGTACGCACCAAAGGCCAAGGAACTGAGCGCCAGCGGGGCGGCAAAGCCCACGACCAGCGAAACCCACCCCGCCAGAAACCCCACCACCGGATGGAAGGCCCGCGAGAGAAAGTGGTACTCGCCGCCATTGTGGGGCAGGGCGGCTCCCAGTTCCGCATACGATAAAGCCCCGCACAGGGCCGCCACGCCTCCCACGAACCACGCCAAGAGCACCGCCGGCCCCGAGCCGATGTCCTGCAGCATTCCGCCCGTCGTGATGAAGACCCCCGTGCCGATCATGTTCGCTGCGACGAGCAGCATGCCGGTCCACGCGCCGATGCCATGCGGCTTCGTGGCGGGAGCTGGATGATCGGGGGGCGGGGTTTCCACGAATGCTTTCGTTGTCAATGCAGTCAGTTCGCCGTCATTTTGCGACTGGCTGTGTCGGTTGAAGCGGTGCGGTTACAGAGAATCGCGAGGCGTCCGGGAAATGGCAACTGACGAGGTGCTGCGGATTGTCGTTGAGTGCGACGAGCGGTGGCTGCACCGCCCGGCATTCGGCCGGTTGTCCTTGAGCCACGTAGAGCGGACACCGCGGGTGAAATGGACAGCCCGGCGGCAGGTTGACGGGCGAGGGAACCGAATCGTCCGTGTCCTGCGTCCGCACCCGCCGCGCGTTGCGATGCCGCGGATTGGGGACCGGAATTGCCGAGAGCAGCACCTGCGTGTACGGGTGCCGCGCATCCTCAAACAACGTGTCGGTGGGTGCCTGCTCCACGATCCGGCCGAGGTACATCACAGCCACCGCGTGGCTGATGTGCCGCACCACCCCCAGGTCGTGGCTAATCATCAGATAGCTGAGATTTCGCGTCCCCTGCAGGTCCTGTAGCAGGTTGATGATCTGCGCGCGGATCGACACATCGAGCGCGCTGGTCGGCTCGTCACAAACGATAAACGCTGGCTTGAGTGCCAGTGCCCGGGCGATGCCGATTCGTTGCCGTTGCCCGCCCGAGAACTCGTGGGGGTAACGATTGAGTGCTTCCGCCCGTAGCCCCACCTGCTGCAGCAGCGCCGCGACCTGCGCCCGCAGCTCGGCCCCGGTGGCCACGCCATACACTTCCAGTGCCTCGCCAACGATCTGCTCGATCGTCATCCGCGGATTGAGCGACCCATACGGATCCTGAAAGATGATCTGCATCCGGGGCCGGATCGAGCGAAGCTTTCGCGCGGGCAGCTTCAGCACATCCTTGCCCTGGAACAGCACTTCGCCGCCGGTGGCCGGAACCAGCCGCAGCAGCGTCCGCCCCACCGTCGTCTTGCCGCAGCCGCTTTCCCCGACAAGCCCCAGCGTCTGGCCGGGAGCCACGCTGAACGAAACGCCATCGACCGCCTTGACCCATTCCTTGACGCGCGAAAGCATTCCACCGCGAATCGGAAAGTGCTTTTTGAGGCCGCGAACTTCCAGCAGCGGGGCGGGGGCGGACATGGATGCTGAATGGATCCAGGAACAGGGTGTAGTTTTACTGCAAAATTTTTAGCAGGATTTCGTCAAGCTGAATTGTTGGACAGTGCCCAGCAATGGTCTTGATTGAGGCGAGTTCAAGTTCCACCAACCAATGACAGGCGGCGACACATTCCTGATTAAGTCCTGTTCGGCAGTTTCCGCTTGGATGGTAGGGCAGCCGGACTGCAAAACCTGTCGGCACGAGATCGGACTTCGTTGTAATCGCAACGGCGACAATGGTTGAATTCTGCAGAATTTCATCACTGGGTGAGACGACGACGACCCTTCGCGTTTTCGGATTGTAGCCGTGTTCGTCGAGAACTTCGGCGAAAACGATGCTTCCCTGACGAAGCTGATGTGGTGGCATGGCAGTGGCCTCCTGTCAGTCTTCATCGTCATTGAACCATTCCACCGCCGGACGTCGAACTTTCGCAAGACGCTGAAGCATTGACTGATCCACGCTGCGGATTTTCTCGCGGCGTTTCTTTCGCTCGTCAACCAGTGCTTCAATTCGCGAAACGGCCTCGCGGAACTCACCTCCGTTTGAGGGCGTTTGTCCGTTTTCATGGAGGGAGGCGATCCGCTCTTCTGCAAGAGAACTTGGTTTGAGCCACAGTTCATAGAGGCCAAGAACTGCATCTTGAATGTCATGTGTCAGATCGAATTTTCCCTGCTCCGCCCCTTTTTGAAGAACAGCGTCGACAGCCGTGATGACTTCCAGTGTCTCCAAACCGGTGGTCAGCCAGTCCTCACACTTCCAGCACTCTTCCAGAACCCGGTGCTCTTTGCCCCATTGTTCTGCAATCACTCCATACTCTTCGAGGGACTGAGAGGCGATGTTCAACATCCCCTCTTCGAGCGATTGAGTAGCCACGGACATGGTGATGTCCTCTCCGGGATCTTGGCAAAACTGCTGTCGCCCGATTCAGGCGAGATGCTGAACGTCTGCTGCTTCTCTCTGCCAATGGTAGGCAGCAGTGAGGATTGCTTCAATCAGTTGTTTGCACGATCGAACTTGACCATCAATGGAATAAGTCACTTCTTCTTCCCCACCTCAAACGCCATCAGCTTGTCCTGGTCACGCAGATACAACCGGCCGTGCGAGACGACGGGGTAGGACCAGGCGGCGTTGTTGCTGCGGTCGGGCTGGTCGAACCGGCCGAGTTCCTTGTAGGCCTTTGGATTGACTTCGATCAGCGTGACGGGGCCGCCCTCGTTGCGGGCAATGATCATTCCATCGACGCAGGTCAGCGAACCCTTGCCCGGGTTGCGGTTCTGCCACAGCACTTTGCCGGTCGTCAGTTCCATGCAGACGAAGACTCCTTCGTTGGAGCCGTAGATGTAACCGTCAACGATTACAAAACCGCCGTGGTGGCTCTTCATTTCCTTGGTGTGGTAGCCGAACTCGGCGCTGGTTTCGCCCCCGCTCGACATGAGCTTGACCATCGCGCCGCCGGTGCCGTAGCCCGAGGCGGAGAAGATCATGTTGTCGAAAAACATGGGCGAGGAGCAGTTCGCCGTGCCATTGGCCGCGCTGTCGTTCCGCCACATGAACTTGCCATCGCTGGCCCGCACGCCGATGGTGCCACGGTTGGTGAACTGCACGTATTGCCGCACACCGTCGACATCAATGGCAATGGCCGACGCATAGCCCTCCTGGTCGTTTTCAGGCGACTGACACTTCCAGATGAGGTCGCCTGAAGTCTTGTCGAGAGCCACCATCGTGCCATCCCGTCCGCCTGGAGTGCAGATCAGCTTGTCACCGTCGATCAGGACCGATTCGCAAACACCCCAAGTCACATTGTTGCCGTTGAATTCCTTGAGGATGTTCTTTTCCCAAACCCGCTTTCCGGTCACAGCGTCAGCGCAGGTCAGGTCGCCATGTGCGCCAAGTGCGTAGATCTGCCCGCCATCAATTGTGGGCGAGGCGCGGGGTCCGTTGCCCGCACCCTCTTGAAAACTGGGACCGTTCACCAGTTCCCAGCGGCCGTCGAGCGTCTCCAGGTCCATCGCCAGGATCGACTGCTTGTCGCCCCGCGTGCCCATGGTGTAGATCATGCCGTTGGCAATCGACACCGAGGAGTACCCCGCGCCCAGTCCCGACGCGGTCTTGAGCAGCTTCGGTCCGGTCTTGGGCCAGGTCCGCAGCAGGCCCTTTTCGTTCGAAATGTTGTTGCGGTTCGGCCCCAGGTACTGCGGCCAGTCATTCGCGGTGGCCGCTGAACTCTTGGGCGACGTTTTCGCTTTCGTCTTCGACTTGGCTTTTGCCTTCGCGGCCGGAGGGGCATAGGCCACATCCTCGGCGGCCTGGGAACGCTGCGGACTGCCAAGCATCACCGCCGCGCAGAGCAGTCCCGTTGCCAGGAAACCAATCCGCTGGATTTCGCTCATGTCACTCGCCTTGAACCAGTTGTCGCCAAAACTCATCGCAGTGTAGCGGCGATGTTCCGTGTTCAACAAGTTGAGTTCCGCCGTGGCGGAAAGCGGCACTTGGGAGCTTGTTCGGGGAGCGCGGTGGCCAAAGGAAATCAGGTCGGCGCACCATGCACCGACCTGACAGCGTCATCCGCTGCTATTTCGGAAATTCGGCCAGAAAGCGCCACGTCGTTGATCCATACGGCGCGCCTTCGAGTATTCCCTCCGGAAGGTCATCGCTGCTCCCTTTGACAATGCCTTCTCTCACCTGTGTGGCATACCAGCGGCCGGTTGGAGATTGCTCTGTTGAGTCGACGATCGATGCTGCAATCCAATTCATGTTTTCCGGAATCGCCGCCAGATATTTGCTGGCCGGATGGTGTTCCTGGCGGACGCACAGGTAGCCGCGTTCCGGCGCGAGCCAGTAGCAATGGCGGATCTGATCTGTCTTGGAGTCCAAGATCGTCACAAGAACCGTGCCGGCCGGACCCCGATTGGGGTGGGGCTCGAATGTGGCCCGCACCGTGTCGTCCGGCAGTCCGAGTGAGGGATAACCGACCCGGTCGGGCACGAACACCTGAATCACGGTATCCCCTTCAAACGGCTTGAAGGTCAATTGGGGTGCCTGGGCTTTCCACCATTCGAGCCGTTCATTCAGTCCCTCGGGAACCGTGACTTCACCCGAGTGAACCCGCATGCTGAGCTTCATCAACGGATCGAGATCGCAGATTTTACTCGTGTAACCGGCAGCATCATGCTGAACCTTGTAGATCTCATTGATCCACTTCCAGTTTGGGTTTTTCACGACGGACCGAAACGCCACCGCGGAGTAGGCGTCAAACCCAGCCGCTTGCTGCAGGGCATACGCCTTGAGCAACGACTTCAGGTCCTGACTCGACACGGCATTGACCACCTTGGCGTCGCGTGGCACATTCAGGGCGTAGAGATCTGCCGGTCCCGAATTTGGGTAGTCCATCTCCATGACTCGGGAGATCGTGCGACCGTCGTGGGTCCACGATTCTGTCATCCTGACGGGGAGTGCACCTCCGGCAGGCACGCGAAAGATGCGGTGGTACTGCGGCGGCGTTCGCCGCGGGTCTTGGTAGTTGAAAGTGAAGTCAGTCCACGTGGTGACTCCTTCCTTCACGTCCTGGCGCGATTGCGAAAGCAGCTTCGCTCTGGCGGTCTCGGGGTGCCGCAGCTCCTTCTGGCTGATGAACGATTCCAGCACGGCGACCAGGCTGGCAATCTCTTCGGCCTCAAAGCCGTTGGAATCGGTGAGGTAGACCGTCCGTTCCTTGTCGTCATAGCGCTGGGTCGTCTGCTGTTCAAAATCGAGGAACACCATTCCACCTGGATGACGGGCGGCGGCGACCTGTTTCGTGGACGACAACCACAACTCCACGACGGGGGGCTGATCCGGCTTGGGGTCTTCCGGCGAATGCATGCGAAATCGCACCCAGGCCTGCTTCTTGACTGCCTGCACCACCTGGGCCCAGGCGTCGGCTGGCCAGAGGGAGATTGTGGCTGCGACGAGGATTGCGGCCACGGTCAGCCCCCCGAGGGTGACGCCCCAGCGCCTTCGCGAAATGCGGGGTTCACCAGGATGCACCTGAGGATTGGAAGGTGCCGCGACCTGCGAGAATGTCATGGCCCGGTGGGGAAAGGCGGGGATGTCGCGGGCGCGAAAGCCGGCGATCCCTTGTTCGAGAAGTTCTTCGGGGCTTCGTGAAGGATTTGTCGTCATGGCTGCACCTGGGCGGGCGTGGGGCTGGGGGCGAAGGCGGAAAGCGACTGGCACAATGTTTGTCTGGCACGGTGAATGAGCACTCCGACAGCGTTGGTGTCGGTCTGCATTTGGACGGCAATTTCGGCGTACGACATCTGTTCCACCGAGCGGAGCCAGAAGGCCTCGGCCTGACGCGCTGGCAGCGCGGCCAGTTCCGTGGTCAGGCACGCCATCAATTCCTGAAGCTCAACGGACTCGCTCGACAGTTCCCGACTGGGAACGACTTCCATGGCGTCACCACCGGGGCGTCCGAGGGCGTGCTCGCGCTTTCGCCGCCGCAGGCCATCAATGGCTCGCCGGACACTGAGCCACTTCAGCAGCGATGGCCAGTCGTCCACAGGGCGGTCGCGGGCCTGCCGAAACGCTTCGAGAAACACCTCCTGGCAGCAGTCGAGCGCATCCGCGTGATCGTTCAGGACACGGCAGACCGTAGCCCAAACCATCGGGCCATGCGCCCGGTACAACTCGTCCCAATCATGTGCTTTCAAGTGCGGTGCTCCTCGTGATGGTGTTCAAGAGTATTCACGCGGGCCGCAGCGAAATTATTACAAGACCAGTGCCTCGCCGAACCGTTCGTGAAGCGGTCGCATCGCCTCCGGGCTGATTTCGTTGTCCCTCAAAATCAGGCATTTCAGCCGGCGCAGGCCACTGGAGCGGGCCAGGGCGCGGGCTCCCTCATCGCCAAATTCGTTTCTCGAAAGGTTCAGCACTTCCAGGGATTTGAAGTGCGGACTCTCTGCCAGGAATCGCACGCCCGCGGTGGTCAGTTCATTGTTTCCCAGATTGAGCACCTGCAGTGCGCCTACCGCCGCCGATTCGGCGAGTGCCTCCGCACCCTCGTCGGTCTGCTCAGTGGCTGACACGTCCAAATGTGTCAGCTTCGGCATCCAGGGTGCATCCAGCAGGAACAGGATGCCATCCACACCAATCGGGTTCTCCCCCAGCCGCAGAATTCGCAGCGCGGGGAAATCGTTCGCCAGCGGAGCCAGTCCTTCGTCCGACAGCCGGTTCTGCGAGATTTCCAGGACCCGCAAGGCCGGGAATGGCAACTCCAGCCGCAGCCCGCGGAGGTTGCCCAAAGCACAACTGTTCAGACGCAGCGATTCGAGCCGCAGTCGTCCTTCCGACAGGAACGGTGCCCTTTCCCCCGCCGCGCCTGCTCCAAGTGTCGGATTGTCGGACACCTCCAGGTGGCGAAGGAAGGGCAGATCCAAAAAGCCGGCAAGTGACTCGCGAGAGACCAGACAACGACGAGCCGCCAGGGTTTCCAGCCGCTGCAGGCTCCGCGCCCGCCGCAGTTCCAGTCCGCTGCAGGTCGTGCTTTCGCTGATGTCCAATGACCGCAGGCGTGACAGCCGGGTGGAGGCGGCGAGCGCCTTGGTCCCCTGCGAGCCGAAGCGGTTTTCGGACAGGTCCAGGTGCTCCATGGAATCCGCGACCGGGGAATCGACCAGCATGCGAACGGTCACTGGTCCCATGTGGCAATGGGACAAGTTCATCCGCTGCAAGCCGGATGATGGGGCCGAAAGCAGCTCACGCAGCAGGAGCGTGGTGATTTCGATGTTCGACAGGTCGAGCGCCTGGATTCGCGGAAAGCAGCGTTCCTTGACCAGCCGCGCGGCGGAGCTGGGCGACAAGTTGACCAGGCAAAGTTCGTTCAACAGCGGCAGTGCGTCCCACAGCATGTGACCGTGGAAAAAAAACACGCTTTCACCCAGCACCGCGCGTTCGATGAACCCGCGGCGATACCAGCCGCTCCAGCCAAAGTGCCGCAGGTCGAGGAACCGCACCGGTTCTTGAAACAGTTCGGACTGGTTGAGCCACAGTTTTTGGAGCGCCTGTTCCAGCGGAAACCGCCGCTCATCGCTGGGCTCGAAATCCGCGAGGGCGCACTGCAACTGAATCCAGGCCCCGCGCGGATCCCCCTGTTCTTCCAGCCAGTCGGCAAACACCCGCCGCGGACCGTCCTCCCGCGGATGGGCGAGGATCTCTTGAAGAAATTCAGATTCGGAGTCCAACGCTGAGTCCCGAGCCACGGACCTGATGGATTGGCGACATCCCCTGAAACCCGTGGCTCAGCAGCGATTCCGCAGTCGCATCCGCCCCATGCGCACTTGCCTGCATACACCCCCGCTCCTCCGCGAGTCGGGCAGAGGTGCTGAAATCGGTGGGGAAGAGAATCCGCTGGATGGGAGGCATGAAATAGTCCGGACGATGCAGTTGGAGGACAACCTATCATTCGCCGCCCGGCATTTCAAATGGCAGCGGTCCAGCGTCCAGCGTCCAGCGTTCCAACGCCCAGCGCCGGTGCGGAGGCTCAGAGTGGCGGGAGCTGTGTGACGGGTGGCGTCCGGCAAGCAGTTTGGTCAGCCTCTGAGGGAGCCTGCGCATTTCCGCCCGCCGTTGACCGACATTGCCGTGAGGCCTATCGTTGATTCGAAGTGATCCCCCGGAGGGTCCGAAATGGGCCGCGCCGGGGGTTTTCGTTTTCATCCGCGTTGTTTGCACGAATCCAGGACGAGTGCCGTTGCCGTATCATCTGCTGTTTCCGCTGGCGTCCAGCATCGTCTTTGTGTTTGGGATGATGTTCGTCAAACGGGCGATCGTGGGCGGGGCCAATCCGTGGACCAGCACGTTTCTTTCCAACGTGTGGCTCGCTTTGTCGTGGGGGCTGCTGGGCCTGTTTCACGCGCAGGGTTTGACACCGGAAGGGTGGATGGAGGCGGCGGTGGTCGGCCTGACATTTTTGGCCGGGCAGATGTTCACGTTTTTGGCGTTTCAACACGGCGATGTGTCGGTGGCGACGCCGGTGTTTGGCGTGAAGGTCGTCATCGTGGCCATCCTCCTGTCCCTGCTGGCCGATGAAACGGTCAGCGCCCATGTCTGGGCGGGGGCGCTGCTGGCGACATTGGGGATCGGCGTGATTCAAGCGGGCGCGCGGACCGCCGGAACGGGCGCGTTAACGCGGCGGCGGGCCGCGCTCACGATTCTGCTGGCGCTCATTTCAGCGGTCTGCCTGTCGCTGTTTGACATCGGCCTGCAAACCTGGGGACGAAAGTGGGGTGCAGCCAGCTTCCTGCCCGCGGTCTTCCTCTTTACCGGGCTGTTTTCCTGTGGCCTGCTGCCATGGATCGACCGGCCAAAACGGCTGCGGGAACTGGGCGTTGTCAGCCCCGTACTGGTCGGTACGGTGTTGATGGCGCTGCAGGCGATGAGCATGTCCTATTCGCTGGGCCGCTATGGGGACGCCACGCGGATCAACATCATCTACGCGCTGCGCGGACTGTGGGCCGTCGGTTTGGCGTGGCTCTTGGCGCGGGCCTTTGGCGGAGCCGAGGCCCGACATTCGGCGTCGGTGATGTTGTTGCGACTGGGCGGTGCACTGCTGCTGATGCTGTCGATCGTCGTGGCGTTGAGCCAGCCGTGAGCGTGGGGGCCAGCCTCCGGTGGATCGAAGGTGGTCAGGGATTTGGACAGGATGAAAGGGATGAGAGAGAATCTGTGAGGACCAGAACCATCCTTTCTTATCCTTTTTCATCCTCTCAATCCTGTCCCAAAATTATCGGAATGGCTGCCACACGAGAGACTAAAACGTGTCCTCGTCCGGGGCATCCACTTCCGTCTCCTCGGCAGCACCCGCACCCTCGGTGGCCGCTTTCGGTTTGACGTTGGCCAGCGACTTGAACTCGGGCAGCTCGCGGAACGGCTTCAGGTCGGGGTCTTCCTGCATCCACTTCAGGTCCTCAAACCCATGCTCGATGGAGTGCTTGAGGTGCTTGACCGCCGCAGCGGTGTAATCCTTGATCCGCTGGTCGCGGTTTTCGGCCATGTCGTCCTTGGCCAGCCGCTCGACAGCCCGGCCGTACACGCACGCGGCGTTGTAAGAATATAGGTTGCTTTCGTCGAACTTGTCCTTGGACTCTTCCACCTTCTGAATCGCCTCGGCGATCTTGCCCTCCTGAACGACCATCACGATGCACAGACCGGTCAGGGCCGTGGAGTTCCAGGAATCCAGCTCCAGGGCTTTGGCGAAGTCCTTGCCCGCCTCGGCGAATTTTTCCTGCTGCAGATAGGCGTTGCCGCGCTCGGAGTAGGCGTCTGGCAGTTCGGGATCCAACTGGATCGCCATGTCGTAAAAGTTGATCGCTTCCTTGTGCTTCTTCTGCTGAATCGCCTGTTGGGCCTGGAACATGTAGCCATACCCGGGCGAGCGCTGCCGCATGTTGCGGAGGGCGTTCATGGCGAAGTTCCGCTTCTCACGGTTCGACCCGGAACGCGCCTTGTACAGCGCCGCCCGCGCCGCCGGATTGCCAACGACAGCCAGGGCGTTGCTGATCGTGTTCCAGGCGTAGCTGCTGCCGGCCTTTTCCAAGCCTTCAATCAGGATCGCCACCGCCTCGGGGCCGCCCTGTTCCTGCAGCCCCTGCACCGTGTGGCTGATGATCGAACTGTCGCTCGACAGCAGGGCCTGCGAAGCCAGCTCGTGGAACTTCTTGAGGTCCAGTCGGCTCAGCGCCCGGAGCACCTCCGCCTTGTGGCTCGATTCCAAATTGTTGTACTTCTCCGCCAAGAACTTCGCCGTGTCGCTGTCGCCGATCAGTGTGAGCGTCTGGATGACCAGCGCCTTGTTCTGCGTGGCATCGAAGCGGGCGATGATCAGCGGCAGCGAACGCTTGTCCTTGACCCGTTGCAGCAACCCAAGCATCGCATCGGTCGGTGCCTCTTTCTCAATCCGGTCCAGCGTGTACTTGAGGGCAATTGCCTCGCTGGGGGCATCCGCCCGCGACGCCAGAATAGAAAACGCCTTGACCGAGAGCTGTTCATCCTTGCTGTTCAATGCATCGGTCAGCACTTCAATCAGCTTGGGATGGCCCACCTGCACCAGGGCATCTACCGCCTCGACATTGAGTCCCGACCGCGAATCCTTGACGAATTCGTAAATCGGTTCCGACCAGATTGGCCGCGGATACCGGGCCAGAATTTTCACGATCCCCTTCTTCGATTCCGGGGGCTCGTTGTTCAGCACGGTCAGCAGCGCGTTGTGCGATGCGGCATACCGCGACTGGGCCAGGCTGGCGACTGCCGTTTCCGAGAGCGGAGCGAGGTTCTTTTTCGCATAAGAGAGCAGTTTGTCGATTGCCTCTGGTTCCCCGAAGTGGGACAGAGCCACGAGGGCGGCGTTTTGAATCACGGGGTCGTTGTCGTCCGCTGACTGCAGCAACAGCGGGAGCTTGTCCGCCGCCAGCCGCCCGCCTCCGCCGGCCAGCGCCGCCGCCTTTTCCAGCCGCGTTCCGGTCTGAATCGCCTGGAACAGTTCGTCCCGTGGCACAACCTCGTAGGCCGACTGCAGGGCGGCCAGCACGGCATCGGCATCGGTCTTGTGGACCCGGCCGCCACCATTCCATCCGTACTGATTCGCTCCGCCGGGAATTGCCGCCAGGTGCAATTCCCGGATGGTCACGGGGATCTGGGGATAGGGGCTGTCATTCTGGCCCTGTGCCTTGCCGGCCTGAGCCGCGGCTGTGTGCAGCCAGTTGAGCAGTTGGTTGTCGACGGGCGGGGCCGTATCGGTCCAGCGGAGGACCACGCGGGCAATCTTCTCGGCACTGAACCGGTCCAGTTCCTCCACGAGTGTGCCGATATTGATGCTGTTGAGTTCTCCCGAGACCGTCAGCATCCCCAGGCTGCCGCGGGGACCCATCCGTTCCACCGTCAACCCGAGCGTGTCCCGCTGCGTGGCGTTCAGGTCCACGTCCCGCATCGCCTCACCCAGCTTGAGCTTGAGGGTGAACTGCGGAACATGGTTGCCAGGCGGCAGATCGGTGAAGATAAACCAACTTGAGAGGGAAGCCCCCGGAGCCAGGGTAAATTCCGGGCGGATCTGCATCTGCTGCAACTGGATCGATTGTTGACCGACCTGGACGGATTGATTCTTCTGCTGCGCGGTTAACTCCTTCCATGGAAAGAGCTGCCCGTCGCACGACAACTGCAGGTTTTCCCGCTTGAACTGGACTTTATCCGGCGTCAGGTTGATGAACATCAACTTGGCGGCGACCATCCGCGGATTGGACGACGAATTGTACGGCAGAGCCCCGAGATATGGCGAATCGACCAGGATCACGACCCGTTGGTCCACCTTGTCGCCAGGAATTTTTCCTGACTTCGTCCGCAGATCCAGGACTTCGCGCTCCAAGCGGTTTAGTCGTTCCAGCAGCGGCTGTAGTTCGGGCAGCGAGGCCGGAACTGCGGGACGGATTTCTGCCGGTTTTTCCTCAAGTTTTGGCTCCGGCGTGGCCGTGGCGGGTTTGGCGTCCTGTGCGTTGACATCCGGTGGCAACGAGATCAGGAACAAGGCCACTGCGGCAGACAAGAACGACCGGCACATCAGCGGGACTCCGCGACGAAGTGTAAACGCATTGGCCCAGCGGGATGCAGGTTAGACATCGCCACTGCTGAAAAACGGTTCAGTCACGATTTCTACACACATCCTCACAAGGACTTCACCCGATTATTGACGCCGGTTCGCTGGAACGCCACTCCAGAACCCTCGCCAGGCATGGCAGCGGCAATGATGGCGAAGCCACGGACCGGTGACAAACTCAATTCTCAAGCCGTTTTGAGCTGCGGACAATCCCTGTGGACCTCCCGAATCCGACAGGTGTATGATCTTCAAACACTCACCCAGCGGCCTGCACCCACTCAGCTCCTATGTCGTCAACTTCTCAACCACCTGAATCCGCTCCAACAGCATCAGGCGGCGGAGCAGAATCTACGCCTGCCAAGGTCGTTGCGGCTGAGAAGCCAACGGAGAAAGCCGGGGCCGAGTTCGCGCCGGGAACGATTTTCGGCTCTTATCAGTTGGAGCAACTGCTGGGCGAAGGTGGGATGGGTGCGGTCTATAAGGCAGTCCACCTGAAGCTCAAAAAGGTGATGGCGCTTAAGATTCTGCCGGCTTATCGACTGAAGCATCCAGAGGCCCTGGCTCGGTTCGAGCGGGAGATGCAGGCCGTGGGCCGGTTGAGCCACCCGCACATTGTGCAGGCCTTTGACGCTGGTGAAATCGACGGAACACATTACCTGGCCATGGAGTACGTGGAAGGCAGCGATCTCTCGCAGCTCGTGCGGAAGAAGGGGCCACTATCGGTCAACAGCGCCTGCCGAGCGGTGCGTCAAGCCGCCAAGGCCCTGGCGGCGGCTCACAAAACGGGTCTCGTGCATCGCGACATCAAGCCCGCCAACCTGCTGGCCGACCGCAAGGGGCAGATTCGCGTGCTGGACCTCGGGCTGGCCTCGCTCGGTGACGACGAAGACGAGCACCCCAACGACTTGACGGAAATCGGCAGTTGCTTCGGCACGCCCGACTACATGGCTCCCGAACAGTGGGACGACACCCATTCCGCAGATGCCCGCAGCGATCTCTACGCACTGGGCTGCACACTGTATTTCCTGCTGGTGGGGCATGCCCCCTATGAAACCAAGGACCTTCGGTCGACGCTGAAGAAGTTGTCGGCTCATGCCTGCGGGGAGATTCCCGACCTCAAAGCGGCGCGCGACAGCGTGCCCGATGGGGTGGTGGCAATCTACAACCGCTTGATGGCAAAGAACCCCGCCGAGCGGTTTCAGTCGGCCGCGGCTCTGGTGGAGGCCTTGGAGCCATTTACCCGCAAGGGCGGCAGCGAACCCTCGATCTCCCGCGAGTCGTTCACGCTGTCCTACGAGTCTCTGCCTGTCGCCGAGTCTGAGCCACCGAGCCAGAAACCGGCCGAGTCGCCGCGTGATCCGCAGGCGGATATTCTTGGCCAGATTTTTGCCGATTGATCCCAGTCGGGGAGTTGTTGTGGACGAACGGTTAAAGAATTGCTGGCAATACAAAGTTGCCGAGTCACTCCGTGACTCGATGCTTGGCTTTCTCGACGGCTGACAGTCAAAAAATCGGCGGCAGGGCGCAAGCCTTCCGCTGAATCTCAAAGTCGTCCAGTCACTTCGTGACTGGGATCGAGTCACGGAGTGACTCGGCAACTTTGATTCGCCGCGTGCTCCGAGCCTGTGACTTTTGTCCCCCCACCGAGTTTACCTCGGTGGTTCCCGGGCCTGTGCACTACGCGGTTGGGGGGGCGTGGTGCAAAGGCCCGAATGCACCTCGACAAGCGGGGTGGGGGGCAAGTCCTAGCCCGACTTCCCCAACTGTTGACGTAAGTGCTTGAGGTGTAACAGTCGGCCGGTTCCAGTTTCCACTACATCTGTTGCGGAATGATTTTTTGTGGGAGTGAGAGGCCGAGCTTGTCGAGCAGGATTTG